>NZ_NHRX01000063.1:139326-202767 GCF_016653115.1 Rhodocyclus purpureus
GCGCCTTTTCTTCCGGCGCCGCGTCGATCTGGTCGTAGGCCTTGGCTTCGCCGCCAAACTTCTTCGACAGGATGGTGGTGATCGCCGCCGTCAGCGTCGTCTTGCCGTGGTCAACGTGACCGATCGTACCGACGTTCACGTGCGGCTTCTTGCGTTCGAATTTTCCCTTAGCCATTTCGACACCTCAAAACGTTAGAAGTAAAAAATCTTCAGCGCCACAAGTCGTGGTGCCCATGGGCAGGATTGAACTGCCGGCCTCTCCCTTACCAAGGGAGTGCTCTACCACTGAGCTACATGGGCAATCTCGCGATTGACGCCTGACGCGATTTTCAGCCGCAGCGTGGAGCGGGTGAAGGGAATCGAACCCTCGTCTTAAGCTTGGAAGGCTTCAGCTCTACCATTGAGCTACACCCGCAAAACCGCAACCCGCAACACGATCGACCGCCGCTGAACGCAGCGGAAATGCTTGGTGGAGGGAGAAGGATTCGAACCTTCGAAGGCAGAGCCGTCAGATTTACAGTCTGATCCCTTTGACCGCTCGGGAATCCCTCCATTCCTGAATCCGAGATTGTCACCCACTTGCGTTTCGGTGTCAATTCGTCGTCTGGAAGGCGCGCAGTATAGCAGAAAGAGTTCCGCGCGCTAGCCCCTATTTGAAAAAATATCGCCGGGTACGCAAAAAAATTGTCGGCAGTCCCGGGCCGGGTCCAACGCGCGCAGGCAATCCGCATTCCGTGCGCGACCGTGGCGCCGCGCTACAATTGACGCCGTCCTGAAAGCAGCCGTCCAAGATGCCCTCCGAAATACACCCAAGCCCTGCCCTCGCCCGTCAACTTGCACTGCAGGCGGCGGCCGCCCTCCTCGTCCTGTCGCTGGCATGGCCCTGGTTCGGCACGCGCGGCGAAGACCTGCCGTGGCCCGGGACCGCCTTCGCCATCGGCGGCGGCGCGCTGCTGCTGGCGACCCTGACGCGGGCGCCGTGGCGCTGGCGGCTGTTCCACGCCGGCTTCGTCCCGCTCGCCTGGGCGGGTGCACAGCTGCCGATCTCCCCCGCCTGGATCGTCGGGTTGATCTGCGCGCTGTTGCTCGGCTATCGGCTGCTGCTGGACCGGCGATGATGCCCGGCAAGCCCCTGACGCAGCCCGTGGAGCGCCGCCGCCGGCAGTTCCTGGCGTGCGCCGAGCTGCGGCCGGGCACGAACATCGGCCCGGGGGCGACGGCGTGAAGCACTGGGGAATCCGCAATCGCGTCCTGCTCGTGGCGCTGCTGCCGGCGATCACCGTCGCGGTCGCGCTCGCCGGCTACATCGCTTACCGTACCAGCGCCGACTACGAGCAGGATCTGCGCGACTACGGCATCGGCCTGTCGCGCCAGCTCGCGGCAGTCGGCGAGTTCAGCACCTACGCGCATGACCGCGACGCCCTGCGCAAGATCGCACAGAGCGCGCTGGCCGAGCCCAACATCGTCGCCGCTGCCTTTTTCGACGGCGAGGGCGAGGTGCTGGCCTGGGGCGGCCCGGCACCGACGCGGCTGCAGCCGATACCTCTGGTCGAGCATCCAGCGCTGCTCTACGAGGACGCACAGCGCGTCGTTTTCGCAGCGCCGATCTTCTCGCCCCGCTACGATCCCGACGACGACTTGTTCGTCGGCAGCGGCGCTTCGCTGCCCGCCAGCCTGCGCCAGGGGACGACCGGCTGGATCCGCCTCGACATCACCCGCGCGGAGGCCGAGCAACGCAAGCGCGAGGCGCTTCACTTCGCACTCGTCTCGTCATTCTTCATCCTCGCCATCGGCGGTGGACTGGCGATCGTCCTCAGCCAGTCGGTGACGCGCCCCATCCTGCGTCTGCGCGACGCACTCGAGCGCATCCGGCAGGGCGAACTCGACGTGCGGGTTCCCGCCGACAGCGGCAGCGACTTGCAGCGACTCGAGGAGGGATTGAACGCGATGGCCACGGCACTGCTGTCGAGCCGAACCCTGCTCGAAGAGCGGGTTCACGCCGCGACCAGCGAGTTGCAGGAACGCAAGGAAGAGGCCGAGCGCGCCAACCTCGCCAAGTCCCGCTTCCTGCTCGCTGCCAGCCACGACCTGCGCCAGCCGCTGCACGCCTTGTCGCTGTTTTCGTCGGACCTGCAGCGCGCCGTGGCGAGCGCCGAGATCGACGAGCTGCGCACGCTCTCCCGGCGTATCGGCGAATCGATCGAGACGCTGAGCGGTCTGCTCGACACCTTGCTCGACATTTCGCGCCTCGACATCGGCGGCGTCAGGGTCGAAACGAGCGACTTCCCTCTGGCCGCGGTCTTTGCGCGCCTGCACGACAGTTTCGCGCGCAATGCCGCCGAGGCAGGCCTGCGCTTGCGTTGTCGGCCGACCTCGGCGTGCGTGCGCAGCGACCCGGCGCTGCTCGAACAACTGCTCGCCAACCTCGTCGGCAACGCGATCCGCTACACGCGCGAAGGCAGCGTCCTCGTTGCCGCCCGCCGGCGCGGGACGCACTGGCGCATCGAGATCCGCGACAGCGGCATCGGCATCGCCCCCGAGCACCAGGAGGCGGTTTTCGAGGAGTTCTTCCAGGTCGGCAACCGCGCCCGCGTCGACGGCGAAGGGCTCGGACTCGGCCTGGCCATCGCCCGGCGCATGGCGCGCCTGCTCGGGGCGACGCTCGAACTGCGCTCGCAAGTGGGCGACGGCTCGGTCTTCGCCGTCACCCTGCCGCTGGCGCCGCCCTGCGCCGACGCAGCGCCGGCGGCGCCGGACGCTTCCCCCACCCTCGGACTGCGGCTACTGCTGATCCTGCCGCCGACACCGGAACTGCTCGCTGCGGCGAGCCTGGCCACCGGCTGGGGCTACCGCTGCGACTGGGTAGGCCCGGCCGAGGCGCTGGCGATCGCCGGCGATACGGTGGGCCTCGCCGCCGCGCCGACCGTGTTCGTGACGCAGAGCACGCCGCTGCAGGGCGCCCCGGCAACGGCAGCGCGGATCGTCCTCGGCGGCGACGGCAAGCTGCCCGCAGGCGCCTTCCGTCTCGCCGTGCCGTTGCGTCCGGCAAAACTGCGGGCGCTGCTGGCACGGGTGGCGGCAGCGAGACACTGACGGCCGCCAGCCACGCGCCGGGGAGGCGAGGCTGGCTGCCGGCGGTGCACGCGGAGAAGCCGTCAGCCCGGCAGGCGGATCCCGAAGCGATTGACCGCGACCACCGCCTGCGAGCGGCTGGAAACACCGAGGGCCTTGAAGATCGCCGTAGTATGGACCTTCACCGTACCTTCGGTGAGCCCGAGACGAACGCCGATGTCGCGATTCGAGGTGCCACGCACCATCAAGGCGAGCACATCGACCTGGCGCCTGGTGAGACCGAAGTCGGACGGGTCCACGCTAGCCGCCTCCTGCCTCGGGGCGGGCGCTTCGGGCAGGTCGGGAGCAAACTTCACCGACATCAGCTTGTCCGGCGCAAAGATGCCGCCGTCCAGCACCTCGCGCAAGGCAGCGAGCAGACGTTCGCCCGAGTACGCCTTGGGAACGAAGCCGGAAGCGCCGGCCTTGAGCACGCGGCTGACCGTGAGGGCATCGTCGTAGGCCGAAACGATGACCACGGGAACGGCCGGATGGCGGTTACGGATGATGCCGAGACAGGTGAGGCCGTCGACGCCGGGCAGGCCGAGGTCGAGCAGGACCAGATCGAGGTCCGGTTCTTCCGCGAGATGCGTCTCGGCCTGATCCCAGTCGGCGGCCTCCAGCACCTGCACGGCGGCATCGAGTTGCAGCAACCTGCGTGCCAGCCCCTCGCGAACCAGGGCGTGATCTTCGACGACGAGTATCTTGAGCATGTTTGTCTGAATGAAAATGACTTTGGCCTCGGTACTCTAGCACCCTCCAGCGCTGCGTGCAGCGCCGGAGGGTGCTAAGATGAGCCGAATAACCGCCGAGGAGGCCTCATGTCAGCAGACACGTCAAAAGACACGATGGAATTCGTACGCAACTTCTGGTCAGCGATGGGCTTCTCGCTGCCCGGAATGGTCACCCCCACCTTCGATGCCGAAGAACTGGAAAAGCGGATCACCGACCTCAAGGCCGTCGAGGGATGGCTGAAGATGAACCTGTCGATGCTGCAGATGACCATCCAGGGGCTTGAGATGCAGGTCACCACGCTGAAGGCGGTGCGCACGATGAGCAATCTGGGAACCCCGGAAGCAACCGAGATGTGGAAAAATCCGGTCGGCAGCGCGACGGCCAGCGCCACCGGCAACGCCCGTCCGGCGGGTGGCGAGGCGGCCGCCGGCGAAGCCTTCGCGCAGGCGGCAATGTGGCCGTGGAACATGATGCAGCAGATGCAGGAGAAGCTGAACGCCCAGCGCGGCGAAGGCGAATCCAACCCGAGCCCGGCGAAGTCACGCAAAGGCGGCGCCGCCTAGACCGGCTCTCGGCGGCGTTCACTCGGCACAGGATTCCAGCCAGCCCGCGTCCAGGTCGAGCAGCGCACCGACACGCAGCGGCTGGTCGAGGAACTGCCCGCGGAAGAGCCAGCCGCTCTCGCCATGTGGGCGCGTCCATGGCGTTTCCCAAGCGTCGACGCGCAGACTCACGCGCGTGACCTCGACCTCGCGCCCGAGTGCAGCGGCGCTGCCGGCGCAGGGCAGCGCGGAGGCCAGCAGCGTCCAGTCCTCGACCGAAAACGCCTGCCGTGGCTTGTCGAAGCGCGGGCAGAGCTCGAGTCGGCGCGGCTCGCTGCGCACCTCGACGACGGTGCCGCGCAACCACCAGGTCGGTGACTTGAACAGCCGCCCGCTCCCACCCTCGCGAAAGCGCAGGCAGTCACCGGGCTGCGGCGCGCGCCGGACCTCCTGCGCGCCCCCCGTCGGCAAGGGCTGCGCCGCGGCTGGCGAGATCAGTACGGCGCAGCCAACGAGCAGCAGTCCGGCGGCAGCAAGCGGGCGCGCCGTGAGTGACAGGAAAAACATGGATGGAACGCCGGGGACGCAGGGATGCCGATTCTACGGCAGCGGCGCGCCTCAGTCGTAGCGGCGTCGATCCTCGATCACCTTGCCGTCGTTGGCCAGCGTCCCGGGCACACAGACGAGCACCTCGCCACGCAGCTTGGTCACCTCGCGCAGGCTGGCGGCGACCGCTGCGGCGTCGTCGGCAGCGCCGGTTTCGCAGTGCAGGCACATGCGATCGGCGCCCTCGTCGTTGTCGACGACGAGGCGTGCACGCAGGATCCCGGGGTGTCTTCGTACCACCTCGGCGACCTGCGCCGGATGCACGAACATTCCCCTGACCTTGGCAGTCTGGTCGGCACGCCCGAGCCAGCCGCGGATGCGCAGGTTGGTGCGGCCGCAGGGACTCGTCCCCGGCAGCACCGCCGACAGGTCGCCGGTGGCGAAGCGGATCAACGGATAGTCGTCGTTGAAGCGGGTGACGACGACCTCGCCGACCTCGCCTGCGGCGACCGGGTCGCCGGTGCCGGGGCGGACGATTTCGAGAAGCACGTCCTCGTCGGCGATCAGCCCCTCCTCGGCTTCCGACTCGTAGGCGATCAGGCCGAGGTCGGCGGTGGCGTAGGCCTGGCGGACAACGATGCCGCGCGCGCGGAACCACTGGCGCAGCGATCCGGGCAAGGCCTCCCCCGAGACCAGCGCCTTCTTCAGCGAACTCGCGTCGCAGCCCTGTTCGTCGGCCTTCTCCAGCAGGATGCGCAGGAACGAAGGCGTGCCGACGTAGGCTGCCGGCTTCAGGTCGGCGATCGCGCGCAATTGCTGCTCGGTCTGCCCGACCCCGGCGGGGAAGACGGGGCACCCGAGCTTCTGCGCAGCGCCTTCGAGCATCGATCCGGCCGGGGTGAAGTGGTAGGAGAAGGTGTTGTGCACGAGCTCGCCGGCAACGAAACCGGCGGCGTGCAGGGCGCGCGCGAAGCGCCACCAGTCGTCGCCGCGGCCCTCGGGATCGTAGATCGGCCCCGGCGAGGCGAACACGCGTGCCAGCGCCGGCAGCGGGGTCGCGTTGAGCCCGCCGAAGGGCGGTTCGGCATGCTGGCGCTCGATCAGCTCGCACTTCCGCGTCAGCGGCAGCGCGGCCAGCGCCGCGCGCGAGGCGATCGCCGCCGGGTCGATGCCGGCGAGGAGTCGTGCAAAGTACGGCGAATGGCGCCGCGCGTGCGCGACCAGGCGCGGCAGGCGCGCCATCAGCTCGGCTTCGCGCGCGGCCGGCGCGCGGGTTTCGCGGGAGTCGAAAGGGCTCATCGTCGGGCTCACCATCCTGATTTCACGACAGCCAGCGCTTGCGCCGGCGATAGTGTTTGACCTCGCGGAAGCTCTTGCGCCCGGCACCGGAGAGGCCGAGGTAGAACTCCTTGACGTCCTCGTTCGCTGCCAGCTCGGCCGCCTCGCCTTCCATGACGACGCGGCCGTTCTCGAGGATGTAGCCGAAGTCGGCGTAGCGCAGCGCGACCATCGTGTTCTGCTCGGCGAGCAGGAAGCTGATCTGCTCGCGGCTGTTGAGATCCCTGACGATCTCGAACACCTCCTCGACGATCTGCGGCGCCAGCCCCATCGACGGCTCGTCGAGCAGGATAGTCTCCGGCCTGGCCATCAGCGCGCGGCCGATCGCGCACATCTGCTGCTCGCCACCGGAGGTGTAGCCGGCCTGCGAGCTGCGCCGCGTCTTCAGGCGCGGGAAGTAATGATAGACCCTCTCCAGGTCCTCCTTCAGCTCGGCGCGCGAGATCGAGCGCGTGTAGGCGCCGGTGAGCAGGTTCTCCTCGATCGTCAGGTGGCCGAAGCAGTGGCGACCTTCCATCACCTGGATGACGCCGCGGCGGACCAGTTCGTTGGGCGAGAGCTGGTCGACGCGCTCCCCCTTGTACTCGACCGAGCCCTTGGTCACGTCGCCGCGTTCGGCGTGCAAGAGGTTGGAGATGGCCTTCAAGGTCGTCGACTTGCCGGCGCCGTTGGCACCGAGCAGGGCGACGATGCGGCCCTTGGGGACGTTCAGCGAGACGCCCTTCAACACCAGGATCACGTGGTCGTAGATGACCTCGACGTTGTTGACGCACAGATGAGGGGAGGACGCGAGGGCGGTGGCTTCGCTCATGGCGACTACTTCTCCTTGCTGCAGTCGCGCGGAGTGATTCCCTTCTCCTTCGCGTACTGCTTCGCCGAGGCCTGGAACAGCGGGTGGATCAGGGCCTTGTTGCCCTCGATCCAGCCCGACACCGGCCCCCATTTGGCGCCGTCCCACTGCTGGATCTTCACCTTGCCCGAGCCCTCGTGGTTGGCGCAGGAGGTCCTGATCTCGGGCAGCAGGTCGGTGGCGCCGATCTGCTTCAGGCGCGCCTCGCTGATGTCCAGGTTCTCGAGCGCCCAGCGCGTCTGCTCGCCGGTGAGCGCGCGCCCCTTGCCGAACTTCTCCTGGCCGCGGCGCAGCGCCTCGACCGAGAGCACCGCCGCCGAGACGCCGCGGTTGTAGAGCACCGAGCCGATCTTCGACCTGTCCTGCAGGTTGCCCTTGCCGGCACCATAGACCACCTTCTCGATGTCGGCGATCACCGGCACCTGCTTGCCGGCGACGTTCCAGGTCGCCGCCATGTAGCCCCTGGCGGCGTCGCCGGCCGGGATCACGTCTTCCTCGGAACCGGTCCACCACGAGCCGACCATCTTGTCACGCGGGTAGCCGACCTTCTGCGCGGCCTTCAGGGCGGTCTGGTTCATCACGCCCCAGCCCCAGAAGACGACGAAGTCGGGCTTCTCCTGGCGGATCCTCAGCCACTGCGCCCCCTGCTCGTTGCCGGGGTGCGCGACCGGAATCTGCACCAGCGCGAACTTGTTGAGCGCGGCCTCGGCCTCCATGGCGACGATCGCCTCCTTGCCGTAGGCCGAGTCGTGGTACAGGTACACGATCTTCTTGCCGGCAAGGTTGCCGCCGAGCTTGTCCTTGACGAATCTGACGACTGCCGAGGCCTGCATCTGGTAGGTCGTCACCAGCGGAAAGGCGTAGGGGAAGACCGAACCGTCGACCGCGTCGGTGCGGCCGTAGCCCATCATCGCCAGCGGCAGCTTGTCCTGCGCCGTCTTGTCGATCAGCGCGTAGGAGATGCCGGTGGACATCGTGTGGATCGGCCCCGACGACTTCGCCGCCTTGCCCTTCAGCCGCTCGTAGCACTCGACCCCCTTGGCGTTGTTGTACTCGGTCTCGCACTCCTCCCAGGTCAGCTGCACGCCATTGACGCCCTTCTCCTTGAGGTTCACGTAGTTCAGGTAGTCGATGAAGCCTCCGTAGAAGGACTGGCCGTTGGCGCCGTAGGGACCGACGCGGTAGGAGGGGATCGGGAAGAACTGCTCTTCCGCGGCGAGCACGCCCTGGGCGAGCAGGGAAAGCGACAGCGCAGCGACGGCGAATGCGGGTTTGCGGCTCATGGTGGGTCTCCTTTCAGCGGGGATGACACGAGTGGTGCGGCGGCTCAGTGCGGGAACGGCCACAGGCGCAGCTTCTCCTTGCCGATCTGCCACAGGCGGGCGAGACCGTGCGGCTCGACGATCAGGAAGAACATGATCAGCGCGCCGAAGAGCAGGATCTGGATGTGCGAGACGGTGGCGCTCGAGAACGGCAGCCCGAACAGTCCGGCGAGGAAGGGCAGCGCGACGTCGAGGAAGATCGGCAGCAGCAGGATGAAGGCGGCACCGAGGAAGCTGCCCATGATCGAACCGACGCCGCCGATGATGATCATGAACAGGATCTTGAACGACATGTCGAGCGAGAAACCGTCGGGCTCGACCGATCCGAGGTAGCAGAACGCATAGAGCGCACCGGCGACGCCGCAGTAGAACGAGCTGATGGCGAAGGCGAGCAGCTTGGTCGGCAGCAGCTTGATGCCGATCACCGAGGCGGCGACGTCCATGTCGCGCACCGCCATCCAGGCGCGTCCGGTCGCCGAGCGCACCAGGTTCTTGGCGGCGAGCGCGAGGACGACGACGATGGCGAGCACCAGCAGGTATTTCTCGAGCGGCGTCTTCAGTTCATGGCCGAGGATGATCAGCTGCTGGGTCGAGATCACCCCCGACGACGAGTTGTTCGACAGCCACGGGAACTTGGTCAGGCACCAGACGATGAAGAACTGTGCCGCCAGCGTCGCCACCGCGAGGTAGAAGCCCTTGATGCGCAGGGAGGGAAGGCCGAAGAGGACGCCGACCAGCGCCGCGCAGAGCCCGCCGCAGGCGAAGGAGACGAGGATCGGGATGCCTTCGATGCGCAGCTGGAAGTTGTAGGCGGCGTAGGCGCCGACCGCCATGAACGCCGCCGAGCCGAGCGAGAGCTGGCCGGCGTAGCCGGTCAGGATGTTCAGCCCGAGCGCGGCGAGCGAGAAGATCAGGAACGGGATCAGGATCGCCGAGAACCAGTAGTCGCTGGCGAACAGGGGAACGCCGAGGAAGGCGATGGCGAGCAGGACGAGCACGCCGATGCGATCCTGGCGGATCGGGAAGAGCTGCTGGTCGGCGGTGTAACTGGTCTTGAACTGGCCGGCTTCACGGTAAAGCATGTCTTCTGCCCTCTCTCAGACTCTCAGACGCGGTCGATGTGCTTCTCGCCGAACAGCCCCTCGGGCCGTACCAGCAGGAAGAGCAAGGCGAGCACGTAGGGGAACCAGCCCTCGATGCCGCCGAAGCTGCCGCCGAACAGGTCCTGCAGGACCGGCGGGATGTAGATCTCGGCGAGCTTCTCGGAAGCGCCGATGATCAGGCCGCCGACGATCGCGCCGGGGACCGAGGTGAAGCCGCCGAGGATCAGCACCGGCAGGGCTTTCAGCGCGGTGAAGGTGAGCGCGAACTGGACGCCGTTGCGCGCACCCCACATCATCCCGGCGACCAGCGCGACGAAGCCGGCGACGCCCCAGACGATCGCCCAGATGTGCTGCAGCGGGATGCCGATCGACAGCGCCGCCTGGTGGTCGTCGGCAACCGCGCGCAGCGCACGGCCGACGCGCGTGTATTGGAAGAACAGCGCCAGCGTCGCCACCAGCAGCGAGGCGACGGCGGCGGCGACCAGGTCGAACTTCGAGATCACCATGTTCCAGTTGTCGAGCACCCAGGCGATCGGCTCGTCGACGATGCCGAGGTCGAGCGCGCGCGGCTGGCTGCCGAAGAGCAGCGGCGCCAGCCCTTCGATGAAGAAGGCGAGCCCGATGGTCGCCATGAACAGCGCGATCGGCGGCTGGTTGACGAGCTTCCTCAACACGAACTTCTCGGTGGCGATGCCGAACAGGGTCATGATCGCGAAGGCCAGGATGACCGCGAGCCACAGCGGCGCCCCCATCTCCATGCAGCCGACCACGGCCAGCGCGGCCAGATAGACCATCGCCCCCTGCGCGAAGTTGAAGACGCCGGAAGCCTTGTAGATCATCACGAAACCGAGCGCGACCAGCGCGTACATGACGCCGCTGAGCAGTCCGCCGATCAGTACCTCGAAGAAAAAGTTCATGGTTCCTCCCTGCGCCTTGCCGCAAGTCAGTGACCGGCGCCGAGATAGGCGCGGATCACGTCCTCGTTGTTCTTGACCTCGTCGGGGACGCCGTCGCCGATCTTCTTGCCGTAGTCGAGGACGACGACGCGGTCGGAGATGTCCATGACCACGCCCATGTCGTGCTCGATGAGCACGATGGTGGTGCCGAACTGGTCGTTCACGTCGAGGATGAAGCGGCACATGTCCTGCTTCTCCTCGACGTTCATGCCGGCCATCGGCTCGTCGAGCAGCAGCATGGCCGGCTCGGCGGCGAGCGCGCGACCGAGTTCGACGCGCTTCTGCAGACCGTAGGGCAGGCGCCCGACCGGTGTCTTGCGGATGTGCTGGATTTCGAGGAAGTCGATCACCTCCTCGACGCGGCGCCGGTGCTCCAGTTCCTCGCGTCGCGCGCGGCCGAACCACAGCGCGTGCTCGATGAAGTTGGCGCGCATCTTGGTGATGCGGCCGGTCATGATGTTGTCGAGCACGCTCATGCCCTTGAACAGCGCGATGTTCTGGAAGGTGCGCGCGATGTTCTGCTGCGCCGCCTCATGCGGCTCCATCTTCCGGCGCTCCTGGCCGCGCCAGAAGATCTTTCCCTCCTGCGGGTGATAGACGCCGTTGATCACGTTCAGCATCGAGCTCTTGCCGGCGCCGTTCGGGCCGATGATGGCGCGGATCTCGTGCTCGCGGACGTCGAAGGAGATATCGGTGAGCGCCTTGACGCCGCCGAAGCGCAGCGAGATGTTCTGCAGGTCGAGGATGACTTCGCCGATTTTTCTTCCACTCATGGCAGTCCCTGTGCAAACGTTGCGGCGCGCTCAGGCGGCCAGGCGTTCGGCCGCGAAGGTCTTCGCGTCGTGGATCCTGAGGTCGGCGGCGACCTTGCCGGTGCGACCGTCCTCGAAGCGCACCAGCGTCTCGATGTACTGCGAATCGAGCCCCGAATAGAGTGCGTCGATCAGCACGCGGTACTTGTCGGCAACGAAGTTGCGGCGCACCTTGCGCGTGCGCGTCAGCTCGTCGTCGTCGGGGTCGAGTTCCTTGTGCAGGACGAGGAAGCGATGCACCTGCGAATCGGCGAGCATGCCCTCGGCGACGAGCTGTTGATTGACCTGCTCGACGCACTGGCGGATCAGCTCGCCGACCTCCGCCTTGCCGGCGAGGTCGGCGTAGCCCGAGTAGGCGATGCCGCGCCGCTCGGCCCAGTTGCCGACGGCGCCGATGTCGATGTTGATGAACGCGCACACGTGTTCGCGCTGGTGGCCGAAGGCGACCGCTTCCTTGACGTAGGGGAAGAACTTGAGCTTGTTCTCGATGTAGTTGGGCGCGAACATCGCGCCATTGCCGAGCTTGCCGACGTCCTTGGCGCGGTCGATGATCTTGAGGTGCCCGTCCTCGTCGAAGAAGCCCGCGTCGCCGGTGAGGAAGTAGCCTTCGCCGTCGAGCGCCTCGGCGGTCGCGTCGGGGCGCTTGTAGTACTCCTTGAGCAGGTTCGGGCCGCGCACCAGGATCTCGCCGTTGTCGGCGATCTTCACCTCGACGCCGGGCGCCGGCTTGCCGACCGAGTCGAACTTGATCTCGCCGTCGGGCTGCAGGCAGACGTAGGCACAGGTCTCGGTCTGGCCGTAGAGCTGCTTCAGGTTGATCCCGATCGAGCGGTAGAAGCGGAACAGGTCGGGGCCGATCGCCGCGCCCGCCGTGTACGCGACGCGGATGCGGCTCATGCCGAGCACGTTCTTCAGCGGCCCATAGACGAGGACATTGCCGAGCGCGTAGCGCAGGCGGTCGCCGGCGCCGACCGGCTTGCCGTCGAGGATGTCGGCGCCGCAGCGCCGCGCGACGGCCATGAAGTAGTCGAACAGCCGGCGCTTCAACGGGCTCGCGTCCTCCATGCGGATCGTCACCTGCGTCAGCAGGTTCTCGAACACGCGCGGCGGCGCGAAGTAGTAGGTCGGGCCGATCTCGCGCAGGTCGTTCATCACCGTCTCGCCCGACTCCGGGCAGTTGATCGCGAAACCGGCGACCGTCGCCTGCGCCAGCGAGAAGAGGTGATCGCCGACCCAGGCCATCGGCAGGTAGGAGAGCACCTCGTCGTCGGGGCCGAGGCGGTCGAATTCGACGCCACCCTGTGCCGCGCTGATGAAGGCGCGGTGCGTGAGGCAGACGCCCTTCGGCTTGCCGGTCGTCCCCGAGGTATACAGCATCACCGACACGTCGTCGCTGCCCCCCTTGTCGATCTCCTCGCCGAGGAAATCGGGGTGGTCCTGCTGGCGCACGCGGCCGACGGCGAGCAGCGCCTCGATGTCGTGGAGGAAGGGCTGCGCATAGTGGCGCATGCCGCGCGGGTCGTCGTAGGCGATGTGTTCGAGCGCCGGCAGCTGCTCCCTGATCTCGAGCAGCTTGTCGACCTGCTCCTGATCCTCGACCAGCGCGAAGCGGATGCTGGCGTCCTGGAGCACGAACTTCATCTCGTCGGCGACGGCGTCCTGGTAGAGCGGCACCGGGACGCCGCCGAGGCACTGCACGGCGAGCATCGCCATGTACAGGTTCGGACGGTTGTCGCCGATGATGGCGACGTTGTCGCCACGGCGCAGGCCGAGTTCGGCCAGCCCGCAGGCAAGTGCGCCGGCGCGTTCGGCGACTTCGCCCCAGCTCCAGGTCTGCCAGATGCCGAGATGCTTCTCGCGCATCGCGGCCTTGCCGCCACGCACGCGGGCGTGCTCGAGAAGCAGGCGCGGAAAGGTATCCTGCGCCTGCCAGGCTGCCGTTTCGGGCATGTCGTCTCCTCCGATTTTCGCCGGGCCCCGAAGCCCTGCGCCGAAGTCTTGTACGCCGGCTTTTTGCCGGCTTTTTATGCTGCTGCCGCGAAGTCTAAGCGCGCGGCGGCGCTACAATTGTCGCGCAATTGACATTTGACGGGATCTGGAAGAAATGCGTTCGCTTGACGACATGTTGAGCGCCTCACCTTGGGCGCGCGAGCTCCCCGATGCCGAGCGCGAGCGGATCAAGGCCAGCATCGTCGTGCGCAAGGTCCCGGCGCGCGCCTACGTCTGCATGAAGGGCGAGCCGGTCGAGCACTGGATCGGCGTCATCGACGGGCTGGTCAAGATCACCTGCAACGGCCTCTGCGGCAAGACCACCACCTTCACCGGCGTCGCCAGCGGCGGCTGGCTCGGCGAGGGCTCTCTGCTCAAGAAGGAGCGACGGCGCTACGACGTGATCGCGCTGCGCGATTCGCGCATCGCCTTCATGAGCCGTGCGGCGTTCCAGTCGCTGCTCGACAACAACCTCGCCTTCAACCACTTCCTGCTCAGGCATCTCAACGAGCGGCTAGGCCAGTTCATCGGCATGATGGAGCACGAGCGACTGCTCGACATCGAGGCACGCCTCGCACGCGGCCTGCTGTCGATGTTCAACCCGGTACTCCATCCGGGAATCGGCAGGCAGTTGCAGATCTCGCAGGAGGAGCTCGGCTTCCTCGCCGGCGTCTCGCGCCAGCGCGTCAATCGTGCGCTGCGCGCACTCGCCGAGGCCGGACTGGTGCGCGTCGAATACGGCAGCGTCACCGTGCTCGACCTGGAAGGGCTGCGCAATTACGGACAGTGAAATCCTTGCAGGGCGCCGCAGTTTTGTCGCAGCGGCATCCGCACCCATTGCATTGTCATCAATCCTGAGTCATGCTTGGTAACCCGTTATCGGATGCGGCGTGCATGAGGTGTGCCGCGGCATGATGCGGACCTGGCCTGCACCGGGGAGCGTTCGCGTCTCTTGCCTTCTCCGCGCGGGCGAATTTTGCAAGCCCAGAGGCGAAACATGGCGGATTTGCCCGAAGGCCTGATCGAGGTACTGCGCTCCAGTCTCGTGCTCGGCAAGCTCGACGAAGAGGTGCTGCTCGATCTGGCGCAGGAACTGGAAGTCAAGTCGGTGCACGGTGGCGAACAGCTGCTGCGCGAGGGCGACGTCGCCGACAGCATGCTGATCGTGGTCAGCGGTCGGCTGCGCGTGTCGCGCCGCGATACGGACGGATCGGTTCGCCTCTACAACGAAATCTCTCCGGGCGAAACCACCGGCGAAGCGAGCATGATCCTGCGCCAGGCACTGTTCGCCGACGTCACCGCGCTGCGCGATTCCTGCGTCGCCCTGCTCACCTATCGCAGCTTCGATTCACTTTTACAGCGTCACCCAGTTGCCTTGAACAGGGTTTTCGTCAATGCCGTTTATCGGCAGTTGCGTCACGTCGACCGACTGCAGGAAGCTCATCGTGCCTATACCTTCGTCGTGGTTCCGCTTCGCGACCGCAGGCTGTCTGCCGAAATCGCCAGCGGTCTCGCCGATGCGCTGCGTCCGCATGGGCGGACGGCGCTGCTGCGGCACGAGGAACTCGATGCGGCGCACTTCGACGCACTGGAAAGCCGCTTCGACTATCTCGTCTTCGAAACCGACGACACGCCATCGGCGCGCACCCTGCGTGCGTTCCGACAGTCCGACCAGCTGGTGTTCGCGGCCAGTGCCGACGAACCCGTCGGCCTGGCACCGATCGAGGCGGCACTCGCGCGCGAAGCCGGCTTCGTCATGAAGCGCAAGCATCTGGCCCTGATGCATCGGGCCGAGGCCGAACGACCCGCCGACCTGCCCCTGTGGCAGGGAACACACGAAGTCGAACGCGTCTATCCACTTCGTGCCGGGCGGGGGCAGGACTACGCGCGCCTGGCGAGATTCCTGACCAGCCGCGCGGTCGGCGTGGTGCTGGGCGGCGGCGGCGCACGCGGCTTCTCGCATCTGGGCGTGCTGCGCGCGCTCGAAGAGCTCTCGATCCCGGTGGACCTCGTCGGCGGCAACAGCATGGGCGCGCTGATCGGCGCGCAATACGCATGTGGCGTTCCGCTCGACGAGATTCTCGAACGCACGCTGCGCTTCACCCGTGGCGGCGAGCGGCCGACACTGCCGCTCATCTCGCTGCTCTCGGGCAGGCGCCTTGAACGCGACCTGCGCCGGATGTTCGGCGACCTCGACATCGAACAACTGTGGTGCCCGTTCTTTGCCTCCGCCTGCAATCTCAGCGCCGCGTGCACGACCGTTCAGGACAGCGGACCGCTCTGGCGCGCGGTGCTGGCGAGCAACTCGCCGGCGGGTCTATTGCCGCCGGTACTGCACCATGGCGACCTGCTCGTCGATGGTGCGATCCTCGACAACGTCCCGGTCGCGGCAATGCGCACCCGGCTCGGAACCCCGCACGAGCGGCGCCGCGGCAACGGAACGATCATCGCGGTCGACGTCGATGTCTGCGAAAGGATGAGCGTTGACCCGCAGCTGAAGCACCTGTCGGTGTTGAACACCCTGAAGGGACACCTGACCAGGAAGCCGGGCTTTCGCCCTTCGATCTTCTCGATCCTCTACCGCGCAGGTCATGTCGGAAGCATCAGCATGCGTGGGCGGACCATGGCCGGCGCCGATTTCTGCATGCTGCCACCGGTGTCGGGGTACCCGCTCACCGCCTATGGCCGGGCGACCGAGATCGCCGACATCGGTTATCGCCATGCGCTCGAGGAGATCCCGCGATGGAAAAAGACCTGACGCCCGCTGCCGAACAGCTGCCGCTTTCGCTCAGCCAACTCGAGGTCTGGCTCGACCAGCGCGCCTGGCCGGACAGCACGCACCTCAACATCGGCGGTGGCGCCTATCTCGTGGGGCGTTTCGATGTCGGGCTCCTGCGCGCGGCCCTGCAGGTACTGACCGATGAAAACGAGTCCCTGCGCCTGGTGCCGCGCTGGTCCGGGGGACAGGAACTGCTCGCCAGCCACGCGGCGCCGCTCGAGCAGGTCGACCTGTCCGACGAGGCAAATCCGCGCACGGCGATGCGCGACTGGTGGCAGAAGTGGATCGACACCCCGTTTGCCTTCGACGGAACCCCGCCCTGGCGCTGTGCCCTGCTCCGCCACGACGACAGCCTGCACGGCCTGACCATCCAGTTCCACCACCTGGTCATGGACGGCTGGGGCACCTCGCAGCTCATGCAGCGCTGGAGCAGGATCTACAATGCGCTGGCCAGAGGCGAGCCGATACCGCCGCACAACGACCCCGGCTACCGACGCTTCGTCGCCGAGTCGCTCGCCTACCGGGACTCGCCCGAGTTCGCCGCGGATGGACTGTTCTGGCAGCAACAGCTGCCGGAGTTGCCGCAGCCGCTGTTCGAGCCACGCCACCCGGGCGAGCCGATGGCCGCCGTCCAGATGGCGCACCTGGGCACGCGGCGCCTGCCACGCGCGCGCTACGACCTGCTGGCGCAGTCGCTGAAACAGGCCGGCGTCCGCCTCTTCCCCTATTTCATCGCGGTGCTCGCCGCCTGGTTCGCCAGGGCCTACGGGCGGCAGGAGGTGGTGATCGCGCTGCCGACCCTGAACCGTGCGCAGAGGCGCTATCTGCCGACCTTCGGCATGTTCGTCATGGTCTTTCCGCTGGTCGTCAGGGTTCTGCCGGGGATGACGGTGCGCGAGCTGGTGGCCGCCGTGACTGCGTCGCTGGCCGACGCGCTTCCCCACCAGCGCTACCCGCTCAGCGAACTGACCAAGCAACTGGGGGCGATCCGCCAGCATCGGGACAGCCTCTTCGACATCCTCTTCTCCTACGAGCGGCAAGACTACGACCTCAGCTTCGGCGAGGCCCGCCTCGTCGATAGCCGCCAGATATTTTCCGGGCGCGCGCGTTATCCGCTCGGGATCACGATCTGCGAATTCCAGGCGGATGCCGACATCGAACTGACGCTGGAAGCGAGCCAGCGCTACTTTTCGGCACCGGAAGTGGACTACCTGGGCCAGCGCATCGAGCACCTCTTGCAGTTCATGGCCGGGAACCCGGAGCACCCGGTTGCGGCGCTGCCGCTGCTCTCGCCGACCGAGTTCCGGGCGATGACCGGGCGCCAGGAGGCGCATGCCGGGCCGGTCGCCCCCTACATTCGCCAGTTCGAACGGCAGGTCGCGCTGTCTCCGGCCGCACCCGCCGTGGTCTGGGACGGCGGCAGCCTGGACTACCTGACGCTGGAGCGCTGGGCCAATCATCTGGCGCGTACCTTGCAGGAGCTCGGCACCGCTGCCGACCGGATCGTCGCGGTGGCGATGGAACGCTCGCCGGAGATGCTGGCGGCCTTCCTCGCCGTGAGCAAGGCCGGGGGCGCCTTCCTGCCGCTCGACCCGCACCTGCCGGCGAACCGGCTGCAGGCCATCCTCGATGACAGCGGCGCGCTGGTGCTGCTGGTGCAGACCGCGCTGCAAACGCACTTTGCCGCGCTCTCCACCCGCGTGCTGGCGATTCCGCCGCAGCCGGAGTGCTCGGCGGACGCGCATGCGAGTCGTGCGCAGCCTGCCGACCTGGCCTACGTCCTGTTCACCTCGGGATCGACGGGTCGTCCGAAGGGGGTGATGATCGAGCATGCAGCTCTGGCGCAGCGGCTCGACTGGATCGCCCGCACCTGGGAGATCGGCCCGGCCGATCGCAGCGGCCAATGCACGCAGGCGACCTTCGACCCGTCGCTGATCGAACTCTTCGTCCCCCTGATCCGTGGCGCCAGCGTCGCCCTGCCGCCCCCAGGGCGGATTTCGCCGAAGCGCCTGGGGGCGTTCGTGGTGCGGCACGGGGTCACCTTCATGGCCCTGGTGCCGTCGACGCTGCACGGCCTGCTCGATTCGATCACGGATCGCCCGGCGCTGAAACTTCGCGTGGCCTGCTGTGGCGGCGAGGTCCTGCACGCCGACCTGGCCCGGCGCTTCGTCGACGAAACCGGCGCGCGCCTGTTCAACGTCTATGGCCCGACCGAAGCGACGATCTTCGCGACCGCTTGGGACTGTGCGCGCGAGCCTGCCGCAGGCCGGCTTCCGGTCGGGCGGGCGATCGACGCTACGCGCGTCTATGTCCTCGGCGCGCAGCGGGAGCTGCTGCCCTTCGGCGTCGCCGGTGAAGTCTATATCGCCGGCAGCGGGATCGCCCGCGGCTACCTGAACCGTGCGGAACTGGATCGCGAGGCTTTCCACGAAGACCCCTTCTTCCCCGGACAGCGCATGTACCGCACCGGCGACCTCGGCTGGCTGGCCACCGACGGAAACCTGCACTTCCTCGGACGCATCGACCGCCAGGTCAAGCTGCGCGGCTACCGCATCGAACTCGAGGAAATCGAGGCGGTGATGCAGCGGCTCGACGGAGTCGCTCAGGCAGCAGTCAAGCTGGTCGACAGCGACGGCCGGACCGTCATCCACGCCTGGGTCGCCGGCTCCCCCGCGCTCTCGGCCAAGCAAGTCCGCGCCCACCTGCTCGCCCACCTGCCCGACTACATGCTGCCGGCGCAGATCAGCGTCCTCCCCGAATTGCCCTTGCGCGTCAGCGGCAAGATCGCCTACGACCTGCTGCCCGAAACAAGGATCGCCGCCATCACGGAGGCCTCCCGGGCGCCGGCCACTCCGCTCGAACAGTCCCTTCTGCTCCTGTGGCAGAAGGCATTGAAGCGTACCGAGCTCGGTGTCACCGACAACTTCTTCGACGTCGGCGGCGACTCCCTGGCTGCGCTCGACATCCTAACCGGCGTCGAGAAGCTGGCCGGACGGCCGGTGCCGCTGTTCGTGTTGACCGAGAACCCCACCGTCGAGCAGCTTGCCCTGGCGCTCGGGGAGGAGTCGGCGGAGACCGACAGCGGCCGCATCATGCTGCATCTGGGGCGACACCCGGGCAGCGTGCCGCTCTATTTTGCTGCCTCGGGCCACGGCGACCTGATCCGCTTCCGGCATCTCGCCGCCGCGCTCGGTGACGACTACGACCTGTTCATGCTGCAGCCGCCGACCGAGCAGCCCTTCGTCGGCTTTGCCGGACTCGCCGCGATCTATGCCGAACAGATCACCAGGCGCGCACAACCGGGAATCCTCGCCGGCTTCTCGATCGGCGGACTCGCCGCGCTGGAAACCGCCAGGCAACTGCAGGGTAAGGGTTTTCGCGTGCGGGGGCTGTGCCTGGTCGACACCATCTATCCGGGCCCCCTCTTCCGCAGCGCCGTCCTCTGGCGCGTGCTCGGCTGGCTGACGCGCCGCCTGAACGCCTACGACCTGAGCCTGAACGGCAGGCATCTCGGCGCCCTGTTCGGCGATCGCGGACTGCGCGCGCAGATCGCGGCGCTGGCCGACTATCGCGTCGGAGCGTTCGCCGGTCCGGTGACCCTGATCAAGTCGTCCGGTCTGCTGCGCCTGGAACGCTTCCTGTTCAGGCCGTGGCGGCGTCTGTTCGCGGAGCAGTTCATCGAACTCCAGATCCAGGGCATGCACGGTTCGATCTTCGAGGAAGCGAAGGTCCAGCATCTGGCAGCTGCCTTACGCACATCCAGGGAGCGCACCGATGCGGCGCCCGCCGGATAGGCCACCGCAGACCCGCGCGCTGCGCATCAAGGCAGCCGCCTTCGTGCTCCTCGTGCTCGCCCTGATCGGCAGCGTCATCGCCTGGCGCTGGACTTCCTTGGGCGAGTGGCTCGAGGTCGATCGTCTGGTGCATGAACTGCGCCGGCTCGGTGCCGGCATGGGGCCCTTGGCCGCGCTCGGCGCGATCGTCGTCGCCAGCGTCGTCGCCGTCCCGCTGGGCGTGATCATCGTCGTCGCGGCGATCGTCTTCGGCCCCTGGGCGGGCAGCGCCTACGTGCTGATCGGCGCTTCGCTCGGGGCGGCGACCAGCTTTGCCCTCGGCAAGGCCCTCGGCCACGGGGCGCTGCGCGTCCTCGCCGGCGAGCGTGTGAACGCCCTCAGCGAGCGCCTGGCCCGGCGCGGCATCGTGGCGATGATCGTCATCAGGATGCTGCCGATCGCCCCGTTTGCCGTGGTCAACATGGTGGCCGGCGCCTCTCACCTGCGCCTTGGCGATTTCCTGATCGGGACGCTGCTCGGCATGATTCCTGGAACGCTGTTGATCGCCTGGTCGGTCGAGGGCGTCGTCGGCCTGCTCGGCGGCGCTGACGTCCCGCAGTCCATGCTACAGGCAGCGCACTGAGCGCCCGCGGCAGCGCCGCTTCACACGCCGTGGCGCAGGGCGTCCACGATGTCGAGCCGGCCGGCCCGCTGCGCCGGGACGACGGTGGCGAGCACGGTGGCAATGAAGCCGATGGCGCCGGCGATGACGATTTCGAGCGGAACGATGCGGATCAGGGCCGTGTACCCCAGGTTGGCGTTCGGCGGCGGCGGCATCGGGATGCCGATGGCCGAGATGAGGAGCGCGGCCAGGACACCGCAGGCCATGCCGACGAGGGCGCCGATGACGCCCAGGCACAGGCTCTCGCTCATGATCAGCCGGAAGATCGTGCTCGATCGGTCGCCGAGCGCGCGCATGGTGGCGAACTCGCGCGTACGTTCGAAGAGGGTCATGTTGATGCTGTTGACCACGCTCAGGATGACCATGCACAGGATGATCAGACGCAGCACGCCGAACTGCCGCTCGTAGAGCTTGACCGTCTTGTCGTAGAAATCGGACAGCTCGTTCCAGGTGCTGATCTCGAAACCGGCGCCGGCAAGCTGCCGTTTCAGGCTGGCGGCAACGGCGGCGGTGTCCCCGGTATGCTCGAGCATGACGACGATCACGTGCGCCGAAGCCGTATCCATCAGGATTCTGGCAGCGGTGAGCGGAATGCGCACGGCGCGTGCGTCGAAGTCCTTCGAGAAGCTCTCGAAGACGCCGACGAGTTCGAAGTCGAGGGTATTCACCGCACCTTCGGCCAGCGTCATCACCAGCGTCACGCGGTCGCCGACCTTCAAGCCGAGCGAGTGGGCAACTCCCTGGCCGACGACGATGCCGTCCTCGTCGCTGTCCTTCAGCGCGCGCCCTTCGACGTAACGCAGGTAAGTGCCGATGCCGGCCTCGGCGTCGGCCTCGATCCCTTCGCCGATAATGCCGAGGTCGCGACGACCGTTGTTGAGGACACCGCGGAAGGCCAGCCGGGCCATCGCGTGATCGATTCCGGGCGCTGCCGCCGAGAGGCTGGCCTTGAGCTGCTCGGGCGCGTCGATCAGGTACTGCTCGGGGGCACGCGCCTTGCCTTCGCGGTAGCCCTGGCGCGTCACCTGGATATGCCCGGTCTCCGCCTGGATGACCGCTTCGCCGAGCTGGATGAAGATGTCCTGGACGAAGCCGCCGGCAAGGATCAGGCCGGCAACGCCGATGGCAATCGCCGACAGCGTCGCCAGCGAGCGCGCGCGCTGGCGGAAGACGTTGCGCAGGGCGAGGGAAAGGAAGGTGCTGGCCATGTCACTGGTTGCAGCGAAGTGCATCGACGATGTTCATTCGGCTTGCCCTCCAGGCCGGCATCACGCTTGCCAGCAGCGTCGTCACCAGCGCCAGCACCAGAGCATCGGTGGCGAGCGCGCTGCTGACCAGGATCCTGCCGTCGTAACCGTAAGCCATTCCCGGCGGCGGCGGCATCGGCACGCCGATCGCGGAGATGAGCGCGGCGAGCAGGGTGCCGATGGCGACGCCGGCGGCGCCACCGGTCAGTCCGAGCAGCGCGCCCTCGGTCAGGAACAGACGCATCACCTCGCTGCGCCGGGCGCCGATCGCCATGCTGGTGCCGATCTCGGTGGTGCGCTCGAGAACGCTCATGGTCTGGGTGTTGGAGATGGTCAGCACGATGATCAGGCCGATGATGAGCTTCATCACCCCGACCTGCTTGGAGAACAGTGCGACCGTCTTGTTGTAGAAGTCGGCCAGGTCGGACCAGGACAGCACCTGAAAATCGGCCACCGGCAGCCGTGCGCGCAAGCGCTCGACGACCGGCCCCGTCTGCTCAGTGTCCTGCAGCGAGGCAACCCAGGAGGTGGCACCTTCGACACGCATCAGCTTGCGCGCCTGCGCGATGCTGATGCGCAGGGCGTTGTCGTCGAACTCCTTGGTGACGGTCCGGAAGATGCCGACCACCTCGAGTTCGACGGCGCTGGCGCCACCGTTGGCAGCGGTCGCCAGCAGCACGATGCTGTCGCCGGGGACTACCCCGACGCTGCGCGCCAGGCCGGCACCGAGGATGGCTTCACGCGCGTCCGCCCGGGCCAGGTCGCGACCGGCGATCATCTCCAACCGCTTGCTGATCGGCCGCTCGCGCTCGGGATCGACGCCTTCTCCGATGAACGGAATGGTGACTTCGCCGTGGCTGAGCAGCCCGCTGAACGCCAGGCGCGGGGTGACGCTGCTCACCTCAGGCAGCGCCTCGATCGCCTTCAGTTCCTCCGAGGCGCCCGGCAGCAGGAAGGAATAAGGATCGGCAATCCCCTTCTCGAAATAGCCGGGGCGGACGATCTGCACGTGGCCGAGCTGCGAGTGGATCGTGGCCTCGCGCAAGTCGAAGAAGATGAAGTTGATGAAGCCGCCGGCCAGCAGGTAGGCGACGACGCCGCCGAGCACGGTGAGGCCGGCAACCAGACTCCGGTTGAGATTGCGGGAGAGGTTGCGGATCGACAGCCTGAGATCGGTGACGAAGGTGTTCATTGCTGCTCCGTGCTGCGCTGCTGGCTGCGGCGGCTGCGGGCGGGGCCGCCCTTCCTTCAGCATAGCCCGAGCGGCGCGCCTTTCAGGCTTTTGTCATCGAATACTGGCGGCGGATCGCCCCTCGCCTGCGGCACACACGACCGCCGCGAGGCTCACTGCAGCTTCTTCAGGTAATCCTTGGTGAACATCTTGTCGTCGAGGGCACGCAACTTCATCTCGCTGTACTCGAGCACCGACTTCTCGCCGCTGCGCAGAGCGTCCTCCATCACCAGGCGGGTCGGGCGCACCTTGCCGGCGAGCGTGCGGAAGTTCTCGTAGCGGCAGGTCTTCAGCAGGCGGTTGGACAGCGAGTAAAACTCGGCCTTCAGCGGCCAGGAGTTCTTCTGATTCACCCAGTAGACGACCTTCTGGTAGGTCACGCTGCGATCGACCGCGGCAAGCTCGAGCACGAGGTAACTCTCGCCATCGATGGTCTCGCTGCGCAGCAGCTTCGGATTGTAGTCGCCGGCGAAGTTGGCCCGCGCCAGGTCACCGTTGGCCACCTGCCCGGTCAGGCGCTGCGCCAGCGAGATGCGCACCGGCTGCGACACCTCGGGCATGAACACCCAAAGGTCGCGCCCCTTCATCAGGATGATCTGGCCGCGCTCGGAGGCCGGCTCGGTGATCATGACGATGGTGTTCTCGTTGCCCTTGGACAGGACCCGGTACTTGCGCGTTTCGAGCGCCCGCTCGGGCTGCGCAGTATTGATGACGATGTCAACCTGGAAAGCCTCGGCCGGGAAGCGAACCTGGTCGGCCTTTTCCACTATACTGCGCGCATAGGCCTCGTCGGCCTGCGCCATGGCAGCGTCCTGCGCGCAGGCCATGAAAGACTGTGAGGAGAAGGCGATGGCGGCCCCCAGTACGGTGGCCCAGCGCTGCAGCTTCTTGGCGTAAGTGCGTGACATGGCAACCTCCTCGCAGGTATTCAATCTTTTCAGCCACGGATCGAGCCAACCATGAACAGCGTCGTCCGCATGGAGCACGTCTATCGGGATTATATGCTGGGCGAGCAGACCGTTCGCGCACTCGATGATATTACGATGTCAATCGAAGCGGGTGTCTTTCTCGCCATCTCGGGGCCGTCCGGAAGCGGCAAGACGACCATGCTCAACCTGATGGGCTGCATCGACCGCCCGAGCCGGGGCTCCGTCTTCATCAACGAGGAGAACGTCTCGGCAAAGTCAGCGAACGAACTGGCAGACCTGCGCGCACACGCGATCGGCTTCATCTTCCAGACCTTCAACCTGCTGCCGGTGCTCTCGGCCGCCGAAAACGTCGAGTATCCGCTGCTGCGCCGCAAGGACGTCTCGCCGGAGGAACGCAAGCGCCGCGTCGATCACTTCCTCGACCTGGTCGGCCTCGCCCGCTACGCCAACAACCGTCCCAACCAGCTGAGTGGTGGCCAGCGCCAGCGCGTCGCCATCGCCCGCGCGCTGGCGGTCCATCCGGCGATCGTCCTCGCCGACGAACCGACCGCCAACCTCGACCGGAAAACCGGACTCGAAATCCTGAAGCTGATGCAGCAGATCAACCGGCAACTCGGCACCACCTTCATCTTCTCCACCCACGACCAGGCCGTCATCGACCACGCCAACCGCCTGATCCAGTGCGAGGACGGGACCATCAAGGCCTTTGGCGTGCGCGACGAGGAAGGCAACTGGCAACTGACGCCGGCGCAGCGGCCCGCCGAGCCCGCGCCCGCAACGGGCCAGCGCGAAGACTGAGCGACGCCGGCGAGCGATCCATGGCCTGCTTTCATCGCCTCCTGGCCCTCGGCTGCGGGCTCTGCCTCACGCTCGCTGCCCAGGCCGCCGAGGATGCTGACTCGCTCTTCGGCGAAGATCTGCCCATGCCGGGCGCAGCCAGCGGCCCGGGCGTCAAGGGCTTCCTGCAGTTCGAGGCGGCGCGCACGACCGCCTCGCCGGTGCACTGGTCGAAGCTGCGCACACGCGCCGAGCTCGGCAGCCAGGGCTCGTTCGGCGAGGGCCTCAGATGGAAAATAGGCGCCCGCGTGGACTACGACGCGGTCTACAGCATCGACGACCACTACGCGAGCGAGGTCGCCCGCAACCAGCGCACGAACCTCGAACTGCGCGAGAACTACCTCGACTTCAGCGCCGGCGGCCTCGATTTCCGGGTCGGACGCCAGCACGTCGTCTGGGGCGAGATGGTCGGGCTGTTCTTCGCCGACGTCGTCTCGGCGCGCGACCAGCGCGAATTCATCCTGCCCGAATTCGACCAGATGCGCATCCCGCAATGGGCCGCGCGCGCCGAGTATTTCTCGGGGGACTTCCACGCCGAGGCGCTGTGGATTCCTGTCGCCAGCTACGACAACATCGGCAAGCCGGGCGCCGAGTTCTACCCCTGGCAAACGCTGCCTCCGGGCGCCGTGGCGCAGTACCGGCAGGAACTGCGCCCGGAGCGCAACGCCGACAACATGAACTGGGGGCTGCGCCTGTCGCTGCTGAAGAACGGCTGGGACATTTCGGGTTTCTACTACCGCAGCACCGACATCAGCCCGACTTTTTATCGCGAACCGATCGTCGCGCCGGATTCGCCGTTCATCTTTCAGGCCAGGCACGACCGCATCGAGCAAGTCGGCGGCACGCTGGCCAAGGATTTCGGCGACATCGTACTCAAAGGCGAGGCCGTCCATACGCGCGGACGCAAGTTCACGGTGCTCGACCTCAGCGACGCCGACGGCGTCGCCCGGCAGGACACGCTCGACTGGGCGGCTGGCCTCGAGTTCACGCTGCCCGCCGAAAAAAGCCTCAACGTGCAGGTCTTCCAGCGCCGCTTCTTCGACCATAACCCCTGGCTGATCCCCGACGCACAGGAAAACGGCTACAGCGTCCTGCTCAAGGGCAAGTTCTCCGGCAACTGGGAAGCCCAGGCGCTGCTCATCTCGAGCTTCAACCGCACCGACTGGCTGTTCCGGCCACGCCTCTCCTGGAACTTCGAGCGCAACTGGCGCTGGGTATTCGGCGCCGACATCTTCACCGGCCCCCCGCTCGGGATGTTCGGGCGCTACGACCGGCAGGACCGGGTTTATTCCGAAGTGCGTTACAGCTTCTGAGTCCGCAGCCTCCCGCGCGTGTGCGCTCGCCGGCGTCAGCCGCACAGCCACTCGCCCGGAGAGGCGAGCTTCGAGCAGGACGATCAATGAGCGGAGCCGCTGTCGGAAAACTTTACACGCCGCCCACCGACAGACCACCACCATTCTGCAAGACCATGAATATCAGGCACTTGAACGACTGGCACGGAATATGCGTTTTTCATCTCGCCAACCACAGGGTAGCCCCCTCTGTCATAAGTCCCACCGTTGCGGAGATGCAATCATGAAAACCATCAAGAAATCCGTGCTCGCTCTTGCCATCGCCTCTGCCTTGGTGAGCGGAAGCGCAAATGCGTACGTTTCGTATTTTCTCGACCCGGATGGCGCCGGCGGGACCGCGCCGGTGTACGTCAGGGAATGGCTTGATATCATGGGCACGCTGTATGTCGATAACACGTTCAGCAGCCCCACGACCTTCACCTTCTACCAGCAAGGCACCGCCGAAGTTGTGGGCGCCAATGGCATAGGCAAGCCAACCCTTCTAAACATAGGCGTCAAGTTCTATGGTCCCGGCAACGGGGCGCTAGCAGGGGCGGGTGGCAATATCACCTTCACCGGCGGAAAGATCGAAGTTTATTCAGACTATGGTCTCTGGACCAAGCAGATCGCCAGTTTCGACATCATCGGCAACGGTGGCAGCGTCGACGGCAACGCTGTTCCAAACGGAAAATCGACGCTGGTCGGGAAAGCAACCTATCTCGATCCGGGCTACTGGCGGACCGCTGTTAACAGCACAACCCCGGGCGGCGCACTGGGCGCAGAATCGACATTTGGCTTCTCAACGACCGATCTTTCCCAGGTTGAAGCGGGATCGCAGCAGGGTGTCCTGGACATGATCAATGTGGCGTACGGGACGAACTACACTGCGCCGGTTTCCGCGGAGGACTTGATATTGTCCGCCAATGGCCAGTGGCGCATGTCGCTCCCGGAACCCGCCTCCCTGGCGCTCGTGGCGCTCGGTCTGCTGGGCATGGGCACGCTGCGCCGCCGCAGGAGTACGTGACACATTGGCGTCCGAGCCCGAGGCCGGCATCGACAGTATGATGTACGCTTCGATACCGGCCTTGCGGAACCCTTGCCATGGAAGCCTTGGACAACAGCAACGTCACGGGAATTGCCCGCCCGATCTCGGGCCGGGAGCAGCCCGCCTCGGTCGCCGAGGTGGTCGAGCTGGTCAGGCGCTACCGTGCCGAGCGACGGGCGCTCTATCCGGTATCGACCGGCCTCAACTGGGGTTACGGCTCGCGCTCGCCGGTCACCGACGCCAACGTCCTGGTTGACCTCTCGCGGATGGATCGCATCCGTAACGCCGACGAGATTTCGCTCGACAACCCGGTCGCCGTCATCGAACCCGGGGTCACCCAGGCGCAGCTGGCCGCCTTCCTCGCCGAGAAGTGCCCGCAGCTGACCTTCAACGTCACCGGCGCCGGCGCCGACACCAGCCTGCTCGGCAACGCGCTCGACCGCGGCGTCGGCTACTTCGGGCCGCGCAAGGACGACGTGTTCGGGCTCGAGATCGTCACCGGGACGGGAGAGATCCTGCGCACCGGCTTCCGCCGGCTCGGCGAGGAATCGCCGCTCGCGCACTGCCACCCCTACGGCCTCGGCCCGATCCTCGACGGCCTGTTCTTCCAGGGCAATTTCGGCATCGTCACCAGCGCGTGCTTCCGCCTGATTCCGCGTCGCCCGAAGGAAGTTGCCGTTTCGCTGGCGCTGCGCGACGTCGCCCACCTCGCCGAATTCATCGACGAACTGGCGCGGCTCAAGCGCGACGGCCTGCTCACCTCGGTCACCCACATCGGCAACAAGGCACGCACGCAGTCGACGCTGGCCTACGGCGTGAGCAGCTACCTGGAAAAGGAATGCGGCTACACGCCCGAGCGCGCGCTCGCGGAAGCCGAGACGGCGATCAGGATCATCGCCCCCGACGAATGGACCAGCCTCGCTTCGGTGACCGGCAACGCGGGGCAGGTGCGCGCCGCGCTGCGCGAGATCCGGCAGAGGATCGGCCGCTACGCCAGGCTCATGGTGATCACCAATACCCTGCTCGCGGTCGGTTACGCGCTCACCCACGCCCTGCGCTTCATCCCCTTCGCCCGCGCCAACGCCGCCGCGATCCTCTCGATCAAGCCGCTGCATGCGCTGGCGCTCGGGATTCCGACCGACGTCGCGATCGACAACCTGCTCTGGAAGTTCGGACGTGCCGACCTGCCGGCGAAGGCGCTCGACGAGTCGAACTGCGGCCTGCTCTTCGTCAACCCGGCGCTGCCGCTCGACGGCAAGGCGGTGGTTGCCGTCGTCAGGGATCTCGAGGCGGCCGCCGCGCGCCACGGGCACCCGCTCTACATGACCCTGAACATCGAGACCACGACCTCGATGGTCGCCGTCATCAACCTGCTCTTCGACCGCGCGCAGCCCGGGGAGGTCGAACGCGCGCATCGTTGCGCCGACGACATGCTCGCCTGCATCCGCCGCCACGGACTCGAACCCTATCGCGCCCGTGCCGACATGATGCAGGACATCGTCGGCGACGACGAGTACTGGCGCAGCGTGCGCCGCCTCAAGGCGGTGTTCGATCCCGACGACATCATCGCACCGGGCAGGTACAACAGCAGCAGTCATTGACTTGGGCCGCCCTCCTCCGTTCGGGCGGAGCACGGCAGCTCACTTCCGCCCGATCAGCGCCACCCCGGCGATGACCAGCGTCGCCCCGAGCAGTGCCCACAGCGAGACGGGCTCGTCGAGCAGCCACCAACTCAGCCATAGCGTCGCCACCGGCCCCAGCGTGGCGATCATCGCCGTGCGACCGGGGCCGATGTGCTGGATCGCCGCCGATTGCATGAACACCGGGATGACCGTAGAGAATAAAGCCATCGCCGCCGCCAGCGCGTAGATCGGCCAAGGCTGTTGCAGCAGTTCCGGCCAGGGACGCGCGATCAGGTAGTGCAGGACGACGCCGACGGTCGCCACCCCCATGGCCAGCGCGGTGAAGCGGATGCTGCCGAGGTGGCCGATCAAGCTGCTGCTGGCAAGCATGTAGAGCGCAAAACAGAAGCTCGACGCGAAGACCAGGCCGGCGCCGATCCATACCGCCTCACTGTCTGCGGCGAGACTCAGGTCGTGGGCAAAGGCTGCGGCGATGCCGAGGTAGGTGAGCAGCAGCGCCAGCACTTCGCGCCGGCCAAGGCGCTTGCCGAAGAAGGCGACGCCGAGCAGCAGGGTCAGGCTGGGATAGGTGAACAGGATCAGGCGTTCGAGACCGGCCGAGATGTACAGCAGTCCCCAGAAGTCGAGCAGGCTCGACCCGTAGAAACCAAGCAGCCCGACCCCGACCAGCGCCAGCCACTGTCGCGGCGACAAGGGGTTTGCCCCCTGCGTGCGCAGCGCCGCAAAGCCGAAGGCCGGCGCGGAGAAGAGCATGCGCAAGGCGAGCAGGGTCACCGCGTCGACCGGCGCTGCCGCGGGCGTCGGCACCAGATAGGCGAGCTTGACGAACACCGCCTTCGCCGAGAAGCCGACGGCGGCGCCGATGGCGAGCCAGAAGCCGAGGCGGTAGCGCTCGGACACGGGCTAGCGGCCGAGGCTCGCGAATCCGGGAAGTTCTTCGAGCCGGCGCTCGCACTCGACCATGAAGATCTGGCCGATCTCGGAATGATGGCTCGGGTCGAGCGCTTCCCTCAACTCGTGCGCGGTCTGCAGCCCCGCCTCGCGCGACAGCGAAGCGGCGATCTGCCGCGCCAGTTCGTCGCTCACCGTCGACAGTTGCCGACGCTCGGCCAGGGGCAGGCTGCGCCGCGAGCGCGCCAGCCACTCGGCGCAGAGGCTGGCGCCCTGCGCTTCGGTCAGCCACTGGCCGTACTCGTAATAGTTCGACAGGCGTTCGCCGAGCAGCGCGAAACACAGCGCGACGCGCAGCCCTCGCCCGGACACGCTGGCCGGGTCCAGCCTTTCCCAGCCGCTGCGTTCGCGACCGTAGACCGCCCGCTCTTCCCTGCACGTGCTTTCCCTGCTCATCTTCCGTCCTCCTGATTGCGCAGGCCGGAAGATAGCGCAAAGCGCGAGATTTTTCCGCGGGAGCGGCGCGCGCGTTCGCGGCTGCCGCTCCCACAGCCGGCTTACATGCTGCGCCGGTACTGCCCGCCAACCTCGTAGAGCGCGCCGGTGATCTGGCCGAGCGAGCAGACGCGCACCGCGTCCATGAGCACGGCGAAGACGTTGCCGTTCTCGATCACGGTCTGCCTGAGCTGCTCCAGCATCGCCGGCGCCTGATCCGCGTTGCGCTGCTGGAAGTCGCGCAGGCGCTGGATCTGCGACTGCTTTTCTTCCTCGGTCGAGCGCGCGAGTTCGATCTCCTGCTGCACGCTGCCCTTCGGGTTGAGGAAGGTGTTCACGCCGATGATCGGGTACGAGCCGTCGTGCTTCTTGTGCTCGTAGTAGAGCGACTCCTCCTGGATCTTGCCGCGCTGGTAGCCGGTCTCCATCGCGCCGAGGACGCCGCCGCGCGCGGCGATGGCCTCGAACTCCTTGAGCACGGCCTCCTCGACGAGATCGGTGAGTTCGTCGATGACGAAGGCGCCCTGGTTCGGGTTCTCGTTCCTGGCGACGCCCCACTCGCGGTTGATGATCAGCTGGATCGCCATCGCCCGCCGCACCGACTCCTCGGTCGGCGTCGTGATCGCCTCGTCGTAGGCGTTGGTGTGCAGGCTATTGCAGTTGTCGTAGATGGCGATCAAGGCCTGCAGCGTGGTACGGATGTCGTTGAAGTCCATCTCCTGCGCGTGCAGCGAGCGGCCGGAGGTCTGGATGTGGTACTTCAGCTTCTGGCTGCGCTCGTTGGCGCCGTACTTCTTCTTCATCGCCACCGCCCAGATGCGGCGCGCGACGCGGCCGATCACCGAGTATTCGGGGTCCATGCCGTTCGAGAAGAAGAAGGACAGGTTCGGCGCGAAGTCGTCGATGTGCATGCCGCGCGCGAGGTAGGACTCGACGTAGGTGAAGCCGTTGGCCAGCGTGAAGGCGAGCTGGCTGATCGGGTTGGCGCCGGCCTCGGCGATGTGATAGCCGGAGATCGACACCGAGTAGAAATTCTGCACCTGGTTGTGCACGAAATATTCCTGGATGTCGCCCATCATCTTCAGCGCGAACTCGGTCGAGAAGATGCAGGTGTTCTGGCCCTGGTCCTCCTTGAGGATGTCGGCCTGGACGGTGCCGCGCACGTTCTTCAGCGTCCATTCGCGGATCTTGTCGATCTCGTCCTCGGTCGGCTGGCGGCCGTTGTCACGCCCGAACTTGGCGATCTGCTGGTCGATCGCGGTGTTGAAGAAGCAGGCGAGGATGATCGGCGCCGGTCCGTTGATGGTCATCGACACCGAGGTGGTCGGGCAGACCAGGTCGAAGCCGTCGTAGAGCACCTTCATGTCGTCGAGCGTCGCGATCGAGACGCCGGAGTTGCCGATCTTGCCGTAGATGTCCGGGCGCTCGTCGGGGTCGCAGCCGTACAGCGTCACCGAGTCGAAGGCGGTCGACAGGCGGTGCGCGGGCATGCCTTCGGAGACCTTCTTGAAGCGGCGGTTGGTGCGGAAGGCGTCGCCTTCGCCGGCAAACATGCGGGTCGGGTCCTCGCCCTCGCGCTTGAAGGCGAAGACGCCGGCGGTGAAGGGGAAGGAGCCGGGGACGTTCTCGCGCATCAGGAAGCGCAGGATCTCGCCGTCGTCGCCGAACTTCGGCAGAATCACCTTCCTGATCTTCGTTCCGGAGAGCGATTCGGAGACGAGCTTGGTACGGATTTCCTTGTCGCGGATCCTGACCACGTATTCGTCGCCCGAGTAGGCGGCGACGGTGTCCGGCCACATGTCGAGCAGCTTCTTCGCTTTCGGATCCTGCTCGGAGTCCTTCCAGGCGATCAGTTCGTCGAAGTCGCCCGCAGGCTTGTTGCAGCCCGCGAAGATCCCCTGCGACAGGCGCAGCGCCTGCCGTTCACGCGCGATCTTGACCTGCTCCTCGGTGTGCGCGTGATAGCCGCGCACGGTGTCGGCGATTTCGGCGAGGTAGCGCACGCGCTGCGCCGGGACGATCGCGCGCTGCGCCGACGACTGCCTGACGGCGACACGCGGCAGCTTGCCCGGCTGGAGTTTGAGACCGATCGCGGAGAGTTCGGGAACCAGCGCCTGATAGAGCGCGGTGACGCCGTCGTCGTTGAAGCGCGCCGCCTGCGTGCCGAACACCGGCATCTCGTCCGCCGGCTGCATGAACAGCTCGCGGTTGCGCTGGTACTGCTTCCTCACGTCGCGCAGCGCGTCCTCGGCGCCCTTGCGGTCGAACTTGTTGATCGCGACGAAGTCGGCGAAGTCGAGCATGTCGATCTTTTCGAGTTGCGAAGCGGCGCCGAACTCGGGGGTCATCACGTACAGCGAGCGGTCGACGAATGGGACGATCGCCGCGTTGCCCTGGCCGATGCCCGAGGTCTCGACGACGACGAGGTCGAAGCCGGCCAACTTGCACGCGGCGATCACCTCGGGCAATGCCGCCGAGATTTCGCTGCCGGTGTCGCGCGTCGCCAGGGAGCGCATGTAGATGTTCGGGTGCTCGATCGCGTTCATGCGGATGCGGTCGCCGAGCAGCGCGCCGCCGGTGCGCTTGCGCGAGGGGTCGATCGAGACGATCGCGATCTTGACCGTGTCGCCTTGGTCGAGGCGGAAACGGCGCACCAGTTCGTCGGTGAGCGAGGACTTGCCGGCGCCGCCGGTGCCGGTGATGCCGAGCACGGGGACGGTGACCGACTTGGCGGCGGCGATCAGGCTGTTCTTGATTTCTTCGGAGTAGGCACCGTTTTCCAGCGCGGTGATGATCCTGGCGAGCGCACGGCGGTCGCCGGCGGCAAGCGCGGCGAGGATCGCGTCGGCGGAGGCGGGTGCGGCCTGGGTCAGGTCGACGTCGCACTGCGCGACGAGGTCGTTGATCATCCCCTGCAGCCCCATGCGCTGGCCGTCCTCGGGCGAGTAGATGCGCGTAACGCCGTAGGCGTGCAACTCGGCGATCTCGTGCGGGACGATGACGCCGCCGCCGCCGCCGAAGACCTTGATGTTCTCGCCGCCGTTGGCGCGCAAGAGGTCGAGCATGTACTTGAAGAACTCGACGTGCCCGCCCTGGTACGAGGTCAGCGCGATCCCCTGAACGTCTTCCTGCAAGGCCGCGTTCACGACTTCCTGCACCGAGCGGTTGTGGCCGAGGTGGATCACTTCGCAGCCGGTCGATTGCAGGATGCGGCGCATGATGTTGATCGACGCGTCGTGGCCGTCGAACAGCGACGCGGCAGTGACGAAGCGGACCTTGTTCTGCGGCTTGTACGGGGCGAGCTTCGGGGCGATGGAGAGGTCGGTCATGGTCGGCGATCCGGTCGGAAGTTGGCGTGACTGAATCTTTCATCATAGGGAGATGATGACAGGCGCACCATTGCCCGGCATGCCGCAAATCATGTAATTTGTGCCAAACTGCAAGCGCAATTAAAACAAGGTCTGAGCAAGCATCGTGACAAAGCCGGACAGCCGATTCGCCCCCGCTGCAGCACGCGCGCTGGGGCACACGCGCGCCAGCGTCGCCGCCGGCTTCGTACGCGGCATCCTCGCCGGCGTCGTTGCCCGCCGAGGCGACGTGCAGGAGCTCCTCGCCCGTGCCGGGATCGCTGGCGAGGTCCTCGCCGACGACGGGATGCGCATCCCGGTCGAACGCTACGCGGCGCTCTACAACCAGATCAACGCCGAACTCGACGACGAGGGCTTCGGCCTCTTCTCGGTACCGCTGCGCGTCGGCAGCTTCGAGTTGCTGTGCCGCGCGGTGAGCAGCGCGCCGACGCTGGCAGTCGCGCTCGAGCGCTGCGCGCGCTTCCTGCGCGTGCTGCTGCCCGACATCGCCGTCAGCGTCGACTGCGAGGGAGAACAATGCCGGCTCGTCCTGCGTGAAGTCGCGCCGCTGCCGGTCGGCAGGGTGTTCGCTTTCGAATGGCTGCTGCGCCTGCTGCACGGCCTCGCCTGCTGGCTGGTCGGGCGCGCTGTCGCACTCGACTCGGTCAGTTTCCCGTACCCGGCGCCGGCGCACGCCGCCGACTACGCGCTGATCTACACGGAAGACTCGCGCTTCCTCGCGCCGGACGACGACGGAGACGACACGCTGGTGGCGAGCTTCGCCGCCAACCTGCTCGAACTGCCGGTGCGCCGCGACGAGGCGGCGCTCGCCGAGTTCCTGGTCGGCGCGCCGGGGCGGCTGACGACGCTCTACCGGCGCGACCGAGAGATGGTCGCGCGCGTGCGCGACTGCCTGCGCACGACGCTGCCGCAATCGCCGACGCTGGCCGGTGTCGCGCGTGCGCTGCACCTGTCGCCGCGGACGCTGCACCGGCGGCTCGAGGACGAGGGCTCGAGTTTCCAGGCGATCAAGGACGCGCTGCGCCGCGACCTGGCAATCAGCCGCCTGGCGAAGACACGCCAGCCGCTCACCGTGATCGCCGCCGACCTCGGCTTTGCCGACGCCTCGGCGTTCTACCGCGCCTTCGTCGGCTGGACCGGCGAAGCGCCGACGCACTACCGCCGGCGCGCGCGCGGCGCACCGGCGTCGGGCTAAGGGGCATGGCGAGTTGCGCCGCCCTGGAGCATGAAACGCGCCCATCCGCTGCCGTCATTGCGAGGCGCCCAGCGCCGTGGCAATCCAGTTCGTTCTTCTGTCTCCTCGCCCTTGGCAGCTATCCACGGACGACCCGATACCAGCCCCAGGCACTGGATCGCCACGCCCTGCGGGCTCGCGATGACGCGCCGTCTGGATCGCCACGCCTTGCCGGCTCGGATGACGAGCCGCTATCCCGTCATTGCGAGGCGCGTAGCGCCGTGGCAATCCAGCACGTTCTTCTGTCTCCTCGCCCTTGGCAGCTATCCACGGGCGACCCGATACCAGCCCTAGGCACTGGATCGCCACGCCCTGCGGGCTCGCGATGACGGGCTGCTGATCGGGGCAGCGGCATCATCCCTTCGCAGTTTCACGTCAACGCGCGGGCAGCGACGCCTTTACCGCCGCCCAGTCGATCGACAGGGGCGCGAACTGCCTGTTTTCGCCGGCCAGCATCTGGCGCAGGCTGGCCAGGCGTTCCTCGGTCGGCGGATGCGTCGACAACAGCGTCGGCGGCGACACGCGGCGCTCCTCCGCCGTTCCTTCGCCGCCCCCATCGTCCGCCGGCGCACCGCGCGCGAGCGTCGCGAACATGCTCACCATGCCGTGCGGGTCGATGCCGGCGGCGAGCAGACGACGCAGCCCTTCGGCATCCGCCTCGCGCTCGGCGTCGCGCGAGTACTTGAGCTCGCCGAGCTGCGCCAGCGCTCCAGCCATCCTGTCGCCGGCGAAATCGCCGAGCGCCAGCGACACCAGCGCGCGCAGGCCGAGGCTCTTGGCCATCGCCTGCAGGCTGTGCCGCAACTCGGCGTGCGCGACCTCGTGCGCGAGGACGCCGGCAAGTTCCTCGGGGGTCTTCGCCGCACGGATCAGGCCACTGAAGACGACGACGACCCCTCCAGGGGCGGCGAAGGCGTTGAGGTCGGGACGATCGGCGACGAACCAGCGGTAGCGGTGCGGCGAACCGACGGTCAGCTTTTCGCCGATGCTGCGCACCGCGTCGACCGCGGGGCCGCGCTCGATCAGCGTCATCTGCGTGCGCGTCTGCGCCAGCGTCAGGTCGCCGAGCGCCGCCTCCTGCGCGACCGGGATCCTGGCGACGACCCAGCGCGCCAAGGCGTCGGCGTTGAGCGCGAAGCCCGCAAGCACGAGGAAGGGAAGGAGCAGGACCGCGCCGATCACGCCCCAGCCGAGACGGAAGCGCCGCTCGGTTTTCGCCTGCGCGCCGAGCGCAGCGCGCAGCGCCGCAGCGTGCTCCTCCGGCGCGCTCGCCACACAGCGTGCGCGCGCCTCGGCCGACTCGACGAAGAACGCGTAATCGCCGGCCGCCTCGGGCCCGGCGGACCAGGCGAGGCGGACGCGCTCGGCATTGAAGCCGGAGGCCTCGATCCTCACGCGGGCGGCGACGATCTCGCGTCCGTCGGCGACGACGACGACGAGCGCAGCATCCTGCCAGCGTGCTGCGGCCGCCGCCCCGCCTCCCGGCAGGCCTGGGCCGAAGACGCGCCCGGCGAAGCTTGCCGTTTCCGGCATCAGTCGTCGTCGCCGCCGCCGAGGATGCCGCCGAGGACGCCGGCGCCGAGCAGCGAGCCCTGGTCGGCCGAACGGCCGCCGGCGGCCGGCGCCGACATCACGATGCGGTTGGCAAGGCGCGACAGCGGCAGCGACTGCAGCCAGACCTTGCCGGGACCGGTCAGCGTCGCGAAGAACAAGCCTTCACCGCCGAAGAGCGCCGACTTGATCTTGCCGACGTACTGGATGTCGAAATCGACGGTCGGCTGGAAAGCGACGACACAGCCCGTATCGACGCGCAACTGTTCTCCGGGAACCAAGGTCTTCTCCATCAGCGTGCCGCCGGCGTGGACGAAGGCCATGCCGTCGCCGTCGAGCTTCTGCATGATGAAGCCTTCGCCGCCGAAGAAACCGGCGCCGAGCTTCTTCTGGAAGGCGATGCCGAGCGAGACCCCCTTGGCGGCGCAGAGGAAGGAATCCTTCTGGCAGATCAGCGTGCCGCCGATGGTCGACAGATCGACGGCGATGATGCGGCCCGGATACGGCGCGGCGAAGGCGACGCGGCGCTTGCCGGTCCCCTCGTTGTGGAACACGGTGGTGAACAGCCCTTCGCCGGTGATCAGGCGCTTGCCGGCGCCGAGCAGCTTGCCGAAGAAGCCGCCCGACTGCTGCGCGCCGTCGCCGAAGACGGTATCCATCTGGATCCCGTCCTGCATGTACATCATCACGCCGGCCTCGCCGACCGCCGCCTCACCGGGGTCGAGCTCGACTTCGACGTACTGCATGTCCGTACCGAAAATTTCGTAATCGACGACGTCCATCGCCATGGTCTGATCTCCGCAAGAAGTTGCAATCCGAAAAAAGCGCGCCGGCAGCAGCAGGCCGCCGGCGGCAGCTGGCGCGTATTCTAGCGGGGAGGCAGCGCCACGGCGATGCCGGCCGATCGAGGATGCGGGCGCAGCGAACGCACCCGGCGGCGGAATCCGCTCCGGGACGCGCTGCGCGCCCTGCGGGCGCCTGAGCTTCTATTCCCCCTCGCCGACCGGCTCGATGGCACCGGTACCGAGGAAGCCGCGCCCCTGGGCAAAGTAGACGTTGATCGGCTTCTCGTTGCGCAGGATGTCGATGACGTTCTCGAACATCGCCGACGGCAGGTGCATCCTGATGATCCCGCCGGACTCGGCATCCGGCTCGAAAGCCATTCCCGGGTCGTTGAAGCGGACGTAGGCGACGACCTTGCCGGCCGCGTCGTAGAGCGATATCTGCGCACGGTTGGTCTGGTAGCCATCCGGTCCGCCGTAGAACAGAACGTGGTAAGCCGTGACTTGCGACATTTTCGACTCCCTCCTGACAGACTGGCAGCAGCCAGCGCGATCCCGGTCGGCTGCCATGGCGACCGGAGCAGCAGGCATCGCCACATCGACCGCCGACGCGGCAGACACCATGCCAATTTCATTGTAGCCGAGGCAGCGGCGGGCCCCGGCCGGAAAGGGCGATGTCGTCCCCGAGGTACGCCGCAGGCAAGGATTGAATACGCATTTCGCATCATCAGCGGCTTTTCGGATGATAATGAGAAGACCATCGCGAACGATGCCTTGCGCAAGGGGCCGCCTGAAATGGAACTGCACATTTCTCCGCTCGAATTTCCCGCCGTCGGCGTGCAGCCGGTGGAAGTCGTCGAACGCAAGGGCATCGGCCATCCCGACACGATCTGCGATGCGCTGGCCGAGGAACTGAGCCGCGCCCTGTCGCGCCATTACCTCGAGCATTTCGGAACGATCCTGCACCACAACGTCGACAAGGGGCTGCTCTGCGGCGGCAGCGCGCGCGCCGGATTCGGCGGCGGCGAGGTGCTGCAGCCGATCGACATCTTCCTCAGCGGGCGGGCGACCGGAGAGATCATGGGCGCCCGCGTTCCGCTGCAGGAACTCGCGATCGAGAGCAGCCGGCGCTGGCTCAAGGAGAAGCTGCGCCACCTCGACGTCGACCGCCACGTCCGCCTGCACTGCCACATCCGCCCCGGTTCGAGCGAGCTGACCGAGCTGTTCCTGCGCCAGCGGGCTTTGCCGCTGGCCAACGACACCTCCTGCGGCGTCGGCTATGCGCCGCTCGACACGCTGGAAAGGCTCGTGCTGCAGGTCGAGCGCAGCCTCAATTCGACCGCGCTCAAGCGCGTCTGTCCGGCCATCGGCGAGGACGTCAAGGTGATGGGGGTCCGCCGCGGCGAGAGGATCTCCCTGACCGTCGCCTGCGCGATGGTCGACTGCCATCTGCCCGACCTGCCGGCCTATCTGGCGGCCAAGGCCGAGGTCGCGGAAGTCGCACGCACGGTGGCGCGGCAACTCGGCGTGCACGCCGTCGAGGTCGCGGTCAATGCCGCCGACGGCGAGAGCGCCGACAGCCTCTACCTCACCGTCACCGGCACCTCGGCCGAGTCCGGCGACGACGGGGAAGTCGGGCGCGGCAACCGCGTCAACGGGTTGATCACCTTCTACCGACCGATGAGCATGGAAGCCGCCGCGGGCAAGAACCCGGTGAACCACGTCGGCAAGCTCTACAACCTGCTCGCCGGACGGATTGCCGCCGACGTCATCGGCAGCGTCGCAGGCGTCGAGGAAGCCTACTGCTACCTGGTCGGACAGATCGGCCGCCGGATCGACGAGCCGGCCGTCGTCGACCTCAAACTGCGCCTGGCGCAGGGTGCGGCGATGCCGGAGATCGAAGCACAGGTCGGCGAAGTCGCCCGGCACCATCTCGCGGCCGTGGCAACGCTCTGGCGCGAGTTGATCACCGGCTCCATCGACTTGTTCTGATGCGCGCAGGCGAACGCGCGCCCGCGCATGCACAACTCGGCGCGACGCCATGGAACCATCGGCGCAAGCAGTCGTCAACGGGGCTGGGGAGCGCGACAGTCCTGCAGCAAGCGCCGTCGCGAACGGCGCCGCTTGCAACACACTTGTCATTAAACGGCGCTATAATCGTGTTTTACGCTTTCCGCACCGACCGCTCGTCATGAGAAGCCACCGCAACGACAATCTGCTACCTGCCTACCCTCGCTTTCACGTTGCCGATGGTGAAGGCCTGTTCAAGCCCATCCACTTCGCCTTCGTCAGCGAGCGGATGCACGCAGACATCCTGCAGGAACGGGAGGCCATCCTCAATGCGCTGCCGCCAGCATCGGTGGCCAGACAGGAGCGGCTGTTCGCGCGCTACGACCCGCAGGCGAGCCTGCAATCCTTCGCGAACCTGCTGCGCCTGGTCGGAATTTCCTAGCGCCCCGCCTACGGCGCCGGCAGTAGCCGCGTCGGCCGTGCCGAGCGCCACTCCGGCATCTGCGGCTGCGCGCGCGGGACCAGTGTAGTTTCCAAGCGACCGGCTGCCGGAAGCGAAGTGCTTCCGCGGCACCGTCGCGGCAAGGTGGCAGCACCCCGTTTTCATCGTCTGCTCCGGCTCGTGCTCGGCGTATCCCGGCACGCCCGGAAGGCGTATCATCCTACGACAAAGAAGATTCAGGGCATTTTCCAGAGGAGGCTTCATGAGCAAGAAGATTGCATACGTCACGGGCGGCATGGGCGGCATCGGCACGGCGATCTGCCAGCGCCTGTACAAGGACGGCTTCAAGGTCATCGCGGGCTGCGGACCGACGCGCGACTACGACAAGTGGCTCGCCGAACAGAAGGAGCTCGGCTACGAGTTCCACGCCAGCGTCGGCAACGTCTCCGACTGGGAGTCGACGGTCGAGGCCTTTGCCAAGGTCAAGGCCGAACACGGTCCGGTCGCCGTGCTGGTCAATAACGCCGGCATCACGCGCGACGGCCAGTTCCGCAAGATGAGCAAGGCCGACTGGGATGCGGTGCTGTCGACCAACCTCGACTCGATGTTCAACGTCACCAAGCAGGTGATCGAGGACATGATCGACGCCGGCTGGGGCCGCATCATCAACATCTCGTCGGTCAACGGGCAGAAGGGCCAGTTCGGCCAGGTCAACTACTCGACCGCCAAGGCCGGCGTGCACGGCTTCACCATGGCGCTGGCGCAGGAACTGGCAAGCCGTGGCGTCACGGTCAACACGGTCAGCCCCGGCTACATCGGCACCGAGATGGTGCGCGCCATCCGCCCCGAAGTGCTCGACAAGATCGTCGCCACGGTCCCGGTCAAGCGCCTCGGCGAACCGGAAGAAATCGCCTCGATCGTCTCCTGGATCGCGTCGAAGGAAGGCGGCTACTCGACCGGCGCCGACTTCTCGGTCAACGGCGGCCTGAACATGGGCTGATCCCGCCCCGCAGTTGCTTGCCTGCCGGCAAGCTGCCAGGAAAATGCCCGGCCTGGCCGGGCATTTTCATTTCGGGGACGGGATATCGATCAGCAAGGCAAGCGCCACGCGTCTCGCTGCGGCACCGGGAAATTCCGCCATCTCGGCCTCGATGTCCTCTGCCAACGCCGCTTTCATCTGTGTCTTCATCAGGTCACGACAGCCCGACAGCAGTTCTTTCACCGACAACTGCGCCGTATTACCATTCCTCGTGGTCGCGCCCTCCCCGGGGATCAAGGTCGACTTGCACGATCAAGCTCTTAGCATCAGCCATGTTCACGCCCGCCCGGGCTTTTGCACACTTCTCAGGACACTACCAAGCATGACGCCCACTGACTCCCCCGATCACGACAAAGCCATGACCTGGAGCGATGCCTTCTTGCTGGGCTATGCGCCCATGGATGAGATCCACGAAGAGTTTGTGGCCATCGTGGGACGCTTGCAGGCGGCCGAAGATGCCGCCTTGCCCGCCTTGATGGACGAGCTGGCGCGCCACCTCCAGCAGCACTTCGCGCAGGAAAATCAGTGGATGGAAGAAAGCGACTTTCCGCCACGTGGCTGCCACATCGACGAACACGCAGCCGTGCTGAAGTCGGTGACCGAGGTGCGCGAAGAGCTGGCCGCGGGTAACACCGAGTTGTGTCGCGATCTGGTGGCCCACCTGGTCGCCTGGTTCCCTGGCCATGCCGACCACCTGGACTCGGCACTGGCGCACTGGATGTCGAAGCTCCGCTTTGGTGGCAAGCCGGTGGTGCTGCGGCGTAACGTGACGCCGCGCTGAACCTGAGTGTTGAACGTGGACTGATCCGGGCGCAGCAGCAGCTTGCCGCCCGGCAAGGAGCAAATCAGATGATCCTCCTGCCGCCAGAACGATTGACTCTTCCCCAAACGCACAGCATACTGACCAGACTGACCAGTTTATGAAGGAGGCTCCATGCATACTTGGCAATTACAGGAGGCGAAGAGCCGGTTCAGCGAGTTGGTCGATTGCACCCTCGCCGAAGGTCCGCAGTTGGTGACACGCCGCGGTCACGAGGCGGTGGTGATCATCGCCGCGCCCGAGTTTCGCCGCATGCAGTCGGGATTGTCGCTGCGGGATGTGCTGCTGAGTGCGCCGCGTGGGGAGGCGCTGGACCTGAAGCGATCGGTGGAACCGATCCGGGAGCTCGAGCTGTGAAGTACCTGCTCGATACCTGCGTCCTGTCGGAGTTGGTGAAAGTTGCGCCAAGTAGCGAGGTGCTGGCCTGGGTCGCAGCGCGGGAGGACGGCGATTTGTTCGTCGCCGCGATGACGCTCGCCGAACTGCGGCGCGGTGTTGCGAAGTTGCCATCCTCCCGGCGCAAGAACGAACTGTCGACCTGGGTCGAGAATCTTGCGCGCAGCTTCGGCGACAGGGTGCTTCCCTTTACCGGAGAAACGGCTGCCTACTGGGCCGAGATGTGCGCGCGTGCTGAAGCTGCAGGCAAGCCGATGGCCGCCTTCGACTCGATCATCGCCGCAACTGCGGTCGAACATGGGCTGGCGCTGGTCACGCGCAACCAGAAGGACTTCGTGGCCGCCCCGGTCATGGTGATCGATCCCTGGGGATAGTCGATCCAGGACGATCGACATCCCCTCCCCGTGCTCACTCCACCGTCACCGACTTCGCGAGGTTGCGCGGCTTGTCCACGTCGGTGCCGCGCACCAGCGCGACGTGGTAGGAGAGCAGTTGCAGCGGGACTACGTGCAGCAGCGGTGACAGCTCGCCGTAGTGCTCGGGCAGGCGCAGGATGTGCACGCCCTCGGACTCGCTGATCTCGCTGTCGGCGTCGGCGAAGACGTAGAGTTCGCCGCCACGGGCGCGCACTTCCTGCAGGTTGGACTTCAGCTTTTCGAGTAGCGCGTCGTTCGGCGCGACGGCGACCACCGGCATGTGCCGGTCGACCAGCGCCAGCGGGCCATGCTTGAGCTCGCCGGCAGGGTAGCCCTCGGCGTGGATGTAGGAGATTTCCTTGAGCTTCAGCGCACCTTCGAGCGCGATCGGGTAGTGCCGGCCGCGACCGAGGAAGAGAGCGTGCTGCTTATCGGAGAAGCGCTCGGCCCAGGCGCGGATCGCCGGTTCGAGCGCGAGGATGCGCTGCACGGCGGCGGGAAGATGGCGCAAGGCCTGCAGTTCGGCGGCCTCGCGCTCGGCATCGAGGCGACCGCGGCGGCTGGCGAGGACCAGCGTCAACAGGTAGAGCGCGGCGAGCTGGGTGGTGAAGGCCTTGGTCGAGGCGACGCCGATCTCGGGGCCGGCACGGGTGATGAAGCGCAGTGCGGTCTCGCGCACCAGCGACGACTCGGGCGCGTTGCAGATCGCCAGCGAGTGCTTCATCCCCAGGCTGCGCGCGTGCTGCAGCGCGGCGAGCGTGTCGGCGGTCTCACCCGACTGCGAGATGGTGACGACCAGCGTCTGCGGGTCGGCGACCGATTCGCGGTAGCGGTATTCGCTGGCGATCTCGACCGTGCAGGGGACGCCGGCGATCGCTTCGAGCCAGTAGCGGGCGACCAGGCCGGCGTGGTAGCTGGTGCCGCAGGCGAGGATCAGCACCTGGCGCACGTCGGCGAAGATGGCCGCAGCGTCCGCGCCGAACAGGCCGGGCTGGAAGCTGCGCGCGCCGTCGAGCATCTCCAGCGTCGCCGACAGCGCCACCGGCTGCTCGAAGATCTCCTTCTGCATGTAGTGGCGGTATTGGCCGAGCTCGATCGCGTCGGCCGAGAGCTGCGAGACGAACACCGGTCGCTCGACCGGCGTCCCGTCGACGCGCGTGATGCGGTAGCCGGAGGCCGTGATCTCGGCGCAGTCGCCGTTCTCCAGGCTGACCATGCGCCGCGTCACCTGCAGCAGGGCCGAGGCGTCGGAGCCGGCGAAGTAGCCGTCGATCGCGCCATTGGCGCCTTCCGAGAGGCCGATCAGCAGCGGCGAGCCTTCGCGCGCGACGATGATCCGCCCCGGCTCGGACTCGCGCAGCACGGCGAGTGCGTAGGCGCCCTGGACGCGCGCCATCGCCGCACGCACGGCGACGAAGAAGTCGGCGCCGGTCTTCAGCTCGTGCGCGATCAGGTGGGCAACCACTTCGGTGTCGGTGTCCGAGGTGAACGTGTAGCCGGCGGCGCGCAGCTCGCCGCGCAGGGCTTCGTGGTTCTCGATGATGCCGTTATGCACGACGGCGAGCCCGCCGGAGACATGCGGGTGCGCGTTGCGCTCGCAGGGTGCGCCGTGCGTTGCCCAGCGCGTGTGCGCGATGCCGGTGTTGCCGGCAGCCGCGCTGGCCTCAACCTGCGCGGCGAGTTCGGCAACGCGGCCGACCGAGCGCAGGCGCTGCAGACCCTGTGCATTGACCAGCGCCAGGCCGGCCGAGTCGTAGCCGCGGTATTCGAGCTTGCGCAGGCCTTCGAGCAGGACGGAAACGATGTTGCGGTCAGCGACCGCGGCGACGATGCCACACATGATTCAACTCGCTTTCAAGCTTGAAATCTTTTTTCATCCACGAAAAACACGAAAGCCACGAAACAAAACATAGGGCTGTGGTCGTTCAGTGTCTAACCCATCGGCTTGTTTCCATTCAGCGTAAAACCCCATGAATGATTTCGCCTTTTTCGTGCATTTCGTGGCCAACTGCCTTGTTGGGGTTCAATTGACTATTTCTTCGCGACCTTCTGTGGCCGCTTCCAGCCGCCGATCGAGGTCTGCTTCGCGCGCGAGACGGTCAGCGACTCGGGCGGCGCGTCGCGCGTCAGCGTCGTTCCGGCACCGAGCGTGGCGCCGCGGCCGACGGTCACCGGCGCCACGAGCTGCGTGTCGGAGCCGATGAAGACGTCGTCCTCGATCGTGGTCAGGTGCTTGTTGGCACCGTCGTAGTTGCAGGTGATGGTGCCGGCGCCGATATTCACGCGGCTGCCGACGACCGCGTCGCCGATGTAGGCGAGGTGGTTCGCCTTCGAGTCGGCGGCGATCTTGCTGTTCTTGACCTCGACGAAGTTGCCGACATGGACGCCGGCGCCGAGCTCGGTTCCCGGGCGCAGGCGCGCGTACGGTCCGACCACCGCATCGGGGCCGACCACCGCGTCCTCGATGTGCGAGAAGGCCGCGATGCGCGTCCCGGCGCCGATGCGCGCGTTCCTGATCACGCAGTTGGGACCGATCTCGGCCGCCTCGGCGATCGAAACCCGGCCTTCGAACACGCAATTGACGTCGATGAACACGTCGCGCCCGCACTGGAGTTCGCCGCGCACGTCGATCCGCGCCGGGTCGGCGAGGCGCACACCCTGCTCCAGCAGGCCCTGGGCGATGCGGCCCTGCGCGACGCGCTCGAGCTCGGCGAGCTGCAGCTTGCTGTTCACGCCGGCGGTCTCCCAGGCGTCGGCGACCGACGCGGTATGCACGGCAAGGCCGTCGGCGACGGCGAGCGCGACGAGGTCGGTCAGGTAGTACTCGCCCTGCGCGTTGTCGTTGGACAGGCGCGCCAGCCAGTCGCCCAGGCGCGCCGTCGGCAAGACCATGATGCCGGTGTTGATCTCGCGGATCGCACGCTCCTCGCTGCTCGCGTCCTTCTGCTCGACGATGCGCAGGACGCGGCCGTCCGCGTCGCGCACGATGCGGCCGTAGCCGGTCGGGTCGCTGACTTCGGCGGTGAGCAGCGCCATCCCGTCGCGAGCCGCGTGCAGCAGTCCGCGCAGGGTGGCCTGCCGGATCAGCGGCACGTCACCGTAGAGCACCAGCGTCAGCCCGGCTTCGGCCAGATGCGGCAGCGCCTGCTGCACGGCGTGACCGGTGCCGAGCTGCGGTTCCTGCAGCGCCCAGGCGAGGTCGGGCGCGGCGAGCGCCGAACGCACGGTGTCGCCACCGTGGCCGTAGACGATGCACAGGCGCTGCGGCTGCAGGCTGCGCGCGCTGTCGATGACGTGGGCGAGCAGGGGCTTGCCGGCGAGCGGCTGCAGCACCTTGGGCAAGGCGGAGTGCATGCGCTTGCCCTGCCCGGCAGCGAGGATGACGATGTTCATGGCGTGGGGATCGGGAGGAAACGGGAGAAGAACGCCCCCGGCAATGACGCGAGGGAGCGCAAAGGCCGACACTATGCCATGAGGAGGTACCGCAAAGGAAGAAGCGGGGTGCTCCGGCCGGAGCACCCCGCTTCCATGTCATGCCCGCGGGCCGCCGTCGGCGACGGCCCGGCAGCGGTCAGCGCGGCAACTGGCTCTCGCCCATCAGGAAGGCATCGACTTCACGCGCGCACTGGCGACCCTCGCGGATCGCCCAGACGACGAGCGACTGGCCGCGGCGCATGTCGCCGGCGGCGAAGACCTTGGCGACGCTGGTCGCGTAGGCGCCCTTCCCTTCGGTCGAGGCACGCACCGCGCCGCGCGCGTCGAGTTCGACGCCGAGCTGTTCGAGCAGACCGGCCTTGACCGGCGAGACGAAGCCCATCGCCAGCAGCACGAGGTCGGCAGGAATCTCGAACTCGCTACCGGCGATCGGCGTCGGCACGCCATTGAGCATCTCGATCCGCGCCAGACGCAGCGCGCGCACCTTGCCGCCCTCGCCCAGGATTTCCTGCGTGGCGACGGCGAACTCGCGCTGGCAACCTTCCTCGTGCGAGGTCGAGGTGCGCAGCTTGATCGGCCAGTACGGCCAGCTCAGCGCCTTGTCTTCCTGTACCGGCGGTTGCGGCAGCACTTCGAGCTGGACGACCGACTTTGCGCCTTGGCGGTTGCTGGTGCCGACGCAATCCGAGCCGGTGTCGCCGCCGCCGATGACGACGACGTGCTTGCCGGTGGCGACGATCTGCCCCGGCACCGCGTCGCCGGCATTGACCTTGTTCTGCTGGGTCAGGAACTCCATCGCGAAGTGCACGCCGGCCAGCTCGCGGCCGGGAACCGGCAGGTCGCGCGGCTTCTCGGAACCGCCGGCGAGGATCACCGCATCGAAGCCGGCGACCAGATCGGCGACAGCGATCGCGTTCTCGCCTTCACCGCCGACTTGGGCATTGACGCGGAACTCGACGCCCTCGGCTTCCATCTGCGCGACGCGGCGGTCGATGTTGGCCTTGTCGAACTTGAAGTCGGGGATGCCGTAGCGCAACAGGCCGCCGACGCGGCTGTTCTTCTCGAACACGACCACGTCGTGCCCGGCGCGCGCCAGCTGCTGCGCCGCGGCCAGTCCGGCCGGGCCCGAGCCGACGACGGCGACACGACGGCCGGTCTTCACGGCCGCCGGCTGCGGGACGATCCAGCCGTTCTCCCAGCCCTTGTCGACGATGTAGTGCTCGATCGACTTGATGCCGACCGGATCGGCGTTGATGCCGAGCGTGCACGCCGCCTCGCACGGCGCCGGACAGATGCGGCCGGTGAAGTCGGGGAAGTTGTTGGTCGAGTGCAGCACCTGCAAGGCGTCCTCGACGTTGCCGCGGTAAACCAGGTCGTTCCAGTCGGGAATGATGTTGTTCACCGGGCAGCCGTTGTTGCAGAACGGGATGCCGCAGTCCATGCAGCGGGCCCCCTGCGTCTGCGCGTCGGCGTCGGACAGGTGGCTCGTGAACTCGCGATAGTGCTTGAGCCGGGATGCGACCGGCTCGGCGCTTTCGCTCAGGCGTTGAAACTCGAGAAACCCAGTCGGCTTGCCCATTATGCGGCCTCCTTCTGTTGTGCAGCGGCTTCGCGGAGCGCGCGGCGGTATTCGTTGGGCATGACCTTGACGAAGCGGGAACGCGCTTCTTCCCAGTTCGCCAGGATCTCCTTGGCACGGGCGCTGCCGGTATTCGCCGCGTGCGCCTCGATCAGGCGGCGCAACAGGCTCTCGTCGGCCTCGCCGCGGTGGCGCGGCTCGCCCGCCGACTGCTCGGCGGCCGGCAGCACCGGCTCCAGCGTGACCATCGCCGTGTTGCAGCGACGGTCGAAGTCGCCGATCGCGTCATAGACGTAGGCGACGCCGCCCGACATGCCGGCAGCGAAGTTGCGTCCGGTCTGGCCGAGGACGACGACGGTACCGCCGGTCATGTACTCGCAACCGTGGTCGCCGACGCCCTCGACGACGGCGGTGCCGCCCGAGTTGCGCACGCAGAAGCGCTCGCCGGCGACGCCGGCGAAGAAGGCCTCGCCCTCGGTCGCGCCGTACATGACGGTGTTGCCGACGATGATGTTGTCGGCAGTGGCGCCGGTGAAGCTGAGATCCGGACGAACGACGATGCGGCCGCCGGAGAGGCCCTTGCCGACGTAGTCGTTGCCTTCGCCGATCAGGTCGAGGGTGACCCCGCGCGCGAGGAAGGCGCCGAAGCTCTGGCCGGCGGTCCCGGAGAGACGCACGTGGATGGTGTCGGCGGGCAGCCCGGCGTGGCCGTAGCGGCGCGCGACCTCACCCGAGAGCATGGTGCCGACGGTACGGTTCACGTTGCGGATCGGCAGATCGATGCTGACCTTCTCACCGCGTTCGAGCGCCGGCGCCGCCAGCTCGATCAGGCGGTGGTCGAGCGCGCGCGCAAGCCCGTGATCCTGGACCTCGCAGTGCAGGCGGCCGACTTCGGCGGGAACCGCCGGCTGGTGGAAGACCTTCGTGAAGTCGAGCCCGCGCGCCTTCCAGTGCTCGATGCCGGCACGCATGTCGAGCAGGTCGGCGCGGCCGATCAGCTCGTCGAACTTGCGGATGCCCAGCTCTGCCATCAGCTCCCGCGCTTCCTCGGCGACGAAGAAGAAGTAGTTGACGACGTGCTCGGGCTGGCCGGTGAAGCGCTGGCGCAGCACCGGATCCTGCGTCGCGACGCCGACAGGACAGGTGTTGAGGTGGCACTTGCGCATCATGATGCAGCCTTCGACGACCAGCGGTGCGGTCGCGAAACCGAACTCGTCGGCGCCGAGCAGCGCGCCGATGACGACGTCACGGCCGGTGCGCAGCTGGCCGTCGACCTGCACGCGGATGCGGCCGCGCAGGCGGTTCAGGACCAGCGTCTGCTGCGTCTCGGAGAGGCCGAGTTCCCACGGCGTGCCGCAGTGCTTGATCGACGAGATCGGGCTGGCGCCGGTGCCGCCGTCGTAGCCGGCGATGACCAGGTGGTCGGCCTTGGCCTTGGAGACGCCGGCGGCGACGGTGCCGACGCCGACTTCGGAGACCAGCTTGACCGAGACCGACGCGCGCTCGTTGGCGTTCTTCAGGTCATGGATCAGCTGCGCCAGGTCCTCGATCGAGTAGATGTCGTGGTGCGGCGGCGGCGAGATGAGGCCGACGCCCGGCACCGAGTGGCGCAGGAAGCCGATGTACTCGGAGACCTTGTGCCCCGGCAGCTGGCCGCCCTCGCCGGGCTTCGCGCCCTGCGCCATCTTGATCTGGATCTGGTCGGCATTGACCAGGTATTCGGCGGTGACACCGAAACGACCGGAAGCGACCTGCTTGATCGCCGAGCGCAGGCTGTCGCCCGCCTGCAGCTCGTAGTCGCGTTCGATGCGTCCGGCGCCGATCACCTCGGACAGCTTCTCGCCGCCCTTGAGCTGCGCGAAGCGGCGCGCGTCCTCGCCGCCTTCACCGGTGTTCGACTTGCCGCCGATGCGGTTCATCGCGATCGCCAGCGTCGCGTGCGCCTCGGTCGAGATCGAGCCGAGCGACATGGCGCCGGTGGCGAAGCGCTTGACGATCTCGCTGGCCGGCTCGACTTCATCGAGCGGGATCGGCGCGCCGGCAGGCTTCAGCTCGAACAGGCCGCGCAGCGTCAGGTTGCGCTTGCTCTGGTCGTTGATGATCTTCGCGAACTCCTTGTAGTTCTCGTACTTGCCCGAGCGCGTCGAGTGCTGCAGCTTGGCGATCGCATCGGGCGTCCACAGGTGTTCCTCGCCGCGGACGCGGAAGGCGTACTCGCCACCGGCGTCGAGCATGTTGGCGAGCAGCGGGTCGTTGCCGAAGGCCAGGCGGTGCAGGCGGACGGCTTCCTCGGCGACCTCGAACAGGCCGATGCCCTCGACGTTCGACGGCGTTCCGGTGAAGTACTTGTCGACCAGGGCTTTCTGCAGACCGATCGCCTCGAAGATCTGCGCGCCGGTGTAGGACATGTAGGTCGAGATCCCCATCTTCGACATGATCTTGCACAGGCCCTTGCCGATCGCCTTGATGAAGTTCTTGAAGTACTTGTCGGCCTTGGCGGCGTCGTCCCCGGCCAGGTCGCGCAGGGTTTCCAGCACGAGGTAGGGGTGCACCGCCTCGGCGCCGTAGCCGCCGAGCAGCGCGAAGTGGTGCGTCTCGCGCGCCGAACCGGTTTCGACGACCAGTCCGGTGCTGGTGCGCAGGCCCTTCCTGACCAGATGCTGGTGCACCGCCGAGGTGGCCAGCAGCGCCGGAATCGCGACATGCTGCGCGTCGAACTTGCGGTCGGAGACGATCAGGATGTTGGCGCCCGAACGCACCGCGTCCTCGGCTTCGGCGGCGAGCGAGGCCAGCCGTGCTTCGACGCCTTCGTTGCCCCAGGCGACCGGATAGCAGATGTCGAGTTCGTGCGAACGGAACTTGCCCGCCGTGTACTTCTGGATGCGGCGGATCTTCTCCATGTCCTCGGCGGAGAGGACCGGCTGCTGCACTTCGAGGCGGATCGGCGGGTTGATGTCGCTGACACCGAGCAGGTTCGGCTTCGGACCGATGAAGGAGAGCACCGACATGACCATCTCCTCGCGGATCGGATCGATCGGCGGGTTGGTCACCTGCGCGAACAGCTGCTTGAAGTAGTTGTAGAGCACCTTCGGCCGCGGCGACAGCACCGGCAGCGCCGAGTCGTTACCCATCGAGCCGGTGGCTTCCTCGCCGCTGACGGCCATCGGCTCGAGGATGAACTTGATGTCTTCCTGCGTGTAGCCGAAGGCCTGCTGGCGGTCGAGCAGCGGCACGTTCGACACCTCGCGCAGTTCGCTGACCACCGGCACCTGGTCGAGCTTGATGCGGATCTTCTCGATCCACTCGCGGTAGGGCTTGGCGTTGGCCAGCGAGTCCTTCAGTTCCTTGTCGTCGATGATGCGGCCCTGCTCCATGTCGATCAGGAACATCTTGCCCGGCTGCAGGCGCCACTTCTTGACGATGTTGGCTTCGGGAATCGGCAGCACGCCCGATTCGGAAGCCATGACGACGAGGTCATCCTTGGTGACGAGATAGCGCGCCGGACGCAGGCCGTTACGGTCGAGCGTCGCGCCGATCTGGCGACCGTCGGTGAAGGCAACCGCGGCGGGGCCGTCCCACGGCTCCATCATCGCCGCGTGGTATTCGTAGAAGGCGCGGCGGTTCTCGTCCATCAGCGTGTGCTTTTCCCAGGCTTCCGGGATCAGCATCATCATCGCATGCGCCAGCGAGTAGCCGCCCATGACCAGCAGTTCGAGCGCGTTGTCGAACGACGCCGAGTCGGACTGGCCGGGATAGTGCAGCGGGAAGATCTTCTTCAGGTCCTCGCCCAGGATCGGCGAGGAGATCGACTGTTCGCGCGCCTTGAACCAGTTCACGTTGCCGCGCACGGTGTTGATCTCGCCGTTATGCGCGATCATGCGGAACGGGTGCGCGAGATCCCAGGTCGGGAAGGTGTTGGTCGAGAAGCGCTGGTGCACCAGCGCCAGTGCCGAGATGCAGCGCGGATCCTGCAGGTCGAGGTAGTACTCGCCGACCTGGTCAGCGAGCAGGAGGCCCTTGTAGTTGACCGTGCGCGCCGAGAACGACGGAACGTAGAACTCCTGGCCGTGCTTCAGCTTGAGCGACTTGATCGCGTTGCCGGCGCGGCGGCGGATGACGTAGAGCTTGCGCTCGAGCGCATCGGTGACGAAGACGTCGGGACCGCGGCCGACGAAGACCTGGCGGATCACGGGTTCCTTGGCCTTCACCGTCGGCGACATCGGCATCTCGCGATTGACCGGAACATCGCGCCAGCCGAGGAGAACCTGGCCTTCGGCGCGCACTGCACGCTCGATCTCCTCCTGGCAGGCCAGCCGCGAAGCCGATTCGCGCGGCAGGAAGACGGTGCCGATGCCGTACTCGCCCGGCGGCGGCAGCGTCACGCCCTGTGCCGCCATCTCCTCGCGGAAGAGCGCGTCGGGGATCTGGATCAGGATGCCGGCACCGTCACCCATCAGGGGGTCGGCGCCGACGGCGCCGCGGTGGTCGAGATTCTTCAGGATGAGCAGACCCTGTTCGACGATCGAGTGGCTCCTGGCGCCCTTGATGTGGGCAACAAAGCCGACACCGCAGGCGTCGTGCTCATTGGCCGGGTCGTACAGCCCCTGCTGCTCGGGCAAAGCCCCGCCGGGTTCTGCCCCGGCTGCAACCGAATCCTTCACGCTGGAATCCTCAAAAGACTAGCCGCGGCGCGCTTGCCCCATTCCGCCGATGGGCGCGCCAGACGTCAAAAAAGCCGGGAAAACACCGACTTGGAAAGAATAAATGGCGGATGAATATACCGTAACCACCGGGGCCATACAACAAACGCCTTGAGCAGGGTTTTCGCTGACAAGAGCCCCAAATCGGTGCGCCCGAAGAACAGGCGCCCCAATTCGGTGCAAAATCGACGCAAAAAACCCGTGCGCAGGCATCCGAGCGCCCCCCACGCGAGGGAACAAGCACGTAGCGTGCCCGGAACGTAAAGGAATCAGCTTTCGCCGACGGCGAAGAGACGGCGGTGCTCCTTGATCGCGTAGCGGTCGGTCATTCCGGCGATGTAGTCGGCGACGGCACGCGGGCGGTCACCGTCGGGGGGCGAGCGGTAGCGCGGCGGCAACAGCTGCGGGTCGGCGATGAAGGCGGCGAACAGCTCGCCGATGATGCGCTGCGCCTTGGTCGTCATGCGCAGGACCTGGTAGTGGCGGTACAGCGCTTCGCGCAGGAAATGCTTCATCTCGCGCTGCTGCGCGTGGATCGCCGCGGAAAACGCGACCAGCGGCGGCGCACTGCGCACCTCGTCGGCGCTCTGCGGGGCGACGCGGGCGAGGTTCCCGGCAGTGGTCGCGATCAGGTCGCGGACCAAGGTGTTGATCATCCGCCGCACCGTCTCGTGCACCAGGCGGCGTCCGGCGAGCGCCGGATAAAGGCGGCGCACCTCGGCGACGTGGGTGGCGAAGAGGCCGACCTGTTCGAGCTGTTCGATGCCGATCAGCCCGGAGCGCAGGCCGTCGTCGACGTCGTGATTGTTGTAGGCGATCTCGTCGGCAAGGTTGCAGATCTGCGCCTCGAGCGTCGGTTGGGCGCCGACGATGAAGCGCCTGCCGACCTCGCCGAGCTTCTCGGCATCGACCGGCGCGCAGTGCTTGAGGATGCCTTCGCGCGTCTCGAAACACAGGTTGAGACCATCGAAGGCGGCGTAGCGCTCCTCAAGGACGTCGACGGTGCGCAGGCTCTGCAGGTTGTGCTCGAAACCGCCGTACTCGCGCATGCATTCGTCGAGCGCGTCCTGGCCAGCGTGGCCGAAGGGTGTGTGCCCGAGGTCGTGCGCCAGCGCGATGGCCTCGGCCAGATCCTCGTTGGCGCCGAGCGCGCGCGCGATGCCACGCGCGATCTGCGCGACCTCGATGCTGTGCGTGAGCCGGGTGCGGAAGAGGTCGCCTTCGTGATTGACGAAGACCTGCGTCTTGTATTCGAGGCGACGGAAAGCGGTCGAATGGACGATGCGGTCGCGGTCGCGCTGGAATTCGCTGCGCTCGGCGCCGGGCGGTGCTTCCGGGTGACGGCGACCACGCGTCGTCTCCGGTCTGGCCGCCCACGGCGCCAGGCCGCTGGCGCCGGTCGCCGCGCGTGGAATCGTCGTTTCGCTCATCGCCCGTTCCTCCTCTGCATGAAGGGAGCGGTATGCTTGATTATTTCGAATCAAGCATACCGTCCCCTTGATTCAGTCGGCGCGGCAGCGCGCTTCGATCGCCGCGCCGATGTCGCCGGCCGGCACCGCGGAACTCAGGACTGCGCGGCCGGCGGCCTTGAGCAGCACCAGGCGCAACTTGCCGTCCTGGACCTTCTTGTCGTGCGCCATCAGTTCCAGGTAGCGCTCGACGCCGAGTGCGGGGCCATGCACCGGCAGGGCGCAGCGGGCGAACAGCGCTTCGATGCGCTGCAGCGTCGCCGCGTCGATCCAACCCAGACGGTGGGACAGTTCTGCGGCCATCAGGGTTCCGGCGGCGACCGCCTCGCCGTGCAGCCAGACGCCGTAGCCGCAGCCGGTCTCGATCGCGTGGCCGAAGGTGTGGCCGAGGTTGAGCAGCGCGCGCTCGCCGCTCTCGCGCTCGTCGGCGGCGACGACTTCGGCCTTGTTGCGGCAGGAACGCAGGATCGCGTGGGCAAGCGCCTCGGGATCGCGGGCGAGCAGCGCGTCGACGTTTTGCTCGATCCAGCCGAGGAATTCGGCGTCGCGGATCAGTCCGTACTTGATCACCTCGGCGAGCCCCGAGCGGAACTCGCGGTCGGGCAAGGTCGCCAGGGTGTCGGTGTCGGCGAGCACCAGTTGTGGCTGGTAGAAGGCGCCGATCATGTTCTTGCCGAGCGGGTGGTTGATCGCGGTCTTGCCGCCCACCGAGGAATCGACCTGCGCCAGCAGCGTCGTCGGCACCTGGATGAAGGGGACGCCACGCTGGTAGCAGGCGGCGGCAAAGCCGGTCATGTCGCCGATGACTCCGCCGCCGAGCGCGATCAGCGTCGTCGAGCGCTCGCAGCGATGGGCGAGCAGCGCGTCGAAGATGCGGTTCAGGGTCGGCCAGTCCTTGTATTCCTCGCCGTCGGGCAGGATCACCTCGAGCGTGTCGACGCCGGCGGCGGCGAGCGGCGCCTTCAGGGACTGAAGGTGCAGCGGGGCCACCGTCTCGTTGCTGACGATCACCGCGCGCGGCTGCGGTAGCGCCGCCGCGATCAGGTCGGCGCGCGCGATGGCGCCTGTACCGACGACGATCGGGTACGAGCGATCGCCGAGTTCGACGTTCAGAGTTTGCATCGCTGGGTGGCCTCCTTGGCCAGTAAGCAGGTGATCGATTGCGCGTTGCCGCGTCCGCCGTCGACGATGATGTCGGCGACTTCGCGATAGAGCGGGTCGCGCTGCGCGTGCAGCGCCTCCAGCCGTGCCAGCGGATCGGCCACCTGCAACAGGGGCCGGTTGCGGTCGTGGCGCGTGCGCTCGTAGAGGATGGCGGGCGGCACGCGCAGATAGGCGACGAAACCGGAAGCACGCAGGACCTCGCGGTTCTCCGGCAGCAGCACGGCGCCACCGCCGGTGGCGATCACTTGGCCATGCTCGGCAGCGAGCTCGGCAATCACCAGCGCTTCACGCCGGCGGAAGCCCGCCTCGCCTTCGATCTCGAAGATGGTCGGGATCGAGACGCCGGTGCGCGCCTCGATTTCGTGGTCGGAATCGACGAAACGGTAGCCGAGCCGGCGCGCCAGCGAGCGGCCGACGGTGGTCTTGCCGGCGCCCATCAGGCCGACGAGAAAGATGTTCGGCGACGAGGGGGAAGGGTGGGGAGTGGGGCAGCGGGTATTCACGCCGGCATTCTATCGCAAGCGCCATGCCGGGACCGCGGGCGACGCATATAATGCGGGGTTCAGCTTTGCCCACACTGGAACTCCCTTGTCGCCCGCTCTCCGCTGGATCCTCTACCCCTTCGTCTTCGTCGTCGGTCTCGCCGCCATCGGTCTCGCCGTCGGGGCGATCTTCCTCTCGCTGGCCTACCCCAAGCTGCCCTCGCTCGAGGTGCTCACCGACTACCAGCCGAAGGTGCCGCTGCGCATCTACACCGCCGACGGCGCGCTGATCGGCGAGTTCGGCGAAGAGCGCCGCGCCGTCGTGCGCATCGCCGACGTTCCCGAGGTGATGAAGCACGCCATCCTCGCTGCGGAGGACGACCGTTTCTACCAGCACGGCGGCGTCGACACGCTCGGCATGGTGCGCGCCGCGATCACCAACGTCATCGGCGGCGGCAAGCGCCAGGGCGCATCGACGATCACGCAGCAGGTCGCGCGCAACTTCTTCCTGTCGGCCGAAAAGACCTACACGCGCAAGATCTACGAGATCATGCTCGCCTTCAAGATCGAGGCCAACCTGTCCAAGGACCAGATCCTCGAGCTTTACATCAACCAGATCTACCTCGGGCAGCGCGCCTACGGCTTCGCCTCGGCGGCCCAGATCTATTTCGGAAAGCCGCTCGCCAACCTGACGACGGCCGAGGCGGCGATGCTCGCCGGCCTGCCGAAGGCACCGTCGGCCTACAACCCGGTGGTCAATCCGAAGCGCGCGCGCCTGCGGCAGCAGTACGTCCTGCGCCGCATGCTCGAACTCGGCTACATCGACAAGGCACAGCACGAGGCGGCGCTCGAACAAACGCTGCTGCTCAAGCGCGACGCCAGCGAATTCGCGGTGCATGCCGAATACGTCGCCGAGATGGCGCGACAGATGGCCGCCGAGCGCTTCCCGGATGACGTCTACACGCGCGGCCTGCGCGTCTACACCACCCTGCTCAAGGCCGACCAGGAAGCCGCCTACGCCGCCGTCCGCCGCGGCGTCTTCGACTACGACCGTCGCCACGGCTATCGCGGCGCCGAGGCCTACCTCGACCTCTCAGCGATCAAGGGCGATCACGACGAGGCGCTCGAAGAACTGCTCACCGACGTGAGCGACGTCGGCGACCTGCATCCGGCGATCGTCCTCGCCGCCGGCAGCAAGGAAGTGCGTGCCTACCGTCGCGGCGGCGAGATCGTCACGCTGTCCGGCGAAGGACTCAAGTTCGCCGCACGCATGCTCGACGACAAGGCGCCGGCGAACAAGCGGATCAGGCGCGGCGCGCTGATCCGCGTGCAGAAGGACGACCGCGGCGCCTGGCAGATCGCGCAGATGCCCGAGGTCGAATCGGCCTTCCTCGCCGCCGACCCGCAGAGCGGCGCCATCCGCGCGCTGGTCGGTGGCTTCGACTTCAACCGCAGCAAGTTCAACCACGTCACGCAGGCGTGGCGGCAACCGGGGTCGAGCTTCAAGCCCTTCATCTACTCGGCGTCGCTGGAAAAAGGCTTCACTCCGGCGTCGGTGATCGAGGATCTGCCGATCACCTTCCCGGCGTCGGTCACCGGCAGCCAGCTCTGGGAGCCGAAGAACTACGACGGCAAGTACGAAGGCGCGATGACGATGCGCACCGGGCTGGCCAAGTCGAAGAACATGGTCTCGATCCGCCTGCTCGACGCGATCGGCGTCCATTACGCGCAGGACTATCTCACCCGCTTCGGCTTCGACGCCGACAAGCACCCGCCCTACCTGACGATGGCGCTCGGCGCCGGGTCGGTGACGCCGTGGCAGATGGTCGCCGCCTACTCGGTCTTCGCCAACGGCGGCTATCGCGTCACCCCCTTCATCGTCAGCGAAATCCGCGACGAGAAGGGCCGCGTGCTGGCGCGGGCGCAGCCGGTCACTGCCGGCAACGAGGAGACGCGGGCGATCGACGCGCGCAACGCCTACGTCATGGACAGCCTCTTGCGCGACGTAACCATCTACGGCACCGCCGCCAAGGCCTCGGCAACGCTCAAGCGCCACGACCTCGCCGGCAAGACCGGCACCACCAACGAGCACGTCGATGCCTGGTTCTGCGGCTACCAGCAGACCGTCGCCGCCTGCTCGTGGATCGGCTTCGACCAGCCGAAGAATCTCGGCGGCGGCGAAACCGGCGGCAGCGCGGCGCTACCGACCTGGATCGGCTACATGTCGCGCGTCCTCAGGAACGTCCCGGAAAGCGTCATGCCGCAACCGGAAGGCATCGTCAGCATGGAGATGCCCGGCCGCGGCGGCAAGCTGGCGAGGGAAATCTTCTACCAGGAAAGCGTCCCCAGCGAACCGCAGGCGCAACTGCCGGCCGGCGACGGCGCGCCGGCGGTGGACTGACGGGCGCGCCGCACTGCCATCAAAGGCGTTCGTTCGCTTCGATTCGGTCATTGCGAGGCGCGCAGCGCCGTGGCAATCCAGCTCGTTCTTCTATCTCAGCGCCCTTTAAATGACGGTACAGGCCTACTAAATTCTGGCGGCAGGCAGGCCTTCACCGCAATTGGCGGCCGCATCGGACATAGCCCTACGCACTGGATCGCCACGCCCTGCGGGCTCGCGATGACGCGCACTTGCTCCCGGCAGCGCCTTTGCTTCACCCCCTCGCAGTTTCACGGCAAGGCGAGTCAGACACCCCCCTCCAGATTGACTTCCGCCCCCGCCTGCGCCGAGATGAGCCGCGACAGCGCGCTGATCAGTTCGCTGCCGTCGCGCGTGTCGCGCCAGGCGACACCGTCCCAGCGGTAATGGAAACCGCCGGCAGCCGCGGCAACCCAGATTTCCTGCGCCGCCGCGTGGCGATTGACGACGATGCGGCTGCCGTCGGCGAAGATCAGTTCGATCACGCCGGCAGTCGGCGTCTCGAAGTCGAGTTCGGCCGCCGAGTCTTCCATCGCCGTCTCGAAGGCGGCCTCGATGCGTGCCAGTGTTGCCCCGGACAGGGCGTCAAATTCGCTTTCGTTCATGTGCTAACATTTCTTCCTTTTTCGGGTTGATCACCGATGCGCCGCACTTCCTTGCGCAACAGCCTGCGCCGGACGCCTGCCGCCGCCGCAGCGCTCGCTCTTGCCGCCCTCCTGCTCGCCAGCTGCGGTACGCGCGGCCCGCTGACGCTGCCGCCGAAACCGGGCGCCGCCCCGGCGAAGACGGCGACGCCGCCCGCAGCACCGGCAGCGACCACCGGTTCGACCACCGGTTCGACCACCAATCCTAGCACGCCCAGCGAAAGCGCCCGATGAATCCCTTCACCCTCAAAGACGGCGTGCTGCACGCCGAGAACGTCGCCCTCGACACGATCGCCGAGCGCTTCGGCACCCCCTGCTACGTCTATTCGCGCGCCGCACTAGGCGCCGCCTTCGCCGAGTTCACGCAGGAACTCGCCGGTGTCGATGCGCTGGTCTGCTACGCGGTCAAGGCCAACTCCAGTCTCGCCGTGCTCAACGTCTTCGCGCGCCTCGGCGCCGGCTTCGACATCGTCTCCGGCGGCGAACTGCAGCGCGTGATCGCTGCCGGCGGCGACCCCGGCAAGGTCGTCTTCTCCGGTGTCGGCAAGACCGCGGCCGAGATGGAACAGGCGCTCGCCGCCGGCATCCTCTGCTTCAACGTCGAATCGGCCGCCGAACTCGAGCGCCTCGACGAAGTCGCCGGACGTCTCGGCAAGGTCGCGCCGGTCAGCCTGCGCGTCAATCCCGACGTCGACGCGAAGACGCACCCCTACATCTCGACCGGACTCAAGGAAAACAAGTTCGGCGTCGCCTTCGACGAGGCGCGCACGCTCTACCGTCGCGCTGCGCAGCTGCCGAACCTGGCGGTGAAAGGCATCGACTGCCACATCGGCTCGCAGCTGCTCGACCCCTCGCCCTTCGCCGAAGCGCTCGACCGCATCCTGACGCTGATCGACGCGCTGGCCGCCGACGGCATCACGCTCTCGCACATCGACCTCGGTGGCGGCGTCGGCATCCGCTACAAGGACGAAGAGGCACCGACGATCGCCAACTACCTGCGCCCGCTGCTGGCGAAGCTCGCAGGTCGCGGCCTGAAGGTCCTGCTCGAACCGGGCCGGCGCCTGGTGGGCAACGCCGGCCTGCTGCTTTCCCGCGTCGAATACCTGAAACCCGGCGAAGCGAAGAACTTCGCGATCATCGACGCGGCGATGAACGACCTGGCGCGCCCGGCGCTGTACGAGGCCTGGCACGAGATCGTTGCCGTGCGCCCGCGTGACGAAGCAGCGCAGACCTGGGACGTGGTCGGACCGATCTGCGAGACCGGCGACTTCCTCGGCCGCGCGCGCGAACTCGCGCTCGCCCCCGGCGATCTGCTCGCGCTGCTCTCGGCCGGCGCCTACGGCATGAGCATGAGCTCGAACTACAACAGCCGCCCGCGCGCCGCCGAGGTCATGGTCGACGGCAGCGATGCGCACCTCGTCCGCCGCCGCGAGACGGTCGCCGAGCTTTACGCCGGCGAGAGCGTGCTCAAATAGCCAGCGTGGGGACAGCAGGACGCTGTCCCCACATCGATCAGTGCTGGACGAAGACCTCGTCCAGCGATTTCGCATCGAGGATGGTGTCGGCCCAATGCTCGAGCTGCTCGAGCGTGGCGCCGGAAATACGCGCACGCACCTCGACCGACAGGGGACCGAAACGGCGCGTGAGCTGGCGCTCGAGCACCGCGGCCTCACCCTCCAGCTTGCCCTGCCGCATGCCCTGCTGCATGCCTTCCCGTATGCCTTGCTGCATGCCTTCCCGTATGCCTTGCTGCATGCCTTCCCGTATGCCTTGCTGCAGGCCTTCCTGACGGCCTTGCTGCAGGCCTTCCTGTTTCCATTTCTCGGTCCATTCCACTACGCGTTCGGCGAGCATGGCGTCTAACTCCTGTAGATTCGTGACTTCGGGAATTTTTTCGTTGGGAACGAGCCGCTCGAGCACCACCCGATTGATGAAGAGGACCATCGCCCTGCGCAAGCTGTCGTAGCGCACGTCGCTCAGGGCATCGACCAGATTGGCGATGATCGCGCGCACCGCTGCAGGGCTTGGACTGAGTTCAAGGCGAATGATTTCGGACAGCGTGTTGTGTTCCGGAAGACAATCGCTTCCACCAACCCTCCCCTCGTCAAGGACGAAATGTCGCTGGCTCGGGCGGTATTTTGCCAGACTGCCGGGGAACGGTTCGATCAACTCGGCGACATCGCGGGCGGCGGTCCATCTGCCCTTGCCGTTGTAGATGACGATCGGGAACACCGGCGGCAGCTTGTCCTTGCTGCCCACTGCCCGACTCCTGATCAGATCCTGATAGAGCAAACCCGTATAGACCAGGATGCGCAGCGCCATCCATGGATCGACCCGGCTCTGGAATTCGATCAACAGATAGACATACAGCCAGCTGTCGCTGACCCTGACACGCCAGATGATGTCATCGGCGCGGTCGCGCAGATCGTCAGTGACATAACTGCCGCTGACCCTTTCCAGCGTTGCGTAGTCGATCTGCTCGACCCAGTCCTCGCGCACGAACCCACGCAACAGGTCGGCGATGATCTCGGCGTGCGAAAAGATGTGCTTGTAAGAGCTGTCGTGGTCGATCATGGTGCGGAGGATCCTGATCTGGAAATCGGCTCCCACCCGACAGGAATCGTCGCCGGAGCAGGAGGGAGTGAACCGCGCACATGATAAACGCAAAATTCCAAACAGGTAAAACGGCCGTACCGACGGGTACGGCAGGATTCGTTAAAGCACGTAGCGCGACAGATCCTCGTCCTTAGCCACCTCGCCGAGTCGTTGGTCGACGTAGGCGGCGTCGATGCACAGTGTCTCGGCGCCGCGGTGGCCGCCGTTGAAGGAAACTTCTTCGAGCAGGCGTTCCATCACCGTGTGCAGGCGGCGGGCGCCGATGTTCTCGGTCTTCTCGTTCACCGACCAGGCGATCTCGGCGATGCGCGCGATGCCGTCGGCGGTGAATTCGAGGCTGACGCCTTCGGTCGCGAGCAGGGCCCGGTACTGCATGGTCAGGCAGGCGTCGGTCTGGGTAAGGATGCACTCGAAGTCGGCGACCGAGAGCGAATCGAGCTCGACGCGGATCGGCAGCCGCCCCTGCAGTTCGGGGATCAGGTCGGACGGCTTCGACAGGTGGAAGGCGCCCGAGGCGATGAACAGGATGTGGTCGGTGCGGATCATCCCGTACTTGGTCGTCACCGTCGTCCCCTCGACCAGCGGCAGGAGGTCGCGCTGCACGCCCTGGCGCGAGACGTCGGCGCCGTGCATGTCCGATCGCGCCGCGATCTTGTCGATCTCGTCGAGGAAGACGATGCCGTTCTGCTCGACATTCTTCACCGCGGCGAGCTTCACTTCCTCGTCGTTCACGAGCTTGGCCGCCTCCTCCTCGATCAAGAGGCGGCGCGCCTCGGCGATCTTCAGCTTGCGCGGCTTGGTACGGCCGGCGCCGAGGTTCTGGAACATCCCCTGCAACTGCGCCGACAGGTCCTCCATCCCCGGCGGCGCCATGATCTCGGCACGCAGCGGTGCCGCCGCCAGGTCGATCTCGATCTCGCGCTCGTCGAGTTCGCCTTCGCGCAGGCGCTTGCGGAACTTCTGCCGCGTCGGGTTATCCTCGCCCGCCCTTGTCGGCTGCGGTTCCTCGCCGAAACCGATCCCCCCTGGTCGAGGTCCCGGCAGCAGCGCGTCGAGCAGGCGGTCCTCGGCGGCGTCCTCGGCGCGCATGCGCACGCCCTTGATCGCCTGCTCGCGCCCGTTCTTGATCGCGACCTCGACGAGATCGCGGATGATCGTGTCCACATCGCGGCCGACGTAGCCGACTTCGGTGAACTTGGTCGCCTCGATCTTGATGAACGGCGCGTTGGCCAGCCGCGCCAGACGGCGCGCGATCTCGGTCTTGCCGACGCCGGTCGGGCCGATCATCAGGATGTTCTTCGGCGTGATCTCCTGGCGGAGCGGCTCGGAGACCTGCGAACGGCGCCAGCGGTTCCTGAGCGCGATGGCGACCGCGCGCTTGGCCTTGGCCTGGCCGACGATGTGCTTGTCGAGTTCGTGAACGATTTCCTGCGGTGTCATTTGCGACATGGTGAACCTGTATGGACGGAGGGCTTGAGGGACGAGGGACGAAGCACGAGGAACGGCGCCAAGCTAGGCCTGGGCGCCCGCGGCGGGAGCGTCGTCGCCGAGCGTTTCGAGCGTGAAATTGTGGTTGGTGTAGATGCACAGGTCGGCGGCGATTTCGAGCGACTTCCTGACCACCTCGACCGGCGCCAGCTCGGTGTTCTCCCACAGCCCGCGCGCAGCGGCCTGCGCGTAGGCGCCGCCGGAACCGATGGCGACGATGCCGAGCTCGGGTTCGAGCACGTCGCCGTTGCCGGTGATGATCAGCGAATGCTCGCGGTCGGCGACGGCGAGCATGGCCTCGAGCCGGCGCAAGGCGCGGTCGGAACGCCACTCGCGCGCGAGCTCGACCGCGGCACGCAAGAGGATGCCCTGGTGCTTGTCGAGACGCGCTTCGAGCCGCTCGAACAGCGTGAACGCGTCGGCCGTGCCGCCGGCGAAGCCGACCAGGATCTTGCCGCCGTGGATCCGGCGCACCTTGCGCGCGCCCCCCTTGACGACGATGTTGCCGAGCGTGACCTGCCCGTCACCGCCCATGGCGACGCGGTCGCCGCGGCGGACCGAAAGGATGGTGGTGCCGTGATACTGTTCCATGAGCTTCTCGCTTTGGGGAGGGATGATGGGGCGAACCCCAGGATTATTGACGCGGCCCTTGTTCGTCCCTTCACCCCGAGCTTGGTGAAGGGCCTCGCGGACAGCGCTCAGCCATATGCCGCATCATGATCGCTCACGTTCAGCGGGATGATCTGCTGCCCCTCGATCAGCAGTTCGAGCGTGATGCGGTAAGAGAGGTTGATGGATACCGCGTACACGCCTTCGAGGCGACCGCTCAAGGCGTGCAGGCGCAGCGACGGATGACGGGGGTTCAGTTCCAGCAGCTGCAAGGTTTTCAGATACTGCTGGCGCATTTCCGGATGCTTCTTCAGCCAGCGGGAAGCCCGCCGGTTGTAGCCATCGGTAAAAACCAGCGCGTAGCTCATGCCATGGAATCCAGCCGGGCGGCGTGCGCTTCGGCGGACTCCTGCACGCCCCCTGAGTCAAGATAGTTGTCGGTGTGCCAAGAAGACGTAGCGGCAAACGTCCGCGAAGTCATGCTGTACCAGTGATGAGGGCGGGCCCCTCGGTGTCGCCGATCAGGCGGAGATGCCAAACCACCCTGAGCTGCGGTCGTAAAGAGCGACTGTGGTGAGCGTCATGGGAAAA
>NZ_NHRX01000064.1 GCF_016653115.1 Rhodocyclus purpureus
ATGGCGCTCGACGGGCAAATTGCGTCCTGAGCGCGGGAAATGGGGCGAAAAAGGGCTGAAAAGCACGGATTCAGGGGGAAAAATCGGAAAATTGACCGATAATTTGCTTAAAAAATAGGCAATCGCGAAATTTGCGAGGCTCACCGGCTCAGATTGGCGCTTTATTCAGCGTTTCCCTAGTCTCATTACGCCAGGGATAGGTAAATGCGATCTTTTGCAAGTCGTTGTCCGAGAACGTTATGAGCTCTCCGCTCATGGTCGTATGCGTGCCAGCCCGGAAAATCTCAAAGAGTCTTGCAGTCATGAACTTTACCCTTCGGCTTCCAGCCCTTGCACTTTGGCTGCCGGCGAGCGTTTAAGAATGTTGAATATGTTCCTCGTCGTCATTCCGTAATCCTTTGCCAGTTGCGCGACCGTCCGCCCTGCATCCGCTTCGGCGATGATGCGCAGGTCTCGTTCATCGCGTAAGGCGGCCGCGCAGCGTGGAATCGTCATGCGCTCGCCACCATAGACCGCCATAAACCGCTTGGCAGGGTAAGCCCCCATGATTTCAATCAGGCGCGAATAGATGGGGCATTGCTGGTGGACTTTCCGCCCCATCGGAACCATGAGTTCTCGCCCGCCATACTCGCGCACGATTGCAATAGTTGCCGGCAGGCCGACATGGAGCGCAAGCTCTTGCATTGATCTGGGAAGATTTCTCATTGGTTTCCTTCGCCGGCTGAAACGCTTCACAAGTTACGCGCGCGCGCGTCGGTTAAGGCTAGTGAAGCCTTTCACGCCATCGGTAAGCGTCGGAGCGAGCGCCGCGAATCTGGAACATGCGCACCTCTGGCGATAGCGTTAAAAGCGCGTTATCCGGCGCTCTGCCGCGTTGCTGGCCTCTTGGTGATACGGATGCGCCACCTTCCAAAGAAAAACGCCCTGCGGGCTGCGCAGGGCGTTTCAGAGTGTTGGCGGCGCGGGCTTCGCCGCGCGGGTGTTCGGCTACCTTGCCATGGCCCGCGTAATGACTCGCCCGGCGTGGTGCTCAAGATCGCGCGTCGGCTGATAAAGGGCTTTGCCAAGGAACGTGAAGACGGCTGACGCCTCGCTGCGGCGGGTCATGTTCATCTGCTCATCCGCTGCATTGCCTTCCGGGAAAAGCATTGCGCCGATGCCGGCGAGCGCGTCACTTGCAAGCACGACAAGCTCAAGATTGCGCTGCATCTGTTCAAGCTCATCTTCAGTCATCAGCGGGGCGGCGTTCACTTGCTGGGGGTTCATGGTGTCATTCTCCGTTTCTTGGTTGTTGTTGGCGATCAGGGTCAGTCGCGCTTTCGGGCTTTGCTTGTCATCGCGGAACTCTTGCGCCATAAGTCGAGCAATCCGCTCCTTCATTACTTCATACTCGCTTGATCTACTCATGCTGCACCCGCCAAGGCGCCAACCACCTCCGCAGCCACCTCGAACGCTTCAAAGTCAACCGGCTTGCCTTTGGCATGGGCGAGTTTTCCCGCCATGCTCACGGCGTCGTGCAGCTTGCGCAATCCGCCATCCTGCAAGCCGATCATCAAGGCGAGTTCGCGCAGCTTCCTACCGCGCATCTCCCAAGCGTCGAGAAGCGCGTCCACGTCGCCTTCCTTCGGGATGTCGATAACCACTCTTGATCCGCCCACTCGGCTCATCATCTGCGCCATCTTCGCGTCGATCAGTTCCTTGTAGCCCGTCAGATTGCCCATGAAGGCAATAGCGATGCCGCATTTATCGGGAAAGTAACGCAGCTCATCCATCCGCTTTGCATGCAGTAGCTGCGCCTCGTCGAAGATAATCAGTCCGCCTTGCGGGACGTGATCGAGGATGGAATCCCGAAGCTTTGAATGGGGTTGCAGGTAAAAGCCGCGCCGCTCCATGCTGCGGATGATCGCGCTGTGCACCGCGTGCAGGCTCTTTTCTTCTCCGGTGCAGCGCACCAACACGGTAGGCCAAACCCCAGGAACGCGCAGGCTGTTTTGCTGGCGTTCGTACCATTCCGCAGTAGCCGTTTTGCCGACTGCGGAAGCGCCGAAAATCAGCGCGATACCGCGCTGCTGGATCACGTCGCCATCCAGATTGGCCGCCCCCCCTTTCGGCGCTCTCGCCCGGTCGAAGGCTTTAACGATCTCGCGCGCCGTGGGCGTCATCACATGCCCGGCGTCCACCATGCCTGCCGCTTCGGTTTCTGCGCGCCATGCTTCAAGCGGGGCGATGATTTCCGGGTCTTCGTTGCCGGCGTGCCAGAGCTTCAGCCGAGTAACGGCAACGCCGGCTTCAACGGCAATGCGGGACATTGGCACGCGCGCGCCGATCATGTCGTCCACGTAGGTGCGGAGTCCCTGAACTTCAGGCGCTTCAAAGGTGTCTCGTGCTTTTGCGGTCGCGTTCATTTATACTTCCTTCCCGTTTTTTGGTTGTCTGTGGCTTGGGGGGCGTGGCGCATCCCAAGCCTTTTTTCTTCAACGTGCGGCGAGCTTGCGGAGTTCGGCGGCTTCGATCTCTTCAAGCTCTTGCCTGAGCTTCGCGCGCTTGGCTTCTTGGTCCGGGTCGGGCGGCGTCGTTTGCTTCCCAGGGCTGACGCGGTTTTGCACCATCTGGACAACCTTCCCGACGGGCAGAATCTCGCCCGTTTCCTTGTCGATGGCTTCGGGGAACTTCTCGGCGGTCAGCCTGGCGATATGGCCGCCGCGCGCCGACTGGATGGCGCCAAGTGCCTCCGCTTGCGCCTTGGTGGCTTTGTTGAATCTCGCCCGTTCCTTCATGATGCGGGCCGCCGCCTCCTTGGAATTGCCCGGCGTCCGCTCGATCTGCTTGACGCCTTCGGCCTTCTTCGTTTCGCCTCGATAGACGGTGACAGGCTCGGCAAGGTCGTTCGGGTTGTAGGTCGCCCAGTAGCCGCGCCCCCTGGCAAGTTCAGCCGTCCGGGGCGAGTAGTAGCGCGCGCCGTGGATCGTGAACGAACCATCCGCGCGGATCGTGATTTCGGTACGCGACAGCGCGCACATGCGACGCTGACTCTCCGTTATCCGGCGGGGAACATAGCCCGGCTCGCTCATCAACTCGCTGTATAGCAACGCGGGGCTTTTCCCGTTCATGCCGTGTCCGCGATGCGGCCGGCGATGGTAGGAATCGAGTACCTCGCGGAAGAGTTTTTCGACCAGCTCAACCGGAACAGCCTTGCTGCGTTCGAACTCTTCCGGGCGGTCTGGCGCGTTGCTGCCCAGGTAGGCTCCGCGAAACTCGGGGCGGGTTTCCATGTTCTCCTTCAGCGTTCTGAAGGCACGCTCTACCGGCTTCGCTTGTCCGTGCGCAACCGTTGCCCATTCAACTTCAATTCCAAGCTGCGGAAAGGTTCCGATCATTTCCCCGTCGCGTACCTTGCCCCGGCGGCGCCACGGTGTGCCCCCGGTGTGTTCCTTGGTGGCAACCTCCATCCCGTTGTCCGGTGCAATGCGCTGAGGAACAACCCTGTCCGTGGTGCGGAGGGCATCCAGGAAGGCGGCGCGCACCAGGTCGGCATTTAGGGTGCTGCCGATAGCGTAGCCGACGAAGTAGCGCGTCCGAACCTCCAGGAAGGCATAGAGCCACAAGCGCAGCAAGCGGCCTTTCTGCCCAAACCGTCCTTCAGTGTCGCAAACGGCAAGGTCGAGCTTGCGCCCGTCCGGACTCCAGACTTCATGCAGCGCATATGCCGTATAGTCGCGCTCCACGGTTGGCGCCCGCCGCTTTAACGCGGTCGGGCCTTCCTTGACCAGGTCCACCACCGTCTGTGGAAAATCCTCGATCGCCTGCCGCGCGGCCTTGATGTTCGGCAGCTTCGGCCAGCCTTGGCGCAGTCCCTCTTCCACCGTCTGCCGGTAGGCGATGCCGACCTTCGCGCGCGGCACCAAGGCGCGTTCAATGAAGAAGTCCCAGGCGTCACGATGCCAGTCGATGCGCTGGCTTCCGCCGTTGCCGGTGTAATCGGGCAGCAGGCGCAGCAGCCAGTCGGCACGGTCGAAGCGTTCGGTCGACGCGACGTATTTTTTCAGGGTGTTACGCGATACCCCGTAGTCGGTCTGGATCGTCTCGTAAGCCTTCATCAGCCCGCATCCGGCGTCACGCAGCTTCACGAAGGCGAGCAACGCGGCAAGGGCGTGCTGCGCCCGGCGCTTGCTCGTTTCGGATGCGGCCTCATACTTGGCTGCGAGCGTTTCGCGCTCGGCGTCGGGAACTTGCAGCGGATCAGGGCGAACCCCGGCGGCCTTCTGGCGTTCGACGTAGTAGGCGGCTTGGGCTTGCGGCGGCAGGGAGTCGAGAAGGATTTCGTACTCGGCACGCCCCAGGGCGTCTTTCGGGCCGGCGCGGGTGACGAGCTTTCCCTTGGCGCACTGGTCGCGCAGCGTCCTGTCTGGGATGCCGGACAAGGCACTGGCGCGGGCGGTCGATAGCCATACTTCCGGCGCTCTGCGCTTGTCATTCGATTGCCGCGTCCCGCCAGAGGATGCAGGGCAACTGTCAGAGCGGATTTCGTCTGTAAGGTGCTGATCTACATGACTATCCACTGAGGCGGCAATGGTTTCTTGCGTCTCGCGTTCGATTGCCGCGCAGGAACCTGCACTGGCGGCAATGTCCGGGGCTGTGTCAGGTTTGGTTTCCCTCGTTTCAGGCATGGAAAGCCTCCCAGGTCGTGCCGGAAAACTTCTTGCTCATGCGGGCCGCGATGCGTGCGGCGGCGTCGCGGCTGTCGTAGTTGGCCGCGCGCTCGATCTTGTGAGCGACCACGGCGCCGGTAGTGGACAGGGCAGCGACCCAGCGCCCAACGAGGCGCCCGTAACGGTCGGCGGTGCATTGCACCAGGAAGCGTTCACTCATGGTCGCCACCTTCGATGATTTCGCCGTCCTTCAGGCCAAGCATGACGGCGATCTTGTGGCCTTGACCACGGCTGGCGTCGTTCTTTCCGGTCATGACTTGGCTTACAGTCGCAGGAGAAAGACCGTTCTTGCGCGCCCAACTGGCTATGCTGATACCCTTGCGTAAGAACTCTTCCCGGACTTGCTGCGCTGTTCGCGTGGCTGCTTGCTTCATGTTCAACCCCTTTCAAAACAGTTCAAAACGGTTCCAAACGGAACCTATTTTAGAGGTCCAAAATGAGCCAGTCAACAGGTCGATCGAGCATCGGGCAAAGAATTTTCGATGAGAGAAAGCGCCTAGGGTTGAGCCAGAGCGCGTTTGCTTTGGCGGCTGGTGTGTCGCTAAGTACCCAGAAACGCTACGAAAAATCGGAGCGGAATCCAGACGCGGCCTATCTGGAATCCATCCGTCGCTTAGGCGTCGACGTGAATCGCGTTCTGTTCGACATCAGCCCCGGCCAGGTCGTGGACTGCCCTTTCTCCGCTCGAATGGGTACAGGCGGAGAAGGGCGAATCGTCAAGCCAATCACGATTGACGAGTGTCGTGATATGGCTACAGGCGTAAAGATGCGGCAGTTGTGGAAGGGCGAAGGGATCGGCGGTCCTCTCGGGCCTTGGTATGAATATTGTCAAGCGTGTGCACTTCATCCAGCCAAGACGGGCGCTCAGGTCACTCATCGTCCGGAAAGCATTGATGTAGCTTTGCTGACCGCCATTCTTGAAGGAATTGACGCGGCCTTGTCTGGTCTCGAAGCCAGCGTACCCCCGACGAAGAGAGCCCAGGCGGCGGCGATGCTTTACCGCTCCTTCAAAGCCAGCGGCAAGGTCGACCCGGCGATGATCGAAGAAGCCGTCAAACTGGCGGCGGGCTGAGTTCAACCAGGAAGGGCGCCCAGGTCGAACCGGCGACGGTCGAAAAAGCCACCAGGCCGGCTCCGGCTTGCGTTCAACCAGGAAGCGCGCCCAGGTCGGCGCGCGTTAAGCCTGCCGCGTCGATTCTCACGATATTTGGCACGGTCGGCAAATCGTCGCGGCGCTGCGGCTGCCGGTTCTCCGGCGCCCCGCTTTAGGGCTTCAGCGGCAGCGCCGGACGAAAAAACCGGGCTTCCGCATGGCGCCCGTTCGTTCCTGTCTATTCGCCGTCTGCATGTGTCAGGTTTCTGTTCACTCGGCGGGGCTTTTTTTCCATTCCCGCGCGTTTTTCCGGGGGCATCCGTTTTTCGCCGTCGTCCCGTCAATCCCTTGCGGCGCTTGGGTTTCTCGCCTTCTTCGCGGGCCGGTCGTCTGGTCCTGCCAGTGTCAGAATGAACACCCCCCTCACAGCAACGCCGGCATGAAGCCCGGGCGTTTTCCGGGGCGACGCCGCCGCCATGAAAAACGGGAGCCCGAGGCTCCCGTTGTCGGATCGGCGTTGAGGTCCTGCTCAGTGGCAGTCACCCTGTGCCGAGTGCGTCGGCGTGCTCTGGACGGGGGCTCCGGCCTTGCGGGCCTCGCGCAGGCACGCTTGCGCGGAAGCGGCGCACAGGCCGCAGTCGCTGGTGACGCCGAGTTCGCGGCGCAGATCCTTGAGCCGGCGCGCGCCGGCCAGGGCTGCTTCCCGGATATTTCTTTCGGTCACCGCCTTGCACACGCAGACGTACATCGGGAGCCTCCACGGGCTGCTTTTAATGAGAATAATTCCCATAATAGACTTGTCTGGCCGACTGTCAAGCGCTTGCAAGGAGCGAGTGGATTGCCCTCGACCTGCAGTCGGCAAGCAGCGGCCGGCGTTCGTTGCCGCGAATGCCGGACTCGCCGTCCATCCCCGAATTTCGCCGCTGCGGGCCGCTCAGTCGTCGTCCCCGATGTGCGCCTGCAGGTAGTTGGGCAAGCTCACGTCGTCGATCAGGGCGAGTTGTGTTTCCAGCCAGTCGATCGTCTCCTCGCAGGCTTCGAGCAACTCCTGCAACAGGTCGCGGCTGACGTAGTCGTGTTCTTCCTCGCACAGCGCGATGGCCTCTAGCAAGATCGGACGCTGCGTGTCACGTTCGCGCTGCAGATCGCCCGCCAGGCACTCGACGACGTTCTCGCCGATCAGCAACTTGCCGAGGCTCTGCACGTTGGGCAGTCCTTCGAGGAAGAGGACGCGTTCGATGATTGCGTCGGCTTCCTTCATGACGCGGATCGACTGCTTGTAGTGGTAGCCGTTGAGTTTTTCGAGACCCCAGTTGCGGAAGATGCGCGCGTGCAGGAAATACTGGTTGATCGCGCTCAGTTCGTTCCTCAGCACCTTGTTCAGCGCGTCGATGGTTTTCTTGTCGCCTTTCATACCTTGCTCCTCAGTCTGCCGGCGTCGCCGCGTCCATCTGGCTCTGCAGGTAGTTCGGCAGGCCGATGAGTTCGATCAGGCGCAACTGCTTCTCGAGGTAGTAGGCGTGGTCGACTTCGGTGTCTTCGAGTTGCACCAGCAGCATGTCGCGGGTGACGTAGTCCTGCGCCTTCTCACACGCGGCGATCGCCTTCTTCAGATCGCCGACAACCTTGTATTCGAGCCCGAGGTCGGCCTTGAGCATTTCGGGAACGGTCTTGCCGATCTCCATTTCCTCGCGCTTCGACAGGTCGGGCGTACCTTCGAGGAACAGGATGCGCTGGATGATCGCGCGCGCGTGCAAGCGTTCGTGCTCGGACTCGTGCAGCGCCTTCGCCGCCAGTTTGGTGAGACCCATGTCGGCGTAGGTTTCGCCGTGCGTGAGATACTGGTCGACCGCCGTCAACTCGCCGGTGAGCAGCTTGTTCAGGATGTCGAGGATCTTCTTGTCGCCTTTCATGACTCATTCTCCTGGGCTATGTGGGGCAGTGCTTTCCTGGGTACCTGCATGGCATTATCGCACGCAGGCTCCCGGTGTCCAGCGCCGCCGCCGCTGTTACCGGGCGGTGCCGGCGACAACAAATGAATTTCCTTGCGCGAAATCTGGATAGAATCGTGACGTTTGCAGTCAATTTCCGTCTGGTTCATTCGCCGATGAGTCCGTTTGCCCACTTCCCCTTGCCGAAGCTCGATTGGCGCCTCGTCGTCCGCGTGGCGCCGGGGTTCGCCTGGGGGCTGGTCATGGTGCTCGGCGCGGCGGTCACGGTCGACCTGTTCTGGCGCTTTGCCACGCCGCGTCCGTTCGCGGCTCCGCTCGCTTCTTCTGCCGATCCGCAGCTTGCCGGCGCGGCGATCGCCGGTCGCCATCTGATGGGAATCGCCAGCAGCGAGGGCCAGCTGGCCGAGGCGCAGGCCTTGGCCAGTGCCTTCACCTTGCAGGCTGCGGTGAGCGGTGCAGGCGGACGACCGGGCTGGGCGGTGATCGCTTCCGACAACGGCAAGCAGCAGGCTTACCTCGAGGGGGAAGAGATCAAGCCCGGTGTGATCCTCGCCAAGGTCGTCGGCGACCACGTCGAGCTGGCGATTGGTGGCGCTCGCCTCTCCGTTGCGCTCGCCGTCCCTACGGCAGGCGATGACGGCGTCGGCGCGGCAGCCGATTCCGCGCTGCCTGCGGATTCGCCAGTGAATTCCGTACCATCCCCCAACGTCGCCGATCCGGCGGTAGCAGCAGGCAGAAGCCAATGAATTCCCTTTTTCAGCGTATCCAGCGTTTTCGGCGTCGTGCCGGTCGGCTCGCTTGCGCCATCGCGCTCGTGGGCTGCGCCGTCGGCGCGCCTTTCGCCGCGGCAGGCGACAAGGCCGAACTGGTGACGCTGAATTTCGCCAATGCAGACATCGTCGCGGTCATCCAGGCAGTGTCGAAGATTTCGGGGCGAAATTTCGTGATCGATCCACGCGTCAAGGGGTCGATCAACATCGTCACCGCGACGCCGGTCGATGCGAAACTGACTTACCCGATCCTGCTTTCGGCGCTCCGCCTGCAGGGCTATGCGGCGATCGAGGGGCAGGAGTTCACGAAGATCGTCCCCGAAGCCGAGGCCAAACTGCATGCGGTGAGCGTCGGCCGGGGCGAGGGACGCAGCCGCGGCGACCGTCTGGTCAGCGAAGTGATCACGCTCAGGCACGAGTCTGCGGCGCAGATGCTGCCGGTCGTCCGGCCGCTGGTGTCGCCGAACAACACGGTGGCCGCCTACCCCGGCAACAACACGCTGGTGATCACCGACTATGCCGAGAACGTCAGGCGCATCGCGCAGATCGTCGCCGCGATCGACGTCCCGCAACACGAGGCAACGGTGATCCGGCTCCAGCACGCGGCGGCACTCGAGCTCGCTGCATCGATCAACCGCCTGATGAACGAGGGATCGGCTGCCGCGACCGGCGACGCCAGCCAGCGCATCACGGTGATCGGCGAGGCGCGCAGCAACAGCCTCCTGGTGCGTTCGGACAATCCCTCGCGCATCAACGCCGTGCGTCACCTGGTCGCCACCCTCGACCAGCCGGGTGCCGCCGACAACATCCACGTGATCTACCTGAAGAATGCCGACGCGACGCACGTCGCGCAGACCCTGCACGCGGTGCTCTCCGGCACGCCGGTCACCTCGACGAGTCCGGGCGCAGGCAGTTTCGCGCCGACTCAGCCGCAGGGAACGACGACCGGGATGACGCAGGCCGGCTCGACAGCTCAGTCGAGCTTCGCCGGTGCCGGCGGCACGCTCTCCGGCTCGCTGGCGGGTGCTGCTTCCCCCCTCACGCCGGCCAGTGGCGGGATCGTTCAGGCCGATCCCCACAGCAATGCGTTGATCATCACCGCGCCGGAAGCGATCTACAACAACTTGCGCCGGGTCGTGGACCAGCTCGACCGGCGGCGCGCGCAGGTCTATGTGGAAGCCCTGATCACCGAGATCACGACCGAGAAGGCGGCTGAAATCGGTATCCAGTGGCTCGGCGGCAGGGTCGGTTCGACCACCGTCATCGGTGGCACCAACTTCACTACGGGCGGCAACAACCTGCTCACCCTGGCCGCCGGTCTGGCCGCAGGCACCTTGCCCTCCGGCACCACACCGACGCTTCCCGGCACCGGACTCAACCTGCTGCTCGGTGGCGGCAGCATCAGCGTCGGCGGCAGGGAAATCCCCAGCCTCAACGTGCTCGCCCGCTTCCTGGAGACGGATTCGAGGACCAACATCCTGTCCACCCCCAATCTGGTGATGCTCGACAACGAGGAAGCCAAGATCGTCGTCGCCCGCACCCTGCCTTTCGTCACCGGTCAATACACGACCAGTACCGGCGGCAGCAGCGGCACCGTCGGCAATCCGTTCCAGACGATCGAACGCAAGGACGTCGGGCTGACGCTGAAGGTCAAGCCGCAGATCTCCGAAGGCGGTACGGTTCGCCTGCAGATCTATCAGGAAGTTTCGAACCTCCTCGACACCACGGTCGCCAGCCCGAACGGCCCGACCACGAGCAAGCGCTCGATCGAATCGAGCGTGCTCGTCGATGACGGTGCGGTGATCGCGCTCGGCGGGCTGGTCGACGACAGTTTCAGCGGCAGTGAGCAGAAGGTGCCGTTGCTCGGCGACATCCCGCTGATCGGCCAGTTGTTCCGCTACGATTCGCGCAAGCGTTCCAAGAACAACCTGATCGTTTTCCTGCGCCCGGTGATCCTGCGCGACGCGGCCAGCAGCGAGGGCATCTCGGCCGAGCGCTACAACTACGTGATCGGCCAGCAACGCGCCATCAATCGCCCGCTACCGGGCAATGAAACCCCGGCCGAGTTGCCGCCGCTCGTCCCCGGCCAGCGCCCGGCTGTGCCGGCCGCCGCCGACAACGCCGAGCATCCGGCGCAAGCGCCTGCCGCGACCTGGGGCGATGCCGCAGTTCCACGATGAGCAGGCCGCCCCTACCTTACGCCTTTGCCAAGGCGCACGGAATCCTGATCGCCAGCCAGGGGCCGACGCAGGCGACCCTGCTCGTCCGCGATGATCTCCGCACGGAAAGCCTTGCCGCGCTCGCCGAGGTCCGGCGCACGCTCGCTGTTCCGGTGAACATCGACTGCGTTCCGCTCGCCAGCTTCCAGGCGCGGCTGGCCGAAGCCTACTCGGGAAGCGAAGACAACGCCGCCGAAATCATCGCCGACGTCGGTCAGGAGGTCGATCTCACCCAGCTGATGACCGAGTTGCCGGCGGTCGAGGATCTTCTCGAAACCCAGGACGACGCGCCGATCATCCGCATGATCAACGCGCTCCTGAGCCAGGCGGTGCGCCAGGCAGCGAGCGATGTGCACATCGAGCCTTTCGAACACAGTTCGCTGGTGCGCTTCCGGCGCGACGGCGTCCTCGTCGACGTCGCGCACCCGCACCGTGCGCTGCACGCGGCGATGGCCTCGCGCATCAAGATCATGGCCAGCCTCGACATCGCCGAAAAGCGGCAGCCGCAGGACGGCCGTATCTCGCTGCGCCTGGCCGGGCGCGAGGTCGATGTGCGCGTGTCGACCTTGCCGACCACCTGGGGCGAGCGGATCGTGCTGCGCCTGCTCGACAAGGGCAGCAGCCAGCGCAGCCTCGACGGGCTGGGAATGGCTGCCGATACGGTCGAGTACTTCGCTGCACTGTTGCGCGAACCGCACGGAATCGTTCTCGTCACCGGGCCGACCGGTTCGGGCAAGAGCACCACGCTCTATGCCGCGCTGCAGGCGATGGACGCGCAGAGCAGCAACATCGTCACCGTCGAGGACCCGGTCGAGTACGACCTGCCCGGCGTCGCGCAGCTGCAGGTCAATGCGCGCATCGGGCTCACTTTCGGCAAGGCGCTGCGCGCGATCCTGCGCCAGGACCCGGACGTGATCATGATCGGCGAGATTCGCGACCTGGAGACCGCGCAGATCGCGGTACAGGCGAGCCTGACCGGCCATCTGGTGCTGGCGACACTGCACACCAACGACGCGGCGTCGGCGGTGACGCGACTGGTCGACATGGGCGTCGAACCCTTCCTGCTCGCTTCGAGCCTGCGTGGCGTCCTCGCGCAGCGCCTCGTGCGCAAACTCTGTCCTGCCTGTCGGCGTCGCCAGGCAATCACAACCGCCGAGCGCGAGCTGCTCGGCAATTCGCTTCCAGACCACCTTTGGCACGCGCCCGGCTGCGCCGAATGCGCCGGGAGCGGCTATTCCGGGCGCACCGGCATCTACGAACTGATGGTCGCCGACGATTCGCTGCGCAGCCTGATCCATTCCGCTGCCGACGAGACCAGGCTGCGTACCCATGCGCGTGCGCAGGGCGCGCGCAGCCTGCGCGAAGACGGTCTGCGCTTTCTCGCCGACGGCATCAGCTCGGCCGAGGAACTCTTGCGGGTGACGCGCGAGTGAGCGGGCGGCTGCACGACGAGGATCGCCGCGCATGACTGCCTTCCGCTACCGTGCGCTCGACGCTGCCGGGCGGGAAACCCCCGGCGTGGTTGAAGCCGACACCGCTCGCGCCGCGCGCGCGCTGCTGCGCGAACGCGGGCTTTTCCCGCTGGAAGTGTCGTCGGTCGGCCAGGAAGCTGCCGGCAAGCGCAAGGTATCGCGGCGCAAGCTGCGCGCAGCCGACCTGACGCTGCTGACCCGCCAGTGGGGAACGCTGCTTGCTTCGGGGCTGACCGTCGAGCAGGCGCTGGCGGCGCTGATCGAGCAGTCGGAAAGCGAGTTCCTGCGCCAGTTGCTCGCCGGCGTCCGCTCCGAAATCCTCTCCGGCTACAGCCTGCGCGCGGCGCTCGATCGCTACCCGCAGTCGTTCGACGCGCTCTACCGCGCGTCGGTCGCCGCCGGCGAGAAGTCCGGCGAGCTCTCGCTGGTGATGAACCAGCTCGCCGACTACCTCGATCGCCGGCATGCCCTGCGCGCGAAGACCTTCCAGGCCTTGCTCTATCCGCTGATCGTTGCCACCATCGCGCTGCTGGTGATCGTTGGCCTGATGACCTACGTCGTCCCGCAGGTGGTGTCGGTCTTCCAGCAGGGCCGGCAGGAGTTGCCGCTGCTCACGCGTTCACTGATCGTGGTCAGCGATCTGCTGCGCGCTTGGGGCTGGCTGATGCTGCTGATGCTCGGCGGCGCCTTCCTCGCCGCTCGCCGGGCGCTGCGCGCGAAGGCGCTGCGGCGGCGCTGGGACGCCTGGCTGTTGCGCTTGCCGCTGCTCGGTCGCCACCTGCGCACGCTCGATGCGACGCGCTTCGCGAGCACCCTGGCAATCCTCGCCGGCAGCGGCGTTCCGCTGCTCGCCGCGCTGGAAGCGGGGCGCCAGGTGATCACCCGGCTGCCGCTCGCCGAGGCCGTCGCCACGGCCGCCGAGCGCGTTCGTGAAGGGTTGCCGCTGTCGCGCGCGCTCGCCACCAGCGGCCAGTTTCCGCCGCTTTTGATCCACATGATCGCCAACGGCGAGGCGACCGGCCGCCTCGACGAGCTGCTCGAACGCGCCGCGCGCCTGCAGCAGGCCGAACTGGAAAACCGCACCGCGACCCTCACCACGCTGCTCGAACCGGTGCTGCTGCTGGTGATGGGCGGGTTCGTCCTGCTCATCGTGCTCGCGGTCATGCAGCCGATCATCGAACTCAACACCTTGATGAAATGAGGAAAACCATGTCTCCAATCGCACTCTGCCGGCGCGGCGGCTTCACCCTGATCGAAGTGATGGTCGTCATCGTCATCCTCGCCATCCTCGCCGCGCTGATCGTTCCCAAGGTGATGAGCCGCCCCGACGAAGCGCGCGTGGTCGCCGCGCGGCAGGACATCAGCTCGCTGATGCAGGCGCTGAAGCTGTACAAGCTCGACAACCGCCGCTATCCGACCAACGAACAGGGGCTGCAGGCGCTGGTCACCAAGCCGACGATCGTGCCGATTCCCGAAAACTGGCAGTCGTACATCGAGAAGCTGCCCAAGGATCCCTGGGGCAGCCCGTATCAGTACGTGCAGCCGGGGCTCCGGGGCGAGGTCGATGTGATGAGCTACGGCGCCGACGGGCAGGCCGGCGGGACGGGCTTCGATGCCGACATCGGCTCCTGGGACCTGTGAGCGAAGCCCGCGCTGCCGGCAGCGGTCGGCGGGCGGCTTCACGCTGATCGAGGTCATGGTCGTGCTCATCGTCATCGGCGTGATGAGCACGGCGCTCACGCTCGGCGTGGACAGCCTGCGTGCGCGCGACGACACGCGGGCGCTGCAGCGTCTGCGCCTGGTGCTCGAAGCCACTGCCGAGCGCGCCGCGGTGCGCGGTCGCCCGCTCGGCGTCGAGTTCGTCACCGATGCCTACCGCTTTGCCGCGCTCGACCTCGACGAGCGCTGGCGCCCGCTGGTCGATCCGCCGCTGTTCGTCGAACGGATCCTGCCCGACGGCCTGCACTGGGCCGGCTTGCGCGTGGCCGGCAGCCGCGAGGAGAACGCGACCCGCCTCCTGTTCGGCACCGAGGCGCCGGAATTCGAGCTGCGCGTCGCGACGCCGCGCGGCGAGGCGCTCCTGGTCGGCGGGGCCAATGGCGAGGTCCAGCTGCGGCTGCCCGGGGCGCCGGCGGCGGGCGCGCTGCCCGGCCCTGGATCCGGGTGATGAAGAGGCGCGGCTTCACCCTGCTCGAGACGCTGGTCGCGCTGGCGATCCTGGCGGTTGCGCTGGCCGCCGCCTTCCGCGCCATGGGCGTCGCCACGCGCTCGGCCGCCGAACTGCGCGAGCGGACGCTGGCCGAACTGGTCGCCGACAACCGTCTCGCCGAACTACGTGCGAGCCGGGCCTTCCCGCCGCCCGGAGGCAACGAGGGCGAGGCGCTGCAGGCCGGACAGCGCTTCCGCTGGCGGGAGGACGTCAGCGCGACGCCGGACCCGCTGTTCCGCCGCGTCGAAGTCCGCGTCTTCCGCGCCGGGAGCGGCAGCGAGGGCGCTGCGCTGGCGCATCTGTCCGGCTTCGTCGTACAGCCGCTGCGATGAGCGCGCCGTATTCTCCCGGCTCGGCGCGCGTGCGCGGACTGACGCTGATCGAGCTGCTCGTCGCGCTGACGATCTTCGCCATCCTCGGCGTGATGTCTTATCGCGCGCTGAGCGAGATCGGCATGAGCCAGACCCGGCTCGACGACGGCTACGCGCGCTGGCGCGCGATCAGCCGCTGCCTGCAGCGAATCGACGCCGACCTGTTGCAGGTGGTCGCGCCTTACGCCGCTGCCGGCGGACGTCCCGAAGCGGGCCTCGCGCTGCTGCCCGGCCCCGAGCTGCAGCTGCTGCGCGGTGACGCCGGTCGCGGGGTCCGGCGCGTGGGGTTCCGTCTCGCCGGCGAGCGGCTGGAGTGGTTGCGCTGGCCTGGCCGTGACGCTGTCGGCGCGCCGCAGGCCGAGCTCCTGCTCGCCGGCGTGCGCGGCCTGCGCTGGTCGTTCCTGCACGAGGGAAAGCGCGTCGATTCCTTGCCGATTGCAGCAGACGCGCCTGAGGCGCTTCCCGACGCCGTGATCCTCGAACTCGAGCTGGCCGACATCGGCCGGCTCACGCGCATCGTCGCGCTGCGCTGATGCGACACCCCTGCGCTCACCCTTACGCGTCGAGCCGGCGCTCTGCCGTGAGCGGCGCCGCGCTGATCATGGCCTTGCTGACCATCGCGCTGGTCGCCGGACTGGCCGCGGCGGCGCTGGGACGGCTCGCCGTCGCGGTCGACAGTGCGCTCGGCCGTCACGACCAGGCGCAGGCCAGACAGCTCGCGCGCGCAACGATCGACTGGGCACGCATGCTGCTCGCCGAGGACGCGCGCACGAGCAGCGTCGATCACCTGCGCGAGTCCTGGGCGACCCTGGCGCCGCCGACCCCTGTCGCGGAGGGTGAGGTCGCCGGCGGCATCCACGACCTGTCGGGGCGGATCAACCTGAACGATCTCTTGACGGGCAGTGGCGACGACGAGGCCGCGATCGCGCGCTTCGGTCGCCTGCTCGAGATCGTCGGCGTCGCCCGCGCCGACACCGCACCGCTCTTGGCGGCGCTGCTCGACTGGCTCGACGCCGACGATCTGGCGCGCTCGCCCGGTGGCGCCGAGGCCGCGTGGTACGGCGTCCAGCTTCACCCGCGCCGACCGGCCAACGCGCCGCTCGTGCGCGTCGAGGAACTCGCCCAGGTACGCGGCTATACTGCAGAATTGATCGCACGTCTGGCGCCGTTCGTCGCGGCACTGCCGGCAGGCGGCAGGGTCAATGTCAACACGGCGCCGGCCGAGGTGCTCGCCGCCTCGGTGCCGGGGCTGACACTCGACGCCGCGCGCGTTCTCGTCGCCGAGCGCGAGCGCGCGTGGTTCAGGGACGTAGCCGATTTCAGGGCACGCCTGCACCGTGACGACTGGGGGCTGGAGGCCGACACGACGCAGATCGACGTCAGGAGCAAATATTTTGTCGCCAGCGTGCGGGCGCGCTTCGGCGTCGCGCTGGTGCGCCTGGACGTGCTGCTCGACCGCAGCGAGAATTGGCCTGCCATCGTCTGGCAAACACTACCCTGAGCACCGAGCCCATGAGCGACCGACTGCTTCTCGCCCTCGACGAACACTGGCCGGCGCGGCCCGCGTGCCCGTGGGTCGTGCTCGGTGCTGACGACCAGCCGCTGGCCGAAGGCTGTTCCGAGCCGAGCCACTGGCCGCCCGCCGACAGCTGCGAGGTGCTGCTCTGCGGCGCGCAGGTGTTGTGGCTCGAGGTGCCGCTGCCGGCACAGAATCGGCGCAGCGAGCTGCCTCGCCTCCTCGCTTACGCGCTCGAAGACCGCCTGCTCGCCGATCCCGATACCCAGCACCTGACCCTGGTGCAGCTTCGCCGCGAGGGCGAACGTGCGCTCGCCAGCGTTCTCGTCGTCGACAAGGAGAGGCTGCGCACGCTGCTCACCCGCCTCGCTGCGCTCGGCCGCGCGCCACGGCGCGTCTTCGCCGAATTGGAAACCGCGCCGGCCGGCAGCGACGGGTGGCACCTCAGCCTTGCTGCGCACGGAGCGACGCTGCGCAGCTGCCCGCGTGGCGGCGTGGCGATCGATCGCGAATTCGCCGCGCCGCTGCTCTCCCGCCACCTCGCCAGCGCGCTGGCCGCCGGGAAGGCGCCGCCACGTGTCTGCGTCCACGTCGAGGCGGGACAGCCGCAGGCGGATCTGGCCGGCCTCGCGGAGAGGCTCGGCGTCGCGGTCGCCGCCGGGGAGAGCTACCGCTGGTGGGATTTTCCGACGCGCGCCGCGACCGACCTGCTGCACGACGAGTTTGCGACGCGCGAAACGCGCGGCGGCACGCTCGCCGGCTTGCGTTTGCCGCTCTCGGTCGGCGCCGCGCTGCTCGGCGTCTGGCTGATCGTCGCCGTCGGCGAGGTCTTCTGGCTGCGCCATCAGCACGACGAACTCGCCGCGCGCATGGCGCGCATCTACCAGGCGACTGTCCCGAACAGCCCGCTGGTCGCCCCGGCCGCGCAGATGCGCCAGCAACTGGCGCAGGAGCGCATGCGCCATGGCCTGCTCCGCCACGACGACGCGCTGGCCTTGCTGGCACAGGCCGCCGAAACACTGGGCAGCGAGGCGAACGAAAGCGTGCTCGCGCTGCGCTTCGAGGACGGCGTGCTCGACCTCGCCCTGGCCGGCCCCGCGCTGGCGCGCGCCGACGCGCTGCCTGCGCTGCTGGGCGCGCGCGGCTTGCTCGCCCAGCAGCGCCGGGACGGCGAGGGCGTCCACCTGCTCTTGCGCGCGGAACTGCTGCAATGAACCTTAAAACCTCTTTTCATCCACGAAAAACACGAAAGCCACGAAACAAAACATAGGGTTGCGGTCGTTCAGTGTCTAAGCCATCGGGTTGTTTCCACTGAGCGTCAAACCGCATCAACGATTTCGTGTTTTTCGTGCATTTCGTGGCCCACTGCTTTTTTCAGGATGAACTCCTTGTCTTCTTCTACCGCTTCTCCCGGTTCTGCCACTTCTCCGCCCGAGCCGCCGGACGCTTCCGGGTTTCCCACGGCGAACGAGCGCACGGGCTTGCCGGCTGGCGTCGGCGCGACGCAGCCAACTCCGGAGGCGGCAAGCCCTCGACCGGCAGCGCGGGGGGCAGCGCTGGCACTGCTGGCGCCGCTGCGCGAGTCCTGGAGGGCGCGCAGTCAGCGCGAGCGCCTGCTCGTCGCGGGTGCCGGCATGCTGGTCGCGCTGGCGCTGCTCGTTGCCCTCACCGACTGGCTGCGCGGCGAGCGCAGCCGCCTCGATCGCGTACTGCCGCGGCTGCAGGTGCAGCTGGCGCAGGTCGAGCGGGCGGCCAGCGAGATCGCCGATCTGCGTGCGCAGCCGCCGCTCGCTCGCCCCGCATCGATCCCGGCGCAGGTGGCGGTGGTCGATGCCGCGGCGCGTAGCCGTGGGCTCACGCTGACGGTGCAGCCCGTCGCCGATGGCCTGCGCGTGAGCGGCAGCGCCGGCTTCGACCCCCTGCTCGAATGGCTCGCCGGCCTGCAGCGCGAACAGGGACTGCGCGTGCAGCGGGCACTGATCGAGCGCACCGGCAACGAGGCCAGCGTCGACATCACGCTGGTCGGCGGCGGCTGAAGCTGACGGCCGGGCGGTAGCGTCGGGGAAATGCAAAAGACGCCCCGGAGGGCGTCTTCCTGGCTGCGCGTGACGGGAAGGACTACAGTCCGAGCAGGGTCTGCGCGTGGTAGGCGATCATCCACTCCTCGTTGGTCGGGATGACCAGCACGTCCACGCTGCTGTTCGGCGCGCTGATGCGCAGGTCGCGGCGGGCGTTGGCTTCCGGGTCGAGGTAGATGCCCAGCCACTCGCACTGCAGGCAGACGCGGCGGCGGACTTCGGCGGCGTTCTCGCCGATGCCGCCGGTGAACACCAGCGCGTCGAGACCACCGGCTGCCGCTGCCAGCGAACCCAGTTCGCGGACGATGCGGTAGCAGAACAGGTCGACCGCCAGCTGGGCTTCGGGTTTGTCGCTGGCGAGCAGCGTGCGCATGTCCTGCGAGATGCCGGAGACGCCGAGCAGGCCCGATTCCTTGTACAGGATCTGCGTCATGTCGGCGACCGAGAGGCCCCGGTTTTCCATCAGGTGCAGGATCACGCCGGGGTCGATCGCGCCGACGCGGGTGCCCATCACCAGTCCGTCGATGGTCGAGAAGCCGAGCGTGGTGGCGACGCACTTGTGATTGACGACTGCGGACATGCTGGCGCCGTTGCCGAGGTGGGCGACGACGACGCGGCCGTCGGCACGCGGCGAGTGCTCGGGCAGGGTGCGCGAGATGTATTCGTAGGAAAGGCCGTGGAAGCCGTAACGCTTGTAGCCGTCGGCGGTGATCGAGCGCGGCAGCCCGAACATCTGCGCGATTTCCGGCTGGCTGCGGTGGAAGGCGGTGTCGAAGCAGGCGATCTGCGGCACCTCGGGAAGCAGCGCCTCGAGGGCGCGCACGCCGGCGAGGTTGTGCGGCTGGTGCAGCGGTGCGAGCGGGATGTAGCGGGTCAGTTGTTCGAGCGCGACGTCGTCGAGGCGGATCGGGCGCGAATAGCGGTCGCCGCCATGCACGACGCGGTGGCCGACGGCGACGATCTTCCAGTCGGCGTGGCTGCCCGTGAACCAGTTCAGCAGGGCGTCGATGGCGATGTCGTGGTTGGTTTTCTCGCCGTCGAGATGCACGTCGGCGATGCGTTCGCCGGCGCCGTTCTTCGCCACGAGGCGGGTGTGCTGGGTGCCGATGCCGTCGATCTGGCCGGAAACTTCGGCCTGTTGCGAAAGCTCGTCGGCGAGGGAGAAGAGCGCGAACTTCAGCGACGAGGAGCCCGCGTTGATGGTCAGGATGCCTTGTTTCATTCTTGAGGGAGCGACTGTTTCTTGCGGTTGGCGTGGGCGACGAGGACGGCGATCACGCACGAGGCCATGCGTGTTTCGGTCGTATCGGCGCGACTGGTCAGCACGATCGGCACCCGCGCACCGAGGACGACGCCGGCGGTGAGCGAATTGGCCAAGTATTCGAGCTGCTTGGCAATCATGTTACCCGATTCGAGGTCGGGAACGACGAGGATGTCGGCCTGCCCGGCCACCGCCGAGCGGATTCCCTTGGTCCTGGCCGCGTCGAGCGAGATGGCGTTGTCGAAGGCGAGCGGGCCGTCGAGGATGCCGCCCCGGATCTGGCAACGGTCGGCCATCTTGCACAGGGCCGCGGCGTCGAGCGTCGATTGCAGTTTCGGATTGACCGTCTCGACCGCCGAGAGGATTGCCACCTTCGGTTCGGGGACGCCGAGGATGTGCGCGAGGTCGATCGCATTCTGGATGATGTCGGCCTTTTCCTCGAGCGTCGGCGCGATGTTGATCGCCGCGTCGGTGATCAGGATCGGTCGCGGGTAAGTCGGCACGTCCATCACGAAGACGTGGCTGATGCGCCGCGAGGTGCGCAGGCCGCTCGCCCGGCGCACGACCTCGGCCATCAGCTCGTCGGTGTGCATGCTGCCCTTCATCATGGCCTCGGCGTCGCCGTTGCGCAGCAGCGTGACTGCCATCGCCGCCGCATCGTGGCTGTGGAGGACGTTCACGATACGGTGCCGGCCGAGGTCGAGGTCGTTGTCGCGGGCAACCGCGCGGATCTTCGCTTCCGGGCCGATCAGGACAGGATCGATCAGCCCGGCCTCGGCAGCGGCGAGGGCGCCTTTCAGCGACTCGCGATCGCAAGGGTGAACCACCGCCATGTCGATCGGCGGCAGCCCCCTGGCGCGCTCCAGCAGCGTCAGCAGGCGCGCATGACGGTCGGAGATCTTGACTGCGGGTACGGCGCTGCGCAGGGTCCGGTACTTCCTGGCCGGCGCCAGCACCTCGACCGACCCGCGCAGCACTTCGCAACCGTCCTGGTTCGCGCAACTGCAGTCGAAGACGACGTGCCGGTTGTGGGCGAACTTCTGGCGGACGGTCAGGGTGAGCGTGATCGTGTCACCCAGGCTCACCGGCAGAGTGAAGTGCAGCGACTGCTCGACGAGGATCGTTCCCGGTCCCGGGAACTGCGTCGCCAGCGCAGTCGACAGCAGCGACGAGGTCCACATGCCGCGCGCGAGGAACTCGCGAAAGCCGCCGCCGTGCCCGATCTCGGGCTCGACGATCGACCAGCCGACGTCGCCGGACATCACCGAGCAGAGATGGATGTCGTCGGGGTGCAAGGTGCGCGTCAGCGTCGACGTCTCACCGATCCCGATCTCGTCGAAGGTCCTGCTTTCGAGGATCTGCTGCTCTGCTTCACTCTGCATGCTGTGCCTCGCTCAGTTGACGATGTTGTAGCCCCCGTCGATGTAGATCGTGCCGCCGGTGAGCGACTTGGCGAGGTCGCTGACGAGGAAGGCGGCCAGCGCGCCGACGTCGTCGGTCGACACCAGCTTGTGCAGCGGCGCGCGCTCGATCGCGTCCTTCATGAGTTCGTCGAACTTCAGGATTCCCGAGCCGGCGCGCGTCGCCAGCGGTCCCGGCGAAATGGCATGGACGCGGATGTCCTTGCTGCCGAGTTCGGCGGCGAGGTAGCGCGAGGAGGACTCGAGCGCAGCCTTGACCGGACCCATGATACCGTAATTTTCGACGACTTCGTCGGCGCCGTGGTAGCTCATGGTGAGCAGGCTGCCGCCTTCCTTCATCAGCGGTTCGGCCAGCTTGGCGAGACGAACGAAGGAGTGGCAGGAGATGTCCATCGCGCGTGCGAAGCCATCCTTGCTCGAATCGACGACACGGCCGTGCAGGTCGTCACGCGGCGCGAAGGCGATCGAGTGCAGCACGAAGTCGAGCTTGCCCCACTTCTTGTCAATCTCTTCGAACACCGCTTCCATCTGGCCGTCCTGCTCGACGTCGAGCGGCAGGATCAGCGGTGCGCCGAGCAGTTCGGCAAGCGGACGCACGTGCGGCTCGGCCTTCTCGTTGAGGTAGGTGACGGCGAGTTCGGCGCCGCAGAAGCTGAAGGCCTTGGCGCATCCGTAAGCGATGCTCTTGTTGTTGGCGACGCCGACGACGAGGCCTTTTTTGCCTTGAAGATTGAACATGAAGTTCTCCTGGTTGATGTGGCTAAATTTGCCGGATGCTGCAATGCAGCAACCGAATGCCGCCATTAGATCAGGAAAACGACGCCTTGTCTTGAAGAAATTGTTGCAGTGCAGTAACCGGGGCTGACGCTGTCAGCAGCGGCTGCGCCGCCGGTGATGACGTGCGAGTGAGCGCTGCAGACTTGTGCGCGAGCGCGGAAGACGATGCGCGCCGGCGAAATTCCTGTGACAATTACGGATTTTTGAAACTATTCCGGCGCGCCGCACTCTGAGTCACCCATACCGCACCCATGCCGCCGGCGGGCGCCGACGGGGGGCGAAGCGGGGGCCGGGCTTGCCGCGGCCGGGACTGATCATTTCATGCGCGTTTTCAAGGCTTTCTTCTTCTCCCTCAGCGGCATGGGTTTCGCCTGGCGCGACGAGGCGGCGTTCCGCGAGGTCGTGCTGCTGGCGATCGTCGCCATCCCGGCTGCCTTCCTGCTCGGTTTCAGCCCGGTCGGGATCGCCCTGCTGGTGCTGGTTCATCTGCTGAGCCTGGTGGTCGAACTGCTGAACACCGCGATCGAGGCCGCCGTCGATCACACCTCGCTCGCGCACAGCATGCTGGCGAAGAAGGCGAAGGATTGCGGCAGTGCGGCCCAGTTGATCACGCTGGGCGGCCTCGTCGTCCTCTGGGGCGTGAATCTTTCGGGGTATCTCTGAAGTGAAGGCCTGGCGTCCGCGCTGCGTGCGCGGCCAATGATTCCGCTGGGATGCGGGCAAAGGATATGCAATGAGAGTGAGTAAGTTGTTCGGTGCGTCGACGCTGCACCGGTTTGCGCTGGTGGCGTGGATGGCCGGCGTCTATCTCTGCATCAACTTCGTACTGCGCGTGCTGCTGCTCTGGCATACCGGCAGCGAGGCGCTGCCGGCGAGTGTGGCAGGCTGGCTGCAGATCTTCCTGGTCGGTCCGGCCTACGACCTCGTGACCCTGCTCGCGCTGGCGGCGCCGCTCGGCCTGCTGCTCTGGCTGCTGCCCGAGCGGGTGCTGCGCAGCCGGGTCTGGCGCGGCGTGGATTTCGTCCTGCGCTTTGCCATCGTTTTCGGCATGCTCTTCATCGCCATGTCGGAATGGACCTTCTGGGAAGAGTTCGGCAGCCGCTTCAACTTCATCGCCGTCGATTATCTCGTCTATACGCACGAGGTGATCGGCAACATCCGTGAGTCCTACCCGGTCGGCCTCTGGCTGTCGGCGCTGGCGCTGCTGGCGCTCGTGATCACTGCGGCGACCTGGCGCTGGCCGCGCGTTCCTGCCGAGGTGCAGCCGCTGCCGTTTCGGTCGCGCACCCGCCTGATTGCGCTCTGGGCGGCGCTCGGCGCCCTGACTGGCGGACTGGTCAACGCCGAGGAGAAGGACTTGTCGGCCAACACCTACGTCAATGAGCTGTCGGGCAACGGCGTTTACCAGTTCTTCCACGCCTTCCGCGCCAACGAACTCGACTACGAGCGCTTCTACCCGAGCCTGCCGCGCGCGGAGGCGTTTGCCACGATGCGCCGCTTGCTTGCCGAACCGGGCGCCCGCTTCGTCAGCGACGATCCGCAGGATCTCACGCGCCAGATCGTCCATACGGGGCCGGAAAAGCACCTCAACGTCGTCCTGATCAGCGTCGAGAGCCTGTCGGCGGACTTCATGCAGGCCTTCGGCAACACGCAGGGAATCACACCCAACCTCGACCGGCTGGCGAAGGAAGGCGTTTTCTTCACCGGCCTCTACGCCAACGGAACGCGCACCGTGCGCGGCCTGGAGGCGCTGTCGCTGTCGGTGCCGCCGACGCCCGGACAGTCGATCGTCAAGCGCCCGCACAACGAAGGGCTATTCACGCTGGCCACCGTATTCAACGACAAGGGCTACCGGTCGAAGTACGTCTATGGCGGCTACGGCTATTTCGACAACATGAACGCCTACTTCTCGGCCAACGGCTACGAGGTGGTCGACCGCAGCGCGCTCGCAGACGAGGACATCCACTACGAGAACATCTGGGGCGTCGCCGACGAGGACTTGTTCACGCTGACCCTGCGCCAGATGCGTGCCGACGCCGCCGCCGGCAAGCCCTTCTTCATGCACGTGATGACCACCTCGAACCATCGTCCCTTCACCTATCCGGAAGGGCGGATCGACATCCCGTCGAAGTCGGGGCGCGAGGGCGGCGTGAAATACACCGACTGGGCGATCGGCAAGTTCATCGACGAGGCGCGCAAGGAGCCGTTCTTCGCCGACACGGTTTTCGTCATCACCGCCGACCACTGCGCTTCGAGCGCGGGCAAGACCGACCTGCCGGTCAACCGCTATCACGTGCCGATGATCGTGTACGCGCCTGCCCAGTTCAAGCCGGCCAGCGTCGACCGGCTGATGAGCCAGATCGACATCGCGCCGACCCTGCTCGGCATGCTCAACTTCAGCTACCGCAGCAAGTTTTTCGGCCACGACATCACCAAGCTCGAGCCCGGCCGTGAAAACGCCTTCATCGGCAACTACCAGGAACTCGGCTACATCCACGACGGCAAGCTCGCGATCCTGGCGCCCGGCCGCAAGTCACGCGTGGTCGTCCCCGACTTCGCCGACGGCAGCGCGGCGCCGGGCACTGCCGATCCGGAACTGGTCCGCGATGCCGAGAGCTATTACGAAGTGGCGAGCTGGCTCTTCCACCACGGCGGCATGCGCGCGCTCTGAATCAGCGATAGACGAGCACCGGGATCTTCGAGTGTGTCAGCACCTTGTTCGTCTCGCTGCCGAGCAGCAGGCCGCTGAAACCGCGGCGACCGTGTGAGGCCATGAAGATCAGGTCGCAGCCGGCTTGCGCCGCAGCGTCGATGATCGCCTCGTAGGGGACGTCGCTGACCAGCGACAGCGCCTGGCATTCGATGCCGGCTTCGTGGCATAGCTGTTCGACGAAGCCTAGATTCTCGCGCGCCTGCTGCTCGGCCAGTTCGGCGAATTTTTCCGGCGAGGTCGGGTCGATCAGCGCGCCTTCGCCGTAATAGGTCACCGGGTAGCCGGGCTTGGCGAAGAAGGCGGTGACGCGCGCGCCGGTTTCCTTGGCGAAGCTGACTGCGCGACGAGCATTTTCCTGCGAGAGCGGGGAGCCGTCGGTCGGTACGAGGATGTTTTTGAACATGGCATCGATTCCTTGTCTGGAAAGTCGGCAGGAAGCCGTGGGACAATCGTACGCCAAGCGCTGCTTTCCCGACAACCGGCTGCATGGAGGATGCATAAATCATGAAGATCAGTTTCCACGGCGCGGTCGGCGAGGTGACCGGTTCCTGCACCCTAGTCGAGACAGCGTCGCTGCGTTTCCTGGTCGACTGCGGCATGTTCCAGGGCGGCGGCGAGGCCTACGGCAAGAACGTCGCGGCGCTCCCCTTCGACCTGCGCAGCCTCGATTTCGTCATCCTCACGCACGCGCACATCGACCATTCGGGACTGTTGCCAAGGCTCTCCATGCTCGGCTACCGCGGACCCGTGTATGCGACGCCGGCGTCGATCGACCTGGTCGAGGTGCTGCTGCAGGATGCGGCCTTCATCCAGGAGCGGGAGGCGGAATGGCAGTTGAAGCGCCGCCACCGCCAGGGCAGCCCGGCGCGTGCGTTGCAGCCGCCGCTATATACGGTGACCCAGGCGCAGGCGAGCCTGCGCCAGTTGCGCCCGGTGGCTTACGACGAGACCTTCTCGCCGGCGGCCGGAGTCAGTTGCCGGCTGCGCGACGCCGGGCACATCCTCGGTTCGGCGATCGCCGAGATCTGGGTCGAGGAGGGCAGGACGACCAGGAAGCTCGTCTTCTCGGGCGATCTCGGCCAGCCGGAGCGGCCGGTGCTCAACGACCCGACGCCGATCGACTCGGCCGACCTCCTCTTCGTCGAATCGACCTACGGCAACCGCCTGCACCGGCGCATGGACGAAACCGAGGACGAAATCGTCGACGTCTTCCAGCGCACCCTGCACCAACGGCGCGGCAACGTCATCATCCCGGCGTTCGCGGTCGGGCGGACGCAGGAAATCCTGTTCGTCTTCGCCGATCTCGTGCGTCGCGGGCGTCTGCCGCCGCTGACCGTCCATGTCGATTCGCCGATGGCGACGCGGGCGACCGAGATCACCCTGCGCCACCTCGAATTGCTCGATCAGCCCACCCTCGACCTGCTCGACTGGATGCGTGCCCATCCCGACCACATGCGCGTCGAGTTCGTCGCCGACGTCGAGGAATCGATCGCGCTGAACCAGGTGCGTTCGGGGGCGGTGATCATCTCGGCGAGCGGCATGTGCGACGCCGGCCGGGTCAAGCATCACCTCCAGTACAACCTGTCGCGCCCGGAGTGCGCGGTGCTGATCACCGGCTTCCAGGCGGCGGGAACGCTCGGCCGCCGCCTGGTCGATGGCGCCCGCATGGTCCGCCTGTTCGGCGAGCCGACCCCGGTGCGCGCCGAGATATGCACCATCGGCGGCCTCTCGGCGCATGCCGACCAGGCCGCGCTGCTGGGCTGGCTCGGCGCGTTCAGGAAGCCGCCCGAGCGCACCTTCGTCATGCATGGCGAGGCGGAGACGGCCACCGCCTTCGCGCGCGTCGTCCGCGAACAACTCGGCTGGGAGGGGGTCGAGGCGCCGCTGTACCGGCAGAGCGTGACCGTGGATGGCCCATGACGTCAGCAGCGGTGAGCGCACGCGTCCGGGACCCGTCTTGCATCGAAAAAAGCGATCGGTAGTTCCGCTTAATCCGAATTTACTTGATGATTGAAGCCTTGTAGAGTGCGCGACTGGCAGCTTGCGCGAATGAATGGTCGTCGCCGGCCGGCGCAGGTCTCAACCCATCGTTCCTTCATGGAGGTCGTTCCTATGAACATGCAAAGACAGTCGTCGCTCGCCGCGAGCATCGAGCGCGCCAGTCCGTCGCTGCTGTCGACGCACCGCGTGTTGCGCAACACCTACGCGCTGCTGGCGCTGACCCTGCTCTTTTCGGGCGGCATCGCCGCCCTCACGGCGTCGCTGAAACTGCCGCACCCGGGCATCATCGTCACCCTGGTCGGTTACTTCGGCCTGCTCTTCCTCACCACCAAGCTGCGCAACAGCGGCTGGGGCCTGCTCTCCGTCTTCGGCCTGACCGGGTTCATGGGCTACACGCTCGGCCCGATCATCGCCCACTACCTCGCGCTGCCGAACGGCGGGCAGACGGTGGCACTGGCGATGGGTGGCACCGGCGTCATCTTCCTCGCCCTGTCGGCGTACGCGCTGGTCAGCCGCAAGGACTTCAGCTTCCTCGGCGGCTTCCTGATGGTCGGCGTGCTCACCGTCTTCCTGGCCAGCCTGGCCGCCGTCTTCTTCACCCTGCCGGCGCTGTCGCTGGCGGTGGCGGCCGCCTGCGTGCTGCTGATGTCGGGACTGATCCTGTTCGAGACCTCGAACATCATCCACGGTGGCGAGACCAACTACATCATGGCCACGGTCAGCCTGTTCGTGAGCCTCTACAACCTCTTCGCCAGCCTGCTGCAACTGCTCGGCATCTTCGGCGGCGACGACTGAGCCCCGCCGCCAGCATCGACAGCGGCGACGCGCGGGTTTTCCGCGCGTCGCCGTTTTTTTGTGTGCGCCCGGCGCGCCTTGTCCGAATTTCTTGATTCGGCTCAAGGCCGCGCGCACCGGCATTTGCGCACAATGAGCATCCTTTTTTCGTGGAGAGCGAGCATGGCAACGGCGTCGATTCGGGATTTCATGGCTGGCGACCACCGGCATTGTGACGATCTTTTCGCGGCGGTCGAGGCCGCCTTGGCCAAGGGCGGAGCCGATGCACTGACGGCGGCGCAGGTGGCGTTCGAGGCCTTCCGCGCGGCGATGGAAGCCCACTTCGGCGCCGAGGAGACGCAGCTTTTTCCCGCCTTCGAGCAGGCGACCGGGATGAGCTCGGGACCGACCGCGGTAATGCGCGGCGAGCACGAACAGATGCGCGAGCTGATGAGCGCGGCGGCGGCGGCGCTGGCCGCCGGCGAGCCCGACGACTACGCGGGCGAGGCCGAGACACTGCTGATCCTGATGCAGCAGCACAACGTCAAGGAGGAGAGCATCCTCTATCCGATGTGCGACCGCCAGATCCCGGCGGCTGCAGCGCTCGTAGCCGGTCTCGGCAAGACGCTCGGCGGAGGCGCGCAATGACGGCAGCTGCCGTCGTGCCGCCGACCTGCGCCGACTGCTGTGGCCAGACGCCCGCGGTCTCCCCCGACTGCGCCGAGGCCTTCGCGCAGTCGGGCGGCAACACGGCTGCGCTCAGCGGCGCGGCGCCGACGCTGGCCGAGCGTCCCGGCGTCGACCTCATCGTCGACGCCTGCGGGCTGGAGCCGCCCGAGCCCTTCGTGCGCACCATGGAGGGACTCGACGCGCTGCCGCCGGGAGGGCGCCTGCTTCTCCTGCTGCCGCGGCAGCCGCATCCACTCTACCGTGTGCTCGAACAGAACGGCTACGCCTGGCAATGCACACCGACCGCGCGCGGCGTCTTCGAGATCCTGATCTGGCACGCCGACGCCGACGGCAAGGCGGGTTGAGCGTGGCCGTCTCGCTCTCGCTCGAACAGGCGCCGCCGTTTGCTGCGCCGCTGCGTTTTTTCCTGACCGCGCCCCTCTTCGGCATGGCCGCCGGACTTCTCGTCGTCGTCTCCGGCGACGAGATCTTCGCCTCGCGCTGGACCCCCGCAGCGCTGGCGCTGACGCACCTCGTCACCGTCGGCTTCATGCTGCAGGTGATGATCGGCGCACTGTTCCAGCTGCTGCCGGTGGCCACCGGTGCGACCATGCCGCGGCCGCTGTCTATTGCGCGCTTCGTCCATGCCGCGCTCGCCACCGGCGCGCTGCTGCTGGCGGCGGCCTTTCTCACGCACGCGGCGCTGCTGTTCGCGCTCGCCGCCACTGCACTCGGCGCCAGCGTCCTCGTCTTCGTCGCCGCGGCGGGCTGGGCCCTGAGCCGCATCGACACTGCCACTGCCAGCGTGCGCGACATCAGGCGCGCGCTGTTCGCGCTGACGCTGACGCTCGCCCTCGGCCTCGCGCTGGCCGCAGGCCTCGCGGGTGTGCTCGAACTGCCGCTGCTGCAGCTGGTCGATATCCATCTCGCCTGGGGGCTGGCCGGCTGGGGCGGCCTCCTGCTCGCCGGCATCGCCTACATCGTTGTCCCGATGTTCCAGCTGACGCCGGCTTATCCGGCCTGGTTCGAGCGCTCGTATTCGCTCGCCGCGCTGGCTTTCCTGCTCGCCTGGAGCGCGCTCGAACTGGCCGGCCGGCATCCGCTGGCGCAGCTGTTCGCGGCGGCGACAGCGCTCGGCGCCGGCACGCTGGCGGCGATCACCCTCTGGCTGCAGACGCAGAGCAAGCGCGCCAAGCTCGACACCACGCAGCAATGCTGGCGTTTCGCGATGGCCGTCACCATCGGCGGCTGCGTCCTCTGGCTGCTCGCCAGCGCGCTGCTGCGTCTGGGTGAGGCGCGTCCGCAGTGGATGATCGAATCGGCGGCCTGGTCGCAGTTTGTCGACGGCTCTAACTGGACGCTCCTCTTCGGTGTCCTCATCCTCGCCGGCGGCTTCATGACCGCGATCAACGGCATGCTCTACAAGATCGTCCCCTTTCTCGTCTGGCTGCACGCACGCAACGCAGCGCGGCGGGTCAAGGCGGTGCCCAACATGCGCCAGGTCCTCGGCGAGCCGCTGATGCTGCGTCAGGCGCGCGCGCACTTTCTCGCCTGTGCGCTGCTGGCGCTGGCTGCCCTCTGGCCGTCCCACTTTGCGCTGCTCGCCGGCTTGGCGCTGTTCGTCGCGCAGGCGCTCCTGCTGGCGAACCTGCTCAAGGCGACCACTGTCTATCGCCGCTACCTGCAGGAACCGCTGGCCTGAGCGCGCAGCGGGCAACCCGGGTCGGGTCAAGCGGTTTAGAATAGTGGGGCAGCGCAGCCCGTGCTTTCATCACCCGTTCAGACGGAGGTTCCTTCATGGCGACTCGTAATCCGCAGGCTGAAGTGGCGCAGAAGACGAGCGCCGACCCGGCGCCCGGCGCCGCAGGGCGCAAGGCCGCCATCGAGCGTCCGCGCCGCGCCGTCGCCGGCGACACCGCGCCCGCTCTAGGCGAGCAGGAGATCGAGCGCTTCGAGGTCGCTCAGGCGATCGACGCGGCGACCGGAAGCAAGGTCGCGGCGGTCACCGACATCCTGCAGTCGGGCGCCCAGGACGTCCAGGCCAAGAAGCAGGCGCTCGACGCGATCCTCGCCGGCGCCTCTGCCGAGGACGTCGCGGTCTTGCGCGAGGCCTTCCTGCAACAGGAATCGTTGATCGTCGCCAAGCGACCGAAGAGCCCCGACGACGAGCTGTCCGATGACTGGCGCAGCGGCGGCTATCCGTACCGCAACCTGATGTCGCGCAAGAACTACGAGAAGCAGAAGTACCAGCTGCAGGTCGAGCTGCTCAAGCTGCAGGCCTGGGTCAAGGAAAGCGGCCAGCGCGTCGTCATCCTGTTCGAAGGCCGCGACGCCGCCGGCAAGGGCGGGACGATCAAGCGCTTCATGGAGCACCTCAACCCGCGCGGTGCGCACGTCGTCGCGCTGGAAAAGCCGACGCCGACCGAGCAGGGGCAGTGGTACTTCCAGCGTTATATCCAGCACCTGCCGTCTTCCGGCGAGATCGTGATGTTCGACCGTTCGTGGAACAACCGCGCCGGTGTCGAGCGCGTGATGGGCTTCTGCTCGCCGGACGAGTACGCCGAGTTCATGCGCCAGTGTCCGGAGTTCGAGCGCAACCTGGTGCGCAGCGGCATCCACCTGATCAAGTTCTGGTTCTCGGTCAGCCGCGAGGAACAGCGCCGCCGCTTCCTCGAGCGCGAGGCGCACCCGCTCAAGCAGTGGAAGCTGTCGCCGATCGACTTGGCCTCGCTCGACAAGTGGGACGACTACACCAAGGCCAAGGAGGCGATGTTCTTCTACACGGATACGGCCGACGCGCCGTGGACGGTGGTGAAGTCCGACTGCAAGAAGCGCGCGCGCCTGAACGCGATGCGCTACGTCCTGCACAAGCTGCCCTACACCAACAAGAACCTCGACCGCATCGGCCCGCTCGACCCGCTGATCGTCGGCCGCGCCAACGTCGTCTATGAGCGCGGCGAGAAGGACAGCATGGCGATCCTGTAGCGCCGGCGCCGCCGTCGGGAAGAGGCGTTCCCGGCAGCAAGACGTATCAAGCGAAAGGATGCACGGGAAAAGATGCTGGCAGCGCTGACAAACCTGTTCAAGGGCCGCAACACCCAGGACGATTCGATGGCGATCGCGAAACGGATCGCCGTCGAGGCCGAACGCAGCTTCTCGCCGCTGGCCGCGTCCGGCTTCGATTATGCGGCACTCCCGGCCAGCCGCGAGTCGCGCTTCTTCATCGGTTTCGTCCTCGGCTACTGCCAGGGCATGGCCCAGCAGCAGCGCGCCGAGGACATCCGCAGCGTCGCCATCAGTGCCGCGCTGTGTTTCTTCGAGACCCTGTTCGAGCGGGACAAGGCGCGCCGCTTCATCGATCTCGCGCTCGACTGGATCAATGCCTGCGACAAGGAACTGATCGCCGCGACGCAAAGCGGCGGGGTGTTCGCGCAGAAGAAGCTGGGCGACGAGGAGGAGGCTACGCGCTTCCTGTTGCGCGAGCTGGCCGGCAGCGCGTCGGCCTAGTACGCCGCCGGGCGCAGTGCGTGCTCAGCCGCGCTGGTGCGACATCAGCTTCTTCAGCCCCTCGGTGCTGAGGATGCGCACGTACTTCTGCTGCACCGCGATCAGCCCCTCTTCCTGGAACCTGGAGAAGGCGCGGCTGACCGTTTCCAGCTTGAGCCCCAGGTAGCTGCCGATCTCGTCACGCGTCATGCGCAGGTAGAACTCGGCCGGCGAGTAACCGCGCGCGGTGAAGCGCTGCGACAGGTTCAGGAGGAAGGCGGCGAGGCGTTCTTCGGCGCGCATGGTGCCGAGCAGCATCATCACGCCATGGTCGCGCACGATCTCGCGGCTCATCACCTTGTGGAAATGGTGCTGCAGGGTGTGCATCTCGCGCGAGAGGCCTTCGAGGTGAGAGAAGGGGATGACGCAGACTTCGCTGTCCTCGAGCGCGACCGCGTTGCACGAGTGCGCTTCGGTGCTGATGCCGTCGAGGCCCAGGAGCTCGCCGCTCATCTGGAAGCCGGTGACCTGGTCGCGGCCGTCCTCGATCAGGACGTCGGTCTTGAAGAAGCCGCTGCGGATCGCGTAGATCGCGTCGAAGTGCTGGCCGGCGCGGTAGAGGTGCTCGCCGCGCGCGACACGGCGGCGCGAGGAGACCAGTTCGTCGAGCTTTTCCATCTCGCGGCGGTCGAGTCCGGGCGGCATGCACAGCTCGCGCAGATTACAGTTGGAGCAGGCGGTCTTGACCACCTCCAGCATGACTTTCTTCGTCGCGGTGCGCTGCGGCATGGGTTTCCTTCGCTAAAGCGGGGCCGTGAGGCCGTTTGATCCACGTCAAACTTGGCGTTTTCCAGGCGCCGCATAATCCGGGCCACTCAAGCCGGCCGACCCCTGTGGCCGACCCTGCTTCACCGAGATGTCCTGATCAACGCGCAGAGAGACACCATGACGAACCCCGTTGCCAACGTAGTTTTCGATCCCGACATGCTTCGCCGCTTCGACGTGAACGGCCCGCGTTACACGTCGTACCCGACGGCCGACCGCTTCGTCGAAGCCTTCGGCGCCGATGCATACACGGCTTGGCTCGGCAAGCGCAACATCGGCGGTGTCAAGAAACAGCTCTCATTATACTTTCACATCCCCTTCTGCAACACGATCTGCTACTACTGCGGTTGCAGCAAGATCATCACCAAGGATCACAGTCGCTCCGCCAAGTACCTCGAGTACCTCGACAAGGAGATGGCGCTGACGAAGAGCTTCATGGAGGAGGGCGACAACGAGGTCGCGCAACTGCACTGGGGCGGCGGCTCGCCGACCTTCCTCAACGACGAGGAAATCGCGCGCCTGATGGGCAGCATCAAGAAGCACTTCAAGCTGATCGACGATGGCGAGTACTCGATCGAGATCGACCCGCGCAAGGTGTCCCGCGCGACCGTCGAAATGCTCGGCCGGCTCGGCTTCAACCGCATGAGCATCGGCGTCCAGGACCTCGACGAGGACGTGCAGAAGGCCGTCAACCGCATCCAGAGCGAGGACGAAACGCGCATGGTGATGGAGGCGGCGCGTGACAACGGCTTCAAGTCGATCAGCGTCGACCTGATCTACGGCTTGCCGAAACAGAGCTTGAGCACCGTCAATCGTACCCTCGACCGCGTCCTGGCGATGAGCCCCGACCGCCTGTCGATCTACAACTACGCGCACCTGCCGAGCCTGTTCAAGCCGCAGCGGCGCATCCTGCAGGAAGACCTGCCGACCGCCGACCAGCGCATGCAGATCCTGGCGCTGGCGATCCGCCGCCTGACCGAGGCCGGCTACGTCTTCATCGGCATGGACCACTTCGCCAAGCCCGACGACGAACTCGCCGTCGCGCAGCGCCAGGGCCGCCTGCACCGCAACTTCCAGGGCTACTCGACGCACGCCGACTGCGACCTGCTCGCCTTCGGCGCCACCTCGATCGGCAAGGTCGGTCCGACCTACAGCCAGAACGTGAAGACGATCGAGGAGTACTACGACCGCCTCGACCATAACCTGCTGCCCGTCTTCCGCGGCATCGAACTGAACGCCGACGACCTGGTGCGCCGTTCGATCATCCAGTCGCTGATGTGCCACTTCGAGCTGTCGATCGAGTCGATCGAGATCGCCCACCTGCTCGACTTCAAGACCTACTTCGCCCAGGAACTCGAAGACCTGCGCGAGCACGAGAAGGCGGGCCTCCTGCGCATCGACGACAAGTGGATCACCGTGCTGCCGGCCGGCCGCATGCTGGTGCGCGCGATCTCGATGGTGTTCGACCGCTACCTGCGTGCCGACCGCCAGCGCACGCGTTACTCGAAGGTCATCTAAGCGCCGTCTGCCGCGGCCGCCCGATCGATGCCGGAAAGCGGCCTGCTGGCGCTGTTTCTGGTCGGCCTGCTCGGCGGCGGGCACTGCGTCGGCATGTGCGGCGGCATCGTCGGCGCTCTGTCCCTGGGCGGCGCCGCCACTCCGCTGCGCCGTGCCGGGGCGGCCGGAGGGGGCTTCTCGGCGCTGCCGCTGCACCTTGCCTACAACGCCGGGCGCATCGCCAGCTACGTGCTGGCGGGGGCGCTTGCCGGCGCGCTCGGCGGCGCCAGCCTGGTCCTCGCCGGCCAGTTGCCGCTGCGCCTCGTCCTGTCGACGCTGGCCAACCTGATGCTGATCGCGCTCGGCGCGCATCTCGCCGGCAGCAGTGGTGTCATCGCCTTCGTCGAGCGCGGCGGACAGCGCCTGTGGCGCTTCGTCAGTCCGCTCAGCGGGCGCTTCCTGCCCGTGCGCGGCGTCGCCCAGGCCTTCCCGCTCGGGCTGCTGTGGGGCTGGTTGCCGTGCGGACTGGTTTATAGTGCACTGGTGACCGCGCTCGGCAGCGGTTCGGCGCTGAACGGCGCGCTGGCCATGCTGTCTTTCGGACTGGGGACGCTGCCCAACCTGCTGCTTGCCGGCCTGCTGGCGGCGCGCCTTCGGCACTGGCTGGCGCGTCGCTGGCTGCGCCTTGCCGCAGGACTGATCGTCGCCGGCTTCGGCGTCCATGGGCTGCTCGGCGTCCTGCGTCTTTGGCTTGAACTCTAGGAGATGGCGATGAAGGTACTGATTCCGGTCGATGGTTCCGCCCACTCGGAGCGTGCGCTCGAGCGCTTCATTGAACTGGCGGCCGAGCTGGCGACGCCGCCCGAGGTGCATCTGCTGCACGTGCATCTGCCGATTCCGGTCGGCCACGTGCAGAAGCATCTCGATCGCGGTGCGCTCGACGCCTACTACCGCAGCGAGGGCGACGCGGTGCTCGTCGCTCCCTCGGCGCGCCTCGAAGCTGCCGGGATCGCGTTTCAACGCCACCTGCACGTCGGCGAGCCCGCGGTGGTGATCAGGCATGTCGCGCAGGAGTTCGGCATCACGCTGATCGTCATGGGTACCCACGGCCGCGGTCGCGTGGCGACGGCGATGCTCGGCTCGGTCGCCGCCGAGGTCCTGCATCAGCTCGACTGCCCGGTGCTGCTGACGCGATGAAGCCAGCGGCCGGCGGTCCCCGCCGGCTCGATCTGCCGGTCGCCGGGATGAGCTGTGCCGCGTGTTCGGCGCGGCTGGAGAAGGTCCTCAACCGGCTGCCGGGGGTCAAGGCCTCGGTCGATCTCGCCGGCGAGCGCGCACGCGTCGAGCTGGCTGCGGCCGAAGGCGGCGCCGCCGCACCCGTGACCACGCCGCAGCAGGTGCTGGGGGCGATCGAGAGGGCGGGATTCCGCGTTCCCGAGCAGACGGTCGAACTCGCCGTCGAGGGCATGAGCTGCGCCGCGTGTTCGGCGCGCCTGGAGAAGGTGCTCAACCGCCTGCCGGGTGTCGTCGCCACGGTCGACCTGGCCAGCGAGCGCGCGCGCATCCGCTACGTTCCTGGCCTCGCCGACCCGGCGAGCCTGGCGCTGGTGATCGCCGCTGCCGGCTTCGTCGGCCGCGTCCCCGAGGGCGACGCCGGGCGCGCGCGTGCCGAGGAGAAGGCGCGCAAGCTCGCCGCCTGGCAGGCCGAGCTGCAGACTTTCTTGATTGCCGCCGTGCTGACCTTGCCGCTGCTGCTGCCGATGCTGGTGATGCCGTGGTCTCTTTCCGGCGGCGGGCAGCATGGGATGGCGGCGATGGAGTGGCTGCCGCGCTGGTCGCAGCTGCTGCTGGCGACGCCGGTGCAGTTCTGGGCCGGCTGGCGCTTCTACGCGGGCGGCTGGAATTCCCTGCGTGGCGGCGGTGCCAACATGGACGTGCTGGTCGCGCTCGGCTCGACCATGGCCTGGGCGTTCAGCGCGGTGGTCACCGTGTTCGGGCTCGACACGCTGCACGTCTATTTCGAGGCCTCGGCCGCGGTGATCACGCTGGTGCTGCTCGGCAAGCTGCTCGAGGCGCGCGCCCGGCTGCGCATGTCGGAGGCGATCGAGGCCTTGCTGCGCCTGCAGCCGAAGACCGCGCGCGTCGAGCGCGACGGCCGCCTGGTCGACATCGACGCGGCGCTGCTGCTGCCGGGCGACGTTTTCGTCGTGCGTCCCGGCGACAGCATCCCGGTCGACGGCGAGGTGATCGACGGTGCCTCCAGCGTCGATGAGGCGATGCTCTCCGGCGAGAGCATGCCGCTGCCGAAGCGCGCCGGCGACCGCGTCTTCGCGGCGACGGCCAACGGCGAGGGGATGCTGCGCTGCCGCGCGACCGGCGTCGGCGAGCATACCCTGCTCGCCGGGATCATCCGCCGCGTCGCCGAGGCGCAGGCCTCGAAGGCGCCCGTGCAGCAGCTGGCCGACCGCATCTCGGCGGTGTTCGTCCCGGTGGTGTGCGCGCTGGCGCTGTTCACCTTCGTCGGCTGGCTCTTCTTCGTCGGTGATTTCACGCAGGCGCTGGTCAATGCCGTCGCCGTCCTCGTCATCGCCTGTCCGTGCGCGCTGGGTCTGGCGACGCCGACCGCCGTTGCTGTCGGCGTCGGCCAGGGCGCGCGCGCCGGCATCCTCGTGCGCGACGTCGGCGCGCTCGAACGCGCGGCCGATCTCTCGGTGCTCGTCATCGACAAGACCGGGACGCTGACGCGCGGCGAGCCGGCACTGACCGACATCGTCGCCCTTGCCGCAGAGCACGACGAAGGCCGGCTGCTCGCGCTTGCTGCAGCGCTGGAGCAGGGCTCCGAACACCCGCTGGCGCGCGCCATCCTGCGTCATGCCGAGGCCGATGGGCTGATCGCGACGGACCGCCGGGGCGGGGCGCTGCCTGCGCTCTCCAGCTTCGTCGCCGTCCCCGGCCGCGGCGTCGAGGGCGTGGTCGATGGTCGTCGCCTGCGCCTGGGGGCGCCCGACTGGTTCGCGGGCCTGGACCTGCCGGAAGACGCGATCGCCGCGCTGGCCGGCACCGGCAAGACCGTCGTCGCCCTCGCCGACGACGAGCGCGTGCTCGCGCTGTTCGCCATCGCCGACGCGCTGCGCGAGACTTCCAAGGCCGCCGTCGCCCGCCTGAAGGCGCGCGGGCTGCGCCTCGTCATGCTCACCGGCGATAACGCGGCGACCGCCGCGGCGATCGCCGCCCAGGCGGGCATCGACGAGTTCCGCGCCGGCGTCCTGCCCGGCGACAAGGCGGCTGCGGTCGAGGCACTGAAGGCTTCCGGCAAGGTGGTCGGCATGGTCGGCGACGGCATCAACGACGCGCCGGCGCTGGCCGCGGCCGACGTCGGCTTTGCCATCGGCGCCGGTTCCGACGCTGCGATCGAGGCGGCCGATCTGACCCTGGTGCGCAACGACCTCGCCGGTGTCGGCGACGCGATCCTGCTCTCGCGCGCGACGCGCAGCAAGATTCGCCAGAACCTATTCTTCGCCTTCGTCTACAACGCGCTCGGATTGCCGCTGGCGGCGCTCGGTTTCCTCAACCCGGTGATCGCCGGGGCGGCGATGGCGATGAGTTCGGTCTCGGTGCTCAGCAACTCGCTGCTGCTGCGCCGCTGGCGGCCGCGCTGATCGTCCACAAGCCTGGCGTCGGCGCGGCACCGGGGACGGCGTTCGCGTTATCATTGTGGCTGGTGTTCAATCTGGAGTTTCTTGCATGGCAACCATCACCCTCAAAGTCGACGGCATGATCTGCGATACCTGCACGCAAAACCTGCACGGAATTTTCCGTGCGATGGCCGGGATCAACGACGCCGTGGTCACGCTGAACCCCGGTCAGGTGACGATCGACTACGATCCGGAGATCATCGGCATGGAAGATTTCCGCGAAGCGATCGAGCTGGCCGGTTTCGATCTGGTCGCCTGAGTTCGCGACTCCCCGGGCCGATCACGCAGCCAGGCTGATCACGATGCGCGCCACGGCCGACGCCCCGGGTTCCGCAATCGCTGGCGACGAGGCGCTGGCGCTCGCCAGCGAGCTGCTGCAGCTGGCGCGCGCGCATGGGGAACTGCCCGCGTCGATCGACGAACTCGACGAGCGGCGGCTCTGCGCCGAACTGGCTGCGGTGATCCGCGCCTGGTCGGCGGGCGAAGGACGCTCGGCGCGTCTCTTCCGGCTCGGTGCCGAAGGCGCGCTGCTGCTCGGGATGGCGGCGCTGCCCCGCCTTCCCCTCGCCGCGGCCTGCAGGATCGCGGCGAATGCGGCGCTGGCCGCGGTGTCCGGCGCCGGGGTCCGTCCGGCCCTGCTGCTGGCGGCGGCCGGCGCCCTTTTAACTGAAGAAGAAGCTGCCGCGCTGCTCGCCGCCGTCGGCGCCGACACGCCGTCGGCACTCCATCGCCTGCCGGCGAGTTGCCTCGACAGCCTCGTCCTCGCGCTCGCGCATCAGCCCGCGGCGCGCTTCGGCTGGCGCGGGGCACTGCCCGGTGACCGGCTGATCCTTTCCCAGGCGCTCGGTGGCGGCATCCTGCTCGACGCCTGGCGTTCCGGTGAGCTGGCGAGCGAGGCCAGGGAGGCCCTGCTCGGCGAGCTGACGCAGCCGCCGACAGCGGGCCCGGTGCTGGCCTGCATGGAGCACGTCCATGCGCAGAGCGTCGCCAGCGAGCGCGGTCTGCTCGGCGCCCTGCTCGAACTGTGCAGCGATGCCCCCGCAAGCGTCGGCGCGCGCATCGACCTCGCCGCCTTGCCCGTGCTGCACGGTGCCCCCGAGCATCTCGCCGCATCGCCGGCGCTGGGCAGCGCTGCGCGCCGCAACCTCGATCGCGATGCTGCGTCGTTGCGCCAAGATACCGATGTCCTGGTTGCACATCAGGCCACGCCCGCGCGCGAGTTGGCGCGACTCCTCGTCGCCGATCCCGTCCCCGGCGGCGGCTTGCTGGTCTGCTGTTCCCCGGAATCGGTCACCGAAGTGCTGGCGACCCTGCTCGAGCTCGATTTCGGCCACGCCTCGCTGATCGGCGAAGTGGTCGCCGGTGAGCGCCGGGTGCAACTCGTCGCTCAGCGGCTGGCGGGCGAGGAGACCGAGGCGGGCAGGTAGGAAGCGCGCTGCTCCTGTGCCGACCCAGCAACGGGGCTGCCAGGCGGCGTGGTGTTCGACGCTGTCGCCTCGCTCCGCTGCGCGCCGGCACCCGCATCGACGATGCCCTTGATCGTGTCGTAGATGAGCATGGTGAGCACGCCGAAGACAAGCGCGAGGAGCAGCGCCGTCGTCTTGCCGATGTGGTCCGCGTGGATCTGCTTCAGTTTGCTGCCGATGCCCATGGTTCCTTCCCCGAGATCGTCGCCGGCGCGGGCGACTTGGCCAAAAACGAAATTCTAACTGCTGGGCGGCGTGAAGGCGCGGCAGATTGCCCTGCGCCGACGGCCGCGTCTGGCGGCAGCCGAAGCGACGGCCTTGAGCTTGCGGCGAACTCGTCGATAATGAAGATGGCGGGCAATGGCCGCGGGGTGCGTGGGAGTGGCGAACCGGGCCTTGCAGCGCGTGGCGGAGTCCGCCGCCGGCATCAAACTGGAGACAGATCATGCGTATCCTGCCGTGGCTTTTCAGCGTGTCCTTCCTGCTCGCCGGCCCTGTCGTCGCCGCAGACGGGGATGGGGCGAATTCGGGATTCCTCGGCGACAGCTATTCCCGGCTGGAAGACGCCCGCTCGCCCTCGGGGCATAAGGTCAGGCGCTGGATCTCACCGGCGCTCGGCGCGCGGAGCTACGAGGCGATGCTGCTGGAAAGGACGGTCCTCTGGCCGCAGCCCGCTGACTCGGCGCAGATCAGCGTGGCAACCCTGAACGAGATCGCTGCCTGCCTCGACGAGACGCTCGCGCGCGAACTGGGCGCGGTGCTCACCCTGAGCCCCGTGGCTGGCGCCAGGACCCTGCGCTTCAGGCCGGCGATCACCGCGGTCGCCGGCAAGGACATGGGTTTCAAGGCCTATCAGCTGTTGCCGATCGCCTTCATCGCCACCCTCGGCAGGACCACGAAGAAGGCCACCCTCTCGGTCGAGTACCAGATCCTCGATGCCGAAAGCGGCGAGGTCCTCGCCGCCGGGATGCGCGAAGATGCCGGGGAAGACATTGGCTCGGTCGGCGACCGGCTGACGCTGGACAGCGTCAGGCCGGCCATCGAGCGCTGGGCGAGGGATGCGCGCGCCTTCGTCGAGGCCGCCAGATCCGGGAAATAGACCTGCCGAGCCCTGCCGACCGATCGCGGCGGAGAGCGGTCCGCGCTCAGTCCGGCTTGTGGATGAAGCTCGCGCGCTCGACCGTCGTCATCCAGACCAGCCCGTCACCGACGTGGCCGGTCTGCGCGAAGCGCGCGATGGCGTCGAAGATCGCATCGGCCACGTCGTCGGGAACGACGATCTCGATGCGCACCTTCGGGCTGTAGTCGGTCAGGTCCTCCTTGAACGACTGCGGCGTGTGCCGCGCCGGCGCCGAGCAGCCCTCGGCCTTGCTCACGGTCATCCCGGGAAAACCCTTGATCTCGCGCAGCGCGTCGCGCAGCGCGGGCAGCTTGTTGGGACGGACGATGGCCTTGATTTCCTTCATGCAGGGCTCCTTTACGCTTCGGCCGGTTCTTCGTCGAACCAGCGGTAGAGGGTGGGGAGGACGACGAGGGTGAGCAGGGTCGAGGTGATCAGGCCGCCGATGACGACGATCGCCAGCGGGCGCTGCACTTCCGATCCTGGTCCGGTGGCGAAGAGGAAGGGGATCAGACCGAGCATCGCCACCGTCGCCGTCATCAGCACCGGCCGCAGCCGCAGTTGCGCGCCTTCGATCACTGCCTCGCGGATCGTGCGTCCTTCGCCGCGCAGGGAGCGGATGCAGGAGATGAGCACGACGCCGTTCAGCACCGCGATCCCCCACAGCGCGATGAAGCCCACCGATGCCGGCACCGACAGGTACTCGCCGGAGACGAACAGCGCCACCAGCCCGCCGATCGACGCGAAGGGCAGCACGGTGATGATCAAGGTCGCGTAGCGCAGTGAACCGAAGAGCAGGAAGAGCAGGAAGAAGATCGCGGCGATGGTGATCGGGACGATGATCGACAGGTGCGAGAGCGCGCGTTCCATGTTCTGGAACTGGCCGCCCCATTCGAGGTAGTAGCCCTCGGGCAGTTCGACCTCGCGCGCGACCTTCTGCTGCAATTCGGCGACGAAGCCGCCCAGGTCGCGGTCCTTCACGTTCACGCCGACGACGATGCGCCGCTTGGCGGTCTCGCGCGAGATCTGCGCGGGGCCGTCGGCGACCTTGATCTCGGCGATGTCGGTGAGCCGCAACTGCGCGCCGTTCGGCGCCGAGACGAGGATGTCGCCGATGCGCTCGACGTTGTTGCGGAAGTTCTCGGGCAGACGGACCACCGCGGCGAAGCGGCGTTCGCCCTCGAACACCTGCGTCGCCACCTTGCCGCCGATCGCCGTCTCGATCACGTCGTTAACGTCGGCGACGTTGAGGCCGTGGCGCGCGATCGTCTGCCGGTCGATCTCGATCTGCAGGTACTGCTGGCCGCTGATGCGCTCGACGCGCATGTCCTGCGCGCCCTGCACCGACTGCGCGACGCGCGAGATTTCCTCGGCCTTCTGGCGCAGCGTGTCGAGATCGTAGCCGAAGATCTTGACGGCGACGTCGGAGCGCACGCCGGTCACCATCTCGTCGACGCGGTCGGAAATCGGCTGTGCCATGACGATCTGCACGCCGGGCAGCGTCTTCAGCTTCTCGCGCATCGCTTCGGCGATGTTGTCCTGCGTCCAGCCGGAAGGCCACTGGTCGCGCGGCAGGAGGCTGACGATCGGCGTCGATTCGTTGGGGCCCTGCGGGTCGGCGGGCGACTCGCCGCGGCCGACGCCGGAGATCGCCGACTTGACGCCGGGGACCTCCATCACGCGCTTCATCGCCTCCATTTCCATCGCGATCGACTCGTCGAGCGAGATGTTCGGGACGCGGTTGATGCCGGGGACGACCGAGCCTTCCTTCATCTCGGGGATGAACGCGGTGCCGAGGAAGGGGAACAGCGCCAGTGCACCGACGAAGGCGGCGATCGACAGCGCGACCGTGCGCTTCTCGTTATCGAGCGCGCGGTCGAGCAGATTGCGGAAGAAGGGCTTGACCTTGGCGATCACCCAGGTGTCGTGCTCGGCGCCGCCCTTGAGGAGGTACGAGGAGAGCACCGGCGTCAGCGTCAGCGACAGGATCAGCGACATGCCGAGCGCGATGGCGATGGTGTAGGCGAGCGGGGCGAACATCTTGCCTTCCATGCCTTCGAGGGTCATCAGCGGCAGGAAGACGAGGATGATGACGCCGATGCCGAAGATCACCGGCGTCGCCACCTCGACCACCGAGCGCAGGATGACGCGGATCGGTTTCTCGCCGGTGTCGCGGGCCTGCCCGAGCCGCGCGAAGGCGTTCTCGACGACGACCACCGAGCCGTCGACCATCAGGCCGATGGCGATCGCCAGTCCGCCGAGCGACATCAGGTTGGCCGAGAGGCCGTACTTGTTCATCACCAGGAAGGTGAGCAGCGGGGTGAGCACCAGGGTGGCGACGACGATCAGCGAGGAACGCACGTCGCCGAGGAACAGGAAGAGGACGACGACGACGCCGAGGACGCCTTCGAGCAGCACCTTGACCACGGTCCACATCGCCGCATCGACCAGCTCCGAGCGGTCATAGTAGGGGACGATCTTGAGCCCGTCGGGCAGCATCCCCTTCTCGTTGATCTCCTGGACGCGTTCCTGGACGCGCTTGACGATTTCCTTGGCGTTGCCGCCGGCCATCATCATGACGATGCCGCCGACCGACTCGGTCGTCCCGTTCTTGACCAGCGCGCCCTGGCGCACGTCGTGGCCGAAAGTGACCTCGGCGACGTCGTGCACATGGATCGGGACGCCACCGACCTCCTTCAGGACGATCGAGCGGATGTCGTCGAGGCTGCGCACGAGGCCGATGCCGCGGATCAGGTACTGCTCGGCGTAGTGCGGCAGGATGCCGCCGCCGGTGTTGGCGTTGTTGCGGCCCACCGCCTGATAGACGTCCTGGACGGTCAGCTGGTAGTAGCGCAGCTTGTCGGGATTGACCAGCACCTGGTACTGCTTGACGTAGCCGCCCTGCGAGTTGATCTCGGCGACGCCGGGGATCGAGCGCAGCAAGGGTCGCACCACCCAGTCCTGCGCGGTGCGCCGCTGGGTCAGTTCCTCGACCGACAGCGTGCGCTCGCCATCATCGTCGCGGTCGAGCGTGTATTGATAGACCTCGCCGAGGCCGGTCGACACCGGGCCGAGCACCGGTGTGACGCCCTCGGGCATGCGGCTGCCGACTTCGAGCATGCGCTCCATCACCAGTTGCCGCGCGAAATAGACCTTGGTGTCGTCGGTGAACACCAGGGTGATCAGGGATAGCCCCGGCTTGTTCAGCGAGCGCATCTCGGTCAGGCCGGGCAGGCCGGTCATCGCGATTTCGAGCGGCACGGTGATGAAGCGTTCGACCTCCTCGGGCGAGCGACCGGGCGACTCGGTGGCGATCTGCACCTGGACGTTGGTGACGTCGGGGAAGGCGTCGACCGAGAGCTTGCGCGCGGCGTCGATGCCGAACGCGAGCACGATCACGGCGATGACGAGGACGATCAGGCGCTGCTTGAGCGCAGCGCGAATCAGCGATTCGATCATGATCCCTCGAGTTCCTTGCGCTTGCGCTCGTTGTTGAGGTGGAAGGCGCCGTCGACGACGATGCGCTCACCGGGCTTGACGCCGGAGAGGACCGCACGCCGGCTATCGTTCTCGGGGCCGAGCTGGACGCGGGTGAGGCGGAAGCGGGCGCCGGGGGAGGGCGCTGCCTGCATCGTGTTCACCGCTTCCTCGCTGCTCGTCGCGGTGGCTTCCGGCTGAGCGAGGGCGACGAAGACGTGGTCGGCGTCCTTCTCGCGCACCACCGCTGAGGCCGGGATCACCGGCCGCTCGACCGGCTTGTCGGCGATCAGCATGGTCGCCAGCATCGACGGCTTCAGGCGGCCGTCGCGGTTGTCGATTTCGCTGCGCACGAGGACCGTGCGCGTGTCGGGGTCGACTGTCTGGCCGACGTAGATCAGCTTGCCGAGGACATGCTCGTGGTCGAGCGCCGGCACCTCGATGGTCACGGTCTGACCCTGCCTGACCTTGGTCGCCTGCTCCTCGGGCACCTGCGCGACGGCCCACAGGCGCGACAGGTCGGCGACCGAGAACAGCGGGTCGGTCGGTTCGACCACCTGGCCCTTCGCCACCTGCCGGTCGACGACGACGCCGGAGATCGACGCGACCACGGTGCTCATCGAATTGATCGCGCCTTCCGTGTCGAGGCGGCTGAGCGCGGCGGCCGACAGACCGAGCACGCGCAACTGGTCGCTGGCGGCGCGGCGCTCGGCGGCGGCGACCGCCTGTTCGCTCTCGCGCCGCTGCAACTCGGCGGCGCCGATGACGTCGCCCTTGTACAGCGTCTGCGCGCGTTCGGCGGCGCGGGTCGCCAGTTCGGCCTGCGACTTGGCCTTCAGATAGGCGAGTTCGGCGGCGCCGAGCTCGGTGCTGTTGAGCACTGCCAGCGCTTCGCCGGCGCGCACCGACTTGCCCGGTGCGGCGAGCACCTCGGTGACGCGGCCGGTGACGCTGGCGCCGATGCGCGCGAAGCGCTGCTCGTCGAAGTCGATCTTGCCGGCGACGCGCACCGTGTCGGCGATCGGCGCCGTCTTCACCGCCTCGATCTTCAGTTGCGGCATCAGCGTCGGCGGTGCCGTCACCAGCATCGGGTCGGCGGGCGGAACGGCGACCGCCTTCGGTTCTTCCTTGTCGCAGGCGGCGATGAGGACGAGCGAGCAGAGCAGGATGGGGAGCTTTTTCATCACCGGGGAATCTCCGGGAGTTGTTCGTTGGCAGGCGCTGCGACTGCGGCGCGGTTGGCACGCAGGCGTTCGATTTCGATGACCGCCGCGGCGAGTTCATAGCGCGCGGCGATGCGTTCGTTGCGCACCGCGCGGTATACGCGCTGGGCGTCGAGGTATTCGAGGATGCCGCGTTCACCGGCGCGGTAGGCGGCTTCGGCGATGCGCTGCGCTGCTTCGGCCTGGCGGATGATGCCGGCTTCGAGCGCGCCGAGCTGCGCCTTGGCGATCTCGTACTGGCGATACGCGGTTTCGACCGACTGCGCGAGCGTGAATTCCTGGGCCGCGAGCTGGTTGCGCGCGCGCGCGAGCTGGGCCGCGGCTTCGCCGACCGGACCGCTGCGCTGGTCCCAGAGCGGGATGCTCATGACCACGCCGACGCGCGACGAGCGCAGCTCGGGGTCCTGTTCCTCGCTCGCACGCACGGCCAGCGTCGGCAGGCGCAGGCTGCGTTCGAGCGAGAGCTGGCGTTCGGCGCGCTGCACCTCGGCACGCGCGCGCGCGATTTCCGGGTTGCGCGCGAAGACTTCGGCGCGCAGCTGATCGAGCTCGGGCAGCGGGGTCGCCAGCACCCGCTCGACATCGCCGCGCAGCCTGAAGCTCGGCGGCAGCGTGTCGCCGACCGACTGCCTGAGCAGGGCGCGCGCCTGCTGCGCACGCAACTCGGCGCTGGCCGCGGTCTTGCGCGCGGTGAGCAGTTCGGTGTCGGCCTTGATCAACTCGTAGCGCGGCGCTTCGCCGGTGCTCACGCGCAATTCGATGCGGCTGCGGATCTGTTCCGAGAGCGACGCGTCCTCGTTGGCGGCCCGGATCTCGGCGTCGCGGCGCAGCACGTCGTAGAAACCGCGTTTGACGCGCGCTGCGGTGTCGGCCTCGAAACTGGCGAGTCCCGCCCCGGCGGCCGCCGCGTACGCGCTCGCCGCCTCCTGGCGCAGCCCGAGCTGGCCGGGCAGCGGCAGCGGCTGGGTGATGGTCACCGTGCGCAGGTCGCCGGGAACCCCGCTCGCCTGGCGCAGCCGCGACTTGCCAGACAGGTATTCGACTTCGGGGTTGGGGAAGGCGCCGGCGGTGCGAATTGCGGATTGCGCCGCGGCGACTTGGTCGCGCGCGGCGAGCACCTCGCGGTTGCCCTCGCTGGCCATCTGCAGCAGTTCGTCGAGCGTGAACTCGTTCTCGGCGGCAAAGGCCGGCGGCACGAGCAGGACGCCGAGCGTTGCCAGAAGCAGCGCACCGCGTGCCAGGTGCCGTTGGCCTCCAGGCCGGGCGTTGCCCGGGTGTGACGACGAGGGCATGGTGCTTCCTTCCTTTCGGTTACCGGGCTCAGCCACGCGCTGCCTGCAGTGCGGCGATGCGGTCTTCGAGCGAGGGGTGCGACATGAACAGCGCAGCGAAACCGCCGCCGTTCTTGCCCGATATGCCGAAGGCGGCCATCTGCTCGGGCAGCGGCGCGGGTTCGGCACCGCCCAGGCGGCGCAGCGCGTTGACCATTTTCTCACGTCCGGCGAGCGCAGCGGCACCCGCGTCGGCGCGGAACTCGCGCTGGCGGCTGACCCACTGGACGATGATCATGGCCAGCACGCCGAGGACCAGTTCGGCGGCGATGCTGGCGACCCAGTAGCCCACACCCTGGCCTTCCTCGTTCTTGAGGATGACACGGTCGACGAAGTAGCCGAAGATGCGCGCGAAGAAGAAGACGAAGGTGTTGACGACGCCCTGCACCAGCGCCAGCGTCACCATGTCGCCGTTGGCGACGTGGCTCACCTCGTGCGCGAGCACCGCCTCGACCTCGTCGCGCGTCATGCTGCGCAGGAGGCCGGTGCTGACCGCGACCAGCGCCGAGTCGCGGCTCATGCCGGTGGCGAAGGCGTTCGGTTCGGGCGCGTCGTAGATCGCGACTTCCGGCATGCCGATGCCGGCGGCGTCAGCCTGGCGGCGGACCGTGTCGACCAGCCAGCGCTCGGCCTCCGAGCGCGGCGTCTCGATCACCTCGGCGCCGGTCATGCGCTTGGCCGACCACTTGGAGATGGCGAGCGAGATGAACGAGCCGCCGAAGCCCATCACGAAGGCGAATACGAGCAGCGACGAGAGGTCGAGTCCGTTGGCGGTGAGATAGCTGTCGACGCCGAGCAGGCGCAGCGAGATGCTGAGGACGGCGACGATCGCGAAGTTGGTGAGCAGGAAGAGGAAGATCCGTTTCATGGTCCGGCTCCTGTGGATGAAGTGAGTGACGACAGCGATGATAAAGGATTGCGTCTGTTAAAATAAAATCGAATGTATGGAATTGTTTCATCCATAAATACGAATAATTGCCTGGTCCTGAAAAGCCCTTGCGCGCCGTCCGCTTGGGGGAGAGACGATGAACTTCAAGCACTTGCACTACTTCTGGGCGGTTGCCAAGTGGGGCGGCATTGCGCGCGCTGCCGAACGCCTGCACCTGACGCCGCAGACCCTGTCGACCCAGCTGCGCCAGTTCGAGGAACGCTGCGGCGTCAAGCTGTTCCGTCCGGCGGGCAAGGGGATCGAGCTGACCGAGGCCGGCCGCATGGCCTTCTCCTACGCCGACGAGATGTTCTCGATCGCGGGCGAACTGGCCGATGCGCTGCACAACCTGCCCGCCGGACGGCCGCGCAATTTCCGCGTTGGCGTCTCCGACGCGCTGCCGAAGAGCCTCGCCTACCGCATGCTGGCACCGGCTTTGACCATCGCCGATCCGCTGCGTTTCGTCTGCCGCGAGGGCAAGCTCGAGCACCTGCTCGCCGAGCTTGCCTTGCACCGGCTCGACCTCGTCCTCGCCGACCGTCCCTTGCCCTCAGGGATCAACGTGCGCGGCTACAACCACCGGCTCGGCGAGAGCGCTACCGGCTTCTTCGCGGCGCCGCGGTTGGCCCGCCAGCTGGCCGGCGAGTTTCCGACTTCGCTGCACGGCCAGCCGCTGCTTCTGCCCGGTGACGACTCGGCCCTGCGCCAGCGCCTGCTCGCCTGGTTCGAGCGCGAGCGGATCGTCCCGCACGTCGTCGGAGAGTTCGACGACAGCGCGCTGATGAAGGCCTTCGGGCGCGCCGGTGCCGGCGTCTTCCCGGTGGCGCTGGCGGTGCGCGACGAGGTTGCCGCCAACTACGGCGTCGAACTCGTCGGCCGCACCGACGCCGTGCGCGAGGCCTACTTCGCGATCTCGGTCGAGCGTCGCGTCACGCACCCGGCGGTACGCGCGGTGATCGACGGCGCTTGCGCGCGTCTCGACCGGCCGGTGGCGAAATCCTGAGCATGCTCCGATCGCCGGCGCTCACTTGGTGAGGATCAGCTTGCCCTGGCGCGTCTGGCGCAGGCGATATTCGGCACCCAGGTGGTGGATGACGATTTCGTCGCTGCCGGCGAGCAGGGTGCGGCTGTCGATCGCCTTGCGCGCAGGCGTGGGGCTCGCCGCGACGGGCGGCGGCAGGGTCGGTGCAGGAACTGTGCTCATGGTCGGGGGATTTCGGCGTCGTGAGAGTCAGGGGCGGCTGCCCGGGTCGGTGATGAAGCCGATGCGCGTCAGCCCCTGCCGGGAAGCCTCGGACATCACCTGCGCGACCTTCTCGTACGGCGTGCTGCGGTCGGCGCGGATGTGCAGTTCGGGCACGGGGCTCAGCGTGGCGGCTTGCGCCAGGCGCGCCGTGAAGGCGGTCGGTTCGAGCTTCTCGCCGTTCCAGAGCAGCTGTCCCTGCGCGTCGATCGCCAGTTGCACGTTTTCGGCGCGCGTTTCGTTCACGGTCGAGGCGGCGCGCGGCAGCTCGACCTTGACCGCGTGCGTGAGCAGCGGTGCGGCGACGATGAAGATGATCAGCAGCACCAGCATCACGTCGATCAGCGGCACCATGTTGATTTCGGCGAGCGGCGCGTTGTCGTCGCCGCCGTCCAGGCTGGCAAAGGCCATCGTCGTCTCCTAGCGCAGTGCAAGGCCGGGGTGGCCGGGCGCGCGACCGGCGTCGCCGCGCGTCATGGCGATCACCTTCTCGCTGGTGGCGCGCGCGTCGGTGAGCATCGGCGAGGTCTTGACGCCGGTGGCGAGGAAGGCGAACACGTCGTAGGCAAAGGCGTTCAGCTGCGCCAGCGTGTTGCGGTTGGCGCGGGCGAAGGCGTTGTAGGCGATGGCGGCCGGGATCGCCGTCGCCAGGCCGATGCCGGTCATGATCAGCGCCTCGCCGACCGGGCCGGCGACCTTGTCGAGCGTCCCCTGTCCGGAAATGCCGATCGCGACCAGCGCGTGGTAGATGCCCCAGACGGTGCCGAACAGGCCGACGAAGGGCGCGCTGGAAGCGACGGTGGCGAGGAAGGTCTGGCCGAATTCGAGGCGGCTGCGGTCCTCGTCGATGGCGCGCTTGAGTGCCCGCGTCAGCAGGTCGTCGGGGGCGCCGGCCTCGATCAGGCTCGCCGCTTCGCCGCCGACGTGCCGCCGCTTGTACTGCTCGATGGCGGTGAAGCCGTGGTGCACCAGGTGCGAGAACGGCTCGGTCGTGCCCTGCTCGCGGATGCGCGAGGCGACGGCCTCGAGGTTGGGCGCGTCCCAGAACGCCGCGATGAAGGAAGCGCTGGCGCGCTGCATGCGCAGGACACGAATTCCCTTGCTCACGATCAGGTACCAGGTGCCGACCGAAGCGATCAGCAGCAGGACGAGGACGCCCCAGGCGACGCCGTCGGCATTGTTGAAGAAGTGGGCCAGGCCCAGCGGATTTTCCATGTCAGCCTCGCAGATTAAAAACGATGGGAACCATCACCCAGGCGTCGACCGCCTCGTCGCCACGGCGCGCGGGAACGAAGCGCCAGCGCCAGACAGCTTCCTGGGCGGCCCCGTCGAGTCGCGGCGAACCGCTGCTGCCCTGTACCTCGACCTGGCCGGCGCGGCCGCTGGCCTCGACGAAGACACGCAGCATGACGCGGCCTTCCTCGCCCATGCGCCGCGCCATCGCCGGATAGACGGGTGTCGGATTGTGCAGATAGTCGGCGTCGAAGCGCGGTGCGCTGACGGCGCTCGTCGCTTCGCTGGCAGCCGCCTTGGCCGGCGTCCCGGGGCTGCTCGCCCTGAGCGGTGTCGGCGGCTCGCTGACCGTCGCGATGGAAGCGGCTTCTTTGGGGGCCGCCAGCTGCGCAGGCTGCGTGCGCGGCTGTGGTCGTGACGGTGCCGGCGGCGTCGGCTTCGCCGCGGCGGCCGGCTCGGCTGCTATCAGGTCGACCGTCAGCGTCGCCGAGGGCGTCGCCAGCGGCGGCGTGTCGAAATTCATCAGGAGACCGAGCAGGGCAAGGTGGGCGAGGGCGACCAGCGCGACGCCGCGCGCGGAAACACGCTGCGCTGCCGGATGGCTAGACGCGGCCAGGCTTGCCGATGCGGGGATTGAGACGGACATCCTGTTTCCCTTGAAACGCGAATGATTCTCATTTTAGATGAAAATGATTCGCAATGGTAGACAGGATGAACGATTTTTTCGCTACTGCGGCAGCACTTCGAGGGTGGCCGAGTAGCTCAGTCGCCGTTCGCTGGCCTCGGGATGCGTGGTCTTGCGGTCGGTGGTCTCCGCTTCCAGCCAGTACATCCCCGGCTGCGGCCAGGTGACGGCGAAGCGACCTTCGCCATCGCTCTTCACCCTGATCTCTTCCGGGTGGTTGCGATAGCGGCTGCCGCCGCGCAGCACGCTGACCTCGATGCCGGCTGCGGCCTGGCCGTCGATGGTCAGGCGGAAGCGCGTCGTCTCGCCGCTGAAGAGATCGTGTTGCTCCGGCAGCACTTCGAGGCCTCGGCCCTCCGCGCGCAGCGGACTGGGGGCGCCCAGCGTGACGAAGGTCTCGACGCGGCTGAACATTTCGCCGAGCTTGAGCGCGCTCGCATCTGGCGGCAGCGCGCGTGCGAAATCGGCGGCGCTGCCGCGCCAGCGCTTGTTTTCGCCATTGAGCTTGTAGCTCGCGAGCAGTCCTTCATTGATCACGGCCAGGCGGTAGCTGCCCTTGTCGCGCAGTTCGACGTCGAAAACGCTGCGCAGGCGGCCGCGCAGGAGGTTCTCCGTGGCCCGCGGCGCGCCGTCGGGTCCGGTCACGCGCAGGTGCTCGAGCGCCAGCGGCTGGTGGTTGAAGAAGAAGAGGTCGTTCGCGACTGCCGCATCGACGGTGATCCACTGCGCCTTGGAGACGACCGTAGACGAAGGCAGCAACCAGGCGCTGTGGGCGTGCGCGGCGGAGGAGAGCAGGGCGCTGCCGAGCGAGGCGAGAACGAGCAGCGGGCGAAGGCGTGGCATGATGGTTCTCCTTTTGCGTGGGCTCAGGGGACGAGTTCGAGGGTGACGGCACCGAGTTCCTGCCCGCCGGAAGTTTCGCTGCGCAGCGCTTCCTTGGGCGGCCAGGCGAAGGGCAGCGCGACCAGTTCGCGACCGCCGACTTCACGCACGGCTTCAACGACCAGCCGGTAGTCCCCGCGCGGGAGGGCGGCGATCCGGCTGTCGGAGGCGGCGATGCGCAGGCGCTGTTTGCCGACCGCCGGCGTCGCAGCGGTGATCGCGTCGACCGGCATGTCGAGCTCGCGACCGCCGCGTCGCCACCACTGGCGCAGGTCCTTCAGCCACTGGTTGCCCTCCTGGTTCTTCTTCTTCGCGTCGTAGAGCACGGCGAGCGGGGTGAAGGACGGCTTTCCAGCCTCGGCGCCTTCGATCCATACCGCCACATAGGGGCGGTGGTATTCGGCGACGGCGAGGCGCGGAATCTCGAAGTCGATCCTGAGTTCGGCGGCGTGGGCGGAGAGGCTCAGCGCGAGCAGCGGCAGGGCAAGGCGCAGTGGCTTTTTCATGTCAGTGCAGGATGAGGAAGGCGAGCAGCGCCGGGACGGCGACCCCGGCCAGGACGCTCGGCCAGGTGGCCGGGCGCTTGCCGGCGTGGCGGTGGAGCAGGAGCAGTCCGGTCAGGGCGAAGATGAGGCAGGCAACGGAAAAAATATCGATGAACCAGCGCCAGGCGACCCCGGTGTGCCGCCCCTTGTGCAGATCGTTCAGCCAGGCGATGACGCCGCGTTCGCTCAGTTCGTACTCGACGGCGCCGCTGTCGCGCTCGATACGCAGCCAGGCGTCGCCGCCGGGGCGCGGCAAGGGCAGGTAGATCTCGTCGGCAGCCCATTCGGCGACGAGTTCGCCCGGCTGTCCGCCGATGCCGATCTCCGCGTCGAGCCAGGCGCGCAGGGGCGGCGGCAGCGGCGCCCGGCGTCGCTGCTCGTCGGCCAGTCCGGCGAGCAGCGCATCCGGCAGCTGCGCCGTGCGCTGGGTGACTTTCGGCGTCGCCTGGATGTCGACGGCATGGTTGAGGGTGATTCCGGTCGCCGCGAACAGCAGCAGCCCGGCGAGACAGATCGCCGAACTGATCCAGTGCCAGCGGTGCAGGGTCTTGGTCCAGCGCGCAGCGCCGGCCTTGGTGTCGGGAGTCATTCGGAAGCAGCGCCTCTGATGAGGGGCCGGCGACCCGGCGCGTTCGCCCCGGATTGCCGGCGGTTTTGGCTGAAGGTTTCGGCTAGAAACGCGTGCTCAGGCTCAGCATCGCCGTGCGCGGCGCACCGACGCTGATGTTGTTGTCGTTGTGCGCGGTCGGGTAGTACTTCTTGTCGAACAGGTTCTCGATGTTGAGCGCGAGCCGGGTCTTGTTGTCGGCAAAGCGATAGTAGAGGGCACCGTCGGCGCGCACGAACGAGGGAAGCTTCACGGCGTTGCTGAGCGAGGTGTACACCTCCGCCTGATGGACGAGGCCGAAGCCGAGCCCCCAGCCGCCGCCAAGGTCGAACTTGTTCCAGATCGACGCCGCCTGCTTGGGCACCAGCGCGACGCGCGCGCCGGCCGGCGTTGCCAGGCTCGTGCTGCTGCCGCCGATTGCCGTCTCGGTGCGCGCGTCGAGCAGGGCGAAGCCCGCGTAGATCTGCCAGTTCTTCCTCACTTCGCCCTGCAGGCTCGCCTCGACGCCTTCGGTACGCTGCAGGCCGGAGAGTGCGAGTTTGGTCGGATCGCCCGGGTCACGCGTCTTCACCTTGTCGCGGTCGGTGCGGAAGACGCTGGTGGACAGGGTGAGGCGCGGATTGAGGTCCCAGCGCGCGCCGACTTCGTAGTTGAGCGCCTCCTCGGGGCCGAGTTCGGCATTGTTGGTCGCCAGCGTCAGCCCGTCGCCGGAGGGCAGGAAGGAATAGCTGTAGCTCGCGTAGTAGGTCTGCGTTCCGGTCGGCTGGTACACCAGGCCAAGGCGTGGGCTCAGCTTGCTGTCGGTGCGCGCGAGGTCGTTGCTGCCGAACTGGTCGTTGAAATTGACCCGGAAGCTGTCGTAGCGCAGGCCGGCAGTCACTTTCCACTGCTTGTTGAGCGCGATCTGGTCCTGTACATAGGCAGCGAAGAGGTCGGCTGTCGAGCGGCTGTGTGCGCTCAAGGTCCAGCTCGCATTGGCATAGGGGCTGGAGGCGGCAACGCTCGTTGTCTTGTTGCCGTTGAACCTGCCGTCGTTGCGGTAGCTGTCGTTCTCCTGGCGGCCGATTTCGATCCCGGTGAGCAGCGTGTGTTCGAGGCCGCCGGCGACGAACCTGGCGATGAGGTCGCTCTGGTTGAAGAAGTTCAGCCGGTCGATACCCTGGTTGTAGGCCGAGAGCGTGAGATTGTCGGCGGCGTTGACCGCGCTGCTCGCATAGACGTTCTGGTAGAACTTTTCGTACTGCGTGACGCGGAAGTTGTTGCGGAACTGCAGGCCGTCGCCGAGCTGGTGTTCGAGCAGCGCGTACACGCCGTTGACCGTGTTTTTCGAAATGTTCTGCTGCGGGCTGCCGAAGAACTGGCCGCGCGAAGTTTGAAAGGGGCGACCGTTCTCCGAGGGAATGCCGCGGTCGGCTGTGCGCTCGTCGTTCAAGTATTCGTAACCGAGGGTGAGCAGCGTGTCGGGACCGGGCGTCAGCGTCACGGTCGGGTTGATCGCCTGGCGCCTGAGGCTGAAGAAATCGCGGAAGCTGTCGGAGTCCTCGCCCATGCCGGTGATGCGCCACGATGCCGCGTCGTTGATGCGAGCGCCGGCGTCGAAGCTGCCGCGCCGCTGGCCTTCGCTGCCGAGGGTGAGGTTCACGTCGCTATGCGTCTGGAAATCGGCGCGTTTGGTGACGCGGTTGACCACGCCGCCGGCGCCACCGCGACCGAAGGCCATGCCCCCGGGACCCTTGAGCACCTCGACGCGCTCGAGGTTGTAGAGGTCGCGCTGGTACATGGCGTCGTCGCGGACGCCATCGACGAAGAAGTCGGAAGTGGTGTTGATGCCGCGCAGCACCGGCTGGTCGCGGTTGCCTTCGCCCTGGCCCATCAGCGTCCCGGGGACATAGCGCAGGACGTCACCCATGCTGCTCATCGCCTGGTCGCGCATCAGCTCGACGGGAACCACCTGTACCGAGGCGGGAATGTCCTTGAGCGGCGTGTCGGTCCTGGTGAAGGTCGCCGAGCGCGTGGCACGGTAGCCCTGAACCGGACCGTCGGCGCTTTCGGCGTTCGCCTCGACGGTCAGGGTCGGCAGGGTGCGGGTCGTTTCGTCACCGCTCTGTGCCTGGGCGTGGCCAGCGTACAGCGTGGTGATGAGGACGGCGAGCGGCGTCAGTTGCTGCAGCGGCGAGTGGGCGCGGCGAGGCGCGGAAGCGAGCGGGTGCATTGCTGTCTCCTGAATGCATTCTGGCTGGCTTCCGGCGTGGCCGGTGGCTGGCTGAGTGATGTGAATCGGGCTGAAGAACGATCGATCCGGACTCTATCAAATGAGAATCATTCTTGTAAAGGGTGGCGTGCAAGGCGCTGCCGCCGTCACTCCGTCCGCTGCCAAGGCAGCCGCGAGCGGCGCGCGGCTCCAGGCCGTGCGTTGCTCGTGCAGGGG
>NZ_NHRX01000065.1 GCF_016653115.1 Rhodocyclus purpureus
CTACCTCTTCGCTTCCGGTTGCTCTCCACCCCGCCTCACGGCGACGCAGTTACCTTCCGCTACATTGCTACGACTTTCAATGACACGGACTTTCACCGTGCTGACAAAGCGTCCTCACGGACGCACTGGGAGGGCCGTAAGGCCCGAATCAGGGACAGCCACGGTTTCAGCTTAACGATTGTGGGGAGTCCCCTGAGCCTGAAACGCAGCCATTCGCTGCCGTCATTGCGAGGCGCGTAGCGCCGTGGCAACCCAGTTCGTTCTTCTATTTCCGCGTCCTTGCCAACTCGGGAGATCCGATAACAGTATCTACGCACTGGATCGCCACGCCCTGCGGGCTCGCGATGACGATTACGGTCTCGGGCCCTCTCCATGCAGTCCTTGCGAGACGCGTAGCGCCGTGGCAATACGACTCGTTCTTCCAGTTGCGCGACCTCGCCAACTCACGGGCTGCTGATCGCGACGGCTTCGGCAGATCAGGTCGGCCGATGTTTCACGAAATTGTTCCACGTTTCACGTTAAAGGCTCTCCGGCTGTTGCAGGCGTTCGCGCAACTCGGCGAGGAACAGGGCACCGCGGTGGCCGTCGGAGACTCGGTGGTCGGCTGCGAGGGTGGCGGTGACGACCGGCTGCACGCACAGTGCGTCGTCTTCGATCCACGGTCGCAGTCCGATCCGGCCTAAGCCGACCAGCGCCACCTGCGGCGGATAGATGACGCCATGCACCGCCTCGACTCCCTGCTCGCCGAGATTGGTCACGGTGATGGTCGGGTCGGACATCTCCGAACTCTTCAGCGAACCGGCGCGCACGCGACGGACCAAGTCGCCGAGATCACGCATCACCTGCTCGAGCGTCTTGTCGCCGACGTCGTGGATCGCCGGCGCGATCAACCCGCCTTGGCGCAGCGCGATGGCGACGCCGATGTGGGCGGCCCCCGCCGGCTCGAAGCTGCCGTTGCGATAGAAGCCGTTCATCTCGGGGTATTCCTTCAGCGCCAGCGCGACCGCCTTCAGTTGCAGCGCGGCCATCAGCAGGCGCTCGCCGATCGGCCGGCCCGCATTGGCCTGCAGGAGCCAGTCACGCGCGCGTGCCATGGCGATGCTTTCGCTGAGGTAGTAGTGCGGGATCTCGCGCTTCGAGCGGCTCATCGCCGCGGCGATCGCCTTGCGCATCTCTGCCTGCCGATCGGTTGGAGGAGCGCTGCCCGCGCCCGGCTCCGCAGCGAGGGCTTTGCCGCCCCAGGCGCGAACGGCTGCCGCCTGCTCGACGTCGGAGAGCGTCACGGTGCCGCCGGGGCCGCTGCCGAGGACGGCCGCCAGATCGATGCCGAGTTCCTCGGCGTGCTTGCGCGCCGCGGGTGAAACGCGCCGGCGTTCGCCGGCAGCTGCCGGCGGCTGCAAGGCAGCGACGGGGACGGCCGCAGGCGCGGCTGCCGGCTCCGGCGCTGAAACAGCCGGCGGCGGTGCCGTCTCCCCGGGCGCGAGCAGGGTCGCCAGGACCGTGCCCACGGGAATCGTCTGCCCGGGCTCGACCAGCAGTTCGTGGATGGTGCCGGGGGACCAGATCTCGACATCGACGGCCGCCTTCGCCGTATCGACGACGGCGACGACCTGCCCCTTGTGCACCGCTTCGCCGGGAGCGACCTTCCATTCGAGCAGGGTGCCCTCGTCCATGTCGGCACCGAGCGACGGCAACTTGAATTCAAACATCGAGCATCTCCCGGACGGCGGCGACGATCCTGTCGGCTTGCGGCAAGGCGGCTTCCTCCAGGTGGCGCGCGTAGGGAATCGGCACCTCGGCGGTGCACAGCCGGCGCGGTGGCGCGTCGAGCTCGTAGAGGCAGTCCTCGGCGATCCTGGCGACGACTTCTGCTGCGAGGCTGCCGCTCTTCCAGCCCTCGTCGACCACCAGTGCGCGGTGGGTTTTCCGCACCGACGCGTAGACGGTCTCTGCGTCGAGCGGACGCAGCACGCGCAGGTCGATCACCTCCACCTCGATCCCCGCGGCCGCCAGTTCCGCCGCTGCCTGCAGCGCCTTTGGCAGCGACCCACCCCAGGTGATCAGGGAAAGCTGCGTTCCGACGCGGCGCACGGCGGCGTGGCTGATGTCGCAGCGCCAGTCGTCGGGGAGTTCGCCTTCCAGGTTGTAGAGCTGCGCGTGCTCGAAGATGATCACCGGGTCGGGATCGGCGAGCGCCGGCGCCAGCATGCCACGCGCGTCGGTGACGGTCGCCGGCGCCAGCACGCGGATGCCGGGGATGTGCGCGTACCAGTTCTCGAGGCTGTGCGAGTGCTGCGCGGCGAGCTGGCGGCCGGCTCCGGTCGCCATGCGTACCACCAGCGGCACCGAGAACTGGCCGCCGGACATGTGGCGCAAGAGCGAGGCGCTGTTCACGATCTGGTCGAGCGCGAGCAGGCTGAAGTTCACGGTCATCACCTCGACGATCGGGCGCATGCCGCCGAGCGCGGCGCCGATGCCGGCGCCGACGAAGCCGAGCTCGGAAAGCGGCGTGTCGCGGATGCGTTCGGGGCCGAATTCCGCGAGCAGACCCTTCGACACCGCGTAGGTGCCGCCGTAGCGGCCGACGTCCTCGCCCATCAGGAAGACGCGCGCATCGCCGAGCAGTGCCTCGCGCAGCGCCTGGCGAATGGCCTCGCGGTAGCTGATCTTCATGGCTCTCCCTCCGGCGTGTGCACGTCCTTGAACAGGTCGGCAACAGGCTCCCACGGCGCCGCTTCGGCAAACTCGACGGCGGCGGCGACCTCGGCTTCGGCAACCGCGTCGAGCGCGGCAATCTCGTCCTCGTCGAGCACGCCTTGGGCCTGCAGGCGCGCCGGGAAGACATGCAGGGGATCGCGCTCTTTCCACTCCTCGACTTCGGCTTGGTCGCGGTAGAGTTCCGGGTCGAACATCGAGTGCGCGCGGAAGCGGTAGGTCTGCAGTTCGAGGAAGAGCGGCCCCTTGCCAGCACGCACCCGCGCGGCCGCGCGTTCGGTTGCGGCATGCACGGCGAGCACGTCCATGCCGTCTGCCTTCGCCGCCGCCATCCGGTAGCTCGCGGCCTTGGCCGTGAGATCGGTCTGCGCCTCGGCCCGCGCCAGCGCCGTTCCCATTCCGTAGAAATTGTTCTCGCACAGGAACAGCACCGGCAGTTGCCACAGCGCGGCGAGGTTCATCGCCTCGTGGAAGGCGCCCTCGGCCACCGCCCCATCGCCGAAGAAACACGCGCTGACGCGGCTGCGCCCCTGCATCTTGTCGGCCAGGGCCAGCCCGACGGCGAGCGGCAGGCCGCCACCGACGATGGCGTTGCCGCCGTAGAAGCGCCTCGCCGCGTCGAACAGGTGCATCGAGCCGCCACGTCCACGGCAGCAGCCACTGGCCTTGCCGTACATCTCGGCCATGATCGACGCCATCGGCACGCCGCGGACCAGCGCATGGCCATGTTCGCGATAGGTGGCGACGATGTTGTCCTCTTCCTTCAGCGCGTGCAGGGCACCGACGGCGCAGGCCTCTTCGCCGATGTAGAGGTGCAGGAAGCCGCGGATCTTGCCCGCGCCGTAGAGCTCGGCACATTTCTCTTCCATGCGCCGGATGCGCAGCATGTCGGCGATCAGGCGGCGGGCGAAGTCCCTGCCGCCGGGAGCCGTATCGTGGGCTTTGTTTTCCATTCAGCATCCCTCCCTGGAGGCCGCTTCACTGCCTGCTTCGCTCCCCGCTTCGCCAGCCGACTCCAGGGTCGAGGTGTCGCCCTCCGGCAGCCCGAGTTCGCGCGCCTTGAGCAGACGGCGCATGATCTTGCCGCTGCGCGTGCGCGGCAAGGTACCGACGAATTCGATCTCCTTCGGCGCCACCGCAGCGCCGAGCCGCTGGCGCGCGTGGCCGAGCAGCTCGCGGCGCAGCGCCTCGCTCGCCACGAACCCCTGGCGCAGCGAGACGAAGGCCTTGACCACCTCGCCCACCAGCGGGTCTGGCTTGCCGATGACGCCGGCCTCGGCGACCGCCGGGTGCTCCATCAGCGCGCTTTCGACCTCGAACGGTCCGATCAGGTGGCCGGCCGACTTGATCACGTCGTCGGCGCGGCCGACGAACCAGAAGTAGCCATCGGCGTCGCGCCGGGCGAGGTCGCCAGTGAGGTACCAGTCGCCGGAGAAACACTTGCGGTAGCGCTCCTCATTGTCGAGGTAGCCGCGCAGCATCGACGGCCAGCCACGCTTCAGGGCGAGTTCGCCTTCCCTGTCGGGCGCCTCGATCACCTCGACGCTGCCGTCTTCGCGCCGGCGCACGATCGCCGCGTCGATGCCGGGAAGCGGCCGTCCCATCGATCCGGGCTTGATGTCCGCCGCCGGGGTGTTGGCGATCATGATGCCGCCGGTCTCGGTCTGCCACCAGTTGTCGTGGATGGGCAACCCGAAGGCTTCGAGTCCCCACCAGACGGCCTCGGGATTGAGCGGCTCGCCGACGCTGGCGACGAAGCGCAGTTGCGGGAACGAATACTTGCGCGCGAGCGCGCTGCCCGCCTTCATCAGCATTCGGATCGCGGTCGGCGCCGTGTACCACACGCTCACCTGCTGCTCGTGCAGGATCCGGTACCAGCGCTCGGCGTCGAAATCGCCGGCATCGACGATCGAGGTAACCCCGTGCACGAGCGGTGCGATGACGCCGTAGGAGGTGCCCGTCACCCAGCCGGGGTCGGCGGTGCACCAGAAGACGTCTTCAGGATGCAGGTCGAGCGCGTACCTGCCGGTCGCCCAGTGCGTCACCACCGCGTCGTGGACATGCACCGCACCCTTGGGGGTGCCGGTCGTCCCGCTGGTGAAGTGCAGCAGCGCCGGATCCTCGGGCATCGTCCTGACGATCTCGAACTCGTCCGCCGCCGTGGCCATCAGTGCGCCGAGATCGAGCGTTCCGGGAATGTCGCTGCGTGCGCCGTCCTCGCCGACGACCAGCACGTGGCGCAGGCTCGGCAGCTGGTCGCGGATCTTCGCCACCTTGCGCTCGTAGAGCGACGCGGTGGTGAGCAGCACCGCCCCCTGGCCGATCCGGATGCGCGTGGCGAGCGGTTCCGGCCCGAACGCGGAAAAGAGCGGCGCGACCACGCTCGCGTTCTTGAAGGCGCCGAGCATGCCGACGTAGAGCTCGGGAATACGCCCGCTCAAGATGAACAGGCACTCGCCCCTGGCGACGCCGAGCTCTCTCAGCACGTTGGCAAAGCGGTTGCTGAGACGCGAGAGCTCGCCGAAGCTGACCTCCCTCTGTGCCGGCAGAGCGAGACACGGGTCGCCGAGAAAGCGGAAGGCGACGCGCTCGCGCAATTCGCCCTGCGCATGGCGATCGACCGCTTCCCAGGCGATGTTGAGACCGCCACCGGGCAGCCCGGCGAGTTGCCTGCGCGCCAACTCCCAGGAAAAAGCGGCGCGCTCGGCGGCGTAGTCCGCAAGATGCGGCGGCACGCGCAACCCCGCCGGCGTCTTTCCGATGATCGAAGAACGTTGCACCGTGAGCCCTCCCGTCAGCCAGCCGAAAAAGCCATGGTCATAGTCTAGCCTGCGCAAGCCCCCTGCCGCCATCGCGAATTCGATGTCATTGGCAAATTCACTTTGATCCGCTCGCCCCGAGCCCGTCGAAGGGCGCTGCCAGGTGCAGGATTCGACAGTGCTTCGACGAGGCCGGCCCGGGGCTTCGCTGCGCACATGGTGCCCCCGGCACCTGGCCGGCACCGGTAAAATGGCGGGCTTTCGAACCGCGGCCGAGCGCCCCACCCGTCAAATGACCACTCCTGACCGCCCCTGCCTTGTTTACGGCATAAAGAACTGCGACACCATGAAGAAGGCCTTCGCCTGGCTCGATGCGAACGCTGTCGCCTACGAGTTCATCGACTACAAGAAAGCCGGCGTCGCCGCCGGCAAGCTGCCCGAGTGGAACCGGCTCGTCGGCTGGGAGAAGCTGCTCAACCGGCAGGGACTGACCTGGAGGAAGCTGGCGGAAGAACAGCGCGCCGGCATCGACGAGGCCAGCGCGCTGGCGCTGATGGCGGCGCAGCCAACCTTGATCAAGCGGCCATTGATCGAGTTCGGCGACGCGCAGCTCTTGGTCGGCTTCGACCCGGAGCGTTACCGGGAGGTGCTGGCATGAGCATCGACATGATCCAGCGCTTCCTGCTCGAGGACCTCGACATCCGCGGCGCCGTCGTCCGCCTCGGTCCCGTCTGGCAGCAGATCGTCGCCGGCCGCAACTATCCTGCCCCCGTCAATGCGCTGCTCGGCGAGATGTGCGCGACCGCGCTGTTCATCGCCGACGCGCTCAAGCAGCCGGGCCGCATCACCTTCCAGCTGCGCGGCAACGGACCGGTCTCGCTGCTCGTCGTCGATTGCGACGAACGCCTCAACCTGCGCGCGATGGCCAACGCCGCGCCGACCGTCGCAGCGGCGCCGCTGCGCGAACTGCTCGGCGACGGCCAACTGCTGCTCTCGCTCGACTCGCCGAACATGCGCGAGCCGTGGCAGAGCATCGTGCCGATGCAGGGCGACACCATCGCCGAAGTCTTCGAGCATTACCTCGGGCTCTCCGAACAGCTGCCTTCGCGCCTTGTCCTCGCCGCTGCGGCTGGCGGTGCCGGCGGCGTCCTGCTGCAGAAGCTGCCCGACGCCGACCTGCGCGATGCGGACGGCTGGCACCGCGCCACCGGGCTGGCCGGCACGGTCACCCGCGACGAGCTGCTCGTACTGCCGGCCGAAGAACTCCTGACGCGGCTCTTCCACGAGGAGACCGTGCGCGTCTTCACGCCGCGCCAGGTGCTGCACGACTGCCCCGAGGACTGGGACAAGGTGCGCACCATGCTGCGCTCGCTCGGTCGCGCCGAGGTCGAGGAATTGCTGCGCGAGCACGGCGAAGTCCACATCCGCGACGACCTGGCCAACCGCGACTACCGCTTCGACGCCGATGCGATCGAAGCGCTGTTCGACGACAAGCCGCCGACGCTGCACTGAAGCGGCCGGCCCGCCGGGCCGGCGCCAAGGTCGGGAGGCGTGCCCTCCCGCCAGTGCCGGTTTTCTTTACACCCCCTCGCCGAGGAGCCCTTCAAGGCGCTCGCCCACACCCCCGACTCGGGAAAAAAGTCTCCTTCATTCAGTCATCTAGCCGCAGTTCGCGGTGTGCCCGCGCGGACTGGCACGCGCCCTGCTTCTATCAGTGCGCGGGCAGGGACTTCATGACTTACCTGGCCCAAGACAGCATCATCGACATGGGCTGAACTGAAGGAGAGCAAAATGAAACGCAATCTTTTCAAGAAGAGCACACTGGCAGCCGCCGTTGCCATTGCGGCACTGGGACTGGGAGCAGCGGGGAATGCGCAGGCAGCCGCAACCGCTTACGCGAGCGTTCAACTCACAAATTTCAAGGTTGGCTATTGGCTTGATAGTGCTGAGGGAGCCGCGGCCGTACTGGGCACCGATTACACCATCAGTGCTTCCGCTTCTCCCCGGGTTACTGAGGCGAGTGCAACTTGGACAGGCTCACCAGGGGCTGCCGATTCCAAGTCAGTGGCTTTTGACGCCCTGTCGGACGTTCTTCAACAGACTGCGGGCCCCGGAGGCTTCCCTGGCGAGAACGACTGGAATTACTACGCGCTGAAGAATGCGCCGGTGGCGGGAGTCGGGGCGCGCGGTGACGCCCTGACCACGGCAACGGTGGCTGGCATAGTAGCGTCTGTCAACAACGCATCTGAAATCGTGGTTCCCGAATCGTCCGCCTCCGCCCCAACGTCTGGGGCGCGCAATAAAAACACGTTCACGGTGGGCGTCGTAAGGGTCGGTAGTCAGGACATTTGGGTTGATTTCAAAGCATCGTTGGCAAAGGCCGCGTACACTGCGTATTCTGACGCCGGTGATACCGCTCAGGCGACAATCACCGGGCTATTCACAGTGACGCAGGAGGGCAGTGACACCGCCCTGTACCAGTTCAGTCCCGCTCAACTCAATCACACCTGCAGCTCGCAAAATGGTGTAAATCAAAATTGCGGAACAGGACTGAGCTTTGATTCGTTCGTGATGGATAGCGACAATTTCCAGCTCACGGCTAACACGAGCTATGTTCTCAATCTGGACATTTCTAGCGCCACCTCTGGCACCAACACCACCATCCCCGAACCCGCCTCGATGGCGCTGCTGGGCCTCGGACTGGTCGGTCTCGCCGCCACCCGTCGTCGCTTCGTGCGCGTCTGAAACCCGGTTCGTCGCGACTGATGGAAAGGGGTTTCTAGCGCAGTGAGCAGATCCGAGGATGGAAGTGATGTGGCAATGATCAGGGAGCGTTGGTCGGCGATGCCGGCAAACGCTCCCTGATGCTGTATAGTTACGCGCCACCCTCATCCTCCGGGCTTGATGCCGCGTGCGCGCCGCCCCTCGCGCAGCCAGCAAGCGAAAACATGCAAGGAATTCCCTCGATCACCCTCTTCGGCGCCTCGGTGGCGCTCGGAAGCTTTCTCGGCTGGCAGTACTTGAAGCGCGTGAAGATGTCGCCGACGCTGGTCGGCCTGCATCTCGTCGCCGGTGCCGCCGGCATCGAGACGATGGTGATGCTGCGCGGCGAGTTGCCGGAGGGCGTCGCGGCCGGCGCCGGCGGCATCGGCAACATCGCGGCCATCCTGCTGGTCGCGGCGATGCTGACCGGTTTCCTGACGCCGCTGATCGCGCAGAAACGACCGCGCAAGGTCGGCAGCACGGCGCTGGCCGTGCACTTCGGCGCCGGGCTGCTCGGCTACCTGCTGCTGCTCGCCTGGCTCGCCGGCTTGCCGGCGCCTGTGCTGTAAACTAGCTGTTTCGACGAACGGACGACGATGATGAACATGAGCCTGGCTGTCACCCTCCTCGCCGCTTCGGCACTGCTCGGACTGGTGCTCGGCTGGCAATACCTGCGCGATACGCCGCGCAAGCTGTGGATGGTCGGCTTTCACCTGATCCTCGGCGTCGCCGCGATGAAGTTCGTCGTGCTCTTCATGCTCGGCGAGACGGCCGAGGGCAGCCTGCTGCGCACGCTCGGCAACGGCGCGGTGCTGGCGACGGCGCTGGCCCTGTTCTCGGGACTGGTAAAGCCGGTGCTGGTGCGCGAGGCGAAAGGACGGCTCGCCATGTCGATGGTCGCGCTCCATGCCGGTGTCGGCGGCCTCGGCCTCCTGCTCCTGCTCGCCTGGGCCGCCGTGCGCTGAACGATGCAAGCGACGACCGCCACGCAAACTTTCTCCATGCCCCAAGTCCTCGCAAGATTCGTTTCGCCGGCGCTGACCCTGCTTGGAGGCCTGCTGCTCACCATCATGGCTAGCGTCCAGGTCAAGACCAGCGTCGAGGAAAAGGCGGCCGCCGAATTTGCCCTGGTCTCCGACCGGATCACGCTGAAGATCGAGGACCGCCTGGCCGCCTACGCCTCGATCCTGCAGGGGGGCAAGGCCCTCTTTGCGGCGACCGGGGAAGTCAGTCGCGCGCAGTGGAAGGATTACGTCGAAACCCTGCACACCGAGGGCTTCGTTCCCGGCGTGCAGGGCATCGGCTTCACCGAGTTCATCCGCCCCGATCGCCTGGCGGCACACACGGCCCGGGTCCGCGGCGAGGGATTCCCCGATTACGAGGTGCGTCCGAGCGGCGAGCGCGCAGCCTACTCGGCGATCGTCTATCTCGAACCTTTCGACGCGCGCAACCAGCGGGCCTTCGGTTACGACATGTATTCCGAGCCGGTGCGCCAGACGGCGATGGCGCGGGCGCGCGACACCGGCAGCCCGGCGCTGTCGGGCAAGGTCGTCCTGGTGCAGGAAACCGGAGAGGACGTGCAATCCGGCACGCTGATGTACATTCCGGTCTATCGCAACGGCGCGAGCACCGAAACGGTCGAGGAACGGCGGGATGCGCTGCTCGGCTGGGTCTATAGCCCCTACCGCATGAACGACCTGATGGCGGGGATGCTCGGCGGCTGGTCGGTCGACGAGCAGAAGCGTCCCGGCCTGCGCATCTACGACGGCGAGTCGATGGCGGCTGAGCAACTGCTGTTCGACAGCGGGATCCGGCGCACTCCCGACCCTTCCCCGCTTTTCCATCAGCAGCGGCAGATCGGCTTCAACGGCACGCACTGGCTGCTCGTCTTCGACCACAGCCAGGCCGCCGCCGAGATCGACTATTTCCCGGCCTGGCTCACGCTGGCGGGCGGCGTCTGCATCAGCGCGCTCCTCTGCGGAATGCTCTTCCTGTTGCAGAGCCGCTCGCGGGCGCTGCGCGAGGTCGAGGCCCTGGCCGGCGAGTTGAAGGATCGCGAGGCGCTGCTGCGCGAGAGCGAGTTCCGCTGGAAATTCGCGATCGAGGGCTCGGGTGATGGGCTGTTCGACTGGAACGTGGCCGAGCACAGGATCTTCTATTCGCCGACCTGGAAAGCCCTGCTCGGCTACGGCGAAGGCGAGATCGGCGACAGCGAGGAAGAGTGGTTAGGGCGCGCCCACCCCGATGACCTCGCTACTGTCCAGGCGAAGGTGCAGGCCTGCGTCGACGGCAAAATCGACAGCTACCGGGTCGACCTGCGCATGCGCTGCAAGGACGGCGGCTACAAGTGGCTCCTCGGACGCGGGGTGGTCGTCAGCAAGAGCGGAGACGGGCGGGCCGAGCGCATCCTCGGCACCATCGCCGACATCGACGAACGCAAGTCGCTGGAGGAATTCAATGCCTTCCGCACCCGCATCCTCGAGATGCTCGCCGGCGACGCCGAGGTGGACGAGATCCTGCTGGCGATCATCGCCGGCATCGAACGGCAGTGCCCGCACATGCTGTGCAGCATCCTGCTCATGGACGAGGAGGGCCGCCAGCTCGGCCGGGTGTTCGCACCGAACCTGCCCGCAGACTGGAACCGTCTTCTCGGCGCGGGCATTCCCGTGGCGGTCGGAGTGGGTGCCTGCGGCACTGCAGCCAGCACCGGCGAGCGCGTCGTCACCAGCGACATCGCGAGCGATCCGCACTGGGAGTCCTTCCGTGCGACTGCGATCGGCAACGGCCTGCGCTCTTGCTGGTCGCAACCGATCGTCGACGCATCGGGCGCGGTGCTCGGCACCTTCGCCATCTATCAGCGCGAGGTGCACACGCCGACGGCCGCAGACATCACCCTGATCGAACAGTCGGCGCGACTGGCCAGCATCGCGCTCGAGCAAAACGCCGCCGAAACGAAGCTGCGCGAGAGCGAGGAGCGCTACCGCCAGTTGATCGAGTCGAGCACCGAGGGCATCTGCGTGGCAGAAGGCGGCTACCTGCGCTACTGCAACCCGGCTTTCCTGGAGCTTCTCGGCTACAGCCGTGAGGCCTTGTTCGCACGCCCTTACATCGAGTTCGTGCTCGAGGCCGAGCGCCCCGCCTTCAGGGAGTTCTATGGCAAGCAAATAAGCGGTGACGTCAGCCAGCTCCGCTTCGAGATACCCCTTGCCACCGCTCATCGCGGGCCGCGCTGGTTCGACATCGGCAGCGTCAGGTTCGACTGGCAGGGCAAGCCGGCGTCGCTCAATTTCCTGACCGACATCACCGAGCGCAAGCAGAGCGAGGAGCAGATTCGCCAGTACGCCTTCTACGACGCCCTGACCAGGCTACCCAATCGTCGCCTGCTCAAGGACCGCCTCGACACGGCGCTGGCGACCTGCCGGCGCAGTCGCGAACACGGGGCGCTGATGCTGCTCGACCTCGACAACTTCAAGCCGCTCAACGACCAGCACGGCCACGCCGTCGGCGACCTGTTGCTGATCGAAGTCGCCCGGCGGCTGAGCCTGTGCGTGCGCGAGGTCGATACCGTGGCGCGGCTCGGCGGCGACGAGTTCGTCGTCCTCCTCACCGGTCTCGGTGAAGACCGCGCTGCAGCAAACCTGAACGCGCAGCGGGTCGCCGAGAAGATCCGCGCGGCGCTCGCCCAAACCTATCGGCTGAAGCCCGATGCGGAAGCAGAAGTCGTCGAGCACCATTGCTCGTCGAGCATCGGCCTCACCCTGTTCGACGGCGCGGACGCCGAGCAGAAGGAAATCGTCAGGCGCGCCGACGAGGCGATGTACCGGGCCAAGGAGGGCGGACGCAACCGGATCAGCTTTGCTGATTAGAGCAGCTTGCCGGGGTTCATCAGGCCGCGCGGATCGAGCGCCTGCTTGAGCGCGCGCATCGTTGCCAGTTCGACCGGACTACGGTAGCGGACCAGTTCGTCGCGCTTCAATTGGCCGATGCCGTGCTCGGCGCTGATGCTGCCGCCGAAGTCGACAACCATGTCGTGCACCAGCCGGTCGACCGCGACCTGCGTCGCGAGCAGGCGCGCATTGTCGGCGGGATCCGCCATCGACTGGTTGTAGTGCAGGTTGCCGTCGCCGACATGGCCGAAGGTGACGCAGCGAATCCCCGGAAAGGCGTCGGCCAGGGCCGCATCGGTACGCGCGATGAAGTCGGGAATGCGCGAGATCGGCAGCGATATGTCGTGCTTGATCGAGAAGCCCTCGATCTTCTGTGCCTCGGAGATGTTCTCGCGCAGCGCCCACAGCTTCCTGGCCTGATCGCCGCTCTGCGCCAGGACCGCATCGACGACCTCACCGGCGGCGATCGCTTCGGCAAGACAGCCGGCCAGTGCCTCTTCCAGGCGCTGCTGCTCGCCGCCCCCCGACAGCTCGACCAGCAGCTGCCATTCGCTGTCGATCGCCAGCGGCGCGACGCTCCCCGGCAGATGGCGGATGACCAAGTCGAGCGCGACCCTGGAGACAAGCTCGCAGGCCGACAGGAGTTCCCCGAAGGCGCCCTGCAGGCGGGCGAGCACCGCCAGCGAAGCGGCCGGCGTGGCGATCGCCAGCCAGGCCGTTGCCGTCGCGCGCGGCTGCGGAAAGAGCTTGAGCACGGCCGCGGTGATGATGCCGAGCGTCCCCTCGGCGCCGATGAAAAGCTGCTTCAGGTCGTAGCCGGTGTTGTCCTTGCGCAGTCCGCGCAGGCCATCCCAGAGTTCGCCCGAAGGCAGGACGACTTCGAGCCCGAGGGTGAGCACGCGCGCATTGCCGTAGCGCAGCACCTGCACGCCACCTGCGTTGGTGGACAGGTTGCCGCCGACCTGACAGCTGCCTTCCGAGGCGAGCGACAGCGGGAAAAGACGCCCGGCGGCAGCGGCGGCTTCCTGGACGGCTGCCAGCGTGCACCCGGCTTCGACGGTGATGGTGTTGTTCGCCGGATCGACTGCGCGGATGCGGTTCAGCCGCGCCAGGCTGAGGACGACGGCGTCGCCACTCGCGCCAGGCGTCGCGCCGCCGCACAGGCCGGTGTTGCCGCCCTGCGGGACGATCGGCACGCCGGCTTCGCTGCAGGCCCTGACCACCGCCGCGACTTCAGCGGCCGTACCCGGGCGGACGACGCAGCGCGCCGCGCCGCGGTAGCGTCCGCGCCAGTCGGAGAGTGCGGGCGCCATGTCGCCGGCGCCCGTGAGCACTTGCGCGGGACCGACGATGGCCGCGAGTCTGGCGAGCAGAAGACTGTCTTCCATGATCCTCAAAACCTCTTTGGAGCCACGAAAAACACGAAATCCACGAGATACCACACAGGCTTGTGGTCGACTGGCGCTTGGCCAAGCGGTTCATCTCGGCTCGGTAGCGAACTCGGTGAACGCCTTCGTGTTTTTCGTGCATTTCGTGGCCAAGCGCCTTTCCGGGATGTTTAGGCGACTCTGGACTTGAGCGCGCATGAGCCGGATCCGCTACGCGCGGCACGGCGCTCAGGCAGGCTCGGCGTAGAGATCGTGCTCGTCGGCGTCGACGACTCGCACGCGCACGAAGTCACCGGGCATCGCATCGTATTCGCCGTCGATGTACACGAGGCCGTCGATCTCGGGCGCGTCGGCGGACGAGCGCGCGACGATGCCTTCGTCGTCGACTTCGTCGACCATGACCACGATCTCCTTGCCGATCTTGGCGGCCAGCAGTTCGGCCGAGATGTCCTCCTGCACTTCCATCAGCCGCCGCCTGCGCTCCTCGCGCACCTCCTCGGGAACGGCACCGGGCAGCGCGTTGGCAGCGGCGCCCTCGACCGGCGAGTACGGGAAGCAGCCGACGCGGTCGAGCCGCGCTTCCTTGATGAAGGCGAGCAGTTCCTCGAACTCGGCTTCGGTCTCGCCGGGGAAACCGGTGATGAAGGTGCTGCGGATGGTCAGGTCGGGGCAGATCTTGCGCCAGGCGCGGATGCGTTCGAGATTGTTCTCGGCACCGGGGCGCTGCATCGCCTTCAACACGCGCGGGCTGGCGTGCTGGAACGGGACGTCGAGGTAGGGAAGGATCTTGCCTTCGGCCATCAGCGGGATCAGTTCATCGACCGCCGGGTAAGGATAGACATAGTGCAGACGGATCCAGATGTCGAGCTCCGACAGCGCCGAAGCCAGTTCCTTGATCCGCGTCTTCATCGGCCTGCCGTTGTAGAAGCCGGTGCGGTATTTTGTGTCGAGGCCGTAGGCCGCGGTGTCCTGCGAGATCACCAGCAGTTCGCGCACCCCGGCGTCGACCAGCTGGTCGGCCTCTGTCAGCACCTCGCCGATCGGACGGCTGACCAGCGGGCCGCGCAGGCTCGGGATGATGCAGAAGGTGCAGTGATGATTGCAGCCTTCGGAAATCTTGAGGTAGGCGTAGTGCGACGGGGTCAGGCGGACGCCCTGCGGCGGCACCAGGTCCTCGCCGCTGTCGGCGTCGTTCGGCAGGTGCTTGCGCACCAGCGCCATCACCTCGTCGGCGGCGTGCGGACCGGTGACCGCCAGCACCGAAGGATGCGCCTTGCGGATAACACCCTCGCGCGCGCCGAGACAGCCGGTGACGATGACCTTGCCGTTCTCGCTCAGCGCCTCGCCGATCGCCGACAGGGACTCATCGACGGCGGCGTCGATGAAGCCGCAGGTATTGACGATGACGAGGTCCGACTCGGCGTACGAAGGCGTCAGCTCGTAGCCTTCCGCGCGCAGCTTGGTGAGGATGTGTTCAGAGTCCACCGACGCCTTCGGGCATCCGAGTGAGACGATACCGACAGTTTTGGACATGATATGACTCGCGACCACTGCGCGCTGACCAACAGCGCAGCCGTCCGGAAAGTAAGGGTAAGACGCAAAGTATACGCGCGTCCGCCGCCCGATGGCTGCCGTAGCTCGCGGCAGATCGGCTCAACGTGAAAGAGCAGCGTGGGCTGTGCTTGATTAGGGCCTGCCGGCCCTCCCACGACAGGCCGATGCCGTGAGCGTGCGTCCCGATCGGCCCCCCGTCATCGCGAGCCCGCAGGGCGTGGCGATCCAGTAGGTGGGGCTGATATCGGGGCGCGCGTCGATAGCCGACAAGAGCGAGGAAACGGAAGAACGAACTGGATTGCCACGGCGCTACGCGCCTCGCAATGACGTTTAAGTTGCGACACGGAGGGAGGCGCCTCGCACTGACCGGATGGCGACGCGTCATCGCGAGCCCGCAGGGCGTGGCGATCCAGTGGGTGGGGCTGATATCGGGGCGCGCGTCGATAGCCGACAAGAGCGAGGAGACGGAAGAACGAAGTGGATTGCCACGGCGCTACGCGCCTCGCAATGACGGCCTCGTTACGACACGGAGCGAGGCGCCTCGCACTGACCGGATGGCGACGCGTCATCGCGAGCCCGCAGGGCGTGGCGATCCAGTGGATGGGGCTGATATCGGCGCGCGCGTGGCTAGCCGGAAAGGGCGAGGAGACGGAAGAACGAACTGGATTGCCACGGCGCTACGCGCCTCGCAATGACGGCGTCGTTGCGACACGGAGCGAGGCGCCTCGCACTGACCGGAGGGTGACGCGTCATCGCGAGCCCGCAGGGCGTGGCGATCCAGTGGGTGGGGCTGATAGCGGGGCGCGCGTCGATAGCCGACAAGAGCGAGGAAACGGAAGAACGAACTGGATTGCCACGGCGCTACGCGCCTCGCAATGACGAAGTCGTTGCGACACGGAGGGAGGCGCCTCGCACTGACCGGATGGCGACGCGTCATCGCGAGCCCGCAGGGCGTGGCGATCCAGTGGGTGGGGCTGATATGGCCTCGCGCGTCGATAGCCGACAAGAGCGAGGAAACGGAAGAACGAACTGGATTGCCACGGCGCTACGCGCCTCGCAATGACGGCGTCGTTGCGACACGGAGCGAGGCGCCTCGCACTGAGCGGATGGCGACGCGTCATCGCGAGCCCGCAGGGCGTGGCGATCCAGTGGGTGGGGCTGATATCGGGGCGCGCGTCGATAGCCGACAAGAGCGAGGAAACGGAAGAACGAACTGGATTGCCACGGCGCTCCGCGCCTCGCAATGACGTCGTCGTTACGACACGGAGCGAGGCGCCTCGCAATGACGGCACCGAAGCGTCCCCGATGGAACCAGAAAGCACAAAGCCCCGACCAGGGATCTGGACGGGGCTTTGTGGGATGGGGAGCCTGGCGGTGACCTACTTTCGCACACGGATGTGCACTATCATCGGCGCAACTTCGTTTCACGGTCCTGTTCGGGATGGGAAGGGGTGGGTCCGAAGCGCTATGGCCGCCAAGCAAAACT
>NZ_NHRX01000066.1:0-146957 GCF_016653115.1 Rhodocyclus purpureus
CATAGCGTTACACACAACTCGTTCAGCATGAACCGTGCGTGATGCCAGTCGCAAATCCTGCCCCCAGATTGAATCTTCCGGGCCACTTCTTGCATACTGATCGCCGACTTTGCGAAAGGATGGCGATGGCGACGTGGGCGATGGAAGAATTTGCTGAGGCTGAACTGGGTGACGTGCGTTTGCGGAACCGGCTGATCAAACTGGCGGCGCGCTTTGCCGACAAGCCGACGGCCAGCATCCCCGGTGCGTGCAACGACTGGGCCGAGACGCAGGGGGTCTATCGCTTCTTCGATCAAGCCAGTGAGGACAAGCGCGGCCTGGGCTGGCAGACGGTTATGGCGCCTCACATCGCGCAGACCGAAGCCAGGATGGGACAGCATCCGGTCGTCCTCTGCCTGCAAGACACGACCGAACTGGACTTCAACGAACAGGGAATCGGGGGGCTCGGCCCGCTCTCCTATGAAGCGCAACGGGGAATGTATCTCCACCCGACCTATGCCGTGACGCCGGAGCGTGAGCCCTTGGGCGTCACCGACGCCTGGATGTGGGCACGGCAGGCGCAGGACGCTGACGGGAATCGTCCGGGAATACGCGAGAGCCTGCGCTGGACTGAGGGTTACGAACGGATCGCGGAAACGGCGCAAAAGATGCCGCAGACCCGACTCGTCTATGTCGCCGACCGCGAGGCTGACATCCTCGACCTCATGCAACGCGCCCATGCCTTGGGCAACCCCGCCGACTGGCTGATCCGCTCGCAGCACAATCGCTGCCTTCCCGAGGGGGGCAAGCTGTGGACGGCGGTGCTGGCCACTTCTGCACTGGGCGAAATTGAGTTCATGATGCCTTCGCGACCGGGCCAGGCGGCGCGCACGGTGCGCCAGCAGGTCTTTGCGCGCCCGGTCAGTCTGCCGGACGATCAGGGTGGTCGCATGCAGGTCACCTGCTTCATCGCCAGAGAAATCGATGCCCCTGCTGGCGTCAAGCCGGTCGAGTGGCGGCTCTTGACGAACCGGAAGGCCGAGACCTTCGAAGCGATCGTCGAACTGATCGATTGGTATCGCTGCCGCTGGGAGATCGAGACCTTCTTCAATGTGCTCAAAAACGGCTGTCGCGTCGAAGCTCTGCAACTCGGTCACGTTGCCAAGATCGAACTGGCCTTGGCCGTCTACATGGTGGTCGCGTGGCGACTGGCGCGGCTGGTGCGCCTCGGGCGAACGCATCCGGAGCTCGAAGCGACCTCGCTCTTCACCGACGAAGAGTGGAAGGGCGCTTACATCCTCGCCAAGAAGCCGGTCCCCAAGACGCCACCCACGATCCGCGAGGTGATCCGCCAAATCGCCATGCTCGGAGGCTTCCTCGGCAGGAAGGGCGACGGCGAACCTGGCGTGAAAACCCTCTGGCTGGGATACCAGCGCATCAGGGATTTTGTTCAGGGCGTCGAGCATATGCGAGCGCTTCATGCGATATGAGTTATGTGTAACGCTATGGGTTAGACCTGCGGCTGTGAATAGACCGCAAAACGAACCTCCGTTGGATCAATTCTTTCCAACGAACCGTTTGTCTTTCTTGAGAAGAAGCCTAGACGTAATTGACTCATTGAAATACATTTTTCAGATTCGAAATACAGAAATGCTTCCTCGTGAAATTCAGTCGGGTTTTCACGGACAGAGGCTTGCCAATTTATGTTGAACCCTTGCTTATTGATCCAGTAATAGATAGCGGCCAAAGACATTGACAGGAAATCTTTTTTTCCAAGAGAGGCGTGCTCGACAAAGAGAGCATTTCTCAGGAAGGAAAACCCTTTCCCATTCTCGTATTCGAAGAACGCTTCGGTACTAAAGCGATTGTTTCGGTCCGGGTTCCGTAACGAACCATGTTTCCAAAAATCTGCCGTGTCCAAAATGACTCTATGTTCAAAGCATTCTGCATTTACTTCTGAGTCTTTTAATCCGAGAGTATCGACTTGATGCCGGATTGCTACGGCAAGCGAACCAGCTAGACGTGTCACATCGGACAAGTCTGGTTGTAGCGCTAACCGCTTGGCCAGTAGAGCGTTCAACTCGTCCCACGGCTTAACGACGTCATTGAGAAAGCGGAGAGCTGACATGATGGTATAACGTGAAGTATCCGTCAAAACGGGAAGTAAACATCTTACGCGACTGGCGGATAAGCTGCCTGCGTCTTCCAAGTTACTGTATAAGCTCACCGTTTCAGCGATGGAGGATGTCGCCATGTCCGATACGCTGTCCACGGTTCCGACCTCGGACCTTCCGCGTAAGCTCGAGCGGGTGCGCGTGCGCGTGCGCGTGCGTCTCCGCGCGGAGCGCTGCGGCGGGCGTTCCGCGGTGGCCTGCGCGGACGGGGTGGGTAGCTTCATTTTCTCTCACGACAAATTTGGCTCGCCCTCGGCAGTCCTGTTGATGACGTAAGCGAATATTTGAGCATAGCCGCATTCCTCCGTCAAAACGCGGATGTGCTATGCGCTGTGGCGGGCGAGGTCGTGGGCGGAATCGTCGGCCCGGTGTGCGCACATTTCGACATCGCACCTGACGGCACCAGCTTGCCCACCCCCGAGCGGACAGGCGAGAAGGTCTCAGCGCAAGCGCGCGGGAATCAGCAGGCGCAGGTACTTCCCGAACAGCTCGCGGAAACGCGGGCTGTGGATGCAGGCGCCGCCGGCCAGACCGACCAGCGCGCCGAGCAGGGTGTCGAAGAAGCGCGCTTCGATCATTGCCATCGGCGAGGAAGATCGTCAGCGGCGTGATGAAGACCGCAGCGATGCCGTAGTGGCGGACGACCAGGGTTTCGATGATGAAGGTCAGCACCATCATCAGCAGCGCCAGGGTCCATTTGTCGAGCGGCGTGAGCAGGGCCCACGACATCAGCAGGCCGACACCGGTGCCGGCGATGCGGTGCGCCTGCCGGGTCCAGACGGCACGCAGCGACGCGCCCTGGATGACGGCGAGGCAGCTCACCGGCACCCAGTACGGGCGTTCGAGCTGCACAAGCTGCGCGATGACGAGAGCGATGCCGACGCAGGCGCCGATCACCACCGAATCGTAGACGACCTCGTCGAAGCTCGCCGGCAGCAGTGGCGGCCCCGGCTGCGGTGCTTGCCGGTGGAGTGTGACGACGCTATAGACGAGCGCGATCAGCTGTCGTCACCAGTCACTTGGGTGTTCCCATCAGGATGCCATTCAGCGCGAGGTTGATGTAGTAATTGCTTCGTCCGACCTTCTGCTTCTGGACGAAGCCGCCCTCGGCCAGTGCGTCCATGTATTTGGTCGCCGTCAGACGGGATACCTCAAGGTCGCGCTGGACGAATTCGATCTTGGTGTAGGGGTGAGTGAACAGGTTGTTGATCAAGTCCTGACTGTAAAACTTGTAGCCGGCACGGATGCGGTGCTTGTAATCGTAGAGTGCAGCCTTGATGGCGTGGATGGTCGTGATGGTCTGCCCGGCGGTTTGCTCCACGGCCTCCAGCATGTATAGCACCCAGTTTTCCCACCCGTCGTTATCGCGAACGGATTGCAGAAGGCGGTAGTAGTCCGCCTTGGTGCGCACGATGTGGCTGCTGAGATACAGCACCGGCACGTCCAGCAGCCCCTCCTTGACCAGGTACAGCACGTTCAGGATGCGCCCGGTGCGGCCGTTGCCGTCGTAGAAGGGGTGGATGCTCTCGAACTGGTGGTGCATCAGCGCCATCTTGATCAGCGGGTCCACCGCAAACCGATCCGGCTCGTTGATGAAGCGCTCCAGATCGCCCATCAGCGCGACGATGTCGGCCGGCTGCTGGGGCGGGGTATAGACGGTCTGGCCGGCGCCGTTCTTGAGCGCCGTGCCCGGCAGCTTGCGAAAGCCGGCGTTGTTCCGCTCCAGTTCCTCCTGAATCTGGAGGATATGGTTGACTGTGATGAGTCTGCTCTGGCGAACCTGCTCGAATCCTAGGCGTAGCGCCTGACGGTAGCGCAGGACCTCCTTGGCCGCCGGGTTGGCGAAGGTTTCCGGCAGCACGTCGTCTTTGAACAACTCGTCATGGGTGGTGACGATGTTCTCGATTTCGGAGCTATCCTTTGCCTCTTGCAGCCCCAGGGTGTTTATCAGGATGCCTTGGTTGGGGATGGAAGCGGCGATGCCCTTGAGTTCGGCCAAGGCCCTGCTGCTGCTGGCCAGCTTCTTCAGGATGGCGGGCGTATCGAAGCGACCGGGGTCCAGGTGCTCAAGAGGCAAAATGGCGGCCATCTAACGGCATCCTTTACTGAAATGTGTATAGGAAATTCGATTTTCTATAGATGTTACTCCGGACATGTATAGCAGACGGGCTTTTCTATACGAATCTCCAAAGCGCTGGGTGTGAGGCTCAGCGCAACCGCGCCGGAATCAGTCGCCGCAACTGCCCTCCGACCACTTCGCGGAAGCGCGGGCTGTGGATGCAGGCGCCGCCGGCCAGACCGACCAGTGCGCCGAGCAGGGTGTCGAAAAAGCGCGCCTCGATCATCGCCATCGGCGATCCTTCGCCGAGCGTCGCCGCCTCGGCGAGGAAGATCGTCAGCGGCGTGATGAAGACCGCAGCGATGCCGTAGTGGCGGACGACCAGGGTCTCGATGATGAAGACGAGCACCATCATCAAGAGCGCCAGGCTCCACTTGTCGAGCGGCAGCATGAGCAGGGCCCACGAGACCAGCAGCCCGACGCCGGTGCCGACGATGCGGTGCACCTGCCGGGTCCAGACGGCACGCAGCGACGCGCCCTGGATCACGGCGAGGCAGCTCACCGGCACCCAGTACGGGCGTTCGAGCTGGAGGATCTGCGCGATGACGAGCGCGATGCCGACGCAGGCGCCGATCACCACCGAGTCGAAGACGACCTCGTCGAAGCTCGCCGGCAGCAGTGGCGGCACCGGCTGCGGCGCCTGCAGGCGGAGTGTGACGACGCTGTAGACGAGCGCGATCAGCGCGGCGAGCAGGCAGCCCATGGTGAGCAGGCCGACCATCAGCGGCACCTCCTCGACCTCCATCGGAGAGTACGCGGCGATCGCCGCCGCCATGATGATGAACAGGCTGCCCGGTGGTCCGACCCGGTAGAAGCGCAGGATCATCGTCACCAGGATGGAGAGAACTGTGAGTACCGGCGCGATCAGTGGCGGGAAGAAGTGGCTGATCGAGCCCAGCGTGTAGCACGCGGACATGCCGAAACCGCAGGCCATCAGCAGCGACATGCGGTGGTGCAGCGGCGTGTTCGGCGTATGCACGAAGAGCATGCCGCCGAGCGCCGAGACCAGCCCGTAGTCGAGGTGGTCGAACCAGGCGCCGACCAGCAGCGGCAGCCCCGACGCCAGCGCCGCGGCGAAGGGCATCTGCCAGCGCCGCTCGCTGGCGTTGAACTTCGCCAACTGCGCCAGTTCGTTACGCGCCAGCACCTGGAACTGGTTCCACCCCATCCAGCGTTTCATCGACCTTAAAACCTCTTTTCAGCCACGAAAAACACGAAATCCACGAAATAAAACATAGGGTTGTAGTCGTTTAGTGGCCAACCTCGTGGGTTATGCCTACTCAGCCTCGAACGTCATGAATGATTTCGTTTTTTTTCGTGCGTTTCGTGGCCAACTGCTTTTTCCAGGATCAATCCTCTTTCGATTCGGTCGCGGTCGACGCTCTGCGCGAGAAGTGCCGAAGGGTGGGAAGTCTAGCGAGAAAGATCGCGCGTTTTTGTAATCGATTGTGCGGATCGCCGAGGTGTCGGCGGCGCGCTTCCTGCATACCGGCGGTAGAACAGCCGCTTCATGAGTTCGACGGCGACGAGGTAGCAAGGCACCAGCGCCAGCATGATCGCGAGGAACAGCGGCGGCGGCGCCACGAAACCGAGCGGTGCTGCCAGCGGCGTGTAGGGCAGGGCGACGGCGAGGGCGACCACCGCCAGCGAGGTCGCGACGAGCAAGCGCGCCGGACGGCTCCTGAACGGGTTGCCCTGGGTGCGGATGACGAAGATGACGAGCACCTGCGAAACCAGCGACTCGATGAACCAGCCGGTATGGAACAGTTCTTCGCCGGCGGCGAAGAATTGCAGCAGGACGACGAAGGTCAGGAGGTCGAACAGTGAGCTGACCGGCCCGATGCTCCACATGAAGTTGCGGATGAAGCCCGTGTCCCAGTGCCGCGGATGCGCGAGGTAGTCGTCGTCGACTTCGTCCAGCGGGATCGCCAGTTCGGAGACGTCGTAGAGCAGGTTGTTGAGCAGGATCTGCGCCGGCAGCATCGGCAGGAAGGCGAGGAAGAGGGTGGCGCCGGCCATGCTGAACATGTTGCCGAAGCTCGAACTGGTTCCCATCATCACGTACTTCATGATGTTGGCGAAGGTGCGTCGCCCTTCCAGCACGCCGGCGTGCAGGATCTTCAGGTCGTGGCGCAAGAGGATCATGTCGGCCGCCGCCTTGGCGACGTCGACGGCGCCGTCGACCGAGATGCCGACGTCGGCGGAATGCAGCGAGGGCGCGTCGTTGATGCCGTCGCCGAGGTAGCCGACGGTGTTTCCCTGCGCCTTGAGGCAGAGGATGACCCGGTTCTTCAGCGCCGGCGTGACGCGGCAGAGCAGGTTCGCTTCCTTGAGGCGTGCGGCGAGCGCCGGCTCGTCGAGCCTGGCGATCTCGCTGCCGCTGAGGACGCCTGTGACGGGCACGCCGAGCTGGCCGAAGACGTGCCTCGTCACCAGTTCGCTGTCGCCGGTGATCACCTTGACCTCGATGCCGCTAGCCGCCAGTGACTTGAGCGCCTGCGCGGCACTCGCCTTCGGCGGGTCGAGGAAGGCGGCGAAGCCGGCGAAGGTCAGTTCGCTCTCGTCGTCGACGACGGCGTGCGGGTGGTCGGGGGCCACCGCCCGCCAGGCGATGCCGAGCACCTTGAAGCCTTCTCGACCGAGGCTGTCGTGCAGTTCCTGCAGCCTTTGCCGGGCAGGCGCGTCGAGCGGCCGCGGGGCGAGTTCTTCACCCTGCGCGTACTGCGTGGACAGGCCTAGGATGTCCTCGGGCGCCCCCTTGACCACGAGCAGACGTTGCCGGCCGTCGTCGACGAGGACCGAGACGCGTCGCCGCTCGAAGTCGAAGGGTACTTCGTCGATCTTGTGCCAGGCGCTGGCGTCGATTTCCTTGTGTTCGAGGATCGCCTCGTCGAGCGGGCTCTTCAGTCCACTCTCGAAATGGCTGTTCAGGAAGGCGAGCTGCAGGACCTGCGCGCTGTCGCGGCCGTCGGCGTCGAGGTGGCGTTCGAGGCGGATCCTCGCTTCGGTCAGCGTCCCGGTCTTGTCGGTGCACAGCACGTCCATGCTGCCCAGGTTGTGGATCGCGGCGAGGCGTTTGACGATCACGTGCTTCTTCGCCATGCGCAGCGCGCCGCGCGACAGGGTCACGGTGACCACCATCGGCAGCAGTTCGGGGGTCAGGCCGACCGCGAGCGCGATCGCGAAGAGGAAGGATTCGAGGAAGGGCCGCGCGAACCAGGCGTTGATCAGGAAGACGAACAGCACGAGCAGCACGGTCAGGCGCATGATCATGATGCCGAAGGCGTGCGTGCCGCGTTCGAAGGCGCTCGCCGGCGGTTTCTCGGCGAGCGAATCGGCGATGTCGCCGACCGCCGTCGCGGCGCCGGTGCGGCAGACCATCACCGTGGCCATGCCGCTGATCACCGCGCTACCCATGAAGACCGCGTTGTCGGCCGCGCCGATGTCGTCGGTCGGCGTTGCCAGTTCGCCCGCGTGCTTCTCGACCGGGTAGGATTCGCCGGTCAGCAGCGCCTGATTGACGAAGAAGTCGCGCGCTTCGAGCACCCGGCAATCGGCCGGCAGCAGGTCGCCGGCGGCGAGCAGCACCACGTCGCCGGGGACCAGTTCGGCCATCGGCACTTCCCTGCGGCTGCCGTCGCGCAGCACCGTCGCGCGCACGGCGACCGTCTGCCTGAGCTTCTCCGCGGCGCGTCCGGCGCGGAATTCCTGGACGAAGTCGAGCGTCACGCTCATCAGCACGATCGCCCAGATGATCATGGAGCCGGTGATCTCGCCGGTCAGCGCCGACACCGCGCTGGCGACGAGCAGGATCATCACCAGCGGGTTCCTGAAGTGGTCGAGGAACTGCAGGAGCAGCGCGCGCTCGCCGTGTTTCCTGAGCACATTGGCGCCGAAGCGCGCCAGCCGCCGCCGCGCCTCGGCCTGGCTCAGTCCCTCGGGGCTGGATTCCAGTTGCGACTGAAGCTGCGTGAGCGGCAGGTTCCAGAACGGCGAAAGTGGGAGGTCCATGGGGATAAGCTGGAATGGTTTACTGAACGTGAAACTGCGAAGTGCCGAAGCAAAGCCGCTGCCCTGAGCCGCCGCGCGTCATCGCGAGCCCGCAGGGCGTGGCGATCCAGTGCGTAGGGCTGGAATGGACGAACGAACTGGATCGCCACGGCGCTACGCGCCTCGCGATGACGAGGTGGAGGCGTTGCGCATGAGTTCGACGGCATTGTCATCCTTGGTCGGATAGCGTGAAACTGCGAAGTGCCGAAGCAAAGCCCCTGCCTGGATCCGCCGCGCGTCATCGCGAGCCCGCAGGGCATGGCTATCCATTGCGTAGGGCTGGCTATTGCTGGGCGACCAGGCAGTCGGTGCTGAGGATGAGGCTGGCGACCGAGACGGCGTTCTGCAGGGCGCTGCGGGTGACCTTGCACGGGTCGAGGATGCCCATCTCGACCAGGTCGCCGTATTCCTCGTTGGCGGCATTGAAGCCGAAGTTGCCGCTGCCGGCGAGGACGCGGGCGAGGAAGACCGAGGGTTCGAGCCCGCCGTTGGCGACGAGCTGGCGCAGCGGCTCCTCGACGGCGCGCAGGACGATGCGGATGCCGCATTCCTCGTCGTGGTTGGCCGCGTGCGTCTGCACGAAATCGTCGCCGAGTGCTGCGCGCGCACGCAGCAGCGCGATGCCGCCACCGGGCAGGATGCCTTCGGCGACTGCCGCGCGGGTCGCGTGCAGCGCGTCCTCGACGCGGGCGCGCCGCTCCTTCATCTCGCTCTCGGTGGCGCCGCCGACCTTGATCACGGCGACGCCGCCGGCAAGGCGGGCGATGCGCTTCTGCAGTCCGTCGCGTTCGTAGTCGCCGCTGACCTCGGCGAGCTGGGCGCGGATCTGCGCGATGCGCGCGTCGATCGCTGCGCGCAGGCCGGCGCCGCCGACGAGGGTGCAGCTGTCCTTGTCCACCTCGACGCGCCGCGCCGAACCGAGTTGTTCGAGCGTCGCCTTCTCCAGGGTGAGGCCGGTTTCCGTGCTGATCAGCGTGGCGCCGGTGAGGACGGCGATGTCGCCGAGCAGCGCGCGGCGGCGGTCGCCGAATTCGGGTGCCTTCACCGCGCAGGCCTTCAGCGTCCCGCGCAGGCTGTTGACGACCAGCATCGCCAGCGCCTCGCCCTCGACGTCCTCGGCGATCAGCAGGAGCGGCCTGCTGCTCTGCGCGACCTGTTCGAGCAGCGGCAGCAGCTCGGGAGCGGACGCGAGCTTGCGCTCGCAGACGAGGATCAGCGCGTCTTCGAGCAGGCTGCGCGCGCCCTCGGCGGTGTTGATGAAATACGGAGACAGGTAGCCGCGATCGAAGCGCATGCCCTCGACCACCTCGAGCGTGCTGGCGAGCCCCTGGCCGTCCTCGACGCTGATCACGCCGTCCTGGCCGATGCGCTCCATCGCGTCGGCGATCAGCGCGCCGATGGCCGGGTCGTTGTTGGCCGAGATGCTGCCGACCTGCGCGATCTCGACCTTGGTCGCGCAGGGCCTGGCCAGCGCCTGCAGCGCGCGGACGATGCCGGCGGTGGCCTTGTCGATGCCGCGCTTGAGGTCGATCGGGTTCATGCCGCTGGCCACGTACTTCATCCCCTCGCGGACGATCGCTGCGGCGAGCAGGGTGGCGGTGGTGGTTCCGTCGCCGGCGACCTCGGAAGTGCGCGCGGCGACCTGGCGGACGAGTTGCGCGCCCATGTTCTCGAAGGGGTCGGCGAGGTCGATCTCGCGCGCGACGACCACGCCCGAGTTGATCACGATCGGCGGACCGTAGGGGCGTTCGAGCAGGACGGTGCGCGCGCGCGGGCCGAGCGTCGCCTTGACCGCATCGACCAGCACCGAGACGCCGTGCAGCATCCTGTTGCGCGCGTCCTCGTGGAACAGCAGTGACTTCGCGGCCATGGTCATTCCTTCCCGGTTGCGTCGTCCGCAGGCGGCCCCGTGCGCTCGGCTGCGCCGGCCTCGGCGCCCGCCGCAGCGCTGCGCGGCATGGTCTGGGCGACGGCGTCGTCCACATCGTCGATGAAGATCAGTTCGAGCTTTTCCCTAGCCTCCGGCGGGATCTCCTCGAGATCGCGGCGGTTGCGCGCCGGCAGCAGCACGCGGCGGAGGCCTGCGCGCATCGCAGCGAGCACCTTGTCCTTGATGCCGCCGACCGGCAGCACCAGTCCGCGCAGGCTGATCTCGCCGGTCATCGCGGTGTCGCCGCGCACCGTGCGTCCGGCGAACAGCGAGGCGAGCGCGATGAACATCGCGACACCCGCGCTCGGGCCGTCCTTGGGAATCGCCCCCGCCGGCACATGCACGTGGATGTCGGTTTTGGCGAAGGTCGCGGCTTCGATGCCGAACTGCTCCGCGTGTGTCTTCACCAGGGTCAGCGCGGCCTCGACCGATTCCTTCATGACGTCGCCGAGCTGGCCGGTGAGGATCAGCTTGCCGCTGCCGATCATCCGCGACGCCTCGATGAACAGGATGTCGCCGCCGACCGGGGTCCAGGCCAGCCCGGTGGCGACGCCGGGCATGCCGGTGCGCAGCGCGACCTCGTTGTCGAACTTGCCCGGACCGAGGATTCCGGCCAGATCGCCTGCGTCCACGCTGATGTGCTCGACCTCGCCGCGCGCGATCCTCACTGCGCCGCGCCGGCAGACGGCGCCTATCTGCCGTTCGAGCGAGCGCACGCCGGCCTCGCGCGTGTAGTCGCGGATGATCGCGCTCAGGGCCGCCACGCTGATGTCTACCTGTCCGTCCTTGAGCCCGTTCTGCTCGAACTGGCGCTTGATCAGGTAGCGCTGTGCGATCTGCAGCTTTTCCTCCTGCGTGTAGCCCGGCAAGTGGATGATCTCCATGCGGTCGCGCAGCGGCCCCGGCACCGTGTCGAGCAGGTTGGCGGTGGTGATGAAGATCATCCGCGACAGGTCGAAGGGCAGTCCCAGGTAGTTGTCGCGGAAGCTGTTGTTCTGCTCGGGGTCGAGCACTTCGAGCAGCGCCGAAGACGGGTCGCCGTGGATGCCGCTGCCGAGCTTGTCGATCTCGTCGAGCATCATCAGCGCGCCGCGCGATCCCGCGCGCCGGATCGCCTGGATGACGATGCCGGGCAGCGCGCCGATGTAGGTGCGGCGATGGCCGCGGATTTCGGCCTCGTCATGGACGCCGCCGAGCGAGGCGCGCACGAACGGGCGGCCGAGCGCGCGCGCGATCGACTGGCCGAGCGAGGTCTTGCCGACGCCGGGCGGGCCGACGAAGCAGAGGATCGGGCCGTGGCCGTCGGGGTTGAGCTTCCTGACCGCGAGGAACTCGACGATGCGCTGCTTGACCTTGTCGAGCCCGAAGTGATCGGCATCGAGGATGCGCCTGGCCTCGTCGATGTCGATGCTATCGGGTTCGGGGGGCTTCCACGGCAGTTCGGTCAGCCAGTCGAGATAGGTACGCAACATCGAGTACTCGGCCGAAGCCTCGGACATGTGGGCGAAACGCTTCAGTTCCTTCTTCGCCTGCGCCGCGACCTCTTCCGGCATCTGCGCCGCCTCGATCTCCTTGCGCAGGGCCTCGATCTCGGCGGCGTTGCCGGCCTCGCCTTCGCCGAGTTCCCTCTGGATCGACTTCAACTGCTCGCGCAGCAGGTACTCACGCTGCTGCTCGCTCATCTTGGCCTGGGTGCGCGCGTCGATCTCGCGCGAGAGGCGCAGCACTTCGAGGCGCTTGAACAGGTAATCGAGCACCCGATCCTGGCGTTCGACGAGATCGATCGTTTCGAGCACCGACTGGCGCTCGGCCGGCTTGATGTCTATCACGCCGGCGACCAGATCGGCGAGGCCGCCGGGCGAAGCGATGGTCTTCACCACATGCACCAGTTCGGAAGGCGTCTGCGGCATGAGTTCGAGGACCTCCAGCGCGCGTTCCCTGAGGCGGATGAAACGCGCCTCGATCTCGTTGTCGCTGTCGTCTGGTTCGTCGATGCGCTCGATGCCGGCGACCGGGAACGGGTAGCCGGCGAGCCAGTTGCGGATGCGGAAACGCTGTTGCCCCTGACAGACGACGACGTGGGTGTCGTCGGGCAGGGTCACGTAGCGCAGGATGCCGGCGACGGTGCCGACCGTGTACAGGTCGTCCGCCGTCGGCGTCTCGACTTCGGCCGTGCGCTGCAGCAGCATGCCGACCGGCAGGTCGGCCTGGACCGCGCGCTGGGCGGCGACGATCGATTCCGGGCGCCCGATGTTGACCGGAACGATCATCCCGGGAAAGAGCACCAGGTTGCGCATCGGCACGATGATCAGGGCGTCGCCGGGGATCGCCGGCAGCGACGGCTCGTGCGCAAAGCCCGCATTGCGCGCATCGCCGTGATTTGTCAGCGCGAGTTTGCCTTCGCTGTCGGTCGATGCCATGGTCGTCGGGCTTTCGTGGACGGTGCAGCGTGAGCGTCAGGAAGCCGTCCTCGATGCAGTTCTCTGCAAGTCGGAGGCTTCCCGGCGGCAGTACGACCTCGCGTTCGAAATCCGTTCGCTGCACCGGGTGGGTCTCCTTCCGTGCCGGAGGCTGCGTTCAGCGCGAGGGACCCTTCAGTGCGTCCAGTGCACGCGCAGCAGGTAGTCCTCGGGGTTGTAGTGGAACTCGAGTTCGCCCTGGTAGGCACTGCGCAGCGCTTCGCCGAGCGCACGCGCGAGGTGGATGTCGGTGGTCGTGACGAGGACGTTCTCCGCCTGCTCCTCGATGCCGATGATGCGCTGGAGCGGATGATCCTGTCGCGCACGCTGCTCCTGATGGCGGACGAGGCTCAGGATCTCGGCGCGATGCGCTTGCAGGAACGGCCCGCTCAGGCTGACGAAGCCGGCCGGCAGCTGGTCGGCAATGCGATGGCAGGCCGGGCAGACCTGCGCGTTCGCCTGGGCGGGGGCGTCGCCCCAGCGCCAGCGTCCTTCGTGGAAGACCGCCTTGCATTGCGGGCAGACGGTCGGCTCGGGGTACTTGCCCCTGGCCTGGTAGGGATCGTGCGCCTGCTCCGGGACCGGGCGGTCGTGAGTGACACGGTGAAAGCCGGATGGCAACTTGCTGTGGCTCATTGCTTGCTTCCTTTCCTCGATCGTTGATCGGCTGCACCGTTGCTGGCCGGAGCGATGCGCCGGCCAGCGCGGGCGTTCACTCGATGGCGATCTTCTTCGTCTCGGTCAGCGCCTTCTTCGGCAACACGAGGCTGAGCACGCCGTCTTCGTACTTCGCCGTGGCGCCCGCCTCGTCGACGCCCTGCGGCAGCGTGAAGGAGCGATACTGCTTGCCGTAGTAGCACTCGCGGAAGACCACCTCTTCGCCCTTCTTCTCTTCTTTTTCCTTTTTCGTCTCGGCGCTGATCGACACCTGATCGGCATTCACCGAGACGCTGATTTCGTCCTTGTTGAAGCCCGGCAGTTCGGCGCGGACCTTGTAGGACTTCTCGTCCTCGGTGACATCGACCGGAATCTGGCCACCGGTGAGATGCTTCGACGACAGCGGCGTCAGCAGGAATCCCTTGAACAGCTCGTCGAATTCACGCCCGAAAGGCTCGAAAGATGTCAGTGCACGGAAGGGGTTGAAGCGGGTGATGTCTGCCATGACGTTCTCCTCGGAGGGTTTCAGATGCCAACTGCACTTGCATTCAGTCCTCGCCCCGACGAAGGGCGCTCTGCCCGGCGCTCCTGGGCGCGACGGCCGTGCTCGCGCAGGGCCAGACCGTTCTCGTCGAGGCGCAGGCATTGCGCTGCCCGCTCGCCGCCGGCCGGTCCTTCGCCATGCGCGCCCACCGCGAAGCGCTCGATCCCGAGCAGTTCGAGGAAGCGGGTAGCCGCCGCGAGCGAATCGAAAATCGTGAGCATGCCGTCGGTGCCGCACAGCCAGCGCTGATCGAGGGTGAGGCCGAAGCAGGAGGGGGCATTGCCCGGCTGCCCGATCGGTCGCACGACGATTTCCCGATCGTCTGCCGTCCCCTCCGTAGAGATCACCGAAAAAGCCAGTTCGAGCCAGGTGACGGGTCTCATTGCGATCCTCCTGCGGGAGCGTGGTCGGGGACGGGGTCTGCGTTTCAGTGCATGTCCTAAGGATATGTCATGCAGAGGTGTTAAGGCAAATGTCATTTTCCGGCGGTGCCCGCAAGCACCGCCGGGCCTGCAAGCAGCGCCCGCTCAGTCGCCCCGGCCCAGGCGGCGGAACATTTCCCGGTCCTGTTCGATGCTGGCGCCCAGGGTCGTCAGGTAGTCGCCGACCAGTGCGGCGCTGATGCCCGCCGCCAGTGCCTTTTCCTGGATGTGGAAGATCAGGTTGCGGCCGCCGGCAAAGCGCAGGTGCGCGGTCGGATTGATGAAGCGGAACAGCGCGATGCTGACCAGGATCTCGTCGTCCGACAGCGGCGCGCTCCCCTGCAGCGGCGTGCCTTCGATCGGGTTGAGGATGTTGATCGGGATCGAGTCGACCGCCAGCTCGCGCAAGGTGAACGCCATCTCGATGCGCTGGGCCATGCTCTCGCCCATGCCGAAGATGCCGCCGCTGCAGACCTTCATGCCGAGGGCCTGCGCCTCGCGGATGGTGCGCACTTTTTCCTCGAAGCTGTGCGTGGTGCACAGCGTCGGGAAGTGCGAAGCGGCGGTCTCGATGTTGCAGTGGTAGCGCTCGACGCCTGCGTCCTTGAGCTTCTGCAATTCGGGGCTACGCAAGAGGCCCATCGAGGCACACAGGCGGATCGGGCTCGTCGTGCCGATCGCCCGGTAGATCCCGCACGCGGCCTCGACCTGGGCGGGCTTGAGCGCGCGGCCGCTGGTCACCAGCGAAAAGCGCTCGACCCCCTGACGGCTGTTGTCCTGCGCCATGTGCACGCCTTCCTCCGCGCTCACCAGCGGGTATTCGGCGACACCCGTCTTGAAGCGGATCGACTGCGAGCACCAGTTGCAGTCCTCGGAGCAGCGCCCGGACTGGGCATTCATGATCGAGCAGAGGTCGATGTGCGGGCCCATGAAATGGGCACGGATGCGGTCGGCCGCTGCGTAAAGCGCTTCCTTCTCGGGTGTTGCCGACAGCGCCAGGGCCTCCTCGCGGCTGATCTCGCCGCCTTCGATCACGCGTTGTTGCAGGGCTTCGATTTGTTCGCTGTTCATGAGGCTTCGCTCCTGGCTGGCGCAGCAATGGCGCCGGGCCGCTTCGTTGAAAGCGCAGGATTCTAGCGTCCCGGCGACGCTCCTTCGGTAACAGTGCCTTACATGGTGGTGCCGATGCGTGCCCGCGCTCTTGCTACAATCGGCGACTTTTCCCCGGCCCGCGGCGGCGGCGATGGCGCCGGCGCCAGCCCTGAAGCTATCCCTCCGATGAACGATCCAAAGAGCAACGCCGAGCTGCTGCAGCGCAGCCTCAATGCCGTCTGGCACCCCTGCACGCAGATGAAGCAGCACGCCGGTGACCTGCCGCTGATCCCGGTCGCGCGCGGGCAGGGCGCCTGGCTGTACGACTTCGACGGCCGCCGCTACCTCGACGGCATCAGTTCGTGGTGGGTGAACCTGTTCGGCCACGCCAACCCCCGCATCAACGCCGCGCTGCGCGCGCAACTCGACGAGCTCGAGCACGTGCTGCTGGCCGGCTTCACGCATCGCCCGGTGGTCGAACTCTCCGAACGCCTCTCGGCGCTGACCGGCGGCGCGCTTGGCCACTGCTTCTACGCTTCCGACGGTGCCTCGGCCACCGAAATCGCGCTCAAGATGTCGTTCCACAGCTGGCGCAACCGCGGTCGCGACGGCAAGCGCGACTTCCTCTGCCTCGCCGGCAGCTACCACGGCGAGACGGTCGGCGCGCTCGCCGTCACCGACGTTGCCATCTTCAAGGACGCCTACGCGCCGCTGGTGCGTACCGCGGCGACCGTGCCGACGCCCGACGCGCGCCTGGCCGAGCCGGGCGAGAGTCCAGCCGACGTCGCCCGCCGTGCCGCCGCCGCGCTCGAACGCCACCTCGCCGTGCACCACGAGCAGATCGCCGCCTTCATCGTCGAGCCGCTGATCCAGTGCGCCAGCGGCATGGTGATGTACGACCCCGAATACCTGCGCCTCGCGCGCGCGCTTTGCGACCGCTACGAGGTGCATCTGATCTGCGACGAGATCGCCGTCGGCTGCGGCCGTACCGGCACCTTCTTCGCCCACGAGCAGGCCGGCATCCGCCCCGATTTCCTGTGCCTGTCGAAGGGCATCTCGGGCGGCTACCTGCCGCTGTCGGTCGTGCTCACCACCGATTCGGTGTATGAGGCCTTCTACGACGACGCGACGGTGCGCGGCTTCCTGCATTCGCATTCCTACACCGGCAACGCGCTCGCCTGCCGCGCCGCGCTGGCGACCCTCGATATCTTCGCCGAGGACCGCGTGCTCGAACAGAACGTCGTGCGCGCGCAGAAGCTCGCCGCCGCAGTGGCGCCGCTCTCAGCGCATCCGCGCGTTCGCCACCTGCGCCAGCGCGGCATGATCGTCGCCTTCGACGTCGCCGACGCCGACCCGCTGTTCTCCAGGCGCTTCTACCGCGCCGGCCTCGAACGCGAGGCACTCACCCGTCCGATCGGCAATACCGTCTATCTGATGCCCCCCTACATCGTCGACGACGAGGAGATCGCCCATCTCGGTCGCGCGCTCGCCGGCGCCCTCGAGGCTTCGCTCCAACCATGATCTACGACCAACTCACGCAGGACCTCGCCGCCATCGACCAGGCCGGCCTGCGCCGCCGGCTGCGCACGCTCGAAGCCCCCTGCGGCCCGCTGGCGCGCGTCGACGGGCGCGAGCTGATCAGCTTCTGCTCCAACGACTACCTGGGACTCGCCAGCGAGCCGGCGCTGATCAAGGCGGCGGTCGCCGGCGCCCGGCAGTGGGGCGTCGGCAGCGGCTCCTCGCATCTGGTCAGCGGCCACTTCGCACCGCACGCGGCGCTCGAAAGACGCCTCGCCGAATTCACCGGCTGGCCCCGCACGCTGCTCTTCTCGACCGGCTTCATGGCCAACCAGGCGATCCTGCCGACCCTGGTCGGGCGCGGCGACGCGATCTTCTCCGACGAACTCAACCACGCCTCGCTGATCGACGCGGCGCGCCTGTCGCGTGCGGAGATCAATCGCTTCCCGCACAACGACATGGCGACGCTCGAAAAGCAGCTCGCCGCCTCGACGGTGCGGCGCAAGCTGATCGTCGCCGACGCCGTCTTCAGCATGGACGGCGATCTCGCGCCGCTGCCGGAGCTGTTCGCACTCGCCGAGCGCCACGACGCCTGGCTGGTGATCGACGACGCGCACGGCTTCGGCGTGCTCGGCGAGCACGGCCGCGGCAGCCTCTCCCACTTCGGCCTGCCGGCGAGCCCGCGTGTCATCTACATGGGGACCCTCGGCAAGGCAGCCGGCGCCGCCGGCGCCTTCGTCGCCGGCTCGGAGACGCTGATCGAATGGCTGGTGCAGCGCGCGCGCAGCTACATCTTCACCACCGGTTCGAGCCCGCTGATGGCCTGCGCGCTGCTCGCCAGCATCGACCTGATCGAGCAGGGCGACGCGCGCCGGCAGCAGCTGCACGCGCTCGCCGCGCAACTGCGCGCGGGACTGGATGGAACGCGCTGGCAGCTGCTGCCGTCGCCGACCGCGGTGCAGCCGATCGTGATCGGCGACAACCGCGAGACGGTGCGTGTCGCCGAGGAGCTCTTCGCGCGCGGCCTGTGGGTGCCGGCGATCCGGCCGCCGACCGTGCCGGCAGGCACTGCCCGCCTGCGCGTGTCGCTGTCGGCGACGCATACCGAGGCGATGGTCGCGCAACTGGTCGACGCCTTGAAGGAACTGCAATGAGCTCCGGAAGCGCCTGGTTCGTCGCCGGCACCGATACCGAAGTCGGCAAGACCTTCGCCACCTGTGCGCTGCTGCATGTGCTGCGCCGGCAAGGCATTCCGGCGATCGGCATGAAGCCGGTGGCCGCGGGGACCGACGCCGCGGGCAGGAACGAGGACGTCGAGCAACTGCTGCTTGCCGCGTCGGTGCAGGCGCCGCGCGAGCTGGTCAATCCCTACCTGTTCGCGCCGCCGATCGCGCCGCACATCGCCGCCGCCGAGGTCGGCGAGACGATCGACTTCGCGCGCATCGTCGCCGCGCTGAACGAACTGCGCCAGCGCGCCGATGCAGTACTGGTCGAGGGCGTCGGCGGCTTTCGCGTCCCGCTCGGACCGCAGACGGACGCCGCCGACCTCGCGCAGACGCTGGGCCTGCCGGTAATCCTCGTCGTCGGCATGCGCCTCGGCTGCATCAGCCACGCGCTGCTCACCCAGGAAGCGATCGCCGCGCGCGGCCTGCCGCTCGCCGGCTGGATCGCCAACCGCATCGACCCGCAGATGGCGCGCTTCGAGGAAAACCTGGAGGCGCTCAAGGAGCGGATGGCGGCACCGCTGCTCGGCGTCATCCCGCCCGACTCGACTCCGGAGAGCGCTGCCGCCGGGCTGCTGCTGCCGGGCGTCCGATCAATGCCGGCAAGCACCTGAAGTCCTGGCGCGGCGCATGAACCCTTGTGGGAACGCCGGCCAGGCCGCCGCCAAGCGTGCCTGAGCACGAACGGCGGCGATGCCGCTAACACGGCACGTGACTCCCGGAGATGGCGTCCCGCCGCGCAACATGAGTTTCAGAATTGGAGCGGCTGAGCGCTGCGGTGCTACCATAAGTGGACCACTGATCCTGCCCAAGGATCAACCCAGATGATGAATGTGATGCGCAGCGGCCTGCTGGCCGCCATCCTCTGCCTCCTCGGCGTTTTCGCCAGCTTTTCCGTGGCGGCGCGAGAAGCGGAGACGCTGACGATCGGGATGTTCGCTGATCGGCCGGCTGCCATCCTTGAGCCGGTGCATCAGGCCATGGTCTCGGCCCGCGTTGCGCCCGTCGACGAGCCGCTGGTGGTCAGCTGGTCCGAATTCATCCGCACGCATGCCGTGGCCAGTACCCTGTGGGGGCTGTTGGCGCTGTCCGTGCTGATCGCAGGCCTATGGATTGCCCTCGGCCATCGGCGGCTGCGTGATGCGCACGCCCGCCTGGCGCTGAAAAACGAGGAACTCGCCCTGTTGCGCAAGGGCTTCGAGCATTCATGGAGTTCGATCGTCATCACCGACGCCAATCCGGAGACGGGCTATCTGGTCGAGACAGCCAACCCGGCGTTCTGCGCGATGACCGGATACAGCCTGGACGAGCTGCGTGGCCATAGCCTGAAGCGGCTCCAGGGGCCCGACACCGACCCGGAGGTGATCGAGCGTCTTCGTCAATGCCTGCGCGAAGGTCGCTATTTCGACGGCACCACCGTCAATTACCGCAAGGACGGCAAGCCCTACACCGTGCGCTGGAACATTTCCCCGGTACGCGACGAACAGGGCAGGATCACGCATTTCGTATCGATGCAGCAGGACCTGAGCGCGCGCATCGAGGCCGAACGGATGCGCGACCTGCTCGCCAGTGCGTTCAACGCAACCAGCGACTCGGTGATCATCACCGATACTCGGCAGCGCATCCTCTTCGCCAACCAGGCGCTGGCCGAATTGACCGGCTACCCGCTCGAAGAGGTGCTGGGCAAGACCCCGGCCCTGTTCAGTTCCGGAAAGCACGATGCCGGGTTTTACGCACGCTTGCGTGACTTGCTCGGGAGCGGGAAGGATTTCCAGGCGACTTTCGTCAATCGACGCGCCGACGGCAGCCTCTATTACTCGGCGCAGAGCATTTCGCCGATCCTCAACGACAAGGGGGGCGTCACGCATTACGTCAGTGTCGGCAAGGATGTGACGAAACAGGTCGAATCCGAGCAGAAGTGGCGACAGGAGGCGGTCGAAGACAAACTCACCGGCCTGCACACGCGCCGCCATGGCGAAGAACTGGCGAAAAAATCGGCGCTCAGGGCGCATGCCCTGGCCACGCCCCTGGCCGTCATCGTCTGCGACATCGATCATTTCAAGCGCGTCAATGACAGCTTCGGTCACGCTGCCGGCGACCGTGTGTTGGCTGCGGTGGCGCACAGCTTGCGCCAGGCGGTGCGCAGTGCCGACGTCGTCATCCGCTGGGGCGGTGAGGAGTTCGTGATCCTGCTCGACAACTGCCCGCAGGCAGCTGCCGTCGACCTGGCCGAACGAATTCGTCGCCAGGTCGAGGCGCAGCCGGATGCGGAGGTGGGTACCGTGACGCTGTCCCTGGGCCTGGCGATGCTCCGTCTTGATGAGACGATCGAGCAGAGCATCGCGCGCGCGGATGCAGCGCTCTACCAGTCAAAGCACGGCGGACGGAACCGCGTCTCGCTGGCTTGAGCCGATCCCGGGCGGCGGATGGCGCCGGTCGGGTAGCTTTTCAGCCGTCGAGCAGGCGGCTGGTCCTGGCGGCCATGATGAAATCGTTTTCGTGCAGGCCGTCGATCTCGTGCGTGCTCCACACGATTTCCGCCCAACCCCAGCCGAAGCTGATGTCCGGGTGATGCCCCTCGCGCTCGGCCAGTTCGCCGAGGCGAGACACGAAAGCCAGCGCCGTGCGAAAGTCCGGGAACGCGATGCGGCGCCGCAGCCGCCGTCCTCCCTCGGCCAAGGTCCATTCCGGAACCTGCGGCATGAGCGCCCGGGCTTCTGCCTCGCTCAGCGGCGGAATGCCGCCCTGGCAGGGAACACAGGATCTGGTGCAGAACTCGCCGCTCATGGCATTCTCCTCGGGGATTCGGGCCAGCCGACAGGGGATCGTCTCGAATCAGCTCGATTCGAGACGGAAGCCGATCTTCAGCGTGACCTGGAAGTGCGCCACCTTGCCGTCGACGACGTGGCCACGTGTTTCGACGACCTCGAACCAGTCGATGTGGCGGACCGTCTTCGCCGTGGTTTCGATCGCATTGCGGATGGCGTCATCGCTGCTAAGCGACGACGAGCCGACGACTTCGATCAGGTTGTAAACGTGGTCAGGCATGGGCTTGCTCCTCGAGTGGGTCGGGCGAAGGGGACGCGCCGCCAGCGACAGCCGGGAAACGGCTGGCCGGAACGGCAGTGCCGCTGGCGCTGCTGCGTACGCTGCCCTTACAGCATACCGGCAAATCCCTTGGTATGCCAAATGAAACACGCGATGCTTGGCACCGCTGGCCGCCGCTGACCTCCTGGCCAATTCACTGCACGCGTTCCGCGTAGCCCAACTCGTCATGCAGGGAGAGAAGCCCGATTCAGTCAGGAGTTCGCTTCAATGCCGTCATTGCGAGGCGCGCAGCGCCGTGGCAATCCAGTTCGTTCTTCTGAACTTGCGGCGTTCCAGCTATACACGAGTGAATCTGCAAGAGCCCTACGCCCTGGATCGCCACGCCCTGCGGGCTCGCGATGACGCGTCGGCATCCCGTCATTGCGAGGCGCGTAGCGCCGTGGCAATCCGGTTCGTTCGTTCTTCCATTCCCGAGTCAATGCTGGCTATCCTCGGGCGAACCGATGTCAGCCCTACGCCCTGGATCGCCACGCCCTTCGGGCTCGCGATGACGGGGCTGCTGATCGCGACGGCTTCGGCAGGCCAGTTCAGCCGATGTTTCACGAAATTGTTCCACGTTTCACGTTAACCCATCGGGTTGTTTCCACTCTGCGTCGAACCCGATGAACGACTTCGTGTTTTTCGTGCATTTCGTGACCGACTGCTTTTGTCAGGATGCACCGGTTTGCTTCCCGAAGCAGCACAAGCAAAAGGCCACTCCTGAGAGTGGCCTTTTGCTTGAATCGATTGGTCGGGGCGGCGGGATTCGAACTCGCGACCCCTTGCACCCCATGCAAGTGCGCTACCAGGCTGCGCTACGCCCCGACGAAGGCCGCATTATAGCGGAAAAAATGGATCGTGCCTAAGAGGATCCTGCATTTTTTTCTTCGCCCGGGGTCTCGGCGCGCGTCAGCAGCCGGGCGATGTCGAGCAGTTCGGCACGCAGTTCGCTGCGCTGGTCGGTGCGCAGTCCGGCCAGCTCCGGCGAACGCTCCTCTGCGGCCGGCCGCGCCGCAGCGGGCGGGCCGGGCTGGGTGGGCTGGGCGACGCTCGGCATGTCGGCGAGACGGTTGCGCGCGCCGCTGATGGTGAAGCCCTCGTTGTAGAGCAGCTCGCGAATGCGGCGGACCAGCAGCACCTCGTGATGCTGGTAATAGCGGCGGTTCCCCCGCCGCTTGACCGGCTTCAGTTGCGTGAATTCCTGCTCCCAGTAGCGCAGCACGTGCGGCTTGACACAGCAGAGTTCACTCACTTCGCCGATAGTGAAATAGCGCTTCGCCGGGATCGGCGGCAACGCTTCGTTGCCGAGGCCTTTACTTGCTGGATCCATTGTTGGCATTTTCAACCTCGGCCTTCAGCTTCTGGCTGGCATGGAAGGTGACGACGCGGCGCGCGCTGATCGGGATTTCCTCGCCCGTCTTGGGGTTGCGTCCGGGACGCTGCGGCTTGTCGCGCAACTGGAAGTTGCCGAAGCCCGACAGCTTGACGCCGTCGCCTTTCTCGAGCGCGTTGCGGATTTCCTCGAAGAACGCTTCCACCATCTCCTTGGCTTCGCGCTTGTTGAGGCCGACCTTCTCGAAGAGCAGGTCGGCGAGTTCTGCTTTGGTCAGGGTCATGCTCTTCCCTCATCAGGCGCGCAGTTGCGCCGAAAACGCCTGGTGGGCATAGTCGATCAGTTGTTGCATCGCGGCATCGACTTCCGCGTCCTGCAAGGTCTTTTGAGTGTCTTGCATGACTATACGGAAAGCAAGGCTTTTCTTCCCGGCGGCGACGCCCTTGCCGGTGTAGATGTCGAACAGGCGAATATCCTGGACGAGCGCCGGGCGATGCGCATGGAGGCCGTCGAGCAGTGCCTGCAGCGGCAGCTCATGGTCGACGACCAGCGCCAGGTCGCGGATCGCCGGCGGCTGCTTCGAGACCTCGGCGAACTGCGGCAGGCGCGCACGCGTCAGCGCGGCGAGTTCGAGTTCGCAGACGACGGGCGCCTGCGGCAACTCGTACTGCTGCACCCACTGCGGGTGCAGTTCGCCGATGAAGCCGATCGCCTCGCCGTCGAGCAGGACGCGCGCGCAGCGGCCGGGGTGCAGCGCCGGGTGCGTCGCCTTCTCGAAGCGTGCGACCGCCGGCAGCAGCAGGGCTTCGAGGTCGCCCTTGAGGTCGAAGAAGTCGACCGCACGTGCCGGGCTACCCCATTGTTCGGGTGTCGCTCCGCCGAAGGCGAGCAGGCCGAGACGCCAGGGCTGTTCGAAACCTTCGACCTGCGTCCCGGTCCGGGTTGAAGTCTGCTCGCTGCGCAGGAAGCAGCGGCCGGTCTCGAAGATGCGCACGCGGTTCTGGCGGCGTCGCAGGTTGGCCTGCAGCGTGCCGACGAGTCCGCCGAGCAGGGTCGAGCGCATCACCGCGAGCTGGCTGGCGATCGGGTTGGCGAGGCGCACCGGGTTCGCGTTGGCGGCGAAATCGGCCTCGCGCGCTTCCTCGACGAAGGCGAAGTTGATCACTTCCTGGAAGCCGCGGTCGGCCAGCGTCTGGCGCAGGCGCGAAAGCGCGCGCGCATCCTCGCTCTGCGGCAGCATGGAGAGGCGCGCGCGCGGCGGCAGCGACGGGATGTTGTCGTAGCCGTGCAGGCGTGCGATTTCCTCGATCAGGTCCTCCTCGATCTCGATGTCGAAGCGGTACGAGGGCGGCGTCACGACGAAGTCGTCGCCTTCGCGCTGGCAGTCGAGCGCGAGGCGCGTGAGCAGACCGGCGATCGCATCGGGCGTGAAGTCGACGCCGAGGACGCGCGCGACGCGCGCGCTGCGCAGGCGGACCGGCGTGCGCTGCGGCAACTCGGCCACCGCTTCGCTGACCGGACCGGCCTGGCCGCCGCAGATGGCGATCACGAGCTCGCTGGCGCGTTCGAGCGCGCGGCGGGCGAGTTCGAAGTCGACGCCGCGCTCGAAGCGGTGCGAGGCGTCGGAGGCGAAGCCGTAGCGGCGCGCACGACCGGCGATCGCGGCCGGCGCGAAGAAGGCCGATTCGAGGAACAGCTCGCGCGTCTCCAGCGTGATGCCGCTTTCCTCGCCACCCATGATGCCGGCCATCGCCAGCGGCTTCTCGTCATCGGCGATGACGAGCACGTCGGCGGCGAGTTCCAGCGTCTGCTCGTTGAGCAGCAGGAGCTTCTCGCCTGGACGCGCCATGCGCGCGCGCACGGTGCCGGCAAGGCGTGCGTTGTCGAAGGCGTGCAGGGGCTGCCCGAGTTCGAGCATGACGTAGTTGGTGATGTCGACCAGCGCCGAGATCGAGCGGATGCCGCTGCGCTGCAGGCGACGGACCATCCATTCCGGGCTCGCCGCGCGCGCATCGACGCCGCTGATGACGCGGCCGCAGTAGCGCGGGCAGGCGGCCGGCGCCTCCAGCGCGACCGGACGGGTCACTTCGCTGGTGACGGCGACCGGGGCGATCTCCGGGAAGACGGCCCGGGCGCCGGTGAGCGCTGCGACCTCGCGCGCGATTCCCGTGAGCGACAGGCAGTCGGCGCGGTTCGGCGTCAGCTTCAGCGTCAGCATGCGGTCGTCGAGGTCGAGCAGGCGGCGCAGGTCGTCGCCGGCGACCGCATCGGCGGCGAGCGGCAGCAGCCCCGAGGCGTCCTCGTCGATGCCGAGTTCCTTGGCCGAGCAGAGCATCCCCGACGACTCGATGCCGCGCACCTTGGCGACCTTGATCACGAAGTTGCCGGGCAGCACGGCACCGGGCAGCGCGCAGGGAACCTTCATGCCGACGGCGACGTTCGGCGCACCGCAGACGATCTGTTGCACCGTTCCGTTGCCGATATCGACGCGGCAGACGTTGAGCCGGTCGGCGTTCGGATGCTTGCTCACTTCGAGCACGTGGCCGACGACAACCTGGGTGAAGGGCGGCGCGACGGCTTCGTCTTCCTCGACTTCGAGGCCGGCCATGGTCAGGAGGTGCGAAAGCTCGTCACCGCTGCATTCGGTGGCGACGAAGGAACGGAGCCAGGATTCGGAGAATTTCATGATCGGTGTTTAGCTCGCGGCGGGTTCTTGACGGATCGGACGAGGGGGACTGGCGGCAGACGCGTGTCAGTCGAGGTTAACTTCAGCGCGGGAGATCTCGGGCCTTACGGCCCTCCCACGGGGGCTGTGCTGCGGGAGCCCCCGTGGGAGCGGCGTAAGCCGCGAATGTGCGCGTTTCATGACATGGGGCGGCGGAGCTCGCCGTCAGGGTCAGACGAACTGGCGCAGGAAGCGCAGGTCGCCGTCGAAGAAGAGGCGCAGGTCGTTCACGCCGTAGCGCAGCATGGTCAGGCGGTCGGGGCCGAAGCCGAAGGCGAAGCCGGTGTACTTTTCCGGGTCGATGCCGGCGTGGCGCAGCACGTTCGGATGCACCATGCCGCAGCCGGCGATCTCCAGCCAGCGGCCCTTGAGCGCGCCGCCCATGAAGGCGACGTCGATCTCGGCCGAGGGCTCGGTGAACGGGAAGAAAGAGGGGCGGAAGCGCACCTGCAGGTCGTCGCTCTCGAAGAAGCGGCGCAGGAAGTCGGCGACGACGCCCTTCAGGTCGGCGAAGCTGACGTTCTCGCCGATCCAAAGGCCTTCGACCTGGTGGAACATCGGCGAGTGCGTCGCGTCCGAATCGACGCGATAGACGCGGCCCGGCGCGATGATGCGGATCTCGGGCATCGTCTCCAGGTGTGCGTATTTGGCGACGTGCGCCTGCATGTAGCGCGCCTGGATCGGGCTCGTGTGCGTGCGCAGCAGGATGCCTTCGGCGACGCCGCCGGCTTCGTCCTGCAGGTAGAAGGTGTCGTGCATCGAACGCGCGGGGTGATCGGCCGGCGTGTTCAGCGCGGTGAAGTTGAAGAAATCGGTCTCGATCTCGGGGCCGTCGGCGACTTCGAAGCCGATCGACGCGAACAGCGCCTCGATCCGTTCGAGGGTGCGCGTCACCGGATGCAGCCCGCCGCGCGTTTCGCCGCGACCGGGCAGGGTGACGTCGAGCGCTTCCTCGGCGAGGCGCGCTTCGAGGGCCTGGCGGCGGATCGCCTCGCGGCGCGCGTTGAGCGCAGCCTCGACGGCGGCCTTGACCGCGTTGATCTTGGCACCGGCGGCCTTGCGTTCTTCGTGGGGGAGGGCGGAGAGGCCCTTCATCAGTTCGGTGATTCGGCCGCTCTTGCCGAGGAAACGTGCCTTGACCTGTTCCAGCGCGTCAGCGTCGGCGGTGGCCGCGAATGCGGCTTCGGCTTCCTGGATGATGGGATCGAGTGTGTGCATGATTTACCGGAAAAACGACCGAAAAAAAAAGGAGGCGAGCGCCTCCTTTTTCGTTGCCTGTTCAGGCTCAGGCGGCGAGACCGGCCTTGGCTTGGACAGCCAGGGCGGCAAAAGCCGGCTTGTCGAAAACGGCCAGGTCGGCGAGGACCTTGCGGTCGACTTCGACGTTCGCCTTCTTCAGACCGTTCATGAAGGTGCTGTACTTCATACCGAGCTCGCGGGCGGCGGCGTTGATACGCGCGATCCACAGCGTGCGGAACTGACGCTTCCTCTGACGGCGGTCACGGTACTGGTACTGACCGGCCTTCATCACCGCCTGCTTGGCGATGCGGTATACGTTCTTACGGCGACCGCGGTAACCCTTGGCCTGGGCGAGGACCTTCTTGTGACGCGCGCGCGCCGTTACACCACGTTTGACTCTGGGCATCTTTACTCTCCTTACGCGTACGGCATCATGGCGCGAACCTGGGCCTTGTCGGAATCATGGACTCCGGTCATGCCGCGCAGCTGGCGCTTGGTCTTGGTCGACTTCTTGGTCAGGATGTGGCGCTTGAACGCCTGCGACCGTTTGATGCCGCCGCTGGAGCGGATCTTGAACCGCTTGGCGGCCCCGCTCTTCGTCTTCATCTTGGGCATTGAATGCTCCTTTTTGACATGGCTACGGGTGTCTCCCGGCGGGAGTCCTTGTCGACCCGGAACCAATTGGTGGTACTGCTGGTGCTGCAAGACCGGCCGGATATGCTGCCCTCCGGCCTGGGAAAAAACTTGGGCAAAGCTTACTTCTTCTTGTGCGGCGAGAGGATCATGATCATCTGCCGGCCTTCCATCTTCGGCATCTGCTCGACCACCGCGTACTCCTGCAGGTCGACCTTGATGCGTTCGATCTGGCGCATGCCGATTTCCTGGTGGGCCATCTCGCGGCCGCGGAAGCGCAGGGTCACCTTGACCTTATCCTCTTCCTCCAGGAAGCGCATCATGTTGCGCAGCTTGATCTGGTAGTCGTTTTCGTCGGTTCCCGGACGCAGCTTGACTTCCTTGACCTGGACCTGCTTCTGCTTGAGCTTCTGCTCGTGCTGCCGCTTCTGTTCCTGGTACTTGAACTTGCCGTAGTCCATGATCCGGCAGACCGGCGGGCTCGCCATCGGGGCGATCTCGACGAGATCGACCTCGGCGTCCTCTGCCATCTGCAGGGCGGTTCTGACACTGACGATTCCGAGCTGTTCACCTTCGACGCCGAGCAGGCGGACTTCCGGTGCGTTGATCTCTTCGTTCAGGCGGTGCGACTTTTGCAGTGCGATGGTCTCGCTCCTCGTTTCGACAAAAACTAAGCCGTGCCACTTCGCGCCGCGACTTCGGCCTGAAGTCGCTCGACCAAGGCCTCGATCGTCATCTGTCCGAGGTCCTGACCGCCGCGGGTTCGCACGGCTACCAGATTGGCTGCCATTTCCTTGTCGCCGACGACGATCTGGTAAGGCAGCCTGTTCAAGCTATGTTCGCGTATTTTATAAGTAATTTTTTCGTTGCGCAAATCGGCTTCGACGCGCAGGCCGGCGCGGCGTAGCGTTTCTGCAACACCCGCCGCGTATTCGCCCTGTTTCTCGGAGATGTTGAGCACCACCGCCTGCACCGGCGACAGCCACAGGGGCATCGCGCCGGCGTAGTGTTCGATCAGGATGCCGATGAAACGCTCGAGCGAACCGAGGATCGCGCGGTGCAGCATCACCGGAACGTGGCGCTCGTTGTCCTCGCCGACGTACTCGGCGCCGAGGCGCTGCGGCAACGAGAAGTCGAGCTGCAGCGTGCCGCACTGCCAGACGCGGCCCAGGCAGTCCTTCAGCGAAAACTCGATCTTCGGGCCGTAGAAGGCGCCCTCGCCGGGCTGCAGCTCGTAGGCCAGACCCTTGGCGGCGAGTTCCTGCGCCAGCGCGCTTTCCGCCTTGTCCCAGGTCTCGTCGGCACCGATGCGCTTCTCCGGCCGCGTCGACAGCTTGACCAGGATGTCGGTGAAGCCGAAGTCGGCATAGACGCGCTGCAGGAGGTCGATGAAGGCCGAGGTCTCCGGACCGATCTGTTCTTCGGTGCAGAAGATGTGCGCGTCGTCCTGAACGAAGCCGCGCACGCGCATGATCCCGTGCAGCGAGCCCGACGGCTCGTTGCGGTGGCAGGAGCCGAATTCGGCCAGACGCAGCGGCAGGTCGCGGTAGCTGCGCAGGCCCTGGTTGAAGATCTGGATGTGGCCGGGACAGTTCATCGGCTTGACCGCGTAGTCGCGGTTTTCCGACGAGGTGGTGAACATGTTCTCGGCGTAGTTCTGCCAGTGCCCGGACTTCTCCCACAGCGAGCGGTCCATCACCTGCGGCGTCTTCACCTCGCGGTAGCCGTTGTCGTTGAGCACGCGGCGCATGTACTGCTCGACTTCCTGCCAGATGGTCCAGCCCTTCGGGTGCCAGAAGACCATCCCCGGTGCTTCTTCCTGCAGGTGGAAGAGGTCGAGGTGCTTGCCGATGCGGCGGTGGTCGCGCTTCTCGGCTTCCTCGAGCATGTGCAGGTAGGCGGCGAGGTCTTCCTTCTTCGCAAAGGCGGTGCCGTAGATGCGCTGCAGCTGCTCGTTCTTCTGATCACCGCGCCAGTAGGCGCCGGCCACCTTCATCAGCTTGAACACCTTCAGCTTGCCGGTTGACGGGACGTGCGGGCCGCGGCAGAGGTCGACGAAGTCGCCCTGGCGGTAGAGCGAGACGTCCTGATCAGCCGGAATCGCCTCGATCAGTTCGGCCTTGTACTTCTCGCCCTGCTCACGGAAGAAGGCAGTGGCGTCGTCGCGCGGAAGCACCGAGCGCGTCACCGGCTCGTCCTTCTTCGCCAGTTCGCCCATGCGCTTCTCGATCGCCGCCAAGTCTTCCGGGGTGAACGGACGCGAGTAGGCGAAGTCGTAGTAGAAGCCGTTCTCGATGACCGGACCGATCGTCACCTGCGCGTCCGGGTACAGTTCCTTGACTGCTGCGGCCAGCAGGTGCGCCGTCGAGTGGCGGATGATCTCGAGGCCTTCGGCGTCGCGCTCGGTGACGATGGCCAGTTCGCTGTCGCGCTCGATGACGAAGCTCGTATCGACGAGCTTGCCGTCGACCTTGCCGGCCAGCGCGACGCGCGCCAGGCCCGCGCCGATCGAGGCGGCGACTGCGCCGACCGAGACCGGTGCGTCGAAAGAGCGGAGGGAACCATCGGGGAGTTTGATCTGGGGCATGAGTGTTCCGGTCACGGAAGTGAAAAAGTGCGGCCAAGCCGCACTTTTTGGAAGGGATGGCTGGCCGATGCTCAGTGTCGGGACCGGCAACGCGTTCGCCAGCACATGCGGATTTCTCCTTGTGCGGGCGCCGATTGTCGCAGAAGCCGGGGTTTAGCTCAACGGGAGCCGTCCCCCGCCCCCGTTCAGCCGCCACGCTCCCGGCGCCGTTCGCCGACCGCGCTCTCGTAGAGCGTCAGATAGGCGTCGGCCGCGCGCTCCCAGGACACGTCGCGGCGCATGCCGTTCTGCTGCAGGCGGCGCCAGAGCGTGTTGTAGCGCCAGGTCTGCGCCGCCCGTTCGAGCGCGAGCCACAGCTCGTGCGCGGTCGGTTCGGCGAAGACGAAGCCGCTGGCGCTGCCGTCGGCGAGCGTCCGCTCGTTGCAGTCGACCACCGTGTCGGCAAGGCCGCCGGTATGGCGGACGACCGGCGGGGTGCCGTAGCGCAGGCTGTACATCTGGTTGAGCCCGCAGGGTTCGAAGCGCGAGGGCATGACGAAGATGTCGGCGCCGGCCTCGATGCGGTGCGCGAGTTCCTCGCTGAAGCCGAAGACGCAGGCGATGCGTCCGGGGTGGCGGCTGGCGAGTTCGCGGAAGCCGGCTTCCAGCCACTTCTCGCCGGCGCCGAGCAGTGCGATCTGTGCCGGCAGGTGGGTGGCGACGCCGTCGCCGAGCGTGAGCAGGAGATCGAGGCCCTTCTGTTCGGTCAGGCGGCTGACGACGCCGAAGAGCGGCAGCTTGTCGTCGACCTCGAGGCCGAGCTGCGCCTGCAGCGCCGCCTTGTTCTCGCGCTTCAGGGTAAGCCGGCGCGCGTCGTAGGTCTGCGCCAGGGCAGGGTCGGTGCGCGGGTTCCAGACGTCGGTGTCGATCCCGTTGAGGATTCCGGAAAGCTGGGCGCTGCGGTGGCGCAGGAGCGGCGCGAAACCGTAGCCGAAGGTCTCGTCGTGGATTTCGCGCGCATAGGTCGGGCTGACGGTGGTCAGGCGGGTCGCGAACTGCAGGCCGGCCTTGAGGAAGGAGAAGTGGCCGTGATACTCGACGCCGTCGAAGCGCCACAGCGAGTCGGGAAGGCCCAGCCCCCACATCGCGCTGCGGTCGAAATTACCGGGGAAGGCGATGTTGTGGATGGTGAGGACGCTGGCGGCACCGCCACCGACGTGCAGCCAGGCGGCGGCGAGTGCCGACTGCCAGTCGTGCAGGTGCACCACGTCGGGTTGCCAGCCGAGCGGCGAGTCGGCCTGGCCGAGCAGCGCAGCGATGCGTGAGAGCAGGCCGAAGCGGCGGTCGTTGTCGGGCTGGTTGTTGCCGCTGGCGTCGAGGTAGGGGTTGCCGGGGCGGTCGTACAGTTCCGGGCAATCGATCAGCAGGAGCGGCAGCCCGCCGGCTTCGGCAGAGAGCAGGCGGCAGGCGGGAAGTTCCGGGGCCAGCGCCGGGATGTCGGCGACCGTCTGTGCCTCCGGGCACGCCTGGCGCAGGGCCGGGTAGGCCGGAACGAGGACGAGCACGTCCTGCTTGCGCCGGCGCAAGGCCGCCGGTAGCGATCCGGCGACGTCACCCAGGCCGCCGGTCTTGATCCAGGGCGCGATTTCGGAGACTGCGGAGAGGATTTTCAGAGCCACAACATCATTCCCATTTCAAAGCGATGAGTCAGCGACGGATGCGCCGGGTAGGCGCGCAGTCGGTATTCGATCTTGCCGCAGTGTTCCGGCGTCAGGTCGAGCGCGTAGCGTTGCTCGCCGTCTTCCTGGCCGTCGACCGGCTGCAGCGCGACGCAGGCGCCGCGCGGCGGCGTGTAATTGGTGCTGGCCGGGCGTCCGAGCATGACCTCGACGGCGATGTCTGTCGGCGACAGGCCGTTCAGGCGCACCATGACCTCGATGCGGATCGTCTCGCCGAACATCATTCGCGGCGGCGGCGTATCGACGCGGCGCAGTTGCACGCCCGACCAGGCCTCGCGCACGCGCGCCTTCCAGTCGGCGACTGCGCGCGCGACGGCGAAATCGTGGGCGGCGTAGTGCCGACCCTGGCGCGACGCCGGCGCGTAGAAGCGCTGCGCATACTCGCCGACCATCCGCGTGACGTTGAAGTACGGCGTGATGGTGGCGATCGCGTGCTTGGACATCGCCACCCATTCCGGCGAGAAGCCGGCGGCGCCGGTCCGGTAATAGGTCGGGATGACCTCTTGTTCGAGCAGGTCGTAGAGGTCGTTCGCCTCCTCGGCGTCGCGCCTCGCTTCGTCGAGCCGGTCGGAAGCCGGCTTGATGCCCCAGCCGTTGGCAACCTCGCTGGTGTAGTTGTAACCCTCGTCCCACCAGCCGTCGAGCACCGACAGGTTGAGCACGCCGTTCATTCCCGCCTTCATGCCCGAGGTGCCCGAGGCTTCGAGCGGATAGACCGGGTTGTTCAGCCAGACATCGACACCGGCCACAAGGCGGCGCGACAGCTGCAGGTCGTAGTCTTCGAGCATCAGGATGCGCCCCTCGAACTGCGGCAGGCGTGACACTTCGGCGATGCGCCGGATCAGTTCCTGTCCCGGCACGTCGGCCGGGTGCGCCTTGCCGGCGAAGAGGAAGAGCACCGGACGCTCGTCGTTGGCGATGATCCTTTCCAGTCGCCCCAGGTCGTGGAAGAGCAGCGTCGCGCGCTTGTAGGTGGCGAAGCGGCGCGCGAAGCCGATGGTCAGCACGTTCGGCTTTTCCGGGTCAGCCAGGCGCAGCATGCGGTCGAGGCGCGACGGCGAGCCCTGGTTGCGCACGTGCTGCCGGCTCAGGCGATAGCAGACGAGGTGCAGCAACTGCTCCTTGAGGATCTGCCGGATGCTCCAGAAGGTCGCGTCGGGGATCGTCTTCACCTTGTCCCAGAAGCCCGCGTCGGTCTGCCGCTGTTCCCAGCCGATGCCGAGATGGCGATCGAAGGTTTCGTGCCACTCGGTGGCGACGAAGGTCGGCACATGCACGCCGTTGGTGACGTGATCCATCGGGTTCTCGATCGGCTCGATCTGCGGCCAGTGGTGGGCGCAGATGCGCGAGGAGACGGTGCCGTGGATGCGCGAGACGCCGTTCTGCTGACGCGAACCGACGATCGCCAGCGTCGTCATGTTGAACTCGCGTTCTCCGGGCGTCTCGCCGAGCGCGAGCAACTGCTCCGGCGTTGCACCGACTTCCCGGCACCATTGCTCGAAGTGATGGACGATCTCCTCCTCGCTGAAGTGGTCGTGCCCGGCCGGGACCGGCGTGTGCGTGGTGAAGCACACGTTGGCGGCGACGGCTTCGAGCGCCACCGCAAACGGCAGCCCCTGCTGGCACAGGCCGCGGATGCGTTCGAGGATCAGGAAGGCGGCGTGGCCCTCGTTGATGTGCCAGACGGTCGGCTTGATACCGAGGGCTTCGAGCGCGCGCACGCCGCCGACGCCGAGCATGATTTCCTGTTCGAGCCGCGCGTGGCGGTCGCCACCGTAGAGCCGGTGGGTGATCTCGCGGTCGTGCTCGTTGTTTTCCGGGACGAAGGTGTCGAGCAGCAGCAGGCGGACGCGTCCGGCGAGCGCCTCCCAGACGCGCGCCTGCACCGTGCGCCCGGGCAGGTCGACGAAGACGCGCCGTTCGCTCCCGTCTGGGTGGGTCAGGCGAGTCACCGGCAGGTCGGCAAAGTCGGCGTCGGTGTAGCTCGCGTGCTGGCGCCCGTCGGCGTCGAGCTTCTGGTTGAAGTAACCCTGGCGGTAGAGCAGGCCGACGCCGATGAAGGGCAGTGCCAGGTCGCTGGCCGCCTTGCAGTGGTCGCCGGCGAGGATGCCGAGGCCGCCCGAGTAGATCGGCAGGCTTTCGTGAAACCCGAACTCGGCGCAGAAGTAGGCGACGACGTCGTCCTTCTGCAGGTGTTGTCCGTCCGGCCGGTTGCTGACGTCCTGGTAGGTGTCGTAGGTCGACAGGACCCGGTTCACGCTGCCGAGGAAGGCCGGATCGCGCGCAGCGGCTTCGAGTCGCTTCTGGTCGACGCGTTTCAGGAAGGCCTTCGGGTTGTGGCCGACGGCGAGCCACAGCGCCGGGTGCAGGCGCGAGAACAGGGCCCGCGTCGCCCGGTTCCAGCTATAGCTCAAGTCGTTGGCGAGTTCCTCGAGGCGCGCCAGACGGGCCGGGAGTTGCGGATTGACTTCGACGACATAGGTGGTTCCAGGCATGTTCAGCCCCATTCGTTGATCTCGATACGGAGGTTGAGACGAGCGTCATCCCCGGCGAGGGGGAGCGCCAGGCACGCTGCGACCATCGTTCCTGGCGTCAATGCGCGCGGCGCATCGTGCCACCGCCCTCGGGTGCACCGTGACCGGCGCCGACCGGCAGGTCGAGCGCGCCTGGTGCCGGCAGCCCGAGCAGGCGATAGAGGTCGCGCAGGTTTTCGCGGAAGAGGCGGTCGAAGGCAGAGACCGCGACGGCGGGGTTATAGTCGCCGAACCACCAGAACCAGTCGGAACTCTCGCACACGGTCAGGCGCGCCTCGATCGCGGCGACGCTGGCGTCGTCGAGCGTCCCGCCGTCGAGCACCATCTGCGCGTTCAGTTTCGCTTCGCACAGCAGGTCCCAGGCGCGGTTCTTGGCGACGTCGCCGATCCAGGTCGAGAAGTTGCCATAAACCCAGCTGCCGGCCGTCAGCTTCGGCAGCGTCGCACAGCGCTCGCGCTGGCTGGTGCAGGCGTCGTTCATGGTCACGATGCGCATCGTCGGGTGCGAGCCGAGTGCCCCGTAGAGGTCCTCGAGGAAATGCCAGCCGTTGTACGGGTAAGTCTCCCAGGCGTTCTCGCCGTCGAGGATGACGCAGACGACGCCCTCGGGGTGGTCGTGGCCGATGCGTTCGACGCGCGCGCAGAAATCCCGTGCGGCATCGCGCCCGTGCCAGCGCGCGTACTCGAAACCGATCAGGTCGGAGAGCTGTTCGTCGCGGAAGAAGAGTTGCAGGTCCTGCCCGTCGAGCCGCCATGGGCGGTAGATCTCGGCGGCGGGGCCCGCCGAATTGTAGAGGACCGTTGCGCTGCTCGCCGCCCAGCGTAGCGGACGCTGGCCGATGAGTTCGACGAACTCGGTCGAGATCGCGCCCTCGGCCGGCCACATGCCCTGTGGTGCCTGGCCGAAACGCCGCTCGTGGCTCGCCAGCGCGGCGTCGATGTGGGCAGCGACGCGACTGCGTCCGCCCGGATAGACGGGGGTCGCCGGCAGGCGGCAGTCGTGCCAGGCCTCGCGCGCGCTGGCAAGGTCGAGCAGCAGGGGCGCCAGCGGATGCGCCTGCGGCGTGCATGACAGTTCGACCTGCCCGCTCTCGGCGAGTGCGCGCCAGCGCGGAATGAGGCCGCGCAAGGCGCGGCCGAGCGCCGCGAGCAGGCGCTGCCGTTCCTCCAGGGTGAAACCGCCGCCGCGCGACATCAGCTCGGGAATCAGCGACTCCTCGCGGCGCAGCGATTCTCCGGTCCACGCCAGCAGGTACCAGACTGCCAGGTCCGTGTAGTAGATGCTGGAGACATAGCGTTCGGCGCCTTCGCCGAATTCCTCGATGTGACGACGGATGTCGCGCAGCCGACGGTAGGGCGCGAACGGGTCGATCATGGTCGGCTGGTGGCAGCGGAAGCCGATCCCCGTCATCCAATCGCGCTGCTCCTGCGTCAGCAAGTCCGGATCGGGGCAGGCGGCGATGGCCAGCAGCGGGTCCCGCCACTGGCCGGTCGCGAACTGGTCGCAGTAGTCCTCGATCTGGTCGAGCAGAACGGGGACGAAATTGACCGTGCAGCGCACCTGCGGGTGACGCTCGAGGTGCGCGGCCATGTCGGTGTAGTCCTTGATGCCGTGCAGCAGCACCCAGGGCTCGGTGAATTCGCCTGATACCGGCCGGCGGTAGTCCGGCTGGTGCATGTGCCAGAGGAGCGCGAGCGAGATCATGGTTTGTGCGGGTACTCGGGTTGGCCGAGCATCGTCGGCGTGATCAGGGTGATTCCCTTCTTGCTCACGTGGAAGCGGCGGCGGTCGTCCTCCGCGTTCACGCCGACGACCAGGCCTTCGGGAATCCGGCAGCCCTTGTCGATGACGCAGCGCTTCAACACTGCATGGCGACCGATGTCGACGCCGGGCAGGATCACCGAATCCTCGACCAGTGCCCAGCTATGCACCTTGACACTGGAAAAGAGCAGCGAGCGGCGAACGGTGCTGCCCGAGATGATGCAGCCGCCGGACACCAGCGAGTCGATCGCCTCGCCGCGGCGACCTTCGTCGTCGAAGACGAACTTGGCCGGCGGCAACTGTGCCTGATAGGTCCAGATCGGCCAGCTTTCGTCGTACATGTTGAGTTCTGGAGTCACCTTGGTGAGCTCCATGTTGGCCTCCCAGTACGCGTCGATCGTGCCGACGTCGCGCCAGTAGGGGACGCCGTCGTTCATGCCGACGCAGGAGTCGGCGAAGCGATGCGCGAACACCTTGTTGCGTGGAACGATGTGCGGGATGATGTCCTTGCCGAAGTCGCGCGAGGATCCGGCGGTTTCGACGTCGCGCAGGAGCTGATCGTAGAGGAACTGCGCGTTGAAGATGTAGATGCCCATCGACGCCAGCGCGCGGTCGGGCTGTCCCGGAATCGGCGCCGGGTTGGCCGGCTTCTCGGTGAAGGTCACCACCCGGTCGTCCTCGTCCACACCCATGACGCCGAATTCGCGCGCGTCCTCGATCGGCACCTCCAGGCAGGCGACGGTCATGTCGGCGCCGCGGTTGACGTGGAAGGCGAGCATCTTGCCGTAATCCATCTTGTAGATGTGGTCGCCCGAGAGGACCAGGATGTATTCCGGACGGTGCCGGCTGATCAGGTGCATGTTCTGGTACATCGCATCGGCGGTGCCCTGATACCACTGCACCTCGTCGATCTGCTGCTGGGCCGGCATCAACTGGACGAATTCGTCGAAACGGCCGTCGAGAAAGCTCCAGCCGCGCTGGATGTGCTGGATCAGGCTGTGCGCCTTGTACTGGGTGGCAACGCCGATGCGGCGGATTCCCGAATTGACGCAGTTCGAGAGGGTGAAGTCGATGATGCGGAACTTGCCGGCGAAGAAGACCGCCGGCTTGGCGCGGTTGTCGGTCAGTTGCATCAGGCGACTGCCGCGACCGCCAGCGAGCACCATGGCGAAGGTGTTGCGCGTGAGCTGGCTGATGAAGCGGGTGTCGCCGTGCTCTTTGAGATAGGCTTCGGTTCTGTTTTCTTCTGACATCGCTTTGCTCCGGACAAACGTGTTAGGTTGTTGGTTTATGGTTATCATACTGCGACATGATGACAAAGACAGCACACCCGGCCGAAATCGCGCCCAGCGCGCACGATCTCTACCTCTTCAACGAGGGGCGCAATACCCGGACCTACAGCATCCTCGGCGCGCACGTCCAGCCGGGTGGTGGTGTCGTCTTCCGCGTCTGGGCGCCGAACGCGACCAAGGTCGCCGTCGTCGGCGAATTCAACGGCTGGGACGGCCGTACCGATCCGCTGGTGAGCCTCGGTGCTTCCGGGGTCTGGGCCGTCCATGTCGCAGCGGCGCGCGCCGGCCAGCTCTATCGCTTCGAGCTGCATGACCAGCACGGGAACCTGCTGGTCAAGACCGACCCCTACGCCTGCGAATGCGAGCTGCGTCCGGGCAACGCCTCGCGCATCGCCGCCGCCGACGATTACGCCTGGGGCGACGCCGGCTGGATCGAGCGCCGCGCTGCTGCCGACTGGCTGCACGCGCCGATGTCGATCTACGAGGTGCATCCGGGTTCGTGGATGCGGCACCCGGACAACAGCCTCTACTCGTGGCGCGAGCTCGCCGAGAAGCTGGTTCCGTACGTCAGCGAGCAGGGCTTCACCCACATCGAGCTGTTGCCGGTGACCGAGCATCCGCTCGACGAATCCTGGGGCTACCAGACCACCGGCTACTTCGCGCCGAGTTCGCGCTTCGGCTCGCCGGCCGACCTCAAGTATTTCATCGATACCTGTCACCAGGCCTGCATCGGCGTCCTGCTCGATTGGGTTCCCGGGCACTTCCCGACCGACGGCTGGGCGCTGGCGAAATTCGACGGTACCGCGCTCTACGAGCACGAAGACCCGCGCCTCGGCGTGCACGCCGACTGGGGCACGCACATCTTCAATTACGGCCGCCACGAGGTGAAGAGCTTCCTGCTCTCCAGCGCGCACTGGTGGCTCGACGAGTACCACTTCGACGGCCTGCGCGTCGACGCCGTCGCCTCGATGCTCTACCTCGACTACTCGCGCCAGCCCGGACAGTGGATTCCGAACCGCTTCGGCGGTCGCGAGAACCTCGACGCGATCCAGTTCCTGCGCGAACTCAACGAGATGGTGCACGGCGAGTTTCCCGGGGCGCTGACCCTGGCCGAGGAATCGACCTCGTGGCCGATGGTGTCGCGGCCGGTCTGGCTCGGCGGGCTCGGCTTCTCGATGAAGTGGAACATGGGCTGGATGAACGACAGCCTGCGCTACTTCCACCGCGACCCGCTCTTCCGGCGCTGGCACCACGACGAGATGACCTTCGGCCAGATCTACGCCTACAGCGAGAACTTCGTGCTGCCGCTGTCGCACGACGAGGTGGTGCACGGCAAGGGTTCGCTGATCGGCAAGATGCCCGGTGACGACTGGCAGCGCTTCGCCAACCTGCGCCTCCTGCTCGCCTGGCAGATGAGCTCGCCGGGCAAAAAGCTGCTGTTCATGGGTGGCGAGCTCGGCCAGTGGCGCGAGTGGAGCGAACAGCGCGAACTAGACTGGGGGTTGCTCGCCGCGGCGCCGCATGCCGGCGTGCAGCGGCTGGTGCGCGACCTCAACCACCTCTACCGCGAGCATCCCGCGCTGCACGAACTCGACTTCGAGGGCAGCGGCTTTGCCTGGATCGACTGCCACGACAGCGAGCATTCGATCCTCTCCTGGCTGCGCCTGGCGCGCGACGGCAGCTTCGTCGTCGTCGTCTGCAACTTCACCCCGGAAGTGCGCCACGACTACCGCATCGGCGTCCCGCAGGCCGGCGCCTGGCGCGAGCTGTTCAACAGCGATGCGGCGCTCTACGGCGGCAGCAACACCGGCAACGCCGGCCTCGTCGAGGCGCAGCCCGGCGAATGGATGCTCCGCCCGGCCAGCATCGCGCTCACCCTGCCGCCGCTCGCCTGCGTGATCCTCGCCCCTCAGTGATGATCACGGGGACGTGATTGACAGTCATGGGGAGTTGCGCCGCCCCATAGAATGAAACGCGCCCGTTCGCTGCCGTCATTGCGAGGTGTGCAGCGCCCTGGCAGCACCGACGTCATTGCGAGGCGTGCAGCGCCCTGGCAGCACCGACGTCATTGCGAGGCGCGCAGCGCCGTGGCAATCCAGTTCGTTCGTTTGAACTTGCGGCGTTCCAGATGGACGCGAGTGAATCGGTAAGAGCCCCACGCACTGGATCGCCACGCCCTGCGGGTTCGCGATGACGGTCTCGGTCCCCTTCCATGCACTCCTGGCACTGCCGTCATCGCGAGGCGCGCATCGCCGTGACAACACTGCCGTCATTGCGAGGCGCGCAGCGCCGTGGCAATCCAGTTCGTTCTTCTGAACTTGCGGCGTTCCAGATGGACGCGAGTGAATCGGTAAGAGCCCCACGCACTGGATCGCCACGCCCTGCGGGCTCGCGATGACGGTTACGGTTTGGGCCCCTCTCCATGCACTCCTGGCACTGCCGTCATCGCGAGGCGCGCAGCGCCGTGGCAGCACCGACATCATTGCGAGGCGCGCAGCGCCGTGGCAATCCAGTTCGTTCTTCTGAATTTGCGGCGTTCCAGATGGACGCGAGTGAATCGGTAAGAGCCCCACGCACTGGATCGCCACGCCCTGCGGGTTCGCGATGACGGTTACGGTTTGGGCCCCTCTCCATGTACTCCTGGCACTGCTGTCATCGCGAGGCGCGCAGCGCCGTGGCAGCACCGACGTCATTGCGAGGCGCGCAGCGCCGTGGCAATCCAGTTCGTTCTTCTGAACTTGCGGCGTTCCAGATGGACGCGAGTGAATCGGTAAGAGCCCCACGCACTGGATCGCCACGCGCCCTGCGGGCTCGCGATGACGGTTACGGTCTGGGCCCCTCTCCATGCACTCCTGGCACTGCCGTCATCGCGAGGCGCGCAGCGCCGTGGCAGCACCGACGTCATTGCGAGGCGCGTAGCGCCGTGGCAATCCAGTTCGTTCTTCTGAATTTGCGGCGTTCCAGAGAGACGCGAGCGAATCGGTAAGAGCCCTACGTACTGGATCGCCACGCCCTGCGGGCTCGCGATGACGGTTACGGTCTGGGCCCCTCTCCATGCACTCCTGGCACTGCCGTCATCGCGAGGCGCGCAGCGCCGTGGCAGCACCGACGTCATTGCGAGGCGCGTAGCGCCGTGGCAATCCAGTTCGTTCTTCTGAACTTGCGGCGTTCCAGATGGACGCGAGTGAATCGGTAAGAGCCCCACGCACTGGATCGCCACGCCCTGCGGGCTCGCGATGACTTCGTGCTGTTCGAGGAACTTGCTGTTGCTTCACTCCTTTGGTTTCACGTCAATCGTCTTCAACGTCCGCATGATTGCGCGAGTGCCAGTGCGCCGAGCAGGCCGAGGCGTTCTTCGTGCACCAGCACGACCGGCATCGACTCTGCCAGTGGCCGGTGCTCGCGCTTGGCGTTGAAGGCGGCGAGGAAGATCGCGGCCTGCGCTGCGCCCATCAGCTTCGCCGCGATCCCACCGGCGAGCCAGACGCCGCCGCGGGCGAGCCAGGCGAGGGCGAGGTCGCCGGCGAAGGCGCCGTAGGCCTCCAGCCACAGCGACAGCGCCGCCGCCGCGAGCGGGTCGTCCCCGCGCAGCGCGGCTGCGCCGATCTCGGCCGGTGAGCGCTCGCCGCCTCCGAGGAAGGCGTGGATGCGCGCGAGTCCCGGACCCGAGACCACGTCCTCGCTGGTGACCCGGCCGTTCCGGGGGAACAGGTACTGCCACAGTGCGGCCTGTTGCGCCGACTGCGGCGAGAATCCCTGATGCCCGCCTTCGCCGGGGACGACTATCGTCTCGCCTCCGTGGCGCAGCACGCCGGCGACGCCGAGGCCGGTGCCGGCACCGACGACGACGCGCGCTGCGTCGGCGACGCCGCTACCGGCCTGCAGGACCGTGCAGGCCTCGGCGGGGAGGCTGTCGATGCCGCTGGCGGCGGCGTAGAAGTCGTTCACGATGCGCACCCGGCCGAGCGCGAAATCACGGGCCAGCGCCTGTGCGTCGAGTCGCCAGGGCAGGTAGGTGAGCCGGGCCGTCTGCCGGTCCGCGGGGCCATCGACCGGCCCGGCGACGCCGAAACAGGCCGCGGCGATCGCTCCCGGGTGGCGGGCGCGGAAGTCGGCGAGCAGCGCGCCGAAGTCGGGCCAGTCGCGGCTCGCGTAGCGCGCTTCGGCGACGATGCGCCGATTGCCGTCGGGAAGGGCTTCGGCCAGTGCCAGCAGCGTCTTGGTGCCGCCGAGGTCGCCGCCGAGCAGCAGCGCGCCGCCGCCGGTGTCTGCACGCCGATGGAGGAGGGGGGCGCCGGTGGCGGCAATCGTTTGCGTGGGTGGCATGGCTCTGTAACGCTCAAAACTCGGGGTGAAGGCGCATGCTAGCGCATCCGGTGAAAGTGCATGGGCCGGGATCAGTGGAGCATGCCGACGCTCGCCCCGCACGACAGCGTGGCGAGCGTCCCCGCCACCAGCGAGCGCGGCGCGATGGCAACGATCTCGGCTCGCCGCTCCGGCACCATCGCCGTCAGGCCGCCGATCATGATGCCGAGGCTGCCCAGGTTGGCGAAGCCGCACAGCGCGTAGAGCATGATCAGGCGGCTGCGCTCCGACAGCGCTTCGGGCGGCAGCGCCGCGAGGTCGATGTAGGCGATCAGTTCGTTGAGGATGGTCTTGGTCCCGAGCAGCGCGCCGGCGGTTCCGGCCTCGTCCCAGCCGACGCCGGCCAGCCAGGCGAGCGGCGCCATCAGCAGGCCGAGCGCGCGCTGCAGCGAGAGCGGACTGCCGCCGACCGGGACCAGCGCCAGCAGCGAGTTGGCCAGGGCGACCAGCGCCACCAGCACGATCATCATGGCGACGATGTTGAGCAGGAGTTGCAGCCCCTCGGCGGTGCCCCGGGTGATCGCGTCCATGCTGCTCGCGTCGACGCGTTCCAGGCTCACCTCGCTGCCGGTCGGCGCGCCTTGCGGCGGAATCAGCAGCACCGAGAAGACGATCGCCGCCGGCGCGCTGATGAACGAGGCGGCGAGGATGTGGCCGAGCGCGCCGGGAATGCGCGGCCCGACGATGCCGGCGTAGAGCGCCATCACCGTCCCGGCGACGCCCGCCATCCCGGCCGAGAGGATGATGAACAACTCGCCGCGCGAGACGCGGGCAAGGTAAGGCTTGACCAGCAGCGGTGCCTCGACCATGCCGACGAAGACGTTGGCCGCGGTCGACACGCCGACCGCGCCGCCGACGCCGAGCGTCTTCACCAGCAGCCAGGACATCGCCTGCACCAGTCGCGGCAGGATCCGCCAGTGGAAGAGCAGCGCCGACAGCGCGCTCATCACGAGCACGATCGGCAAGGCCTGCAAGGCGAAGACGAAACTGGCGCCGGGGGCGTTTTCCGCGTAAGGGAGCGGACCGCCGCCGAGATAGCCGAATACCGTCGAGGTGCCGGCACGCGTCGCCTTCTCGATCGCGATGAGCCCGTCGTTGAGCAGTGCGAAACTGGCCTGCGCGCCCGGCAGCTTGAGCAGTACCGCGGCGAGGACGAACTGCAGGGCGATGCCGCCGGCGACCGTCCGCCGGGGACGCCGCGGCGGTTTTCCGACAGCAGCCAGGCCAGCGCGAGGAAGGCGGCGTAGCCGAGCAGCGACTGGAATATGGGGTCCGGGGGGGCGATCATGGGCCGATTTTACGCAGCCTGCCCTTGCCCGTGCAGATTCATCCCGCTGCTGGCACTAACGATCATGGCGAGTCGTGCCACCCCTGAGCATGAAACGCAGCCATTTGCTTCAATGCCGTCATTGCGAGGCGCGCAGCGCCGTGGCAATCCAGTTTGTTCTTCTGTCTCCTCGCTCTTCACGATGCGAGACCTACGCACTGGATCGCCACGCCCTTCGGGCTCGCGATGACGGTTACGGTCTGGGCCCCTCTCCATGCACGCCCGGCACCGCCGTCATTGCGAGGCGCGTAGCGCCGTGGCAATCCAGTTCGTTCTTATGTCTCCTCGCCCTTCATGATGCGAGATCTACGCACTGGATCGCCACGCCCTTCGGGCTCGCGATGACGGTTACGGTCTCCGCACCTTCGCTCTCCATGCACGCCCGGCACCGCCGTCATTGCGAGGCGCGTAGCGCCGTGGCAATCCAGTTCGTTCTTCTGTCTCCTCGCCCTTCACGATGCGAGACCTACGCACTGGATCGCCACGCCCTTCGGGCTCGCGATGACGGTTACGGTCTCAGCCCCTCTCCATGCACTCCCGGCACTGCCGTCATTGCGAGGCGCGTAGCGCCGTGGCAATCCAGTTCGTTCTTCTGTCTCCTCGCCCTTCACGATGCGAGACCTACGCCCTGGATCGCCACGCCCTTCGGGCTCGCGATGACGGTTACGGTCTCCGCACCTTCGCTCTCCATGCACGCCCGGCACCACCGTCATTGCGAGGCGCGTAGCGCCGTGGCGATCCAGTTCGTTTTTCTGTCTCCTGGCTCTTCACGATGCGAGACCCACGCACTGGATCGCCACGCCCTTCGGGCTCGCGATGACGGAGGGGGGATCGCGACGGCTTCGGCAGATCAGGTCGGCCGATGTTTCACGAAATTGTTCCACGTTTCACGTTAAGGCTTGCCGATGCGGCGGGCGAAGGCGTCGACCTGCTGCCAGTCGGTGAAGTCCACGACGCTGCGCGGATCGGTCGGGCCCTTCGTCATCCACATGATGAAACGAATGATGTTGCGATCGAAGAAGGAGTACTTGGCGTAGTCGATCTTGCCGCCGAAGATTTCCACGTGCTGCGGCTGCCAGGCGATCCGGGTGAGGAACTTGCGCACGTAGGGATTGCTGTCCACCTGTCGCCGGTCCGGCTTCCTCGCCACCGCATTGACCGAGAAGAAGGCGTTCCTCCTGGCGTCGAGCAGGCGCGCGTGGCGGCGCACGAAGTCGTAAACCTGCCGGTGGTGCTTGCCGTAGCGGATGCTGGCGCCGAGGACGATCGTGTCGCGTCGGGCCAGTGCGGCGTTTTCCGGATCGGCGAGCGCCTGCGCCACCGGCAGCAGATCGACCGCGTGTCCCTCGTCCTGCAGCAGCGTGCGGATGCGTTCGCAGATTTCGAGCGTATGCCCGTCGGTCGTCGAGTATACGATCAGGATGTCGCGCTTCATTCGGGATCCCGGAATAGTTCGCGGAGGATGCTATAGTGATATGCAAAAGAACTTGCCCGTTCGGCTTTGCTGGGGGAGACAAAAATGTTCCTGAGTCCCATCACCCGTTGCGTGGTAATCCATCAGATGGTCCGCACCGACCAGTCGCATGCAGAATGTGCGCGCAAGAACGATTGTTCGGTGGAGTCGCTGTGTCCGCTGTGCGGCTACTTTGCCGAGCATAGCCGCATGAACCACGCCCAGGACCAAACGAAGCACGATACCGAGCGCTAGGGCAGCAGACGGGCCGGCGAGTTCCGCGCCCGGTCGAGCAAGTCCGCGGGAAGTCGGCGAGCCAGGCTCACCGGCCTCCCGCGAGTCGTTTCTGCGACATCGCGGCAACGCGGCTGCGATGCCGCCAGCGACTCACACGGCCTGCGCCGAACTGGCGAGCTTCACGCCCAGCGCCATCATCACCCCACCCGCAGCCCGATCGATCCAGGGCTTGCCGCGCAGGTAGGCCTGACGCGGTTTTTCCGCCGAGAGCGTCAGCGCGACCAGCGTGTACCAGCCCGTTTCCAGGATGAACACCAGCGCGACGATCGCCAGGCCGAGCGGCAGCGTCGTTCCGTTCGGCAGGAAGGCGGCGAAGATGCTCGCGTAGATGATCGCGGCCTTCGGGTTGGCCAACTGCGTACCGAGTCCCTGGAGCAGTGCGCGCATCAGCGATTGACGGCGTTCGCCGGCAGGTCCAGCCGCCATCGCGAGCGGCTGCCTGGCGCCACGCCAGATGCAGAAACCGATATAGACGAGGTAGACGCCGCCGGCGAGCTTGAGCGCCAGGTAGAGCGAGGGGACGGCGAGCAGCAGCGCCTGCAGGCCGAGCAGGGCGGCGATGGTGAAGCTGATGCCGCCGAGCCCCATGCCGACCGAGGCGGCGAGCCCTTCGGCGCGACCGGAGGCGACGGCCATGCGCGCGATCATGACGAAGCTCGGCCCCGGGCTGACCGTTCCGAGCGCCAGCGCCGCGGCGATTCCCGCCAGAGAAAGGATGTCGTTCAAGCTGCTCTCCTGGTTGTGAACGTGCAACTGCAGCGTGGGCGGGTCTTCATTCGGGCCTTCCGGCCCGCCCACGGCGGGCTGGTTCTCGTGGGAGTGGCGGCGTTATTGTCTTCGCTGTCGTTGGCCCAATCCGTCCCAGACGCGGGTTCCTTGCTGCAGCAGATCGAACAGGAGCGCGAACTGGCTTTGCCCTCCGCTGTTCCTCTTGAGCAGGTCACCCAGCCACCGCCTGAACTGAAGCCTCGCCCCAAGCTGCCGTTCTATGTCAAGGAGTTCCGCTTCGTCGGCAACACCTTGCTGACCGACGAGCAACTTGCGCTGGCGGTGGCCGGCTTCCTGAACCGAACCTTGAGTTTTGAGGACCTGCAGCGCGCTGAAGATGCCTTGGCCGCCCGCTACCGTGAAGCGGGCTGGATTGTGCGGGGGTACCTGCCAGAGCAGGACATCAGCGAAGGTGTGGTCACGCTGCATGTGGTGGCAGCGCTGAAATTCGATCTCGACAATCAATTCTCAGCATAGGCACGCCGCCCTTCAACACCCAGTCCCCGCGTCGGGCGCATACACCAGTTCCGACTTTAGCTCGGCTTTGAATGTACGCAGCGAGTCCGGATACTATCTTGACATATTTGGGATGTCATATGGATCCTATAAATATTAGATGGTTACGACGCGGATCATACCTCAAAAAGGTGGTGCGCCGGTGCTGGCGGTAGAATAGGCTGTTATGCTAAGTCACGAGGATTGCCTGCCGACCAGACCACCGCTGGTCTATGCCTTTTCGATGCTCAAGCGTAGCATCAAGGTCATCGAGTCCTTTGGCGAGAACTGGAATCCGTAGTGCTCGTTCAAGGTGTCAAAAAACGGCTGTCGCGTCGAAGCCTTGCAACTCGGTTACATTGCCAAGATTGAACTCGCACTGGCCGTCTTCATGGAGGTCGCGTGGGGCGAACGCATCCTGAACACGAAGCGACCTCGCTCTTCACCGACGAAGGGTGGAAGGATGCTTATATTTTGGCGAAGAAACCTTTCCGAAGACGCCACCCACCATCCGCGAGGTGATCCGCCAAATCGCCATGCTGGACGGCTTCTTGGGAAGAAAGAGCGACGGCGACCTGGCGTGAAAACCCTCTGGCTGGGCTTCCAGCGCTCAGGGATTTCGTTTAGGGCGTCGAGCATATGTGGTCGAGTTAGGCGATAGGAGTTGTGTAACGCTATGCGCTTGGGCAGCATTAGGGCGCAAGGTGTCGCGCAAAACTTCGGCGCGTAGGAAAATGTAGGCATTGCAATGCCATGGTAATGCATAGTCGTCTGCGCTCCGTGCAACCGATGCGACACTTGTTCAACTTCATCCTCCTTCTCGCCGGATTCGTCCGGTCGCTTGCCCGATGGCACCGGCCGGCATGGGCGACGGTACTCGCGGCCGCGCTGCTGCTGCCCTGCTTGGTCATGGCGCAGGCGCCCGCATCAGGCGACCCAACCGGCGGCTTGGCCAGCGGCAAGGGCCAGGCCGAGCATCGATACCTTCTCGCTCAGGCCTACTGGACCGATGTCGGCGGCAAGACATCCTTCGCGCAGGCGCGCGAACAGTCGTATACGCCCTACGAGGGCTTGTTGAACCGCGGCTACACCGATGCTGTTCATTGGCTGCGCCTGACCGTGGCGGCCAGCGAGACGCCGCTGGGCCTGTTCATCTCCCCGCCGTGGCTCGACGAAATCACGCTGTACGACCCGGCGACGGACACCCCGCCGATAACGGCTGGCGACCGCTATCCGGCAAGCCAGAGCGCCTTCCACAGTCTGGGCCATTCGTTCAAACTGCCGCCGAGCCCGGCGGCACGCGATGTCTGGCTGCGGCTGCAGAGTACCAGTACCCACATCGTCAATCTCGAAGTCATGGCTGTTGACGATATCCCGAGATCGATTACCGGCAACATACTCTGGGCGGCCGTGTATGCGACCTTGCTGCTGCTTATCTTCCTCGTCTTGCTGGTCATCTGGTGGCTGCAGCGGGACCGTATCCTTTCCGCTTACCTTGTCCGGCATGCGGTCTTCACGTATTACGTCTTTGCCTTCCTGGGTCTGCCCGCGCTTTTGCTTTCGGCTTGGCTGCCGCCCGCGTTTTTCGACAAGTTCTTCTCGCTGAGCGCCACCGTCTTGATGACACTCGGTCTCAGATTCGACATCGAATTGCTGTCGAGCTACAAGCCGAACCGGCATTTGCTGAGACTGATCGAGGCCATCCCCTGGATCGGCGTCGGCCTGGTCATCATGCTGCTCGCAGGTTATGAGCGCCAGGCGCTGCAAATGAACGTCTACATCCTCATGGTGACGACGCTGCTCCTGATGCTGACTGCGCTGTCGTGCAAGCCCGATCCCGGAGTCGAGCGACTCATGTCGAAGCAAGCCCTGCTTGCCTACTACACGATCATCATGGGCGGGCTGCTGGTCAGCCTCATCGCTCTCGTCGGCTGGATACAACCTCGGCCATGGACACTGCAGATCCTGATTTTCAACGGCATGGTCTCCGCGCTGGTCATGACCGGCCTGCTGTTCATCCGTAGCCAGCGTCGCGCCCGTGACGCCCAGCGCAAGAACTGGGAGCTGACAAAAGCGCAGGAAGACCTCGAACTGGAGCATCGGCGGCGGCAGGAGCAGTCCCAGTTTCTGCACATGCTGATGCACGAGCTCAAGACCCCGCTTTCCATCGTCTCGCTGGCGCTGGGTACCAAGGGCAACCGTGAGCAGAACCTCAATCATGCGGGGCGCGCGGTGCAGGACATGAAGGCCATCCTCGAGCGTTGCATCCAGGCGGATCGCAGCGGCGAACTGATGCTGAACAGGCGGGTCGAGCAGATCGACCTCGACGGCATCATCCGGAATCTGGGCGAGACGATTCCCGGATTGCAGAAGCGGCTGCAATTCGCTCCGCAGGCAGCCACCCACCTGCAAACGGACCGCCAGTTGCTAAGGATCGTCCTCGGTAACCTGCTGCACAACGCCGCAGCCTATGGTGACCCCGTCGCCCCGGTCACGGTGAGCCTGCGCAGCGCCCGGTACGAGCATCGGGACGGAACCCGCATTTGCATCGGCAACATCCCCGGCCTCGCCGGCTGGCCCGATCAGCAGCAACTCTTCAGCAAGTATTACCGCTCCCCGGGTGCCCAGCGCGAATCCGGCTCCGGCCTCGGCCTCTACTTGGCCCGGCAACTGGCCAGCAGCCTCGGAGGCTGGCTGCGCTATTGCCCCACCGACACCGAAGTGCGCTTCGAACTATGGCTACCGCAAACCCCCGCCTGAACCTCGTCCTGGTCGAGGACCACGACATCCTGCGGTTGATGCTGCAGCAGGCTCTCGAAGAAGCCGGGCACAGTGTCGTCGCCCTGTCGTGTGCCGAAGAACTCGAAGACGTTGCCGGCGGGCAAGCGGCGGACCTTTTCCTGATCGACCTAAATCTCCCGGGCGAGGACGGACTGAGCCTGACCGAACGCGTGCGCGCCGCCTATCCGCTGGCCGGACTGATCATCGTCACCGCCCGCTCGGGGCTGGAGGATCGCCTGGAAGGCTATGCCCGGGGCGCCGACCTGTACTTGAGCAAACCCGTCGAAGTGGAGGAGCTTTGCGCCGCCGTCGCCGCCCTCGGTCGGCGCCGGCAACGCGTGGAAGATCTGATCCATCGGCGACTTGCCGATGATTTCACCTTGCACCAGCAAACCTTGACGCTGAGCAAGACCGGGCGCGAGCCGGTCGCCCTGACCGCCGCCGAAACGTCGATCCTCGCGGCCCTTGCGCGGGCTCCCGGACAGCGGGTGTCGTACTGGCAGATCGCCGAGATCCTGGGGCTGGATCTGGATACCTACCCCAAGGCCAGTCTCGAAGTGCGTATCGTCCGCTTGCGCAAGAAGCTCGTGTCCGCGGGCGCGCCGCCCGGGTGCATCGAATCCGTGCGCAACCAGGGCTACCAGTTGTGCATCGCCCTGAAGCTCGTCTGAGCTGGGCCAAGGGCCAGTCGCCGCTGTCGCAACGGCACGGCAGGACGCCGCTCAAGCGGATGTAGGTTTTTGTAGGGTTGCCGGCGCTCGCCTTTCTAAGATCACTCCAGACCCTTGTTGCCGAGTCGAAACCGACAAGACGCGCAACTTTCAGCGAACTTTAGTGAGTCGAGCACGGGGTTGATCCACGGGATCTCGCGCAGGGATGTTTGCACCACGCGCCCCCGTCTTGTGCAACTCCGTCGAAAGCAACGTTGCAATGAACGTCCGGCTCGCCAGGTATCTGCTCATCCTCCTCATCGCGGTTTTTTCCACAGCCAGGGGCGCCCAGGCCGAGCCCGTTGCCGGCGATTCTGCGCGGCCCGCAAACAATCAGTCGCCGCAGGCGGTCCAGCCGGGGGCAGTGCCCCAAGCCCCGGAAGTTTCCAGGCTGGCGCTGGCCGTCGCTCAATTGGGCGTTCTCCGCTGTGTCGAACGTGCCGACCAGGTCGCCAGGTTCGTCGGTCGCGGCGTCAAGGAGGTGCTGATCGTCGACCGGCCCGCCCGCGGGACGTCGGCTGACATGGTCGCGGCGACCCTGCTCGTGCCGATGGAAGATGGCAACTACTCCACCGTCGAGATCAACCTTTTTCCGACTGCGAGCGGTTGCAGTGCGAATTACTCGGCGACGCTGCAAGTGCCGGAAAGCTGCACTCAGGCCGAAAAGAAATATTACGGTGACCTGGTTTTCAAGCCGCTTGAAGGTACGCCGTACAGGCTGTCGATGATCAACGACAACGCCCGCGCGCTGTCGAGAAAACTGTCGTCAGGGTGCCTGCTGACAAAACACGAAGCGATCAGATGAGAAAACAGTTTCTGTCCTCTGCCCCAACGCTGGCTGAGTCCATGCCGTTATGGCGGTTAACAACAGACCCAAACTCTTGTATTGAATGGAAGATTTGCAATGAACAAGTTTCAATCCGTTTTAATTGCCGCTGCTTTTGGTTCTGTGCCTCTGACTGCCATGGCTGATGGGATAACAGACGCAACGACCGTTAATAACGTCAACCTCAGTGGTATTGGTGACGGCTGTTATGGCGATGGAGATTTGATTACTCTTGGGTGTACAAAAGTCAATGGTTATGCGCGCGAGAACCACAACCCAAGTGCCTCCGTAGATCAAGTGCTTGTAAATGGCTTAAATACATCTGGTTCTGATGCTACTGGGGTTGGTAACACAAGCGGCGTAACCACGATCACAGGCAGTTCAACGACCATCAGCAGCCCAACGACCATTACCGGCGCCACCACGCTGAATGGTGCGACATTGGTCAACAACTCCCTGAGAACCAACAATGCCAGTGGCGCCAATCTAAGCGTCAACAACGCTGCCAACCAGGCCAGCCTGACGGCCAGCGGCGGGCAGGGGATCACCATCAACGGCACTACCAGCACCCAGATCAAGGGCGGGACGCACAGCGGCATCCTCACCCTGCAGGACGGTGACACCACGGGTGGCACTGTTCCTGCTGGGACAAGCCTGACGATTTCAGGATCTGATGCAGGGAGCCCTACTTCCACAGTCCTTCAGACCACCACCGCAGCGGACGGTACCAACGTCCAGACCAGGATCGGCACCAGCGCCACGGACCGAACCAGCACCGCGACGCTGCAGGCTGGCAACAACGGCGTATCGGTCAACTCCGGAGATTACACCGGGAGCACCGCCGCGGCCGTAACCATCAACGGCACGGTGACCAACAGCACCTCGACCACCGGTGTGTTGATCACCGGCAGCGGGCAGAACGCGAAGGGCTACACCAATGCCGACCGGGCGGCCGGCACCATCCCCACCTGGGCGGATGTCGCTATCCAGTCCAAGAGCTACGGCCAGGGTGATCCGACGCTCGGGTCGGCCATCCTGGTGACCGACTACGGTGTCCAGATCCTCTCGCCGCAGCCGATCGCCGGGCAGCAGATCACCAACAACACCGGCGTCAACAACTCCTCGGGTACCATCGTCAACAACAACGGGTCGAACACCAGTGACGGCAGTGTCATCAACAACAATGGCATGAATAGCGGCTCCGGCAGCGTTGTCAACAATACCGGTGGCACCAGTGGCAGCGGCAGCGCCACCAACAACATCGGCATGAACACCAGCGACAGCTATGGCAAGGCGACGAACAACATCGGCGGCATCAGTGGTAACGGCACCGTGAACAATGGCTTCGGCAACAACACCTCGAACGACAAGGGTGAGGCCAACAACAGCATCGGCATGAACAGCGGCAACGGCACGACGAACAACAGTTTCGGCGGCGGCAGCGGCAGTGGTCCCACCAACAACACGATCGGCCAGAACGCTGGCATTGGGACCATGACCAACGGCATCGGCAACAACACCAGTTCCGGGAGCACCACCAACACCATTGGTGTTAACAGCGGCCCGGGCTCGGTCACCAATGGCTTCGGCGACAACACCGGCTCGGGCAACGCGACCAACACCTTCGGTCAGAACAACGGCAGCGGATCCGTCACCAATGGCCTTGGCGGCGGCAGTGGCGCCTCGACCAACAACATCGGCGTGGGCGACGGCTTGGCGACCAACAACATCGGCACCGGACCCGGAATATCGACCAACACCATCGGCAGCACGACGCTGGGGTCCTCGGTGACCACCCAGGCGGGCAACACCCAGTCCTACATGGCCAACGGCGTTTCGACGACCAGCGTGGCGGCGGGCGGCGGCCTGGGCGGCAGTGTCCTGCCCGGTGGCACGACCACGAACGGCAACAGCGCGATCGTGCTCAAGGGCGCGACCGCCACCCATGTCGTGGTCGACGCGAACGGAAAGCTCTCGATGTCGAATGGCCCGGTCGATCAGACCTCGGCTTCCATGACCATTTCCAATGGCTACGGCAATGTCCACGGTTTGGTGGTGAATGAGCAGCAGGCGACACTCTCCGGCGGCACGCGCTCGACCAGCCTGACCCTGAACGACAACGGCGCCTTCTTCAGCAACTCGGCGACCGGCAAGCCGGTGCGGGTTACCGGGGTGCAAGACGGTACGAGTTCCTTCGATGCGGTCAACTTCCGTCAGTTGCGCCAAGTCTATGCCGGTGTCGCGGGTACCGCCGCGATGGCCAACATCCCGCAGGTCGACCAGAACAAGACCTTCTCCGTCGGTGTCGGTCTGGGCAACTTCCAGGGAATGACCGCGGTGGCCGTCGGTGCCTCGTACCGCATGGCCCCCGACGCCGTGCTCAAGGCTTCGGTGTCCTCGGTCAACGGCGACGGCAACAACGTCGTTGCCGCCGTCGGCGCCGGGTTCTCCTGGTAAGCCGGCAGTTCCCGCACCAGAAGGCTGTACGCTGAATGGCAAGAAGGCCAACCGGAGGGGTTGGCCTTCTTGTTTCTGGTCACGGTGGCGGAGGTCGGCATGAGCGTCGGCGTGACAAGGGGGGAGAACCTGCTATTCGGGGCTGCCGCCCCTCCGACGAAAACCTTCCCTCAGAAACGAATGCCTGCTGGGGGAGGGGCGCCATTTACTGCGCACCGGAAGTGGCGCGCAGAGCAACTAAAGCGCGTGGCTACGTGGCTGAAAGCCTACAGCACCCGAATCTGGCAACTCAGGGCGTAGCCGAAGCCGCGCAGCGTGCGGATCCCGGTGGGGGCGCCGCAGGCGCTGAGCTTCTTGCGCAAGGCGCTGATGCGCATTTCGAGGTTGGCGGCGACCAGTCCCTTCTCCTTGGGATCCACCAACTGCATCACCTGCCAGCGTTCCAGCTTGTGGCCGGCCGCCCGGCTAAGCGCGGCCAGGACCAGGGATTCGCCGTGGCTGAGCGTCACCTGACCTGAGGGGCCGGTCAAGGTCATTGCCAGTCGGTCGAGCGTCAGGCTGCTCGCGGCGAGCGAGGCCTGCGTGTTTTGCAGGCGTTGCGCCAGGTTGTGGATGCAGGCGAGGAGTTCGAACTGATCGACGGGCTTGATGAGGTAGTTATCCGCGCCGGATGAATAGCCTTCCAGGCGGTCGTTGAGTTGCCCGCGCGCGGTCATCAGCACGATCCCCACCAGCGGCTGACTTTCGCGAATGCGAGCGGCCAGTTTGAAGCCGTCTTCACCGGGCAGATTGACGTCGATGACATAGAGGTCGGCGAGATCCCGGGTGGGCGTGTCGTCCACATCCTCGGCGCAAACGACGCCGGTGGCCTGATGACCGTGCGCCTGCAAGAGTTCGACCGTCGCTTCGCGCAGGTTGTCGTTGTCTTCCACCACCAGGATGTGGAGTGAGGGCATGGGGGTCATGGCACTCTTACATTACAAAAAGTAGCGAGACGCTAGCCAAAGAAAGCCAAATCACTCGGTGAGCGGCAGGTCCACGACAAAGCGCACCCAGGTCTCGTCCGGTTGGTAAAGAAGTTCGCCGTCGAGGAGGCGCATGAGTCTTTGTGACAAGAACAGGCCGAGTCCGGTACCGGACTGTCGCTTGGCCTTGGGGCTGCGGTAATACTTCTCGAACAGCCTGGCGGTGTCCGGCCAGCCGCTCTGGCCGGGGAGGTTACGCACCTCGATGAGCAGTTTGCCGGAGGGTGAGTTCTGCCTTAGCTCGACTTCGATGGCGGCATCCGGTGCGCCGTACTTGCAGGCGTTTTCCAGCAGGTTGCTGAGGACGATGAACAGCAACTGCCGATCACTCGAGCAGAGCAGTGTGGTCGGCGCGCTCAGCTTGACGTCGCCCGGTCGCGGGCAGGCCGAGACCGCATCCCGGATCAGTCTGACCAGGTCGAAGCGGCTGAGTTCTGCGTTCAATTCGCCGTCATTGAAGCGCGTCGTTTGCATGCAGCGTTCGATGACGTGGTTCATGTCCTGAATCGCCTGTCTGATGTACGGGGCGCTGCTGCTGTGCGGGTCCAGGCGCATGTGCATGGTGGCCAGCGGTGTCTTGATTTCGTGAGCGAGCATGGCCAGGAGCTTGCTCTGTTCCTCACGCGTCTTCTGTTCTTGCTGGGCTTTCAGTTCGCTGCGCTCGAGAGCCATGGCTGCCTCACGTTGCCGTTTGTTGAGCAGGTGGGCGCGGTATTGCAGCATGAGCAGCATGAGGAAGGCCGTCAGCAAGCCATGCGATTGCACGACGTACAGGGATATTTCCCCTCCTGCCACTGCACCGAGGCCAGGCAACACGGCCAGCGTCATCAGAGCGGTCAATGTGAGATAAAAGCCGAGCACCAGCGGGCGGGACAGGGTGGGGATGTGTTCCGAGCCAGCAGTCCAGGCGCGCGATCGCCAAACGACCACGAGAAAAACGGTGGGGGACAACAACACTTCGACCAAGTTGATTTGCAGCGCGATGACGAGCGCGTCGCCCCAGAACAGGATCAGCTTCACGGCGAGAAAGACCAGTGCGGTCATGAGCAGCCGCCTCGCCAGGAGCGGGGTGGTGAACTCCCGCAAAAGAGTCGCATGGAAGACGATGGCACTGCTGACGGCGACGATGCCGAACAGTGAGGATCCGTAGTCGAGAGGCCATGCCGGCCAGGCAGCCGGCCATAAAAAGCGCAGGTAGCCCAGTGAAAAAAGAGCGTAGATCAGCGCGTTGCCTTGCGAGAGGAAGAATGCACCGACGACACGTTCACGATGGAACGCCCAGCTGACGCCTGCCCAAATCGTGAACACGAGGACGAGGCCGATGTAGCCGGCAAAGAGCAGTGCCTGTCGGTGAGTGGTGCGGTTCAGCTCGTCGACATTCAGGGCTTCGACATGGATCTGTCTTGTGCTGGTGGATGCCAGGCGAACCCACAGATCGCGCGGAACCTCGCCGCGCGCGATGGGCAGCAAGAAATCCAGGCCGTCGAGCTCCGAGAGGCGTGGATGGTGCTGGTCACCGACGGTGCCGAGCAGCCCTCCAGGCGCCAGCGGGTCGTAGACCCGGATGTCGTCCAGATAGGCGGGGCGAATGCGCAGCACCAGCGATGCAGGTTCGTGCACCGGGGCAGGGTGGGCGGCAGGGGAAACGCACAGCCGGAGCCAGATCACCGAGCTGCCATAACCTCGGCTGAGCGTTCCGGTGAAGGCTTGTGCAGGCAGGTGCTGGACCTCGGACCAGCTCAGCTGTCCGCCAGGGTCTTCCAGCCAGGCGCGCTCGCTGATGTAATCCCGTGCCTGGGCCAGGCCCGGACATCCGGCCAGCCACAGTGCCAACACGACAAGCAAGGACCGGAAAGACATCGGTGTGATTTTGCGTTGCCCTGGAAATGAAAAAGCCCTGAAATCCGCAGTCTGCGAAATTTCAGGGCTTCCGAATTGGTAGGCGCGATTGGACTCGAACCAACGACCCCCACCATGTCAAGGTGGTGCTCTAACCAGCTGAGCTACGCGCCTGTCGCTTTGCTGTTGTTGCCTTGCGCTGCGAAAGAGTCGCCATTATAAGGCGAATTCTTCCGAATGCAAGCACTTTTTTCATTTTTCTGAAATCAGCGCGATTTTTCTGCGCGGGGCCTGCACAGAACGGCGGCCTGCGCACTTCGCGCCTGCCTTGCTTTACACTTCTTTCCTTTTCACCGCCTGCGTACGGCGGCCGGTGGCACCGCTCCCGGCCTGCCGACGTTCCTGCTCATTCCCCTCCCGCGACCCATGCCCCACAAGATCCTCAACGTCGCCGAACACGGCGTGCTCGATTCCTACCTCGGCAAGCTCGCCGAGAACGGCTACACGGCCGACGCTGCGCAGCTGGCCGCCGCCAAGCGTCTGCAGCAGCTTTATACGGAACTCCTCGCCTTCAAGGTCGCGCGGCGCACCGCCTGGCGCAAGATGTTGTCGCGCGCGCAGCCACCGCGCGGCGTCTATTTCTGGGGTGGCGTCGGGCGCGGCAAGAGCTTCCTGATGGACTGCTTCTTCGCCGCGGTGCCGTACCGGCGCAAGCGGCGCGTGCATTTCCACGCCTTCATGCAGGAGGTGCACGGCCGGCTCAACACGCTGAAGGGCGGCAGCGATCCGCTGGCCAAGGTCGCCGACCACATCGCTGGCGAACTGCGCCTGCTCTGCTTCGACGAGTTCCACGTCTCCGACATCGCCGACGCGATGATCCTCGGCCGCCTGCTCGAAGCACTGTTCGCGCGCGGCGTCGTCATCGTGATGACCTCGAACTACCCGCCGCATCGCCTCTACCCCGACGGACTGCAGCGCGAGAATTTCCTGCCGACGATCGCGCTGATCGAGCGGCAGCTCGACGTGGTCGAGGTCGACGCAGGCATCGACTACCGCCGGCGCACGCTCGACCGGGTCGAGACCTTCCGAATCCCCGCGGACGCTGCGGCCGAGCGGCTGCAGGCGGAGACCTTCGTCGAACTGGCCGGAGGTGAGGGCGAGATCGGCGGCGAGATCGAGGTCCTCGGCCGGTCGATCCCCTGCCTGCGCCGCGCCGACGGCGTCATCTGGTTCGACTTCGCCGCGCTGTGCGGCGGCCCGCGCTCGCAGAACGACTACCTCGAACTGGCGCGGCGCTTCCCACACGTGCTGCTCTCGGGGATCCCGAAGATGGAGGCGCGCCAGTCGGCCGAAGCGCGGCGCTTCACCTGGCTGGTCGACGTGTTCTACGACTGCCGCGTCAAGCTGATCGCCACCGCCGCCTGCGAGCCCGAGCAGCTCTATACGGAAGGAACCCACTCCGGCGAGTTCTTCCGCACCGCCAGCCGCCTGACCGAGATGCGCTCGCGCGAGTACCTGGAGCTGCCGCACCTCGTCGTCTGAAGTAGAAACGGGGACGGTAGCGTCATCGCGAGCCCGCAGGGCGTGGCGATCCAGACAGCGCGTCATCGCGAGCCCGCAGGGCGTGGCGATCCAGTTCGTGGGGCTGTTATCGATTCACTCGCGTCTATCTGGAACGCCGCAAGTTCAGAAGAACGAACTGGATTGCCACGGCGCTACGCGCCTCGCAATGACGGCGGTGCCGGGAGTGCATGGAGAGTGGCTGAGAGCGTAACCGTCATCGCGAGCCCGCAGGGCGTGGCGATCCAGTACGTGGGGCTCGCGTCGTGAAGGGCGCCGAGACAGAAAACGAACTGGATTGCCACGGCGCTACGCGCCTCGCAATGACGTCGGTTTTGCCCCCCGGCGCTGCGCGCCTCGCAATGACGGCGGTGTTGCTACAGAGCTACGCGCCTCGCAATGACGCGGTGCCGGGAGTGCATGGAGAGGGGCTGAGACCGTAAGCGTCATCGCGAGCCCGTAGGGCGTGGCGATCCAGTACGTGGGGCTCGCGTTGTGAAGGGCGCTGAGACAGAAAACGAACTGGATTGCCACGGCGCTACGCGCCTCGCAATGACGGCGGTGTTGCTACAGAGCTACGCGCCTCGCCATGACGGCGGTGCCGGGAGTGCATGGAGAGGGGCTGAGAGCGTAACCGTCATCGCGAGCCCGCAGGGCGTGGCGATCCAGTGGGTAGGTCTCGCATCGTGAAGGGCGAGGAGACGGAAGAACGCACTGGATTGCCACGGCGCTACGCGCCTCGCAATGACGGCGGTGTTGCCACGGCGCTGCGCGACTCGCAATGACGGCAGTGTTGCCACGGCGATGCGTGCCTCGCAGTGACGGCGGTGCCGGGAGTGCATGGAGAGGGGCTGAGAGCGTAACCGTCATCGCGAGCCCGCAGGGCGTGGCGATCCAGTGGGTAGGTCTCGCATCGTGAAGGGCGAGGAGACGGAAGAACGCACTGGATTGCCACGGCGCTACGCGCCTCGCAATGACGTCGGTGTTGCCACGGCGCTGCGCGACTCGCAATGACGGCGGTGTTGCCCCCCGGCGCTGCGCGCCTCGCAATGACCGGATTCAGGCGAATGTGCGCTTTGCATTCGAAATCATGGGGACGTTACACTTAATTCCAATGAATTAAGCATGACGTCCCCATGACTTGGGCAGGATGACTCATCCTGCCCCGACTCTCCCCTTTATTACAGCAGCTCTTCCAGGCGCAGGCGGATCAGCGGGGCGCGCACGGCGGACAGGGCTTCGATCTTGGCGATCGCGGCGTCGATCTGCTTTTCGCGCGTCTGGTGCGTGAGCATGATGATGTCGGTCTGCTCCTCGCCCTCGCCGGGTTCGCGCTGGATCATCGCGTCGATCGAGATGTGCTGTTCGGCGAGGATGCGCGTGATGTCGGCGAGGACGCCGGGCTTGTCCTCGACGCGCAGGCGCAGGTAGTACGAGGTGGTGATCTCGGCCAGCGGCAGGATCGGCAGGTCGACCACCGCATCGGGCTGGAAGGCGAGGTGCGGGACACGGTGCTCGGGATCGGCCGTGTGCATGCGCGTCACGTCGACCAGGTCGGCGATCACCGACGAGGCGGTCGGTTCGGCGCCGGCGCCCTTGCCGTAGTAGAGGGTCGGGCCGACGGCGTCGCCCTTGACCAGCACCGCGTTCATCGCGCCCTCGACGTTGGCGATCAGGCGCTTTGCCGGGATCAGCGTCGGGTGCACGCGCAGCTCGACGCCCTCGTCGGTGCGGCGGGTGATGCCGAGCAGCTTGATGCGGTAGCCGAGCTGTTCGGCGTACTTGATGTCGTCGGCGGCGAGCTGGCTGATGCCCTCGACGTGGGCCTCGGCGAAGTGCATCGGGATGCCGAAGGCGATCGCGCTCATGATCGTCAGCTTGTGTGCGGCGTCGACGCCCTCGACGTCGAAGGTCGGGTCGGCTTCGGCGTAACCGAGGCGTTGCGCTTCGACGAGGACCTCGGCGAACGACAGGCCCTTGTCGCGCATCTCCGAGAGGATGAAGTTGGTGGTGCCGTTGATGATGCCGGCGATCCACTCGATGCGGTTGGCCGACAGGCCCTCGCGCAGCGCCTTGATGATCGGGATGCCACCGGCGACCGCGGCTTCGAAGCCGACCATGACGCCCTTGTCGCGCGCGGCGGCGAAGATCTCGTTGCCATGAACGGCGAGCAGTGCCTTGTTTGCGGTGACCACGTGCTTGCCGTTGGCGATCGCGCGCAGCACGAGTTCCTTGGCGACGCCGTAGCCGCCGATCAGTTCGACGACGATGTCGATCGACGGATCCTCGACCACCGCGAAGGCGTCGTCGGTGATTTCGGCGCGGTCGCCCACCACTTGCTTCGCCAGCGCCAGGTTCTTGTCGGCGACCTTGGTGATGCGGATCGGCCGGCCGGCACGGCGGGTGATTTCTGCTGCGTTGCGGTCGAGAACGGTGAAGGTGCCGCCGCCGACGGTGCCGATGCCGAGAAGGCCTACGTTGATCGGTTTCATGGTGTCCTTGCGAGTGAAAAGGTTAACGATGCTGCGCCCGGACTGGCCGGGCGCGCGTGGGGACGCGGGGCATGCGTGCCCCGCGCAGGTGTCGATGCTCAGCGGACGGCGCCAGCGCGGCGGCGATAGCCTTCGAGGAAGCGCGCGAGGCGGGCGATCGCTTCGCGCAGCTCGTCTTCGTGCGGCAGGAAGACGAGGCGGAAGTGGTCGGTCTGCGGCCAGTTGAAACCGGTTCCCTGCACCAGCAGCACGCGTTCGGCTTCGAGCAGCTCGGCGATGAATTCCTGGTCGTCCTTGATCGGGTAGACCTTCGGGTCGAGGCGCGGGAACATGTACAGCGCAGCCTTCGGCTTGACGCAGGTGACGCCGGGGATCGCAGTGATCAGTTCGTGCGCGAGGTCCCGCTGCCGGCGCAAGCGCCCGCCAGGGGCGACCAGGTCGTCGATGCTCTGATAGCCGCCGAGCGCGGTCTGGATCGCGTACTGGCCGGGGACGTTGGCGCACAGTCGCATCGACGCCAGCATGTCGAGCCCCTCGATGTAGTCGCGCGCGCGCCGCTTGTCGCCGGAGACGATCATCCAGCCGGCGCGGTAGCCGCAGGCGCGGTAGTTCTTCGACAGGCCGTTGAAGGTGATGGTGAGCACGTCTTCCGACAGCGCGCCGATCGAGGTGTGCTTCTCGCCGTCGAAGAGAACCTTGTCGTAAACTTCATCCGCATAGATGATCAGCCCGTGCTTGCGCGCGATCTCGATGATTTCGAGCAGCAGTTCGGGCGGGTAGAGCGCGCCGGTCGGGTTGTTCGGGTTGATGAGGACGATCGCGCGCGTGTTCGGCGTGATCTTGGCGCGGATGTCGTCGAGGTCGGGCAGCCAGCCGTTGTTCTCGTCGCACAGGTAATGGCGCGGCGTGCCGCCCGAGAGGCTGACCGCGGCAGTCCACAGCGGATAGTCGGGCGCCGGCAGCAGGACCTCCTCACCCGGGTCGAGCAGCGCGTTCATCGCCATCACGATCAGTTCGGAGACGCCGTTGCCGATGTAGATGTCTTCGAGCGTGACGCCGCGGATCTTCTTCTGCTGGCAGTAGTGCATCACCGCCTTGCGCGCCGGGAAGATCCCCTTCGAGTCGGAGTAACCGGCCGAATTGGGCAGGTTGCGGATCATGTCCTGCTGGATTTCGTCGGGCGCTTCGAAGCCGAACGGGGCGAGGTTGCCGATGTTGAGCTTGATGATCTTGTGGCCCTCGTCCTCCATCTGCCGCGCGCGCGCAAGCACCGGGCCGCGGATGTCGTAGCAGACGTTGGCGAGTTTGCCCGACTTGCGGATCGGCGCCTGCGTCAGCGGCGACGTGGAGAAGGGCGCCGGCAGGGAGGCGAGCTCAGGCTCTTGGTTGACGGTGGGCATGGACTTTGGCCTGGAAGACGGGAGGGGGCGGAGGGGGCCGATCGCGTGCAGTACCGCGGAAATTCCGGGGCAGACGCGATTACTACGTCAAGTAGCGGTCGGCAAAAAAGATATAATCCTACTTTATCGTTTTGTGCACCGCAATTTCCATGAAGCTGCATGTTGCCGCGACCGACGGCGCCCATGTCGTGACCGCCTACGGCGCCGGCTTCGTCAGCGTCGATGGCGTCCGTCACGAGCACCTGCACAGTCTCCTGCTGCTGCCGCAGCAGCTCACGCCTGACTGGACCGCTGCCGGCTTCGACGCGCTCACCCTCGCGGACTTCGCCTTCCTGGCCGCCCTCGACGCCGACGTCACCCTGCTCGGGATGCCCGCGCCGCAGCGCTTTCCGCACCCGGAACTGCTGCGTCCTTTCGTCGAAGCGCAGAAGGGGATCGAGATGATGGAATTCGGTGCCGCCTGCCGCACCTACAACCTGCTCGTTGGCGAGGGACGTCGCGTCGCCGCCGCGCTGCTCTTTTCCTGATGAATCCTTCCTCGCCCATCCTTTCCCGGCGCGGCCTGTGGGCCCTGCTGCTGGTGTTCGCCGTCGTCTGGTTCGGCACGCTCGACTACCGCAAGCTGCTCAAGCCGGACGAGGGACGCTACGCCGAAATTTCCCGCGAGATGGCGGTTTCCGGCGATTTCGTGACGCCGCGCCTGAACGGGATCAAGTACTTCGAGAAGCCGCCGCTGCAGTACTGGGCGACCGCCACCGCCTACCAGGTCTTCGGCGAGAACGAATGGACGGCGCGCATCTGGCCGGGAATCACCGGTTTCCTCTCGGTCCTGCTCGCCTTCTTCACCGCCGGCCGCCTGTTCGGTCCGCGCGCCGGTCTGCTCGCCGGCGCGACGCTCGGCAGTTGCCTGTTCGTCGTGCTCATGGGGCACTTCAACGCGCTCGACATGGGCCTGTCGTTCTTCCTGCAACTGGCGCTGTCGGGCCTGCTGCTGGCCAACCGCAGGCAGGCGCAGCCTGCCGAGCAGCGGCGCTGGATGCTCGTCGTCTGGGCGGCGCTGGCCGCCGCGATGCTGTCCAAGGGGCTGGTCGCGCTGGTGCTGTGCGGCGCGACCCTGGTCCTCTACTCGCTGCTGACGCGTGACCTGTCGCCGTGGCGGCGGCTCGAACTGATCCGGGGGATTCCGCTCTTCCTGCTGCTGGCGGCGCCGTGGTTCGTCGCCGTGTCGCTCGCCAATCCCGAGTTCTTCCACTTCTTCTTCATCCACGAGCACTTCGAGCGCTTCCTTTCGAGTGGGCATCGGCGCACGCAGCCGGGCTGGTTTTTCATCGCCGTGTTGCTGCTCGGCGCCCTGCCGTGGACGCTGATGATGCTGCAGGGCTGGCTCGGCGCCTGGTGGCGCGAGCGCGAGAGCGGCTTCCAGCCGCAACGCCTGCTCGCCGTCTGGGCCTTTGTCATCATCGCCTTCTTCAGCGCGTCGAGTTCGAAGCTGCCCTCGTACATCCTGCCGATGGCGCCGGCGCTGGCGATGCTCACGGGCGTCTGGCTCGCCCGCGCCGAACGCCGCGTGCTGCTGCCGCACCTCGCGATCATCGTCGTCCTCGCGCTGGCCGCACTCTACCTCTCGCCGCGCATCGTCGACCGCGCCGACGCCGACACGACCATCGAGATGATGCAGGCCTACGCCGTGTGGGCAGAGGCTGCCGCCGCGGTGCTGCTCGTTGCCAGCCTCGCCGCCTTGCTCCTCGTCTGGCGGCGGCGCGAGGGCGGTGGCCTGCTGACCCTTGCCGCCGGCGCTTTCATCGCGCTGACGCTGGTCATGCTCGGGCACGAGTCGCTGTCGCGTTCCAATTCCTCGTACCACCTGGCGCGGGAAGTGAAGCCGCTGCTGACGCCCGACGTTCCCTTCTACAGCGTGAATACCTACGAGCAGACCTTGCCCTTCTATCTGCAGCGCACGCTGACGCTGGTCGATTACCGCGACGAGATGAGATTCGGGCTCGAACAGGAGCCAGAACTCGCGATCCCGACCGTCGCCGAATTCCGCGAACGCTGGGCAGCAGGTGGCGACGCCTTCGCACTGATGACTCCCGGCATGTACGACAGTCTCGCCGCGGCTGGCCTGCCGATGAGCGTCGTCGCGCGCGACACGCGTCGCGTCGTCGTCCGCCGTCCGCTGCTGGCCGCGGAATCCGCCGCGCCGGTGGCGCCCGCTGCGCCGCTGGCCGAGTCTGCTTCCCCATCTTCCGCAGGTGATCGATGAGCACCGTCGCTTTCTCGCTGATCCTCTTCGGCGTCCTGCTCAACGCGGCGGCGCAGTTGCTGCTCAAGGCCGGCACCAACGCCATCGGCCATTTCTCCTTCTCGCTGGAAAACGCGCTGCCGGTCGGGCTCAAGCTCGCCTTCGAGCCGCACATCTTCGGCGGCCTCTGCTGCTACGTCGTCAGCGTCGTGGTCTGGATCATGGCGCTGTCGCGGGTCCCGGTGTCGATCGCCTACCCGATGCTGTCGATCGGCTACATCGTCAATGCCTTTGCCGCGCACTGGCTGTTCGGCGAGGCGGTGACCGCGCAGAAGCTCCTCGGCATCGGCTTCATCATCGTTGGCGTTTATCTCGTGGCCCGCTCATGATTCCTGCGCATCTTCCATCTCTCCCGCAATTCCTTCCCTTCACCCGTCCGTCGCTCGACGAAGCGACCATCGCCGCCGTCGGCGACACCCTGCGCTCGGGCTGGATCACCAGCGGACCGCGCGTGCAGGAGTTCGAGGCGGCGCTCTCGGCCATGTTCGGCGGGCGCACCGTGCGTGCCTTCAGCTCGGGCACGATCACCCTCGAAATCGCGCTCGAACTGGCCGGCGTCGGACCCGGCGACGAGGTGATCACGACGCCGCTGTCGTGGGTCGCCACCGCCAACGTCGTCCTTCACCGCGGCGCACGCCCGGTGTTCGTCGACATCGACCCGGTCACGCGCAACCTCGACCTCGACCGCGTCGAGGCGGCTGTGACGGCGAAGACGAAGGCGATCATCCCGGTCGACCTCGCCGGCCTGCCGGTCGACCGCGACCGTCTGTATGCGATCGCGCGCCGCCACTCCTTACGCGTGATCGAGGACGCCGCGCAGTCGCTCGGCGCCTCGTGGCGGGGAAGGCCGATCGGTGCCGATGGCGACTTCGTCTCCTTTTCCTTCCACGCCAACAAGAACCTGACCACCGGCGAGGGCGGCGCGCTGGTGCTGCCGGCCGACATCGATCCGGCCTTCTGCGAGCGCCTGCGTCTGCAGGGCGTGCGCCGGCTCGACGGCGGCGAGATGGAGGTGGATGTTGCCGGCCACAAGGGCAACCTCACCGACATCGCGGCGACGATCGGCCTCGGGCAGTTGCGCAGGCTCGACGAATTCACCGCCCGCCGGCGCGAACTCGCGCGCCGCTACTTCGCCCGCCTCGACCCGGCGCAAGGCGCGCCCGACCTCGGGCTCGGCCTGCCGCCGGCCGACTTCGCCGACAGCAACTGGCACATGTTCCAGGTGCTGCTGCCGCTCGAACGCTTGGCGCTGAGCCGCGGCGAGTTGATCGCCGCGCTGCGCGAGCGCAACATCGGTGTCGGCGTGCATTATCCGGCAATGCATCTGTTCGCCCTCTACCGCGGACTCGGCTACGCTGAAGGCAATTTCCCGCACGCCGAACGCGTCGGCGCGGCTACGCTGACGCTGCCGCTGTTCCCGGCGATGACAGACGCCAACGTCGACGCCGTCTGCGACCATCTCATCGACCTGATCCAAAGCGAATGAACTCTCCCGAAGTCTCGGTCATCGTCCCCGTCTACAACGAGGAGGCCGGCCTGCCGACCCTGTTCCAGCGCCTCTACGCGGCGATGGATGCGTTCGGCGCCCCTTACGAAATCGTCTTCATCAACGACGGCAGCCGCGACCGCTCTGCGGCGCTGTTGCGCGAGCAGTTCGAGCGCCGCCCCGACGTCACCCGCGTCATCCTGCTTGCCGCCAACGCCGGCCAGCACATGGCGATCATGGCCGGCTTCGAGCACTGCCAGGGCGAGATCGTCGTCACCATCGACGCCGACCTGCAGAACCCGCCCGAGGAGATCGGCCGCCTGGTCGAGAAGATGCGCGAAGGCTACGACCTGGTCGGCAGCATCCGCCGCCACCGCCAGGATTCGGCCTTCCGCCGCTACGCCTCGCGCGCGATGAACCGCCTGCGCGAGCGCATCACACGCATCAAGATGACCGACCAGGGCTGCATGCTGCGCGCCTACCGGCGCAACATCATCAATGCGATCAACTCCTGCCGCGAGGTGAGCACCTTCATCCCGGCGCTGGCCTACACCTTCGCGATGAAGCCGACCGAGATCGAGGTCGCGCACGAGGAACGCTTCGCCGGCGAGTCGAAGTACTCCCTGTACAGCCTGATCCGCCTCAACTTCGACCTGATGACCGGCTTCTCGCTGGTGCCGCTGCAGTGGTTCTCGATGGTCGGGATGGGCGTCTCTCTGCTCTCGGCGCTGTTCGTCGCCTTCCTCGCGCTGCGCCGGCTGATCGTCGGCCCCGAAGCCGAGGGGGTGTTCACGCTGTTCGGCATCATGTTCTTCCTGCTCGGTCTCGTCCTCTTCGGCGTCGGCCTGATCGGCGAGTACGTCGGCCGCGTCTATCTGCAGGTCCGCCACCGTCCGCGCTTCCTGATCGACGCGGTGCTGGAGACGAAGCCGCGCAAGCACACGGCGAAGCACGCGGCCACCGCGCCGGCCGCTGCGGCCAGTCCCGTCACCACCGATCTCCCCGCGGAGCCGAAACCATGAGCCGCGCCGTCGTCTTCGCCTATCACTCGGTCGGCGCGCGCTGCCTGTCGACCCTGCTCGCGCACGGCGTCGAGGTGAGTCTTCTCGTCACGCACGAGGACAGCGCCGACGAGAACATCTGGTTCGACAGCGTCGCCGCAATCGCCGCGCGTCACGACATCCCGACGATCACGCCGGACGATGCCAACACCCCGGAAGTGCTCGAGCGCGTCGCCGCCGCGCGCCCGGATTTCATCTTCTCCTTCTACTACCGCAAGATGCTCGGGCTGCCGCTGCTCGAACTGGCGCCACGCGGCGCGTACAACATGCACGGCTCGCTGCTGCCGAAGTACCGTGGGCGCGCGCCGGTGAACTGGGCGGTCCTGCACGGCGAGCACGAGACCGGTGCCACCCTGCACGAGATGGTCGCCAAGCCCGACGCCGGCCGCATCGTCGCGCAGCAGCGTGTGCCGATCCTGCCCAACGATACCGCCTTCGAGGTCTTCAACAAGGTCACCGTCGCCGCCGAACTCGCGCTCGACGGCGTCCTGCCCGCACTGATCGCCGGGACCGCGCCGCACCTCCCGCAGGACCTCGCCCAGGGCGGCTACTTCGGCGGGCGCAAGCCCGAGGACGGCCGCATCGACTGGCGGCAGCCGGCGGCGGTGGTGCACAACCTGATCCGCGCGGTGGCGCCGCCTTATCCGGGTGCATTCTTCGAGATCGACGGCGAGCGCCTGATCGTCGGGCGCAGCCAGCACGAGCCCGGGCGCAGCGCGCGTCCCGGCGGCGCCGGCCTTTACGTCGACGGCGACCGATACTACGCCGACTGCGCCGACGGCCGTGTCCTGCGCTTACTCTCGCTGATCAAGGACGGCGCGCCGCTTTCTCCTTCCGACTTCCGCATTCGCTTCAGTGGCCAACTCGGCGACGGCAAACACTTCTTCTGACCTTCCGGAATCATCATGAAAAAAGTCCTCATCCTCGGCGTCAACGGTTTCATCGGCCACCATCTGTCGCAGCGCATCATCGAGACGACCGACTGGGAAGTCTATGGTATGGACATGAACAGCGAGCGCGTCGCCGAACTCGTCGACCACCCGCGCTTCAACTTCTTCGAAGGCGACATCACGATCAACAAGGAGTGGATCGAGTACCACGTCAGGAAGTGTGACGTGATCCTGCCGCTGGTCGCGATCGCGACGCCGGCGACCTACGTCAAGGAACCGCTGCGCGTCTTCGAACTCGACTTCGAGGCCAACCTGCCGATCATCCGCCAGGCGGTGAAGTACAAGAAGCGCGTCATCTTCCCGTCGACCTCGGAAGTCTATGGCATGTGCCGTGATGCCCAGTTCGACCCCGAGAACTCGGAGCTGATCCTCGGGCCGATCAACAAGCCGCGCTGGATCTACAGCTGCGCCAAGCAGATGATGGACCGCGTCATCCACGCCTACGGCCAGCAGGAAGGCCTCGAATACACGCTGTTCCGCCCGTTCAACTGGATCGGACCGGGGCTCGACTCGATCCACACGCCGAAGGAAGGCTCGTCGCGCGTGATCACGCAGTTCCTCGGCCACATCGTCCGCGGCGAGCCGATCAAGCTGGTCGACGGCGGCAGCCAGAAGCGCGCCTTCACCTACGTCTCCGACGGCATCGACGCGCTGATGAAGATCATCGAGAACAAGGACGGCGTCGCCAGCCAGAAGATCTTCAACATCGGTAACCCGAAGAACAACTTCTCGGTGCGCGAACTGGCGACGATGATGCTCGAACTGGCGGCGCAGTACCCCGAGTACGCCGAGAGCGCGGCGCAGGTGAAGATGGTCGAGACGACCTCGGGTGAGTACTACGGCAAGGGCTACCAGGACACCCAGCACCGCGTCCCGAAGATCGAGAACACCATGAACGACCTCGGCTGGGCACCGCAGGTGGACATGCAGACCGCGCTGAAGAACATCTTCGAAGCCTACCGCGGCGACGTCGCCGAGGCGCGCAGTCTGGTCGATTGATCCGTGCACCGCCGTCATTGTGAGGCGTAGGGCCGTGGCAACAATGCCGTCATTGCGAGGCGCGTAGTGCCGTGGCAATCCAGTTCGTTCCTCTGTCTCTGGGCCCTTCACGATGCGAGTCCTGGGCACTGGATCGCCACGCCCTGCGGGCTCGCGATGACGGTCACGGTCTCCGCACCTTCCCTCGCCATGCACGCCCGGCACCACCGTCATTGCGAGGCGTCGGGCCGTGGCGACAATGCCGTCATTGCGAGGCGCGTAGCGCCGTGGCAATCCAGTTCGTTCTTCCGTCTCTGCGTCCTTCACGATGCGAGCCCTGGGCACTGGATCGCCACGCCCTGCGGGCTCGCGATGACGGTCACGGTCTCCGCACCTTCCCTCGCCATGCACGCCGGGCACCGCCGTCATTGCGAGGCGTAGGGCCGTGGTGACAATGTCGTCATTGCGAGGCGTAGGGCCGTGGCAACAATGCCGTCATTGCGAGGCGCGCAGCGCCGTGGCAATCCAGTTCGTTCCTCTGTCTCTGGGCCCTTCACGATGCGAGCCCTGGGCACTGGATCGCCACGCCCTGCGGGCTCGCGATGACGGTCACGATCTCCGCACCTTCCCTCGCCATGCACGCCCGGCACCGCCGTCATTGCGAGGCGTCGGGCCGTGGCGACAATGCCGTCATTGCGAGGCGCGTAGCGCCGTGGCAATCCAGTTCGTTCTTCCGTCTCTGCGTCCTTCACGATGCGAGCCCTGGGCACTGGATCGCCACGCCCTGCGGGCTCGCGATGACGGTCACGGTCTCCGCACCTTCCCTCGCCATGCACGCCCGGCACCGCCGTCATTGCGAGGCGTAGGGTCGTGGCAACAATGCCGTCATTGCGAGGCGCGTAGCGCCGTGGCAATCCAGTTCGTTCTTCCGTCTCTGCGTCCTTCACGATGCGAGCCCTGGGCACTGGATCGCCACGCCCTGCGGGCTCGCGATGACGGTCACGGTCTCCGCACCTTCCCTCGCCATGCACGCCCGGCACCGCCGTCATTGCGAGGCGTAGGGTCGTGGCAACAATGCCGTCATTGCGAGGCGCGTAGCGCCGTGGCAATCCAGTTCGTTCTTCCGTCTCTGCGTCCTTCACGATGCGAGCCCTGGGCACTGGATCGCCACGCCCTGCGGGCTCGCGATGACGGTCACGATCTCCGCACCTTCCCTCGCCATGCACGCCCGGCACCGCCGTCATTGCGAGGCGTCGGGCCGTGGCGACAATGCCGTCATTGCGAGGCGCGTAGCGCCGTGGCAATCCAGTTCGTTCTTCCGTCTCTGCGTCCTTCACGATGCGAGCCCTGGGCACTGGATCGCCACGCCCTGCGGGCTCGCGATGACGGGTACGGTCTCCGCACCTTCCCTCGCCATGCACGCCCGGCACCGCCGTCATTGCGAGGCGTAGGGCCGTGGCAACAATGCCGTCATTGCGAGGCGCGTAGCGCCGTGGCAATCCAGTTCGTTCCTCTGTCTCTGCGTCCTTCACGATGCGAGCCCTGGGCACTGGATCGCCACGCCCTTCGGGCTCGCGATGACGGTCACGGTCTCCGCACCTTCCCTCGCCATGCACGCCCGGCACCGCCGCCATTGCGAGGCGTAGGGCCGTGGCGACAATGCCGTCATTGCGAGGCGCGTAGCGCCGTGGCAATCCAGTTCGTTCTTCCGCGGCCTCGCCAGTCATGTTTTTGCGCACCATCCATCGGCGAGGAGCGGGAAAGCGCTCCCGTGCCGACTTCCATTCCTGTCACTTTCGTCAGTCCAGCATGAAACGCCTTGCCCTCAAGATCGACGTCGACACCTACCGCGGGACCGTGCATGGCGTTCCCGCGCTGGTCGAACTCCTGGTCCGACGGAAAGTCGGCGCCACCTTCCTCTTTTCGCTCGGCCCCGATCATACCGGGCGCGCCATACGTCGGGCCTTCCGCCCCGGGTTCATGAAGAAGGTGCAGCGCACCTCTGTGCTCGAGCATTACGGGCTGCTGACGCTGATGTACGGCGTCGTCCTGCCGGGACCGGACATCGGCCACCGCTGCGCGTCGATCCTGCGCGGGGTGCGTGACGCGGGCTTCGAGGTGGGTGTGCATTGCTGGGACCACGTGCGCTGGCAGGATGGCGTCGCCGGTGCCGACAACGCCTGGGTCGAGGTCGAGATGGCGCGCGCCTTCCAGCGCTTTGCCGACGTCTTCGGCGAGAAGCCGCGCGTCCATGGCGCCGCCGGCTGGCAGATGAACCGGCACGCGCTGCGGCTCACGCAGCGACTGGGGTATGCCTACAGTTCCGACAGCCGCGGCGAGCACCCTTTCATCCCGGTCATCGACGGCGAGATCGTCGCCTGTCCGCAACTGCCGACGACGCTGCCGACCCTCGACGAGATGATCGGTGTTGACGGCATCACTTCCGACACCGTTGCCGACCACGTGCTCGAACTGAGCGCAGCTCGCGAGGACGATCAGGTGTTCACGCTGCACGCTGAACTCGAAGGCATGCGCCTCTTGCCGCAATTCGAGCGCTTGCTCGATGGCTGGCAGGCGCAGGGCTTCAGCCTGGTGTCGCTGGCCGACCTGGCGGGATCTCTGGATCTCCGGCGTCTGCCGACCCATGAAGTGCGTTTCGGCGAGGTGCCCGGGCGCTCGGGAAGTCTGTTCGTGCAGGGACCGCCCTTCCTCGCCGGCTGCGGTGCTTAACGTGAAACGTCGAACAATTTCGTGAAACATCGGCCGACGTGATCTGCGGAAGCCGTCGCGACCAGCAGCCCGTCAGTTGGCAAGGCCGCGAAAGTAGAAGAACGAACTGGATTGCCACGGCGCTACGCGCCTCGCAATGACGGCAGCGAATGGCTGCGTTTCATGCTCAGGGGGCACGACTCGCCATGAACGTAAGCGGCGCTCACGGCGCGTGCTATGATTACGCGCTCCGCTGCCAATGCGCAGCACCCGGAAGCGTGGCAGAGTGGTCGATTGCACCGGTCTTGAAAACCGGCAAGGGGCAACCCTTCGTGAGTTCGAATCTCACCGCTTCCGCCAGAACGTCGGCTGCAAAGTGAAGCCAGCAGGCTGACACACCCGACGTCGATTTCGCCAGACCGGCCCCCGGTCCTTGGCGAAATATTACTTAAGCATCAGCAGGGCGATGCCCCTCCGGGGATCCAGTCCCTGAATCTGCTGCGTCCCCTGCCAGTCCTCGTTCTCAAGGTCCGACCCGCGCTGTGCGGCCCGGGAGGCCGGTACGATTTCCTCATCTGCAATCCATCTCGCGGGGCGCTCTGCTGCTACGCGCGGAAGGTTGCGAGCTGCAATCTTCCCTTGCTGAGACGACGGAATAGCGTTAACCTCTCCACCTACAAATACCAAGCATTGCGAAGGCATGCAGTCGGGTTCTTGACAGCATGAATTTTGCATACTAAGTTCTTTGCGGCGGCTGCGGTTTTTCCGTGGTTGCGGTTTACAAGTCACTAAACTAAAGGAGGTTGTCATGATGAAACTGGCTATGAAGAAGCGTCAAAAAGGTGTGACGATGATCGAGTACGCGCTGATCGCGGCGTTGGTCGGCGTCGCTGCAGTCACCGCGCTCGTGGCACTTGGTGGCAATATTAGCGACAAGTTTGAGGCGGTTTCGACCGAACTCACCACTACGCGATAAAACGGAGGAGTACTGAGTAATCGAAGCATCTGCCTCGGTTGATGCGAGTGGAAAGGTCGTCGTTTGAAGCCTAGTTACCTGATCGGCATCGCCCTCGTCCTGGGGGCGATTGCCGCGTTTCTGGTTTCCCGCTGGCTCAATGTCGGTGTCGGCGGGGCGGGTGGTCCGACGGTGGTCGTTGCCACTGAAAAGATCGAGGCGGGAGCGCCGATTGACCCGGCCAAGCTGAAGGCCATTGCCTGGCCCTACGGCAGCGCACCGCCCGAAGCAGTTGCCGACCCAGCCCAACTGGCGGGGCGCGTGACGCGGCAGGAGATCTGGGCCGGACAGCCGGTGCTCGTTTCCTTGCTGCTGCCGGTGGATTCACGCGGCGGTCTGGCCGCGATTATCAGCGAGGGCATGCGCGCGGTCACCGTTCGCGTCGACGACGTGATCGGCGTCGCGGGCTTCGTCTTGCCCGGCAGCATGGTCGACGTCCTCGCCACGTTCAAGGACGACAAGGGTAAGGAAGTCGCCAAGATCGTCTTGAGCCGGGTCAAGGTCCTGGCTGTCGCGCAGGAGACGGCGGGGGACCCGGCCAAGCCCAAGGTCGTCAAGGCCGTGACTTTGGAATTGAGTCCGCAGGAGGCGGAGCGGCTCGACCTTGCCCGCAACGTCGGCAAGCTGTCGCTGGCCTTGCGCAACGAACTCGACAAAGCCGAAGGCCCGACCAACGGCGCTTCGATCAGCAAGCTGCTCGACGGTGAGGCCGCGGGCGATGCCGCCAGGCGCGCGCCCGATGGCGCGTGCAAGGAAGCACCCCGCCGCTCGGCTCGTACCGCTGCCAGCCCTCATCGTGAAGTGGTCGAGGAACTGCATGGTGGTCAGCGTAGCGTGGTGGTGTTCGGCGGGAGCGGGGCGCGATGATGAAGAAGCACGATTCCTTTACGCTCGGCCGCCTGGGCGCCAGCGCACTGCTTCTTGGCGTGCTGGGCGTGCCGGCTTACGCTGCCGAGAATCTGCAATCGGACTTTCCCGCCAGACTGGAAGTCAAGCGTCCGGACAAGATCGTCGCCGCACCGGTCGCCGAGGACGCTGCTGCGCGTACCTTGAAGCCTGCCGGCAAGGCTGCGCCGAAAGCGGCGGGACAATCGCCGTCGGTGCTTCCTGCCAAAGCGAGCCAACTCGAATCGGTTCGCCTGGCTGCGGACCTGCCGACCTCGCTGGTGGTCACGACCGGGCGCGGGCACCTGCTGCGTTTGTCCGCCCCGGTCAAACGTGTTTCCGTCGGCGATCCGAAGGTGCTTGGCTTCACCGTGGTCAGTCCGACTCAGGTGGAACTGGTCGGCAAAGCTGCCGGCAGCACCAACGTCACGCTGTGGGACAGGGAAGAGCGCAGCCACGAGATCAGCGTCGACGTCGAGATGGATCTGCGGCCCCTGCGCCAAGCCATCCAGTCGGCGCTGCCGCAGGAGAAGGGCGTGAGCCTGAGTGTGCTGGCGAACTCGATCGTCCTGCGTGGGACGGTGTCGGACGTGATCGCTGCCGACGCGATCCAGCAACTGGCGCAAGCCCACCTCGATGCCTTGTTGCTGCGCATGCGTATGACTGCTTCGTCAACGCTGCCGGCCGCGGCAGGTGGCGGTACGCCCTCGTTGGCAGGGGGCGCTGAGATACCTCAACAAACGATGATCGTCGATACGCGGGAAGGGCGGGCGGTCAGGGACAAGGACCGCGAGCCGAAGGTCATCAACTTCCTGAAGATCCGCGACGCGCAGCAGGTGATGCTCGAAGTGCGCATCGCGGAAGTTTCCAAGAACCTGCTGGAAAAGCTCGGTGTCGGGTACCAGGGTTCAGGCACGGCCGGAAGCTACGGCTGGTCGATGTTCACCAAGCTGCTGACGGGGACCACTTCCGCAAACCCGCTGTTCGGCCTGACCAAGGGGGCGCAGTCGCTGAGCGTCGAGGCTTCCAAGAACGACGAGCTGGTCAAGATGCTGGCCGAGCCCACCATCGTCTCGATGAGCGGGCAGGAAGGCAGCTTCCTGGTCGGTGGCAAGATCTTCATCCCGGTATCCCTTGGGGGTCACGGGTGGGGTGAGTCTTGAGGAACGCAGCTACGGGGTCGGCCTCAAGTTCGTGCCGACCGTGCTCGACAACGGCCGTATCAGCCTGAAGGTCGCTCCCGAGGTGTCCGAGTTGTCCCAGGAAGCGGTTACCGCCTCGGTGGTCAACAGCACCACCGAGAATTCGGTCAACAAGGCGACGACGACGATGCCCTCGTTCAAGACCAGCAACGTGTCGACGACCGTGCAGATGCGCGAAGGCGAGAGCCTGGTGATCGGCGGCCTGCTGCGGGACAACATCGTCGAGACGGTCAATGCCGTACCGCTCCTCGGCGAGCTGCCTATCCTCGGGGCACTGTTCCGCAGCAGCGAGTTCCTTTCCAAGCGGACCGAACTGGTCGTGATGGTACGTCCGACGCTGGTCAAGGGCAGCCGGGATCCTGTCCCGCTTCCCACCGACGCCTTCGTCGCACCGAGCCGGTCCGAGTTCTTCCTGGAGGGCAAGCTCGAAGGCCGGCCCCCCTCGCCCCGTTTCGTGGACTGAGTGATCATGCCGATATCGACCCTGCCCGCACATGCTTCGCTGCTGTTTCGTAAAGGCGTCATCGGCGCTGGTGCGGCGACGATCGTCGTCGCCGGCCTGTCCGGGTGCGCGAGCAGCACGCCGCATCTCGACCGGCACGCCGGTCTGGCGCTGCAGGCGGCGAAGGAAAGGCAGCAGATCCAGACTGCGTACGCGCAGGAAGATGCGCTGGCCGGCTCCACCGAGCTGAAGGGCGCGCTGGACACCCACATCCAGGGCAAGGCCGTCTCGGCGGGCAAGGCACTGGCGACGCCCGTCACCAACGGCAACTGAGTTCCCCGGGGGTGGTGTGATTCCCCGTCCGCCTTCGCTGCCGCGCGCGCCCGGCAAGGCACAGCGCGGCGCCTACTTGGTCATCATGGCGGTCGCCATGGCGGTACTGATCGGTTTCGTCGGGCTGGCTGTCGACTTGTCGCGGCAGATGGTGGTCCATGCCGAGTTGCAAAGTGCAACGGATGCGTGTGCCTTGGCAGCGGCGGTGGAACTCAACGGCTTGCCCAGGGCCAGCGAGCGCGCCACGGCGGCGGGGAAGTTCGTGGGTGGCCAGAATCGAATGAACTTCCAGGCGGAGCCAGTCGTCATCGACGAGGTCTCGTTCAGTGCGAGGGCCAGCGGAACCTACGTGGCCAATCCCGGTGAGGTCGACTACCGCTATGTCAAGTGCACGGCCAGGAAAACCGGTTTCGTCAATCATTTCATGGCGGTGCTCGGCATCGCCAAGAATGACCTGAGCGTCGAGTCGATCGCGACGCAGAAACCTGCCCGGGAGGCGTGCACCCTGCCTTTGCTGGTGGTCGTGGACGCTGGCTTGCCATCCCCTTGGGGGCTGTCACGTTCGGTTCCGCTCACGTTGCTATACAGCGGGTCTGAGTCTGGGCCGTTTGCCAGAGTGCGTAGCGCCGGTTCGTCTCAGCTTCAGCTTCTCGCGCAATCCGGATTATGCGGGGTGAACGAGAACGGCCTGAGCACCGAAATGCCCAGTTTGTCGCCCTACACCGTGATGAGCGCTGCACGGGATAGATTGGTCCAAGCATGGAATTCCCGCTTCGGGCTTTACAAGGCAAGTCCTTCTTATTCGCACTACGGTGACCCGCCAGCGCTGCCTGATCTGACCGGGGTCGACCTGCAGAACGATACGGACATCCGCCGCTATGTCGATGGATACCGCGACAGGCAGGGTGCGGTATCCTTCGGCGAATACTCGGAGCCGGACCTCACGCAGTCTCGCGCCTCGGGGCGGCGGGTCGTGCCTCTGCCAATCGTCAACAAGAGCTACACGACGCTGCTCGACTGGGGCTGTTTCCTGCTCAACAGTCCTCTGGATCCCGCCAATGTATCCGGGAAGTGGGCGCTGCGTTTCCTCGATTTGGCCAGCGCTCCCGATTCCCACTGCGTCGTGCTCGGGATTCCCGGTGGCGCCAACGCCATCGGGCCGCTGGTCCCCGCGCTGGTGCAATAGGGGGCGGCGTGCGCGCAAAAGATTTTCGCCCGTCGCTCGGACGACAAAATGGGAGCGTGCTCATCGAGCTCTCCTGCGTCGTGCTGCTGCTCACGATCATGACCCTCGTCACGGTCGATCTGGCGCTCGCCATCTCGGAATACAAGACCGTAGTCAATCAGGTGCGTAACGGGGCCCGCTATGCAACGACCATTTCTCGGCAGAATCAGCTGGATGAGCGGACCCAGCAATGGAAGGCGATCGTCAAGTACAGCCAACTCGAGGCGGGGGAGGGCGCCCTGCCTGTCCTCGATGCTTTCGCAGACGATACCCTGGCTATCGACCATTTCTCGTACGATGACTGGACCGACCCGTCGGGTGCCTCGTCCAGCGCTGCGACGAGGGCAAGCATGGTGACGGTGACGGTCGGTGGTTTCCGGCACAAGCTGCTGTTCGCCGGTTTCTTCGATTCGATTTTCCCCGGCGTGTTTCCGGATGGCTACGTCTATTTTCCCGAGATCGCCGTCACCATGAGGCAGACGAACTGATGTCCAAGGCAAGGTCCCGCGAGAAAGGCGCTGCCCTGATCGAGTTCGCGATCAGTTTCCTGCTCTTCTGGATGCTGGTGATCGGCCTGATCGAGCTGTCGCGCCTGATGCTCGCCTGGAATGCGGCCGGCGACGCCGTGCAGCTGGCTGCGCGCCTGGAGAGCACCTGCCCGGATTCATCGAAAACTGACGAGCGCGTCAAGGCGCTCGTCGCTGCGTCCGGGCAGCTGGCATCGGATGGATGGACTCCAGACGTGGTCCCGAGCGACGACGGTCAGCTATTGAAGGTTCAGTTGAACAATGTCATTCTTAAAACCCTGATCCCGGGTTTTCCGGCAATCACCCTGCCCAGCCATCGCTTCAGTGCGGGGGTCATGCAAGAGGCGGGGGATTGTTAGCTGCCCTGATCCAAACACCCAAAGCTAGAGTGAGTTTCGATGCACATCGTCTGTTACACCCCTGAGCCGTGGAGCGGGGGCGCGCTCGCCGGGGAGCGCCATCGCGTGAGCTGCCTGACCGGTCCGCTCGTCGCGCTGGCGTCCCGGGTCGCCACGGCGTCTCCCGACCTCTTGATCGTACGCGGCTTTGCCGCCGGGGAGGCACTCATCGAGCAACTGGAGGCGCTGGTCAGCCTGCGCCCGCTGGCGGTGGTGGCGCTGGTGCTGCCGCAGGCCGATCCCGAGCTCTTGTTGCGCCTGATGCAGGCGGGCGTGCGCGAGGTCTTGCCCTCGGAAGAGCCGGCGACCATCCTGGCCGCGGTGCAGCGCGCCGAAGCGCGGCTGGGGCGCAGCGTGCCGACGCGGCCTGAGCAGGCGGGACGCTGTCTGGCCTTCATGTCGGCGAAGGGGGGCGACGGTGGCACGGCCGTGGCCGCCAATCTGGCGGCTGCCCTGGCGCGCGAACCCGATACGCGCGTTCTGCTGATCGACCTGTCGCTGCCTTTCGGCGACGCCGACATGTTCCTGTGCAGCCAGACGCAGGCGAGCGACCTGGCCGATATTTGTGGCGAGATGGAGCGCCTGGACGGCGCGCTGCTCGGCCAGATGGTGACTCAGGTGAGCGACACCCTGCATCTCATCCCGTCGCCGGGCCGCCTCGACAAGCTGGTGCGCATTCAGTCGGCGCAGGTGAAGCAGCTGCTCGCCCTGGCGCTGCGCGAGTACCAGTTCGTTATGATGGACATGGGCGACGGCATCGACCCCGTGCGCCTCGATTTGCTCGAAAAGCTCGAGCACCTGTTCCTGGTGACGAGCTTGAGCCTTTCTTCGCTGCGTCGCTCGGGGCAACTGCTGCTCATGCTCGATGGGCTCGAATTCTCCGGTGCCAAGGTGTCGCTGGTCGGCAACCGCGTGGGAGAAAGCCAGGACATCGCGCAGGCCGATTTCGAGAAGGCGATCGGCATGGCGCTCGCGCGTCAGCTGCCGGGTGACGGAGCGGGGCTGAAGGAGTCCGTGGCGAGAGGTACGCCGCTGGTGACCCTGCGCCCGAAGAGCCCCCTTGCTCGCGGCATCGTCGACTGGGCAAACGCCTTGCTCGGCAAAACAACTGGAAAATCGAGCCCATGGCGACTCTTCGCGATCAAATAGCTTCCTGGGGATTCGGGTCAGCGGCGCGCTCGGGTCCGGTTCGCCTGCGTGTGGATCCCGATTCGCGTCTGACAATTCCGGGTAGTGACGTCGAAGTGACGGTCGGCAGCGTCGCCGCGAGCAGCCTGCTTGTCGACGTCGATCATCCTGTTCAGGGAAGAAAAGGCGCTTCTGCGGGCTACTACGCGACCAAGACCCGCCTGCACCAGATGGTGATCTCGCGTGTCGATCTGCAGGCGGTCGAAGCGATGCCTTACGAGCAGTTGCGCTCGTACATCAGGCAACTCGTGCAGATCCTGATCGACGAGAAGCCCCTCGGCACCGACAAGCCCTTGCAGGTCAACGAGCAGGAGCGCAGCCAGCTCATCACCGAGTTGCAGGACGAGATTCTCGGCCTCGGGCCGCTCGAGCCCCTGATGGCCGATCCGGGCGTCTCCGAGATCCTGGTCAACGGCTACGACACCGTCTATGTCGAACGCGAGGGCTTGCTCGAACCGACCAGCGTCCGCTTCAACGACGACGCGCATCTGCGCAAAATCATCGACAAGATCGTCAACCGCGTCGGTCGCCGCATCGACGAAGCCAGCCCGATGGTCGATGCCCGTCTGCCCGACGGCTCGCGCGTCAACGCGGTGATTCCGCCGGTCACCCTCGACGGCCCGGCCCTTTCGATCCGGCGCTTTGCCGCAACGCCCTTGCGCATGAAGGACCTGATCGAGAAGGGGACGCTGACGGCGGGCATCGCAGAACTGCTCGCGGGGCTGGTCAGGGCGAAAACCAACATCGTCATTTCGGGCGGTACCGGTTCCGGGAAGACGACCCTGCTCAACATCCTTTCGGGCTATATCCCGGCGAACGAACGCATCATCACCATCGAGGACACGGCGGAGCTCCAACTGCAGCAGCCGCACGTCGTGCGCATGGAGACGCGAACCGCCAACATCGAGGGGCGCGGCGAGATCCCGATGCGCGCGCTGGTCAGGAACAGCCTGCGCATGCGGCCCGACCGCATCGTGCTCGGCGAGGTGCGCGGCAGCGAAGTCGTCGACATGCTGCAGGCGATGAATACCGGCCACGAAGGTTCGCTGACCACCATCCACGCCAACGGTCCGCGCGACGCGCTGGCGCGCCTGGAAAATCTGGTGGCCATGGGAGGGATGGACATGCCGCTCAAGGTCGTGCGCCAGCAGATCGCCTCGGCGATCCATGTCATCATCCAGATCGGTCGCCTCAACGACGGCAGCCGCAAGCTCCTGAGCCTGCACGAGGTCGCCGGCATGGAAGGCGATGTCATCAGTACCGAGGAAATCTTTGCCTACGAGCGTCGCGGAATGACGCAGGAGGGAATGGTGCGTGGGCGTTTCCGCGCGACCGGCGTGCGTCCGGCGCTGACCGAGCGCCTGAAGACCTTCGGCATCGAGCTTTCCGAAGACCTCTTCGACCCGTTCGTCGAACTGGAGTGATCGTGAACGAGCTCATTCGCAGTTTGCTGCCGGCGCTGGCCTTCCTGCTGGTGGCGTGCATTTCCGTATGGGGAATCTGGTTCTGGTCCACTTACCTGAGCGTGGATGCCAAGGCACGGCGCCAACGTCTCAAGTCGGTGGCCATGCAGCGCCCGACGCTTGCCCCGGCCGGCCGGGTCAATGCCGAGGAGCGACGCGGAGCGTCGCTGACGCCGCTGCTCGCCGTCCAGCCCCTGCTCGCCCGGATCGATGTGCTCCTGCGCAGTGCGGGTAGCCCGAAAAAGGCGCCGGAAATCCTCGCCCTGTGCCTGCTGATCGCGCTCCTTGCCGGCGTCGGCCTGTGGTGGCGATTTCCTGGCTGGGGCGTTTACAGCGTGTTGCCCGCCTTGCTCGTCGGCGCTCTGCCGATCGTCTTCTACCGGCGTCGGCGCGCCAAGCGGCGCGAGCGTTTTCTCGACCAGTTTCCCGACGCGCTCGACTTCATGTCGCGCGCCTTGCGCGCCGGCCACAGCCTGCCGATTGCGATCAGGATGATCGCCGAGGAACTGCCGGATCCGATCGCCAGGGAGTTCCGGATCGTCTTCGACGAGATCAATCTCGGGCAGGCTTTCGACGACGCGCTCGACCTGATGGCGGAGCGCGTCGATAGCCCGGATTTCTGGGTGTTCGTGTCGGCGATCATGATCCAGCGCGAGAGCGGTGGCAACCTGGCCGAGTTGCTCGACAAACTGGCGTCCGTCATGCGCGAACGGCGCAAGCTGTCGGTCAAGGTGCGCATCCTGGCCAACGAGGGACGCGTCTCGGGCTGGGTGCTCGGTCTCCTGCCCTTCGCCATGGCCGGGCTGATCAGCCTGCTCAATCCCGATTACCTGGCGCCACTGCTGCAGTCGCCCAACGCGCGCGAGATCATCGTCGGGACCCTGCTGTGGATGGGGCTGGGCGCCTGGGTGATGCGCAACATCATCCAGGTCAAGGTCTGAGTCATGGAATTCACTTCGAGTACAACGTCGGCCTGGGGGGCGGTGCTGGTCACCTTCATCGCCGTGTTCGCGCTCGTCCTCGCCTTCGGGCAGTGGCTGTCGAGGCGGCAGATGCGCAAGCGCGTCAAGCAAATCGGCGAGGCGAGGCGCGAGCGCCGTTTCACTCCCCCCGTGGCCGGGTCAAGCAGCCGGAAAATGAAAGTCGTCGCCGCGCTGTCGCGTCTGTCGCTCCCCGCGGAAGGCTGGCGGGAGAGCCGGCAGGGACTGAAATTCATCCAGGCCGGCTTGCGTGAGGATACGGCGCCGCCGATCTATTTTGCGGTGAAGACAACGCTGGCCCTGTTCGTCCCCGCCGGGGTCGTGCTGGCAGCGCTGGTCTTCTTTCCGAAGGCGCCGCTCAGCAGTGTTGCGCTCGCTGCCGTGCTTCTCGCCGCGATCGGCTATTACCTCCCCGACCTGTATCTGACCTGGCGTGCGCAGCAGCGTATCGAGCGCGCGCGCCAGAGCCTGCCCGACATGATGGATCTCTTGGTGATCGGCATCGAGTCGGGGCTGGGGATGGATGCTGCGATCAACCGGGTCGCCCGCGAGATCCAGCGCGGGAACCCGGTACTCGCCGAGGAGTTCTTCCTCGCCGGGATGGAGATACGCCTGGGGGCGGGACGGATCGACGCGCTGCGCAACCTGTCCCGGCGCCTGCCGATGGACGACCTGGGCACCCTGGTGGCCATGCTGGCGCAGGCAGACAAGTACGGCACCGGCCTCGGCGCTTCGCTGCGCGTGCAAGCCGATGCGATGCGCGTGAAGCGCGCGCAGCGAGCCGAAGACATCGCCTCGAAGATTCCGCTGAAGCTGGCGTTCCCGCTCGTCTTCTTCATTTTTCCGCCCCTGCTGCTGGTCCTCGTCGGCCCCGCCTTCATCAACGTCAGCAAGGTGCTGATGGGCTAGACGGGAGCTCAGCCGCGAACGGCGTCCGCCCAGCAGTTCGGCGTTTCGTAGAGGCGGACGCGTTCGAGCCTGATCCGGTTGCCGTAAGCGTCACGGTAAAGCGCGTCGAGGATGCGGAAAGCTTCCTGCGCCAGATTCTCCGCGGTCGGTGGCGTGTCGAGGACGACCGTCTTGTGCCCCGGCAGCGACTGCAGGAAATCGAGGACGGCGGTGTCGCCGGAATAGACGAGGAAGGCGTGATCCCAGACGCCGACCAAGTGTTCCTGGGCCAGCGCCTTCACTTCCGAAAAATCCATCACCATGCCGTTGGCCGAGTCGCCTTCGCGCTGGATGATGTCGCCGGAAAGCGTGATCTCGATCGCGTAGCGGTGGCCGTGCAGGTTGCGGCACTGGCTCTTGTGGTCGGGGATCCGGTGTCCGGCGTCGAATTCAAGGCGGCGAGTAATCAGCATCGCGGACTTTCGGCCGCGGGCGGCCTGCGTTGAGAAGCTTTAGATTATATCATTCGCCCTTCGGCCGTCCCCGTGGCGGCGTTGCTTCCAGGGTGCTCCCATGCTCACCATCGCCGATCACCGCCGCGACAGCGCGGGTCTTCTCTACGTCTACCCAGTCGTGTCGCGGCGCGCCCGCGGCGTCTCCGTCGGCATCAACCTCAATCCCAACGCGGCCTGCAACTGGGCCTGTGTGTACTGCCAGGTGGCGGACCTCAAGCGCGGCGGTCCGCCGCCGGTCGACCTGCAGCGCCTTGAGCGGGAATTGCGCGGTTTCCTCGGCGAAGTCGTGCATGGAGACTTCCTCGTCCGTTGCGTTCCTGAGGATTCGCGTCGGCTGGCCGACGTGGCCTTCTCCGGTGACGGCGAGCCGACCACGGCGAGCGAATTCGCTGATGCGGTCGCCATCGTCGAGCGCGTCCTGCGCGATCTGGGACTGCTCGGCAGCCTGATCCCCCGACTGATCACCAACGGCAGTCAGCTACACCGCGAAGGCGTGCGTGAGGGGATTGCTCGCCTTGGCAATCTGGGGGGAGAGGTCTGGTTCAAGATCGACCGCGCCAGCGAGGCGGGGTGCGCGATCGTCAATGGCATCCGGCGTACGCCGCAGCAGACGCAAGCCGCGCTGCTGGCCTGTGCGCAACTCGCGCCGACCTGGGTGCAAACGTGCTGGTTTGCGCTCGACGGCGAGCCGCCGGAACAGGCTGAAGAAGATGCCTACCTCGCCCTGATCGGGGAGGTGCGCGAAAAGATAAGGGGCGTGCACCTTTACGGTCTTGCACGCCCCTCGCAGCAGCCACAAGCCTCACGCCTGGCGCCGCTGACGGCGCCGGACTTCGAACGCTTTGCCCGGAGAATCCGGGAGTTGGGCGTCGAGGTCGTGGCCAACCCCTGACGCCCCGATCGGCCTTCCTCAGGCCGTCTTCTTCTGCTTGGCCTTGGCGCTTTTCTTGAGGGTCTTGTACAGCGTCGGATCTTCGGACTTGAGGAACTCGACGACGTCGAGATCCTCGCGCTTGACGCGCTGGATGTCGATCTGCTCGACGTGCACCAGGCGCAGCAGTTCGCGCACCGGCTTCGGCATGTTGCGGCCGCTCTCGTAACGCGAGCCGCCGCTTTGCGTGACGCCGATCTGCGACCAGAACTGCTGCTGGTTCAGGCCCAGCTTGCGGCGGATTTCACGGGGTTCGATCGTTTCAACTTGCTTGACGGTGCTCATGATTTTCTCTCTGAAGAAGTTGTTGGCCGGCGTCTGCGGTGCGTCAAAGCACTGATCGGCCGGGTGTTGAGTGACTATGACTTTAGTCATAGGTCGAAGTATAAGCGAAACTCATAATATTGCAAGTGGATTGTCAGCGGCATTTGTAAAAAATTTTCTGGAATGACAGGTGCAGGCAGCAGCGCCACCCGCGTCGGCGCGCGCGGGCACCGGTGGCGGCAATCATTTGTCTAGCGTGCGCGATAGCGATAGAATCGCGAGCTTTCGTTGGCCGCATGCCTGACAGGAGTGGAGCAGGAATGGCACTGATCGTGCAAAAGTTCGGCGGGACGTCGGTGGCTTCGACCGAACGCATCAAGAATGTGGCCCGGCGCGTCGCGCGCTGGAAGGCGCAGGGACACGACATCATCGTCGTTCCGTCGGCGATGTCGGGCGAAACCAATCGCTTGCTCGGACTGGCGCGCGAGATTTCGGAAAACGCCGACCCGCGCGAGCTCGACGTGATCGCCTCCACCGGTGAGCAGGTCACCATCGGGCTGCTCGCAATGGCGATCCAGGAGCAGGGATACAAGGCGAAGAGCTATACCGGCTCCCAGGTGCGCGTGCTGACCGACAGCACCTTCACCAAGGCGCGCATCCTGAAGATCGACGACGAGCGCATTCGCGCCGACCTCGACCAGGGCTACGTCGTCGTCGTCGCCGGCTTCCAGGGCGCCGACGCGGACGGCAACATCACGACGCTCGGTCGCGGCGGCTCTGACACCTCGGCGGTGGCGCTGGCCGCGGCGCTGAACGCCGACGAGTGCCAGATCTACACGGATGTCGATGGCGTTTACACGACCGACCCGCGCATCGTTCCCGAAGCGCGCAAGCTCGACACCATCACCTTCGAGGAAATGCTGGAGATGGCCAGCCTCGGCTCGAAGGTGCTGCAGATTCGCTCGGTCGAGTTCGCCGGCAAGTACAAGGTCAAACTGCGCGTGCTCTCCAGCTTCGAGGACGAAGGCGAAGGCACGCTGATTACTGTTGAGGAAAACAAGCCCATGGAACAACCGATCATCTCCGGAATCGCCTTCGCCCGCGACGAGGCCAAGCTGACCGTTCTCGGTGTTCCCGACCGGCCGGGTATCGCCTACCAGATCCTCGGCCCGGTGGCCGACGCCAAGATCGACGTCGACATGATCATCCAGAACGTCGGCCACGACGGCACTACCGACTTCTCCTTCACCGTGGCCCGCGCCGACTACAACAAGACGCTGGGCGTGCTGGAGTCGGTCAAGGCCCACATCGGCGCGCGTGAGATCGTCGGCGACAAGCACATCTGCAAGGTGTCGGCAGTCGGCGTCGGCATGCGCTCGCACCCCGGCGTCGCCAGCAGCATGTTCCGCGCACTGGCCGAGGAGGGGATCAACATCAAGATGATCTCGACTTCCGAAATCAAGATTTCGGTCGTGATCGACGAGAAGTATCTCGAACTCGCCGTGCGCACGCTGCACAAAGTCTTCGGTCTCGATAAGGAAGACTGACGAGCGTTTGACCTGAAGCCGCGAAGTAGGTATCATCGCGGCCTTCTAGGAGACGTGGCCGAGAGGTCGAAGGCACTCCCCTGCTAAGGGAGCATGCGGGCTAAAACTCGCATCGAGGGTTCGAATCCCTCCGTCTCCGCCAGTACTGCAAAACGGGCATTTCCGTAACGAAATCAAGACGTTACGAAATGCCCGTTTTTCATTTTCTACACATGTGTTCAACACATGTCCCGGTTCGGCGAAACAGCGACCAGTCGGACCTCACGCAACAGCCGCCAACCAGTCGCTTTTGTCCGTACTTGTCGCGATGTTGGTCCGCATTCTCCGGATGCCGACCAACTCTCGCCTCGATCGTCCTCCGTTCCATGGTGCACCAGCGGCAGCGAGCACCGTCACCAACGACTTTCCTGTGGCAGAAGCGAGGGCTGTGCTTCCAAGTTGATGGACGATCACGTACGTCACGGATTTGCCCGAGGACGCGACTTCGGGCCGTTGCAAGGCCACTCCACCATCCCCGAGGGGTGAAGAATAGGAGGTTGATCTGAAGCCTTCCCAATCGCTCCAGAATTGCTTTGATGAAGAGTGTTGGTGGTGGGCTTCGACAGCGCATCCTGGCGTTTCCGGACGTCCCTACGTGAAAGTGCAACCATTCCCGTTCATCTGGTTTCTTGAGAACGGATGATCTTCCCTCTTTGATCTTGATCGAGTCCCGTTGATATTGGCGATGAGCCGGTGTCTTTCCGATGAGTCGGGTCGTCAATTTATGCCGATTGGGATTCTCGATGTGTTTTGCTGCCCCTTGCTAAGGCAAGTGCATCTTGCATCTATCCAAAAGACATTACCGAGCATACAATCTCCCGTATGGAGGACTGACACCACGAATTCGGCACCCGTTCCATATCGGGGATATGGATGACATTCCTAATGTTTCCGCGTCAATGTATCAAGTTGCCGCATCAGGTCCGGCAGCAGCTCGTGCTGAATCGTTTTCCAGCGCTGCATGATCTCGACAGGTCGGATGGGATTCATTTGAAGGGGGTGATGTGAGGATGACTTAGAGAATTTCGTCATGCCAGAAATGGCTACCCGCTCCTAATTTTTTGCCGTTCGCGCAAAAAATTCCGCGTGAAGAGGGCCTTTTGCAAGAGGCTCCCAAGAATCGAAATAACCTACTAAAGGCAATCTACTCATCATGAGATCAAATGATCAGTTAGTCCGTGACGCCGTGATGGCGTTCCTTGAGTGCTATGCCCGTAAGGATGTCGGCGCATGCCTGTCCTGTTTTGCGGAATCGTCAGCGGTGATAGCTTTTGGCACCAATCTTGATGAGGTGTTCACAAGCCGGCAGGAAATCCAGGCAGGCTTTGAACGCGATTTCGCCAACATGGACAAGATTGGCTGGGGCGAAGCTCGTAAGTTTTACATTCAGGCTGGCGAGGAAATCGCTATCGCAATGGTCGAGTTACCGATCCGCTATGAAACTGGCGGCAAAGCTGAGCAACTCATGCTGCGCTACGCCTTCGGTCTGAAAAAAGAAGCGGGAAGCTGGAAGATCACGGCCGGATCGGCAAGTGTTCCAACTGCACCCGGTAATTACGACCTCGCAGCCTGACGCCTCAGCGTAATCATTTTTGTGGAACAGCGCACCGTGCAGGCAGGTATCGTTTTAGGTGTAGGCTTTGGTTCGCTGGTAAGAACGGAATACTGAATGGCCAGTTGATAGCCGATGCGGATACAATCAGACGATGACCTTCTCCAGTTTCGGCGTCAACGTATCAAGTTGCCGTATCAGCTCCGGCAGCAACTCGTGCTGAACCGTTTTCCAGCGTTGCATGATCTCGACAGGTCGGATAGGATTCATTTGAGCGGGCAAAGTGATGATGAATTAGACAATCTCATCATGCCAGAAATGGCAGCCCGCTCCTCATCTTTTGCCGTTCGCGCAAAAGAATTCCGCATGGAGCGGGCCTTTTGAAAGAGGCGTCTGGTGACGCTGGTTTCTATCCTTGCTCTTGCCGTTGCATAACATTCCACATCACCAGGAATGAGTGATCGATTAATTCACTCTTACTCTTTTGGTAAGTTCACTGACGCCTCCGGTTCATCTGTGGTTCCTTCTGTATTCAGGAACTGCTCGAACCGGGGGCGTTTTCGTTTTTGCGTGATGAGGGGAAGCCGGGCGATCTGGCTCGGCGGCAGATCGGCAAAGCGCGGCTCACAGCAGGCCTCCAGAATGGTCTGCCGCTCTTCCGGGCTGAGCTTCTGCGCCAGCGACGGGCGTACTGCCTTCGGCCCTCTGTCTCCGCCACTACTGCCAGAAAGCCATATTTCCCCCAGTGCGGTTCGCTGGCGACAGGCTGGCAAAGTACCATGAGTCTCCCTCTAGTTCTTACTTGCCGGGGGCGGATGGCGGCTGCGGGAGCATCCATTGCTGGTGCTGCATCATGTGGTCCATCATCATCTGCTGCATGCCGATATACTGATCGGTCATGTACTGGCGTTGCTTCAACTGGTCCGGGGTGAGCTTCCCATAGTAGTGACGCATGCCCGGCCCGCCCATCATCCCGGGGCCGCCCATCATCCCGTGTCCGGGCCCGCCGCAGCAGCCCATCATTCCCGGGCCCCACATTCCATGCATCGCCGTCATCGACGACTGCATCGTTGCCCAGTGTTCCTGCAGAAGCTTTTGGCGCTCCTGCGGGTCCTGGGTTTGGCGGATGCGCAGCATCTGCTCCTGCATGAGCTTCATGTTGGCCTGGACCTCGGCCAGTTGCTTGTCGAACGCCTGCGCGTCGGGCTGTGTTGATGCACTCGGTGCGCTGGTCTGTGCTTGCCCAGCCAGCGGTACGAGGCTGGCACAGGCTGCGATCGACAGGGTGAGCAGTGTCTTCTTCATCAAAATCTCCTCGCATGCCAGAGGGTAAAGATTCCGACATGTTGCTTCCGGGAAGCCACCCCGGGGCAACGTTCGGCTCGGGCTTGATCAACTCGTCAGGCAGGCGATGAATGCCGCAAGCGCAGCCGCGACGTCCTGTGGAGTCACCTGTCATGACAAGCATAGTTCCAGATTGCGACTTCTGCTGCCCGTACGCGCAGGGGGCAGGCGTTCCGCATTCCAGCAGAAGTCACGGCCGGGCCAGACAGAGCCGGCAGAACTTGGACGACTCGAGTCGGTGGGCCAAGGAGGGCTCACGACTGGAGTTCGCCCCATCATTTTCTTCTGCTCGGTCCTGCGCCCGTCGACGATGAAGGTTCCGTCGCACATCCCATGAACCACGCCATCGAGCAGGTCGACGGCGGGAATGGCGATGACAAATTCCCGATTCCTGTACAAGTTAGAGTACAAGTGATTCCATGCACTCGTGGTGATGGCGAAGACCGGGGGTGAAACCTAGACGCCGATATCCTCGTTCCAGAGTTCGGGTCTGGCGGCGATGAAGCCGCGCATCAGCGCGATGCAGGTTTCGTCCTGCAGGACCGTCAGTTCGACGCCACGCGCGCGCAACAGCTCTTCTTCTCCGAGGAAACTGTGGTTCTCGCCGATCACGACCTTCGGGATGCCGTAAAGCAGGATGGCGCCGCTGCACATCGCACAGGGCGACAAGGTGGTGTATAGCACCGCATTGCGATAGACGCTGGCGGGCTGCCGACCGGCGTTCTCGAATGCGTCCATCTCCCCGTGCAGGATGGCACTGCCCCGCTGCACGCGGCGGTTGTGGCCGCGGCCGATGATGCGACCCTCGTGGACGATCACCGAACCGATCGGGATGCCGCCTTCGGCGAGGCCAAGGCGTGCTTCGGCGATCGCTGCCTGCATGAATTCATCCATGACATCTCTCCTTCGCTGACACTGAACGGGCTTCCATGATCGGGTGCCTCACTCGTTTCTCTCCTGAGCCGCGAGCCAGGCCTCGTAGCCGCCCTTGAGCGGCTTCACCGACAGATAGCCGGCGTTGAGCAGCTTGCGGGCAGCCTGCACGGCACCGGCATCCTCGGGACAGGCGCAGAGGGTCACGATCGCGCGCTCCTTCGGCCAGTCGCCGACCGCATCTTCCAGGAAATCATGCTCGGCCACTTTCGCGCCGACGATGGGGCCGGTCGCGGCGATCATCGTCGCGCCACGCAGATCGAGGACGAGCGGCGGCGCCTCGCTGACCAGTGCCGTCATCAGTTCAGCGGGCGTGATGTGCGGGACCGCGCAGAATTTCCGGAAGCGGTATTTCTGCCAGAGTTTCCAGCACAGCCAGGTGCCGGCGAGGACGAGGAGCAGCAGCAAGGCGCGAGCGGCGTGGCGCTCGAGTTCAGCGATGGCCGCGAGCACGGCATCCTGCAGCAGCCAGCCGCTGCCGAGCGCGAGCGCGGCCCAGAGACCGGAGCCGATACCGGCAGCCAGCAGGAAGAGCGGCTGGTTCATGCGCAAGGCGCCGGCGATCGGAGGTGCCACGGTCGAGAAGCCGGGGATGAACTTGGCGAGCACCAGCGACCACACCCCCCAGCGGATGAAGCGCGCCTCCGTCTGACTGACGCAGGACGAGGGGTTGATCGAGAGCTTGCACAGACCGGCGAGCACGCGGTAACCGAACACCTTGCCGGAGCCGTACCAGACCCAGTCGGCAAGCACCGAGGCGACGATGGCCGCCGCCAGCATCTTGCCGAGGCTGCCCGGGGTCGCTGCCAGGCTGCCGGCCAGCAACAGGGTCGGCACGGCCGGTACCGGCAGGCCGATCTGCTGCAGGAGGACGTTCACGAAGACGACGGTGACCGCGTCCTCGCGCAGGGTCTCGCTGATCTGGGTGATGTCCACGGCGTTCGGTGTGCGAAGCGGAGGATTCATGATGCCAGCCGCCCCCGTACGGCGCAATCGCGGCGCGGGCGGCGGCCAGGGCCTCCGGCTCGACCGGGCGGCGCGAGGGGACGGGCCGCTGGCCCGTCCCGCTGCCGCCCTGCGACCGCTGCCTTCAGGCTGCGGTCATTTCCCGGCCACTGTCAGTCGCCGTTTGCTGTCGCGCGCGTGAAGTTGCGCGACAGTTCGTTTTGCACCTCCTGCGGTGCGAGTTCGTAGCCCCCTGCTTCAAGCACGAATTCGCTCTCGCCGGCGCAGATCGCCTTCAGCCGGGCTTCGAAGCCGTCCATTTCCGCCATCGGCACGCGTGCGCAGAGGATCATCCAGCCCGGCGCCGGGCTGTCGGTGCTGGTCAGCCGGCCGCGGCGGGTCGAGATTTCCCCGCTCACTTCGCCGAACACCGCGTCGGCGACCTTCACCTTGACGTCGAGGATCGGCTCAAGCACTTGCGGCCGTGCCGCGAGCACCGCGTCGACCAGCGCATGGCGCGCCGCGGTGATGAACGAGACTTCGTTCGAATCGACGTCGTGGTGCTTGCCGTCGGTGACGACCACGCGCAGGTCGTGGATCGGGAAGCCGGCGAAGGCGCCTTCGCTGAGCGCCTGGCGCACGCCCTTCTCGACGGCCGGCATGTAGTTGCCGGGGATCGCGCCGCCCTTGACCTCGTCGGCGAGTTGCACGCCCAGGCCGCGTTCGAGCGGTTCGACGCGCAGGGCGACCTCGCCGAACTGGCCGGCGCCGCCGCTCTGCTTCTTGTGCCGGTAGCGCGCTTCGGCGACGGTCGCGATCGTCTCGCGGTAGGGGATCGCGGGTTTGGCGGTGTCGAGTTGCAGGTTCCAGCGGCTGGAGAGTTCTTCGAGCACGATCTTCAGGTGTTGCTCGCCGAGCCCGCGCACGACCGTGTTCCGGCTACGCGCGTCGTAGCTGACTTCGAGGCAGGGATCCTCGTCGGTGAGCCGCGCGAGCGCTTCCGAGAGCTTCTGCTCGTCGGACGGCTTCTTGGTCATCAGCGCCAGGCCGAAGACCGGCTGCGGATAGGACTGCGGCGCCAGGTGGAAATGATCCTCGTCGTGCGAGTCGTGCAGCACCGCGTCGCGCTCGATCTCGTCGATGCGCGAGACCGCGCACAGGTCGCCGGGAACGGCAAGCGGGGTCTCGACCGAGTTGCGCCCCTGCATGCGCAGGAGGTGCGCGACCTTGAACGGCTTGCGCCGGTCGCCGATGAAGAGTTGCGATGCCGGCGTCACCTGCCCCTGGTGGATGCGGAACAGGCCGAGCTTGCCGCGGTAGGGGTCGTTGGTCACCTGGAAGACGTGGCCGACGACATGGCGTTCGGGGTCGAGGGTGACTTCGACCGGGGTCGCGGCAGCGCCTTCTCCCTGCAGGAAGACGGGAGGATTGCCCTCGGTCGGGTCGGGGGCGAGCTTGCCGAGGATGTCGAGCAGTTCGCGCACGCCGGCGCCGGTGCGCGCGGAAACGAAACAGACCGGGATCAGGTGCCCCTCGCGCAGCGCCTGCTCGAACGGTGCGTGCAGTTGCTCGGGGTCGAGCGACTCGCCCTGTTCGAGGTATTTCGCCATCAGCTCTTCGTCGAGCTCGACGATCTGGTCAACCAGCGTGTCGTGAGCGTTGGCGACGCTGGAGAAGGCGGTGGCCGCGCCGTTGTCCGGTGCGAAGAAGCAGTCGACGACCTTGCTGCCGTCCGGGGAGGGCAGGTTGAGGGGCAGGCATTCGCGACCGAACTCGGCGACGATGCCGTCACGGAGTGCCTCGTAATCGACGCCCTCGGCATCGATCTTGTTGATGACGATCATGCGGCACTTGCCCTTTGCCGCCTCCATCATGCGCCGGGTACCGCTTTCGACGCCGGCGATCGCGTTGACGACGATCACGGCCGTGTCGACCGCCGGCAGGGTCGCCAGCGCGCGACCGGCAAGGTCGGGCAGCCCGGGCGTGTCGAGCAGGTTGATCCAGTGGCCGGCCCATTCGAGATGGACGAGCGCTGCGTGCAGCGAACGACCCATGGCCTTTTCCTGCGGGTCGTAGTCGGAGACGGTGTCGCCGCGTTCGACGCTGCCGGGGGCACCGATCGCGCCGGCCGCTGCGAGCAGCGCTTCGACCAGGGTGGTCTTGCCGCTGCCGGCGTGGCCGAGCAGGTTGAGGTTGCGGATGTCATGCACCGAATTGGGGGTCATTGCACTTCTCCCTGGGTTTGTTTAAGTCCTCAGACGAAGTTTCCACCCGCGCGGCTGCGAAGGCAATCCATCGTTCCCGCGCCTGTCCGCTCAGGCCCGGACTTATTCGTGCATTCAGTCACTTGCAATTGCAGCAGCCGCTGCCGGCGGACCCGGCCGCGAGGACATTGCGCACGCCTCACCTGCCGGATCCAGCACTCACAGCACGTTTCCTGAACGAAATAGAATACGGGACCGTCTCGATGTCATCGACGATCACTTCATTCACCCCTTGCGACTCATCGACCATGGCCCGCATCCGCATCGAACTTCCCGACAGCTTTCCGTTCTCGACCGAGATTCCCTTGCTGATCGGACACATCAACTACGGCAATCATCTCGACAACGCGCAGGTGCTGGCGCTCGTCTCCGAAGCGCGCATGCGCTTCTTCAAGTCGCTCGGCTACAGCGAACTCGACATCGATGGACTCGGCATCGTCGTCGCCGATGCCGCCGTGCAGTATCGGTCGGAGGCATTCCACGGCGAGCTCATGGTCGTCTCCATGGGCGCCGGCGACTTCCACGAGCACGGCTGCGACCTTGTCTGGCGGCTGCACGAGAAGGAGAGCGCTCGCGAAGTCGCCCGCGGCAAGACCGGGATCGTCTTCTTCGATTATCAGCTGCGCAGGAAGGCCGCCGTTCCGGAAGGGTTCCGCCGGCGTTTCCCTTCCGCGATTCCGGCCGCTTGAACCGGCGGCACGCAGCCGGAGCGCGCCAGGGCTAGGGGCGCGCCGGGACCGGTTCCCAGCCCTCTGGGCAGACCTGCGCCCAGGGGTGGTAGGCCCCTGCCGAGCGGCAGTAGTACCACATCGGCAGTGGCGGTGGCGTCGGGGTGGCATACACCGGCGGCGGTGCGGGTCGCTGCACCGCCCAGGCGCTCGCTGCCGCAGCACCGACACCGAGCAGCACCAGCGGGGCGACCCAGTTGCCGCCGCCGTGGTGGTGTCTGTACGCATTTCCGTACATGTGTCCGTGCATGTGGCCGTGGCGCATCGGGTGGCCGTAGGGGCCGGCGACGGCGCTGCTGCTGACGGCGATCAGCACGGTGGCCAGGACGGAATTGACGAACTTTTTCATGCGCTCCTCGTTTGTGCGCTCACTGTGCGCATCCATGTCCGGATAACGCACCAACGAGGTCGCCGCCGACCGCGAGATGTAACAGATCGTCTCCGCCGGCTTCGCTCTTCACGAGGTCGGACATTTCCGGCAGCGGGCTCGCAAAAAAAGGGGACGTTGGCCGTCCCCTTTCCTGAAAACCCTTCCGTTCTGGCCGGAGTGTCGATCAGCGCGGCCTTTCGTGCTCCGGGAGCACGATGTTCACTTCGAGCACTTCGAAGTTGCCCTTCTTCTCGCGTGCCACCTTGATGTCGTCGGCGTTGACCGAGACGTATTTGGAAATCACCGCCAGCAACTCCTGCTGCAGGGCCGGCAGGAAATCGGGCGCGCTGGTCTGCTCGGCGCGTTCGTGGGCGATGATCAGTTGCAGGCGCTCCTTGGCGATCGGGGCGCTTTTGGGCTTGTTACCGAAAATCAGTGAAAAGAGGGACATGGCCTACTTCCCTCCGAACAGGCGCTTGAACAGTCCGGGTTTCTCGTAGTCGACGAAACGCAAGGGAAGGTCTTCGCCCAGGAAACGGGCGACCACGTCCTTGTAAGCTTCGGCGACGTCGGTGCCGCTCTCGTGGATCACCGGCGTGCCCTGGTTGGAGGCTTGCAGGACCACGTCCGACTCGGGAATGACGCCGATCATCGGCACGCGCAGGATTTCCTCGATGTCCTTGTACGACATCATTTCGCCGTCGGTCACCCGCTTCGGCGAGTAGCGGGTGATCAGCAGGTGTTCCTTGACCGGCTCGCCGCCTTCCCTGGCGCGCCGGGATTTCGCCTGGAGGATGCCGAGGATGCGGTCGGAGTCGCGCACCGAGGCGACTTCCGGGTTGGAGACGACGAGCGCCTCGTCGGCGAAGGTCAGGGCCATCACCGCGCCACGCTCGATGCCGGCGGGGGAGTCGCAGACCACGTACTCGAAGCCCATCTGTTCGAGTTCCTTGAGCACCCCCTCGACACCCTCTTCGGTGAGCGCGTCCTTGTCGCGCGTCTGCGAGGCAGGCAGCACGAACAGGTTCTCGCAATGCTTGTCCTTGATCAGCGCCTGGCTGAGGTTGGCTTCGTTGTGCAGTACGTTGACGAGGTCATAGACGACGCGCCGCTCGCAGCCCATGATCAGGTCGAGATTGCGTAGACCCACGTCAAAGTCGATCACGGCGGTCTTGAAGCCGCGCAGGGCGAGGCCAGTTGCAAAACTGGCGCTGGTGGTGGTCTTGCCGACGCCGCCCTTGCCCGAGGTCACAACGATGATGCGCATCACGGAATTGTTCTCCGATGTAAAAAACAGATATTGAATATGAAGCGAACTTTAACTCGCAATGCGGCTTACGTTCAATCAAGCTTCATGGTCTCCAGCAGCAGACTGTTGCCGTCGGCGTCCAGGCTGACGTGTACGGCCTGTCCGGCCAGTTGCTCGGGAACCCCCGTCTCGAAGGTGCGATAAACACCGGCGACCGAGATCAGCTCGGGCTCGAAGCGCGTGCTGAAGATGCGCGCGTCGTGGTCGCCACTGGCGCCGGCGAGCGCACGTCCGCGCAGCGGCGCGTAAACATGAATGTTGCCGTCGGCGATGACCTCGGAACCGGCGTTGACCGCGGCGAGGACGACGAGGTCGCCACCGCGCGCATAAACGCGCTGGCCCGAGCGCAAGGGGCGATCGACCACCATCGTCGTCCTGGCCGCGGGAACGGCTGCCGCGAGCGGGGGTTCGCTCGCGCTCGCGGCGGGAGCAGTTACGGGCGCCGCGACGCTGCTGGCGGGCGCTGCGGCAGGGACGGCCTCTTCCTCATCCGCGACTGCCGGCGACTCGCTGCGCGCGCGCGCGTCGCTCGGGAAGACCGCGAGATGCGCGGCCAGTGCCGATTTCTGGAGCGACTCGCTGCCGCCGCGGACGCCGATCAGCTTAAGACCCTTGCCCGCGAAGCATTCCCGGATGACTTTCCAGTCGGCTCGCTCCGCGTCGCCGACCTGGGAGAGGTCGATCAGGCCAGCGTCGCCGTCAAAAAAATCGCTGTCACCGAAGATCTTCTGCGCCTCGTCGCGCAGCGCCTGTGCCTCCAGGCTGCGCACGGTGATGATGATCACGGGGACCGTGCTGCCCTTGAATTCGATCAGTTTTTGCGGCTTGGTGTTTTTCATTGAGATCTAGCGTAGCAGCCTGTTCTGCAAAAAGCGGCATCGTAGAGAAACTTTTCGTCACACGAAAGGGGAATGCTATGCTGCTGCGCCATTTACCGGAAGAAATGATCATCGACCGGCCAGCGAATCCGGCGTCGGCATGGCGTGTGCAACTGCGCGACGCGGGCCGCGCCATCGATTCGCCAGGCTGCCGGTCGCCTTTCGCTTATCGGGAGCTTCATGCGTTTCCAGCAAGCCATCGACCGTGCGCTGTGGCAGATTGCGGTCGATCTCTCCAACACCATGCCGGGCGAGGTCCAGTTCCAGCGACTGGTCGCGGCGATCGGTTCGGTCCTGCCCTGCGACGCGGTCACGCTGCTGCACCTCGACCAGGGCACGCTGGTGCCGATGGCCAGCCAGGGGCTGGCGCCCGACCTGATGGGCAGGCGCTTCGACCCGAAAGCGCATCCGCGGCTGGCGGCGATCCTGGCCTCGTCCGACCCGGTGCGTTTCCCCGCCGACTGCGACTTGCCCGACCCGTTCGACCGGCTGCTTGCCAGCGATCCCGAACACGAGATGCCGGTGCATGCCTGCCTCGGCTGCAGCCTGCATGTCGATCGCGAACTCGTCGGCGTGCTCACCCTCGACGCGCTCGACCAGAATGCGTTCGCTCGTCTCGAAGACTCGACGGTGGCCGCCTTCGCCGCGCTGGCGGCGGCAACCCTGCGCAACGTCGCGCTGATCCGCGCGCTCGAACAGGCCAGCGAGCGCCAGCGCGCGATCGCCCGCGACCTGATGCAGGAGGCGCTGCGCCGCGAGGGTGACCTGATCGGCAACAGCCGCTCTATGCGCGAGCTGCGCCGCGAGATTGCGATGGTCGCGGCGACCGACCTGGCGGTGCTGATCACCGGCGAAACAGGGACCGGCAAGGAACTGGTCGCGCGTACCGTGCACGCGCAGTCGGCACGCAGCGAACAGGCGCTGGTCCAGGTGAATTGCGCGGCGCTTCCCGAGTCGCTGGCCGAGAGCGAACTGTTCGGGCACCGCAAGGGGGCGTTCACCGGCGCCACGGCCGACCGCGCCGGCAAGTTCGAGCTGGCGCACGGCGGGACGCTGTTCCTCGACGAGATCGGCGAACTGCCGCTCGGCCTGCAGGCCAAGCTGCTGCGCGCACTGCAGCAGGGCGAGATCCAGCGTGTCGGCGCCGACGAGGTGATCCGCGTCGACGTGCGCATCATCGCCGCGACCAACCGTGACCTGCTGCACGAGGTCGAGGCGGGGCGTTTCCGTAGCGACCTCTACCACCGCCTGCGCGTCTATCCGATCGCGGTGCCGCCGCTGCGCGAGCATCGCGAGGACCTGCCGGTGCTCGCCGGCTATTTCGTCGATGCGGCGCGGCACAAGCTCGGCATCGGGCGCATCGACCTGCATCCGCAGACGCTCGCCGCGCTCGCTGCCTACGACTGGCCGGGCAACGTGCGCGAGTTGGAGCACCTGCTGCTGCGCGCCAGCCTGAAGGCTGCGCAGCGCGACCCGGAGCGGGTGCTGCTGCGTCCCGACGATCTGGCCTTGCCGGCCGAGTCGGTCAGCGCAGCGGTCGAGCCCGTGCCAGCCGGGGAGAGCGTTGCGGGGAGCGCGGAGGCCGGCGCCAGCCCGCTCGCGCTGCCGGGCGGCGGTCTGCGCGAGGCGGTTGACGACTACCAGCGCCGCCTGATCGCTGCGGCCTTGGCCGAATGCACGAACAACTGGACGCAGGCCGCCCGGCGTCTCGGGCTAGACCGCGCCAACCTGCAGCGACTCGCACGGCGGCTGGGAATCTGAGTTCACGCCGCGGCAAGCCGCTGGCTTGCTTTTCGGAGTCAATCCGACGCCGAATGAGTCGAATTGACTCCGGATGGCCTGGAGTCAATTTGACATGGTTTGCTTCTTGGGCGGAGAGAGTGGTTTTTAAATCAATCGCTTGCACTCCTGGCACGGTCCTCGCTATTGAGTTGGTGTCCTCAATCCAACCAGCAAGGAAGCATCATGTTTTGTGTGCAATGTGAACAGACCACCCGCAACGTCAAGGGCGTCGCCGGCTGCAGCTTCAACAACGGCAAGTGCGGCAAGACTGGTGAGGTTTCGGACCTCCAGGACATGCTCGTGCACCTGCTGCAGGCCGTGTCGACCTACGCCGTCGCCGCGCGCAAGGTCGGCATCGTCGATGCCGAGATCGACGCCTACGTGCCGCAGGCCTTCTTCTCGACGCTGACCAACGTCAATTTCGACGCCGAGCGCATCATCGACTTCAGCCGCCGCGCCGAAGGCTATCGCAACCAGCTCAAGGCGCGCTATGCAGCAGCCTGCGCCGAGCAGGGCATCACCCCGGAAACGCTGCCGGCCGCCGCCCACTACCAGTTGCCCGACGCCAAGGTGGTGATGCTCTCCGACGCCCTGCAGTTCCGCTTCAACCTGCAGAAGGCCGAAGTCGGCGAGGACGTGATCGGCCTGCGTCTCCTCTCCCTCTACGGCCTCAAGGGTGCCGCCGCGTACATGGAACACGCGCGCGTCCTCGGCCAGACCGACGCCGAGGTGGCGGGGAAATTCCACGAGATCATGGCCTGGCTGGCGACCAACCCGACCGATGTCGGCCAGCTCTTCCAGTGCTCGATGGACATCGGCCAGCTCAACTACCGCATCATGCAGATGCTCGACAAGGGTGAGACCGACACCTTCGGCCATCCCGAACCGACCCGCGTCAACACGCAGCCGATCAAGGGCCAGGCGATCCTCGTCTCCGGCCACGACTACCACGATCTCGAACTGATCCTGCAGCAGACCGAGGGCCGCGGCATCAACGTCTACACGCACGGCGAAATGCTGCCGGCGCACGCCTACCCCGCGTTCAAGAAGTACAAGCACCTGGTCGGCAACTACGGCACCGCCTGGCAGAACCAGCAGAGCGAGTTCGCCGCGTTCCCGGGCAGCATCGTCATGACCTCGAACTGCATCATCGACCCGAAGGTCGGCGACTACACTGCGCGCATCTTCACGCGCAGCATCGTCGGCTGGCCGGGTGTCACGCACCTCGCCGACAACGACTTCACGCCGGTGATCGAAGCCGCGCTGGCGCAGCCCGGCTTCACCGCCGATGCCGAGCCGGTCTATACGACCACGGGCTTTGCGCGCAACGCGCTGATGGGCGCGGCACCGGCGGTGATCGAGCAGGTCAAGGCCGGCAACATCAAGCACTTCTTCCTGATCGGCGGCTGCGACGGCATCCGTGACGAGCGCAGCTACTACACCGAGATGGCACAGGCCGTGCCGAAGGACTCGCTGATCCTGACGCTCGCCTGCGGCAAGTTCCGCTTCAACACGCTCGAGTTCGGCGACATCAACGGCATCCCGCGTCTCTTGGACATCGGCCAGTGCAACGACGCCTACTCGGCGATCCAGCTCGCGCTGGCGCTGGCGGACGCCTTCGAGTGCGGCGTCAATGACCTGCCGCTATCGCTGGTGCTGTCGTGGTTCGAGCAGAAGGCAATCGTGATCCTGCTGACGCTGCTCTCGCTCGGCATCAAGGACATCCGCGTCGGCCCGACCGCTCCCGGCTTCCTGACGCCGAACCTGGTCGGCATCCTCAACCAGCAGTTCGGCCTGAAGCTGATCGGCTCGGTCGAGGAAGACCTGAAGGACATGCTCGCCGCCTGATCGCCCGCGGTGCCTGCGGCGAGATTCGCCGCAGGCAGGGGCTTGCGCTCCCCGGCAGTCTTCTCTATAATGCGCAGCTTCTGACGCAGCGCGAACGACAGTTCGAGCAGCAATTCAGATGGCAGCGCGCCCGTAGCTCAGTTGGATAGAGTACTTGGCTACGAACCAAGGGGTCGGGCGTTCGAATCGCTCCGGGCGCGCCAAGAAGTCTTCAAGCAGAAAGCCAACCGCAAGGTTGGCTTTCTGCTTTTGCGCGTCCCGTATCTTGCACTCTTGATCTTGCTTGACAGCCGCTGCCGATGGGCTATAATCCTGCCCTCTGTCACCGACGAAATCGTCCGACAGAGGCAGCGCGCCCGTAGCTCAGTTGGATAGAGTACTTGGCTACGAACCAAGGGGTCGGGCGTTCGAATCGCTCCGGGCGCGCCAAGAAGTCTTCAAGCAAAAAGCCAACCGCAAGGTTGGCTTTTTGCTTTTGGGGTATCCCGAATTTTGTCAGGTGTCGAAGAGCACGTACTTCACCATGACCGCGAAGATCGCGTAGGTCACGGCGAAGAAGAGGCCGGTCCAGACGGTGCTGACGGTCGCTGCCCAGCCGATGATCACGGCCATCGGCAGCAACAGGAAGATGATCAGCTGCTTCTTGGTCCAATCCATTGCACTGTTTCCCGTGAAAAATCCGTTATGAAATCACGTAACGCCGCCTCAGGCTAGAGGCTGCGGGCCGGGCGGCTTCAGTTGAAGCTGCGCACGACCAGGTCTTCAGGCGCGACGGTGCCGCGCTCGACCTCGAGCTTGAGCGTGCCGATCGTGCGCCCGTCCTGGGTCCCGACCACCAGTCGCCAGCTTCCCGGCTGCGGGTCGAGGACCCAGGAATGGCCACGGAAGCCGCCGGCGCGGCCGCCGGTCGACTGGAAGCGGCTGTGCGCGACCGCGCGCCAGCGGCCCTTGTCGAGGAATTCCCAGCGGTGTTCGAGCGCGGCCGTGACGCCTTTCGGCGCGAACACCGCCGACACGCCGTAGAGCTTGTCGCCCGCGGCGACATGGACGGTGGTCGACGCGTCGCGCCAGAATTGCCAGAAGGGGGGGCGTTCCACCAGCAGGTCGGGGCGACCGCCCTCGATGGTCAGGCCGTGACCGACGGCGAGGTCGCGCATGACCAGCGGTACCGGTGCGATCATGCCGAGGTTCCAGGCGAGCAGGAGCACGCTCGTCATCCCCCAGGACGGCCAGATCGACCCCGGTCGCCCCGGCGCCAGCCACCAGGTCAGGTGGGCGAGGAGGAGTCCGGCGATGGTCGATACGTAGAACCAGAGCGGATCGAGGCTGCCGAGCGCGTGCGGCAGGACGAAATTGCAGAGCAGGATGGCGTTGAGCGCGAGCATCGCCCAAGTCAGCGTGAAGCGCTCGCCGTAGCGCTTGCCGACGAATTCGTTGCCGACCAGGAGCGCGCCGAGGAAGAGCGTCATCAGCCAGGTGCCGAGGTGGCCGGAGCTCTTGAAATAGAGGATGAAGAGCGCCGAGAAGATGCCGCCGAACAGGAACTGCAGCGCGAGATAGGGCGCCTGCCAGGCCAGCCCGGCGACCCGTTCGCGCAGTTTCGTACCCGGTTCCGGCGCCACCACCTGCAGCGCCTCGCGGCGTGCCAGCCACAGCGCAAGCAGGCCGGCGGCGAGCAGGTAGGCGCCGAGCTTCCAGAAGTCGGCCGTCTGCACCTTGCGGCCGAGTGTCAGCGCGTCCCAGATGAAGCCGCCGAGGAAAGCCGCCAGCGGATAGAAGCGGCGCAGGAAGTCGAGGGTCTGCTCTTTCACGGGGAACTCGGCGGCGCTGCGGCCGCGGCCGCAGCGTTCAGGTGCAACAGGACGTTCAGCCGCGCTCGAACAGCGCGATCGATTCGACGTGCGAGGTGTTCGGGAACATGTTCACGACGCCGGCGCCGCGCAGGCGGTAGCCCTTCTGGTGGGTGAGGATCGCCGCGTCGCGTGCGAGCGTCGACGGGTTGCACGAGATATAGACGATCCTCGAGGGTCCGTCGTCGGCGAGCGACTTCACCACCTCGACCGCGCCTTCGCGCGGCGGGTCGATCAGCATCTTGTCGAAGCGGCCGAGCGCGGCGATCGACTCGGGCGTCGCCTCGAACAGGTTGGCCACCGCGAACTGCGTCCTGTCGGCGAGCCCGTTGTCCGCGGCGTTCTCGCCCGCGCGACGGACCAGCTCGGCGCTGCCTTCGATACCGACGACCTCGGCGCCGCAGCGCGCGATCGGCAGCGTGAAGTTGCCGAGCCCGCAGAAGAGGTCGGCGATGCGTTCTCCTGGCTGCACGTCGAGCAGGCGCAGCGCACGCCGCACCAGCACGCGGTTGATCGCATGGTTGACCTGCGTGAATTCGGTCGGCGCGAAGAAGTGCTCGATGCCGAATTCGGGCAGCGTGTAGGAGAGGGGCGCTGCGTCGAGCGGATGGAAACGATAGGCGGACGCCGGGCCCTTCGGCTGCAGGTAGAAGACGATGCCGTGCAGGTCGGCGAATTCGCGCAGCAGCACCTCGTCGGCCGGAGTCGGCGCTTCGAGCACGCGCAGGACGAGGACGGTGACGTGTTCGCCGACCGCGAACTCGATCTGCGGCAGGCGCTCGGCGATCGACAGCTGGCCGACCAGCGCGCGCAGCGGCATGATCAGCGCCGACAGTTTCGGCGGCAGGTTCGGGCACTGCGCCATCTCGGCGACGTAGCTGCTCTTGCGCTCGTGGAAGCCGACCAGGACGCCGCCTTTCTTCACCACCTTGCGCACCGACAGCCGGCCGCGGTGGCGGTAGCCCCACTGGCTGCCGTAGATCGCCGGGAACAGCTGCTCGGCTTCGGTCTTGCCGAGGAAGTGCAGGTTGTCTTCGAGAACGCGCTGCTTGGCGGCGACCTGCGCCGCCATGTCGACATGCTGCATGCTGCAGCCGCCGCAGACGCCGAAGTGCGGGCAACGCGGCGTGACGCGGTTGGCCGAGGGCTTGAGCACGCGTGTCAGGCGGGCGACCTCGTAGGTCGGTTTCTTGCGGTGCGCTTCGAACTCGACGAGTTCGCCGGGCAGTGCGCCCTCGATGAAGATCGTCTTGCCATCGAGCCGCGCGATCCCGCGAGCTTCGTGGTCGAGCGATTCGATGATTCCGGTCGGCATGATCATTCCTGCGGCAAAGCGCGGATTGTAGCGAGCGGCAGCGGTTTTTCAAGGTAATGGAGGCCATGCGCCGTGATTTACAATCATTAACAACGCCAATAAGCCCGCGCCCTGCCGAAGTATTGCCAACAGGGTCATCTTCGTGACATGCTGCATCGCGTCAATCACTAGCCGTCCTTTGCGAAGCGGAGTAGGATTGCGCGCTGATCGGCGCCCCCGCCGGTCGAGCCGGCCCAAAAAATGACCGGTTGTTGGTCCAACTTTTGTCCATAAGGATTCAAAAATGAAGAACTCCCTCCTGATTGCCGCCCTGCTCGCCGCTGTTGCCGTTTCCGCTTGCGACAAGAAGCCCGCCGAAGCGCCCGCTGCTCCGGCTCCCGCTGCTGCCCCGGCTGAAGCTGCTCCGGCGCCGGCTGCGACCGAAGAAAAGGCTGCTGAAGAAGCGAAGGCTGCTGAAGCTGCTGCTCCGGCTGCTGCCCCGGCCGAAGAAAAGAAGTAAGCAGCAATATATTGCTGCGCTGAGCGGGTCTCCGACCCGCTTGCCGAAAGAAGCCGGCCTCGTGCCGGCTTTGTCGTTTACGCGCGTTTGCAGCCGCGTTTCCCTGCGTCAGCGGCGGCGGGCAAGGCTTCGCCGACGGTCGTCCGTGCTAGACTTCGCAGCTTCCATCATTCCGCCCGGCCCTGCCATGCGCTACCTGTCGACCCGTGCCGCCTCGTCGGACGCTGCTTCCTCCAAATCCTTCTGTGACATCCTGCTCGGCGGCCTCGCGCCGGACGGCGGGCTCTACCTGCCCGAGTCCTACCCGCAGGTCACGCGCGCCGAACTCGACGCCTGGCGCGGCCTGTCCTACGCCGACCTCGCCTTCGCCGTGCTGTCGAAGTTCATCGACGATATTCCTGCGGACGACCTGAAGGCGCTGGTCAAGCGCACCTACACTGCCGAAACCTACGCCTACGTGCGTGGCGGCGGCGACGCTGCCGAGATCACGCCGCTGCGCTGGCTGGAACCGGGGTTGGGTATCCTCGAACTCTCGAACGGCCCGACCCTGGCGTTCAAGGACATGGCGATGCAGTTGCTCGGCGCGCTGTTCGAGTACGTGCTCGCCAAGCGCGGCGAGGAGATCAACATCCTCGGCGCCACCTCCGGCGACACCGGCTCGGCCGCCGAGTACGCGATGCGCGGCAAGAAGGGCGTGCGCGTCTTCATGCTCTCGCCGGCCGGGCGCATGAGCGACTTCCAGCGCGCGCAGATGTACTCGCTGCAGGACGAGAACATCCATAACATCGCCGTGCGCGGCACCTTCGACGACGCGCAGGACATCGTCAAGGCGGTCTCCAACGACGCCGGGTTCAAGGCGAAGTACCGCATCGGCGCGGTGAATTCGATCAACTGGGCGCGCGTCGTCGCGCAGATCGTCTATTACTTCAAGGGTTACTTCGCGGCCACGCAGAGCAACGACGAAAAGGTTGCCTTCGCGGTGCCTTCGGGCAACTTCGGCAACATCTGCGCCGGCCACATCGCGCGCCAGATGGGGCTGCCGATCGCCCGCCTGGTGCTGGCGACCAACGAGAACGACGTGCTCGACGAGTTCTTCCACTCAGGCGCCTACCGCCCGCGTTCGGCTGCCGACACGCACGCCACCTCGAGCCCGTCGATGGACATCTCCAAGGCGTCGAACTTCGAACGCTTCGTCTACGACCTGGTCGGCCGCGACCCGGCGGTGGTGCGCAAGCTGTGGGCCGAAGTCGACGCCGGTCGCGGTTTCGACCTCGCCGCGACCGACTACTTCGCGCGCATCCCCGGATTCGGCTTCGTCTCCGGCAGCAGCACGCACGCCAACCGCCTGGCGACGATCCGCGACACCTTCGAGCAGTACGGCGTCGTCGTCGACCCGCACACGGCCGACGGCCTCAAGGTTGCCGCCGAATTCCGCGAAGCCGGCGTGCCGATGATCGTGCTCGAGACGGCGCAGCCGGCCAAGTTCGAAGCGACCATCTTCGAAGCCTTCGGCCGCCTCCCCGAGCGTCCGCGCGCGCTGGTCGGCATCGAGCAGTTGCCGCAACGCGTCGAGACCCTCGACGTCGACGTCCAGGCGGTCAAGGACTTCGTCGCCCGCCACGTCGAGGCGTAATAAGTTTCGGGGACGTTATTTCACGTCATCGCGAGCCCGCAGGGCGTGGCGATCCAGTACGTGGGGCTCGCGTCGTGAAGGGCGTCGAGACAGAAAACGAACTGGATTGCCACGGCGCTGCGCGCCTCGCAATGACGGCGCTGTTGCCACGGCGCTGCGTGCCTCGCAATGAACGGCGGTGCCGGGAGTGCATGGAGAGGGGCTGAGACCGTAACCGTCATCGCGAGCCCGCAGGGCGTGGCGATCCAGTACGTGGGGCTCGCGTCGTGAAGGGCGCCGAGACAGAAAACGAACTGGATTGCCACGGCGCTGCGCGCCTCGCAATGACGGCGGTTTTGCCCCCTGGCGCTGCGCGCCTCGTAATGACGGCGGTGCCGGGAGTGCATGGAGATGGGCTGAGAGCGTAACCGTCATCGCGAGCCCGCAGGGCGTGGCGATCCAGTACGTGGGGCTCGCGTCGTGAAGGGCGTCGAGACAGAGAACGAACTGGATTGCCACGGCGCTGCGCGCCTCGCAATGACGGCGGTGTTGCCACGGCGCTGCGCGCCTCGCAATGACGGCGGTTTTGCCCCCTGGCGCTGCGCGCCTCGTAATGACGGCGGTGCCGGGAGTGCATGGAGATGGGCTGAGACCGTAAACGTCATCGCGAGCCCGCAGGGCGTGGCGATCCAGTGCGTAGGGCTCGCGTCGTGAAGGGCGTCGAGACAGAAGAACGAACTGGATTGCCACGGCGCTGCGTGCCTCGCAATGACGGCGGTGCCGGGAGTGCATGGAGAGGGGCTGAGACCGTAACCGTCATCGCGAGCCCGCAGGGCGTGGCGATCCAGTGCGTGGGGCTCGCGTCTTGAAGGGCGTCGAGACAGAAAACGAACTGGATTGCCACGGCGCTGCGCGCCTCGCAATGACGTAAGCTCTCGTCGGGCCTGCCGGCCCTCCCAAGGCCGGCGTCCGTAATTTCAGAGGATGCGCATCGACAGGTCGAGCGCGCGCACGTCCTTGGTCAGCGAGCCGATCGAGATGCGGTCGACGCCGGTGGCGGCGATGCCGGCGACGGTGTCGAGATTGACGCCACCGGAAGCTTCGAGGATGGCGCGGCCGGCGCCGATGTCGACGGCTTGACGCATGGTCGCGTTGTCCATGTTGTCGAGCAGGATCATCTTCGCCCCCGCGGCGAGTGCTTCACGCAACTCGTCGAGGTTCTCGACCTCGACCTGGATGAACTTGCAGCGCGCACCGGCAGCAGCGGCGACCGCGCGTGCCGCCGCCATCGCCGCGCTGATGCCGCCGGCGGCGGCGATGTGGTTTTCCTTGATCAGGATCGCGTCGTGCAGGCCGAGCCGGTGGTTGCCGCCGCCGCCGCAGGCGACCGCGTACTTCTGCGCCAGGCGAAGTCCGGGGACCGTCTTGCGCGTGTCTACGATCTGTGCGCGCGAACCGGGAACCGCGGCGACCGTATCGACGAATTCGCGCGTGCGCGTCGCCACCCCGGACAGCAACTGCAGGAAGTTGAGTGCGCTGCGTTCGCCGGTGAGCAGCGCGCGTGCGGGCCCCTCGATCTCGCACAGGGTCTGTCCCGGTTCGACGCGATCGCCGTCGGCGGCCTGCCAGCGCACGCTCACGCGCGGGTCGATGCGCGCGAAGCAGCGCTCGAACCAGGCGCTGCCGCAGAGCACCGCCGCCTCGCGCGAGATGACGCGGGCGCGGCTGATCGTGTCGGCGGCGACGAGGTCGGCGGTCAGGTCGCCGGCGCCGACGTCTTCGGCGAGCGCGGCGGCGACGTTGGCGTCGATTTCGGAGTCCGCGGGCAGGGCGGGGCGGGCGGCGATGGTGGATTCGGGCGGGGTGGTGTTCATCGTGTTCTCGAGTCGTTCGTCAGCGGCGTCATCGTCGCGCCAGCGTCCGATTGTACACCGGCGCTGCCATGGCGAAGTTGCCGGGGCTGCTACGCCTGGTCGGCTGCTTCGGCGCACCACGCGTTGAGCAAGCGGCGCGCGGCGTCGATCGTCTCGCCCGCACTCATGCCGATCGGGCCGATGCCGGCCTGCACCAGCGCATCTGCGGCGGCACCGTGCAGGTGGACGGCGCCTGCCAGTGCCTGTTCTGCCGGCCAGCCCTGGGCGAGCAGCGCGACGATCATTCCTGAGAGCACGTCGCCCATGCCGGCGCTGGCCATTCCCGGGTTGCCGCTGGTATTGATGAACCAGCGCCCGTCGGCGAGCGCGACGACGCTACCGCAGCCCTTGAGCACGACGGCCGCGCCGTAGCGGCGGGCGAGTTCCCGGGCGGCGGCGACGCGGTCGGCCTGCACGGCGGCGACGGTCGTGCCGAGCAGCCTGGCCGCTTCGGCCGGGTGCGGTGTGAGCAGGCCGGGCGCGCTGCGTGCCGCCAGCGCCTCCCGCAGGGCCGGGTCGGCGGCGACGAGGTTGAGCGCGTCGGCGTCGAGCAGCAGCGGCTGCGGCAAGCCCAGCGCCTCGGCCAGCAGGGCGCGCGCGGTGTCGCTGCTGCCGAGGCCCGGCCCGCAGAGCAGCGCGTCGACGCCGCCGAGCAGCGTTGCGGGCGCGCGCAGCATCAGTTCCGGCTGTCCGCCATCGACGGCTGGCGCGTTGGCGTCGAGCATCCCGACCAGGACTTTTCCCGCGCCCATCCTGAGCGCTGCGCGTCCCGCGAGCAGTGCGGCGCCGACCATTCCCGGAGCGCCACCGACGATGCCGGCGTTGCCGTAGGAGCCCTTGTGCGTGTTGCGCGCGCGCGGTCGCAGTTGCCCGGCGAAGAAGGACCGGGAGAGGAGGTAGCCGCGCGCCAGGGCGGCTACCTCGTCGTCGAGTCCGAGCGCGTCGATGCTGATCGCGCCGCAATGGTCGGGGCCGTCGCCGGTGAACAGCCCGGGCTTGGCGGCGATGAAGCTCAAGGTATGGCTGGCCTCGATCGCGGGACCGCCGACGACGCCCGTCGCCGCGTCGAGGCCGCTCGGGCAGTCGAGCGCGAGCAGCGGGCAGCGCTCGCGCGCGGCGAGCGCGTTGGCGGCGGCCACGAGTTCGGCGGCGCGACCGGCGAGCGGACGCGCGAGTCCGATGCCGAACAGCCCGTCGATGATCAGCGACCAGCGTCTGCCGTCGGGAATTTCCCCGAGCGTCCTGCCACCGCCATCGATCCAGCGCCGGTAGGCAGCCGCCGCTTCGCCCGACAGGCGCCCGGCGTCGCCGATGAAGACCACGGAGGGGGCGAAGCCGCGTTCGGAGAGCCCGGAGGCGGTGACGAAGGCATCGCCGCCGTTGGCACCGGGGCCGGCGAGGACGAGCACCTCGTCGCCGGCGGCGCACAGGGTCGCCGCCAGTTCGGCAGCCGCCGCTCCCGCCCGCTGCATCAGGGGCTGGTCGGCGGCGGCCCGCTCGAGCGTGCGCAACTGCTCGATATCCAGGAGGGGCAGGGCAGGGTGTTGTTCGCCAGGCATGGTCTTTCGCCTCGATGGGCCGCAGCGGCCGGTCCCGGAATGGTAGCCGAAAACGCTCGCCGCGCCGATGCACGCGGCAACCCGGCCGGGAGGCTTCCCGTGGGAGCGCGCGCGTTGCGCAGCGTCCTCGTGGGAGGGCCGGCAGGCCCGAACGGGGCCGCGACCGACGCCCGTTCGTGGCCACCGCCGCCGCCACGCGGGGCTGCGCGTCGATGGTGGACGCGGCAGACGATCGTCCAAGCGCTTGTCCTGCGCATCCCCTGCCGGGATACTCGCGATCTTTCTTGTTGCCTGCTGCGCAAGGCGGGGATAATCGCATGAAAAACTCGAACCAGATGGATGGGTATCATGCCAAAAAGATTTCCTCTTTACCCAAGCTCCCGCCCGCGTGCCCGAAGCAAGCTGCGCTTGCCGTTCGCTCGGCTTCTGGTTCCGCTATTCGGCGCTGCTTGCGTGCTGCCGGCGTCGGCCGAGGAAGCCCTGTCCGAGGACGATTTCCTCGGCGAACTGCCGGCGGTCGTGTCGGCGACGCGAATGCGCCAGTCGCTTGCCGATACCCCGGCGTCGATGACGATCATCGACCAGGAGATGATCCGCGATTCCGGCGCCTGGGATGTCGCCGACCTGTTTCGCCTCGTTCCGGGAATGTACGTCGCCTACAACGTCGACAAGGAAGTCGTTCCCGGTCACGTCGTCAGCTACCACGGAATGACCGATCCCTAAGCCAAGCGGATGCAGATCCTGATCGACGGGCGGTCGGTGTATACGCCACTGTTCGGCGGGCCGATCTGGAGCAACATCCCGCTCACGCTCGACGACATCGAGCGCGTCGAAGTCGTGCGCGGCCCGAATGCGGCGAGCTACGGCGCCAATTCCTTCCTCGGCGTCATCAACATCATCACGCGCCACCCGGCCGAGGTACAGGGCAAACTGGTCTCGCTCTCCGCCGGCAAGGTCGGCAGCGACGCGACGCTGCGCTACGGCGGTCGTACCACCGACATGGACTACCGCATGACCTTGCAGTTGCGTGGCGACAGAGGCTACACCAGGGACTATGACGGGCGTTTCGAGAACAAGATCGATGTGCACACGCGCACCGACAACAAGCGGATCGGCAACCTGTCGTTCCGCGGCGATTACCGGATCAACGCCAGCGACGAATTGCAACTGCAGTTCGGTTATTCGGGCGGTAGTCGCGGAACCGGCGATTATCCCGGCAAATTTACAAACGCCAATCCCCGGCGCGACAAGGACGTCGAAAGTCTGTTCGCGCTGGCGCGCTGGCAACGCGACCTCGGTGCCGACAGTCAGTTCAGTCTGCGCCTGTATCACAACCGCGACCGCCTTTCGGAAGATCTCAGCCAGCTGGTCGGTACGACGCAGGCGCCGTTAACACTGAAGATACCAGAAGCGAACTGCCAATTTCTTGGCTGGGCTTGGTTAAAAGAAACAAAAACGTGTAAGGGGGTTATCACAGCAGGCGTTCCCACCCCTTTCGATCGTCCGCTCGACCACGTCGCCGAGCGCAGCGACGTCGAGGCGCAGCACAGCTTCTGGGCCGGCGAGCACCTGCGCCTGCTCTGGGGCGGCGGGCTCCGCCTCGATCGCGTCAGCAGCACGCTTTACCTCGGCGGCGACGACTTCAAGAGCTTCCACCAGCAGAGCCTCTTCGCCAACGCCGAGTGGCGGCCGCTGGACCCGCTCGTATTCAACTTCGGCGCGATGGTCGAGCACAACAATTTCGTCGGCAGCAATACCTCGCCGCGCGCCGGCGTCAATTACCGCCTGACGCCGGCGCAGACGATCCGCGCGACAGTGAGCCGCGCTTGGCGCAACCCGGTGCTCTATGAGCAGCAGGGCAATTCCCGCTGGGTTTATTCGGTGATCGATCCCCAGTTTCTTGCTGGCAGAACTCTCCCCTTGCAGTACCTGTACGGACAGAACAACCTGCGCCCAGAACGCATCGACTCGCGTGAACTGGGCTACCTGATCCAGCTTCCGCGTGGCGGCTCCCTCGATCTCAAGTGGTCCTACGACACGCTCAGCGACCTGATCGAGATGTACCAGTTCGATTGCTGCGGGACGGCGATTCCGGGCACCGTCCGCACCTTCGGCAATCGGAGCGAAGTCGGCGTCCATTCCTTCGAGGCGCAATGGCAGCAGCAACTCGACGATTTCACGAGAATTCACTTCGGCTGGTCGTCGACGAAGATCGCGCGTCGCACTCCAGCGCTCGATCGACAATCGGAAGATTACAGCTATGACCGGACGGCTTCGCGCCACGGGCAGAACCTGCTGCTGGCGCGCCAGTTAACTCCGTTCTGGCGTGCCAGCATCGGCGTCTATCGCGTCGGTTCGATCGAAGCCTTCGGCGGCAGGTCCCTGGATGCCTACACGCGCTGGGATGTCCGCGTCGCCCGCCAGTTCAAGTGGGACGGTACCGACGGTGAGCTGGCGCTGATCGTGCAGAACCTGGAGGACAGCCAGTATCGCGAGTTCTACGTCGAAAACCTCTGGGGGCGACGCGCCTTCGTGAACCTGCGTCTTGCCTACTGATCCTCCATGTTCCGCGCGCCGCTCCTCGCCACCCTCCGACGTCCTTGCCGACGTCTGGCGTGGCTGTTGATCGCGGCGCAGCTCTTGCTCGCCGGCAGCGCCACGCTGGCGGAGGAGCGTGTTGCGGTGTTGCTCAGCGAGGGTGGCGGCTTCCATCGTGAGTTCGTCGAGGCCTTGCAGCGGGCGCTCGACGATCCGTCGATCAGCGGCCGTTCGCTGTCGCTGGTCGAACTGACCGACCTGCCGGAGCGTGCCGACGATCCGCGCCTGGGCGGGGCTTCGCTTCTCGTCGCCGTCGGGGTGCGGGCGATGCGCGCGGCTGCCGAGCGCAGCGACCTGCCGCCGACGCTCAACGTGCTGGTACCGCGGTCGAGCTACGAGCGCGTGCTCGCCGAGTCGGCGCGGCGGCGTCCGCGCGCGCAGTTCTCGGTGATCTATCTGGACCAGCCGCTGTCACGCCAGCTCGCACTGATTCGAAAGCTGTTTCCCGGCAAGCCGCGGGTGGGGGTGCTGCTCGGGCCGGAGTCGAGCGCCTTCCTGCCCCGCCTGCGGGCCGAGGAGGCGCGCGGTGGACCGGGGGTGGTCAGCGAGAAAGTCCTGTCCGAGCCCGAGATCATTCCGGCGCTCGCGCGCGTGCTGCGCGACGTGGACCTGTTGCTGGCGCTACCCGACAGCGTCGTGTTCACGCGCGATTCGGCGCGTCCGATCCTGCTGACTGCGTATCGTCATGGCAAGCCGCTGCTGGGTTTCTCGCAGGCCTACGTGAAGGCCGGGGCGCTGGCCGCGGTCTTCAGCACGCCGGCGCAGATCGCCCGGCAGACCGCCGAGATCCTGGACAGCTCGCTTGCCAGGCGTTCCGTGCTGCCGGCGGCGTCCTATCCGCGCTATTTCTCGGTCTCGGTCAATCGCGCGGTGGCCCGTGGGCTGGCGATCGAGGCGCCGGCCGACGAGGCGCTGCGGGCGGCGCTTGCCGTTGGCCCGGATGGCGAGTGATCCCGCGGCGGGTATGGGCGCTGGGCTATAATCGCGCCTTTACCACGACGCCTCCGGACGCCCGCCATGGCCGAAAACGTTTCCGCCCTCCCTGAAACCCTCTTCCTGCGCGGCGCCGACGCGCTGTCCGAGTTCCGCCGCCAGCGCCTGCAGGCTGGACTGGCCGCGGTTCTGCCCGGTGCGACGCTCGACTCGGCCGAGTACTGGCACGTCGTCGCGCTGCGCCGGCCGCTCGATCGGGCCGAGCGCGAGCATCTGGCGGCGCTGCTCGCGGAACGCCCGGCAGCGGTGGTTGGCGGCGAGTTGTTCCTGGTAACGCCACGCCTGGGCGCGATCTCGCCGTGGTCGTCGAAGGCCACCGACATCGCCTGGAACTGCGGCCTCGATGGGGTCGAGCGGATCGAGCGCGTGCTCGCTTACCGCATCGCCGGCCCTGCATCGATTCCGGCCGATAAGCGCGCCGCCGTCGCCGCGCTGCTGCACGACCGCATGACCGAGACCGTCCTCGACGACTTCGCGCAGGCGCCGGCGCTGTTCGGCCACGTCGCGCCGAAGCCGCTCGCGCGCGTCGATCTTCTCAGCGGTGGCCGTGACGCGCTGGTCGAGGCGGATTCGCGTCTCGGCCTCGCGCTGTCGCCCGACGAGATCGACTACCTCGTCGACATCTTCGCGCGCGCCGGCCGCAACCCGACCGACGTCGAGCTGATGATGTTCGCGCAGGCCAACTCCGAGCACTGCCGGCACAAGATCTTCAATGCCGCCTGGGTGATCGACGGCGAGGAGAAGCGCGAGACGCTGTTCGGCATGATCCGCGAGACGCACAAGGCGCACCCCGAGGGCACGGTGGTCGCCTATTCGGACAACTCCTCGGTGATCGAGGGCCACGTCGCGCAGCGCTTTTTCCCGGCGACCGACGGTGGCTACGGCTACCACGAGCAGCTCACGCACATCCTGGCCAAGGTCGAGACGCACAACCATCCGACCGCGATCTCGCCCTTCCCCGGTGCGGCCACCGGCTCGGGCGGCGAGATCCGCGACGAGGGGGCCACCGGCCGCGGCTCGAAGCCGAAGGCCGGCCTGTGCGGCTTCTCGGTCTCCGACCTGCAGATCCCGGGTGCGCTGCAGCCCTGGGAAGCCGACTCGGTGGCCTACGGCAAGCCGTCGCGCATCGCCTCGGCGCTCGACATCATGCTCGAAGGCCCGATCGGCGCCGCCGCCTTCAACAACGAATTCGGCCGGCCGAACCTCGCCGGCTACTTCCGCACCTACCAGCAGGCGGTCGCCAACGCCGACGGATCGACCAGCGTGCGCGGCTACCACAAGCCGATCATGATCGCCGGCGGCCTCGGCGCGATCGCCGCCGACCAGTGCTTCAAGGCGGAAAAGCTCTCGCCCGGCGTCCTCTTCGTCCAGCTCGGCGGCCCCGGCCTGCTGATCGGCCTCGGTGGCGGTGCTGCCAGCTCGATGAGCACCGGCAGCAACACCGAGGATCTCGACTTCGCGTCGGTGCAGCGCGGCAACCCCGAGATGGAGCGGCGTGCGCAGGAAGTGATCGACCGCTGCTGGCAGCTCGGCGCGCCCGAGGGGGACGGCTGGGCGGCAGGCGACGGCAACCCGATCCTGTCGATCCACGACGTCGGCGCCGGCGGCCTGTCGAACGCCTTGCCCGAACTCGCGCACGGCGGCGGCTGCGGCGCGCGCTTCGACCTGCGCGAAGTGCATATCGAGGAACCCGGCATGTCGCCGGCCGAGATCTGGTGCAACGAGTCGCAGGAGCGCTACGTGCTGGCCATCCCGCCGACGCGGCTCCCCGAATTCAGCGCGCTGTGCGAACGCGAGCGCTGCCCCTTCGCCGTCGTCGGCGAAGCCACCGACGACGGGCGTCTCGTAGTCACCGACTGTCATTTCGGCGACAACCCGGTGGACATGGACATGGAGGCGCTGCTCGGCAAGCCGCCGCGCATGACGCGCGATGTGGTCCGCCTGCCTTCGCCGGGTTCGGCCTTCGACTTGGGGCAGGTCGAACTGAAGGACGCCGCCTACCGCGTGCTGCGCCTGCCGGCGGTGGCCGACAAGACCTTCCTGATCAGCATCGGCGACCGCTCGGTCGGCGGCCTCACCGCGCGCGACCAGATGGTCGGCCCCTGGCAGGTGCCGGTCGCCGACGTCGCCGTCACCCTCAGCGACTATTGCGGTGTCACCGGCGAAGCTTTCGCCATGGGCGAACGCACGCCGCTGGCGGTGCTCGACGCGCCGGCGTCGGTGCGCATGGCGATCGGCGAGGCGCTGACCAACCTCGCTGCCGCCGACGTCGCCAAGCTCGGCGACGTCAAGCTCTCGGCCAACTGGATGGCGCCGGCCGGCGTCCCCGGTGAGGACGCGCGCCTGTTCGACGCGGTGCGCGCCACCTCCGACCTGTGCCAGGCGATCGGTGTCTCGATCCCGGTCGGCAAGGATTCGCTGTCGATGCGCAGCGCCTGGGAAGACGAGGGCGTCAAGAAGCAGGTGGTGTCGCCGCTGTCCCTGATCGTCACCGCCTTCGCGCCGGTGACCGACGCGCGGCGCACGCTGACGCCGCTGCTGGCGCGTGATCTTTCCGACTCGGACCTCGTCCTGATCGACCTCGGTGGCGGCCGCAACCGCATCGGCGCCTCGGCGCTGGCGCAAGTGTATAACGCCGTCGGCGAGGAGGTCCCCGACCTCGACGATCCGGCGCGCCTCGCCGCCTTCTTCGGCGCGATCAGGAAACTCGCGAGCGACGGCCTGCTGCTCGCCTACCACGACCGTTCCGACGGCGGCCTCTTTGCCGCTGCCGCCGAGATGTGCTTCGCCGCGCGCACGGGCGTCACGCTCGACCTCGACGGCCTCTGCTACGACCCGCTGGCCAACGACGTCGACGGCGCCGAGCGCAAGCCCGAGCTGATGGCCGGCCGCGCCGACGAGCGCCTGCTGCGCGCGCTGTTCGCCGAGGAACTCGGCGCGCTGCTGCACATCCGCCGTGCCGACCGCGACGCGGTGCTGGCCGTGCTGCGTGCTGCGGGTCTCGGCGCCTGCACGCACTTCGTCGGCCACCCGAACGCCGCCGACGAGCTGCGCATCGTGCGCAACGCCCGTGCCGTCTTCGCCGAGAAGCGCGTCGACCTGCAGCGCGCCTGGTCGGAAACCAGCTTCAACATGCAGCGCCTGCGCGACGATCCCGAATGCGCGCAGCAGGAATACGACCGCATCCTCGACACCAGCGACCCCGGCCTCTCGGTGGCGCTGTCCTTCGACCCCGCCGAGGACGTCGCAGCCCCCTTCGTGGCTACCGGCGCGCGTCCGCGCGTCGCCATCCTGCGCGAGCAGGGGGTCAATGGCCAGGTCGAGATGGCCGCCGCCTTCGACCGCGCCGGCTTCGCGTCGGTCGATGTGCACATGAGCGACATCCTCTCCGGTCGCGTCAGCCTCGCCGACTTCAAGGGCGCTGTCGCCTGCGGTGGCTTCTCCTACGGCGACGTGCTCGGTGCCGGGCAGGGCTGGGCGCGCACCATCCTCTTCAACGAGCGCGCGCGCGACGAGTTTTCCCGCTTCTTCGCGCGTCCCGACGTCTTCGCGCTCGGCGTCTGCAACGGCTGCCAGATGATGAGCGCCTTGAAGGAGCTGATCCCCGGCGCCGCCGACTGGCCGCGCTTCGTGCGCAACAAGGTCGAGCAGTTCGAGGCACGCTTCGTCATGGTCGAAGTGCCCGAGTCGCCGTCGATCTTCATGAGCGGCATGGCCGGCAGCCGCCTGCCGGTGGTCGTCTCGCACGGCGAGGGCCGTGCCGAGTTCGTCTCTGCCGATCCGGCCGCGCAGCAGCAACGCGTGATCGCCGCGCTGCGCTATGTCGATAACGCCGGTCGCCCGACCGAGGTCTATCCGTACAACCCGAACGGATCGCCCGCCGGCCTCACCGGCGTCACCACCGCCGACGGCCGCTTCACGATCATGATGCCGCATCCGGAGCGTGTCTTCCGCGCCGCCCAGATGTCCTGGCGTCCGGCCGAGTGGGATGCAGAGGGCGTCGAAGCATCGCCGTGGCTGCGCATGTTCAGGAACGCGCGCAGGTACGTCGGCTGATGGCTGCAGGGACAGTATGCTTGATTTATGGTGAATCAAGGATACTGTCCCCCTGATTAGCATGGCTGCCTCGCCGCCTGCCGCCGAAGCCTTCTCCGCCTGGAACCCGGGCATCGAACCGGGCGTTCCCGGCGAGTTCGCGCTGCTCGAGACGATCTACCGCCCCGAGTTCGTCGCCAGCAGCTACGCTTACCTGCGTGAGGTGTCGCGCTGGTCGGGATTGCCGGCCGAGGAGTTGTGCGCTTACCTCCCGGAGCGCCTGGCGCTGCACGAACTGATCGTCCGCCTCACGGCGGAAGTGTCGGTTCCCGAAGGCGACGACCAGTCGATCTATGGTCGCAACGCGCGGCGCATGGCGGCGAAGGTCTACGCCGACTATCTCGTGCCGCAGATGGCGGAGATCCGCCGCATCCACGCTGAATTGCTGCAAGAGGCTGAGCAGGTGGTGCGCGAACTGCTCGACACCAGCCTGTCGCCGGTGGCCGTCGTACCGCCGCTGCGGCGTTTTCCGTTCACCCTGTTCGGCAGGCGGCAAGCCACTGCGCCGCCGCCGGAGTCGTCCGAGGACCACGATCACCGCGTCGTGGCCGCTTACCGCGCGGCCGGGCTGGCGACCACGGATCCGCTGCGCCGCGCGATCTACAAGAGTCTGTACCGGGTGCTCGGCGGCGTCCTGGCCACGCACGGGCGCCTGAGTTCGGAGCGTGGCTTGCTGGTCGAGGTGGTGACCCGGCACGTCGGCAACCACTGGGGCAGCGAACTGATCGGTCGGAAAGTCGCGTCCCTGCTCGATCAGGCGATCGAGCACGAGGGCTGGGTCAAGATCGAGGATCGCGAGTCGCCACGCATGATCAGCATGAAGGGCGCTTCGGCCGCCGGCAAGAGTTCGCTGCGCGGGCTGATGATCCGGCGCCTGCGCGCCGAGGGCTTCCCTTTCGCCGGCTACGTCACGATCAGCCCCGACGTTTGGCGGCGCGTGCTGCTCGATTACGCGTCGCTCGGGCCCGCTTACAAGTACGCCGGCTACTTCACCAGCCGCGAGCTTTCTGTGATCGACGCCAAGCTCGACCGCTACCTGCGCGACAAGGCCAATCGCCAGCAGCGTACCCCGCACCTGCTCGTCGACCGCTTCCGCTTCGACAGCTTCTCGAGCGAGCGGGTCGAGCGCGTGTTCCAGGATACCTACGCGCGCTACGTCGATACCATGCATATGGTCTTCGTCATCACGGCGCCCGAGGAGACGGTCGAGCGCGGCTGGCAACGCGGGCTGCAGAACGGTCGCTACAAGGCGGTCGAGGATTTCCTCGGCCACTGCGTCGAGGCCTACACCGGCATCCCCAAGCTCCTCTTCAAATGGCTGGCGAGCCCGCGCCCGGGCTTCGAGTTCAGTTTCCTCGACAACGGGGTGCCGAAGGGGCAGTCGCCCAAGCTGATCGCGCGCGGCGACCGCAGCGCGCTGACGATCCACGACCCGCTGGCCTTCATCAACATCGAGCGCTACCAGAAGATCGACATCAAGGCGCGTTCGCCCGCTGCCGTCTATCCACCGGGCCCGGCGATGGCGGTGGCGCGCAACTGCGGCTTCCTCAGGGAATGCGTGCAGCGCATCCGGCGTGTCGAGTTCGTCGATGGCGAAGCGGGCGCGCCCTATCTGCAGGTGCAGAGCGGCCGCTTCGAGGTGCTCGATGCGGCGGTGTTCGACCGGGTGATGGCCCGGGAGGAGAGCGGTGAAATATTGCGCACGCTCGCGCCCTGGCTCGATGCGCCGCGGCGCTGAGGTGTCGGCGAATGCAGCGCAATGACCCTTCGGCAGCCAGCCGCCCGCTTTCAGCTCTGGCGCTGACGGCGCCGGTGGCGATGGGCTACATCCCGCTCGGCGCGGTGTTCGGCTTCCTGTTCGTGCAGGCAGGCATCGACTGGTGGCTGGCGATCCTCGCCAGCATCGTCGTCTTCGCCGGCGCGGCGCAGTACATGATGATCCCGATGATCGCCGGCGGCCTGTCGATCGGGACCATCGCGCTGGCGACCCTGATCGTCAACCTGCGCCACGTCTTCTACGGCTTGTCGCTGTTGCAGCGCATGCCGCAGGGGAGGCTGCAGCGCTGGTACGTGATCTTCGGACTGACCGACGAGACCTACTCGCTGCTCACCACCCTGCCGCCGGACAGCGACCGGCGGCAGATGGTCTGGCTGGCGCTGCTGAACCACGGCTGGTGGGTGCTCGGCAGTGCGATCGGTGCGCTCGTCGGGGCGCGCACGCAGCTGGCGCTGGCCGGTCTCGACTTTGCGCTGGTCGCGCTGTTTGCCGTGCTCGCCGTCGAGCAGTGGCGGACGCGGACGAGTTCCGCGCCGCTGTTGGCCGGTGTGCTCGCCTACGGCGTCGCCTGGGCGCTGGCGGTACAGCACGCGCTGCTGTTGTCGATCGCGATCTGCGTCGCCGTCGGCGCGTTCTGGCAGTCCGCGCCGGCGACGGCTGGCACGGAAGGAGGCCCGGGTGATCGATAAGGGCTACGTGATCGGCGTGATCGCGGCGATGGGGCTGGTCACCTTCGCGCTGCGTGCCCTGCCTTTCGTCGCCGCGCACTGGCTGGAAAGTCATCCGTTGGTACAGCGACTGGGCCGTTTCCTGCCGCTGGCGATCATGACCCTGTTGCTGCTGCACTCGGCGCTCGGCGCCGCCCGCGAGGACCCGCGCGGACCATGGCCGGAAGTGGTCGCCGTCGCGCTGGTGCTTGTGCTGCAAGGCTGGCGCGGTAACGCGCTGCTCAGCATCCTCACCGGCACCGGTGTCTATGTGCTGATGCGCAACTATTAACGTGAAACCAGGAACAATTTGACGGCAGCGAATGGCTGCGTTTCATGCTCAGGGGTGGCACGATTCGCATTCCAGGAGTGCCTGGAGAGGGCCTGAGAGCGTAACCGTCATCGCGAGCCCGAAGGGCGTGGCGATCCAGTGCGTAGGCCCGGTATCGGTCAGGGTGCCGAGACAGAAGAACGAACTGGATTGCCACGGCGCTGCCCGCCTCGCAATGACGGCAGCGAATGGCTGCGTTTCATGCTCAGGGGTGGCACGATTCGCATTCCAGGAGTGCTTGGAGAGGGCCTGAGAGCGTAACCGTCATCGCGAGCCCGAAGGGCGTGGCGATCCAGTTCGTAGGGCCGGTATCGGTAAGGGCCCCGAGACAGAAGAACGAACTGGATTGCCACGGCGCTGCGCGCCTCGCAATGACGAGCAATTCCGGGGACGGTAATTACCGTCCCCTCCCGCTTATTCGACCTTGGCCTTCTCGCGCAGCGTGCTGACCAGCTTCTCGATCTGCAGCTGTTGCGCGCGTTGCGTGAGCTGCGGCTTGATCGCTTCGAACGGCGGCGGGGTCAGCGGACGGACGTCGTCGACCTGGATCACGTGGTAGCCGAATTCGGTCTTCACCGGGGTTTCGGTGTACTTGCCCTTCGGCAGCTTGGTCAGCGCCTCGGAGAACGGCTTCACGTAATTGGCCGGGCTGCCCCAGCCGAGGTCACCGCCATTGTCCTTCGACCCCGGGTCCTTCGACTGCTTGGCGAGATCCTCGAACTTCGCCCCGGACTTCAGCTTGGCGATGATGTCCTTGGCGGTTTCTTCCTTCTCGACCAGGATGTGGCGCGTCTTGTATTCGTTGCCGCCGAGCTGCGCCTTGATCCGGTCGTACTCGGCCTTGAGCACGTCGTCGCTGACCGGATGGCTCTTCGTGTAGTCCTGGACGAAGCCCTGGATGTAGAGTTCCTGACGGGCGAGTTCGAGGCGCTGGACGACCGCCGGCTGCTTGTCGATTCCCTTCTTCTTCGCTTCCTGCACCAGCAGTTCGCGGCGGATCAGGGTTTCGCGCACGGCGTTGCGCAGTTCGGGGCCATCGGTGGCACCGCGTGCCTTGTATTCGTCGATGACTGTGTCGGCGCTGCTCTGCGGGATGGCGACGCCATTGACGGTGGCGAAAACCGCAGCCTTCTTGTCGGCGGCGACGACCGGCGCGGAAATCAGTGAGCCGACGATGAGCGCGGCGGCGAGGGTCGAGAGCTTTTGCATGGGTCGTTTCCTTGGGTCGGGTTGATCGGTCGTCTTCATGATCCGGAACATTCCGGGCGCATCTTCGGAATTATACTTCTTCGGGTGTTCTTGCCTTGATGGACAAAGCATGAATCTCGCCGTGCATGAGCTCGCCGACGGCCTCGGTGACGAGGCGGTGGCGGGCCAGCGTGTTCAGCCCGGAAAAGCGTGGCGAGACGATAAGCAGGCGGAAGTGGGCGCCGCCGCCGCTGCCCGCGTGGCCGGCGTGCTTGGCCGATTCGTCGATGATTTCGATCTGCGTCGGCGCCAGTTGCGCGAGCCGCTCGCGCAGGCGTGCTTCCACGGTGCTCGCGCTCATGCCGGCAGCGCCTTCACGAAGGGCTTGACGCTCACCTCGGCATAGACGCCGTTGCCGACGTAGGGGTCGGCGTCGGCCCAGGCGCGGGCGGCGACCAGAGAGTCGAATTCGGCGACGATCAGGCTGCCCGAGAAGCCGGCCGGTCCGGGATCGGTGGCGTCGATCGCGGGGCAGGGTCCGGCGAGCAGCAGGCGGCCGGCGTCCTGCAGGAGGCGCAGGCGTTCACGGTGTGCGGGACGCGCGGCGATCCGCTCGGCGAGCGAATCGGGGCGGTCGGTGCAGACGATGGCGTAGAGCATCAGGTTTTTTCCTCGATGTATTTCGACAGGAACAGCCCCTGCACGACGACGAAGACAAGCATCAGTCCCATGCCGCCGAAGAGCTTGAAATTGACCCAGTCGTCGGTCGAGAAGTTGAAGGCGACGAACAGGTTGGCGCAGCCCATGGCGAGGAAGAAGGCGATCCACGACAGGTTGAGCTTGCTCCAGACGTGCTCGGGCAACTGCATCTGCTGGCTCAGGAGCTTCTCGATCAGGTTCTTGCCGAAGAAGCGTGCGCCGAAGAGCGCGATGGCGAAGGCCCAGTAGAGCAGCGTCGGCTTCCACTTGATGAAGGTCTCGTCGTGCAGCGCCAGGGTCATGCCGCCGAAGACGCCGACGATGACCAGCGACACCCAGAGCATCGGCTCGACGCGCCGGTGGCGAAACCACACCCAGGCGATCTGCGCGATCGTGGTGACGATCGCCACCGCAGTGGCGACGTAGATGCCGGCAGCCTTGAAGGCGATGAAGAAGAGGATGACCGGGAAGAGGTCGAAGAGGAATTTCATGCGTGTGGCGGTCGCGGCTGGGCGCTCAGTGCAAGGTCTGCGAGTGCGCGTTGGTCGGCTCCGGCATTTCGGCATGCACCGTCTCGCCCTCGATGTTGGGGTAGAGCGGGGCGCCGCAGTCGTCGCAGAACTCGAACGGGAACTGCTGGTCGAGGCTGACGATTTCCTTGATTCCCGACTCGCGCAGCACCGTCTCGATCTCGCTGACGATGTCGGTGTTCTCGTCCTCGGCGCCGAGCAGCGGCCAGACGACGCCGTGGTAGATCACGTCGGAGTCGCGCGGCCCGAAGCCGATGCGGTATTCCTCGAGATTGCGGTCGTGGAAACCGCCGACGATCGCGCGGAAGGATTCGGCCGGCTGGCCGAGGTTCGTCTGCAGGAAGGCCACCGACGCGCGCAGCGAGTACGGACGCGAGGCGCTGTCGGCATTGCGGCAGGCGGCATGGTAGGCGTCGGCCAGCAGCGGCTGGAAGGCGCAGCCGGTCAGCAGCGGCTCCAGGCAGGGGGCTCCCTGGCGCGCCCATTCCTTGAGCGCGTTATCGCGACTGCCGTCGTCCTCGTTCCAGCGGAACACCGGCGCGCCGCGCGGGACGGCGACCGCGCCGACGATGTAGCGCGTGTCCGAGAGGAAGCGCGAGGTTTCGGGCAGCGAACTCGTATCGAGCTCGACGTCCTTGTGCGCGAGCGCGGCGTTGCCCAGTTCGCGCGTCAGACGCGCGGTCTCGACGAAGCTGCGCGGCAGCTGGTCGGGGCTGAACAGGAAGTCGGCGAGCGCGAGCTGGGCGCCGGCGGCAAAGACGTGCGCGCCGAGCTGCACCTTGAGCGTCGCCAGGATCGACGCCGGGATGCGATCGGCCGGGATCGAGAAGCGCGACCAGGCGAGCAGCGGCGCGTTGAAGAGCAGCACGTCGTATTCCTGTCCCTTGGCCGAAAGGATGCAGGACTCGGCGCCGGACTCGATCAGGTCGGCGAGTTCGTCGTGGGCCGAGGCGTTGGTGTCGAAGAGGCGGTCGAGCGCGGCGTTGAGGTCGTCCTCGGCGCCGTCGGCGAGCAGACGGTCGATCAGCGCGGCGAGTCTGGCTTCCCATAAACGGTCTTCGAGACGGCCGCCGGATTCGGCGAGTCCGCTGGCAAGGCGGCCGAGTTCGGCGGCGTCGGGCGAAATGCGTTTGCGCGATGAGAATCGGGTGCGTTTGATCATGGGGTGCCCTGCTGGGAAAACATCGAATCGGGGCCACATTGTAGCAAGCCGGCGTCGGCCGCTTCCCGCGAATGGGGTAAATCCTTGCAAAAGCGGGGCACAGCCAGGCGAGTCTGCTCCCCCGGGCGCCTCAGGTACGCAGGGTGAAGCGCTGGTCGAGCCGCTGCAGTCGTTCGACGATCCCCGTGTATTCGAGTTCCGACATCGGCAGCATCGCGGCGCCGAAGAATCCCTGCCGGCGCATCTCGATCGCCTTGGCAGCGACCTCGTCGCGCACGCGTTCCCAGAATGGGTGGTCGAAGCAGTCCCAGGATTCGGTCATCTTGCCTGCGTGCATCGCGTAGGCCGCGCAACTGACCAGCGGCGGACCGTCGAAGTACGAGGTGCCGCAGTTCTGTTTCACCGGCATCAAGGGCATCTGGTGCGAGCCGCGCATGCCGCCGGCGACGAAGTGGCCGATCGCGAACGGCGCCAGGATTTCGCCGGTCGCCGGGAAGTTCATCTGCACGCGCACCAGCATGACCGGGTCGTCCTTGCCCGTGTATTTGCCGGCGATGTTGTGCAGGCGCGAGGTCGATACCGCCGCCGCCTGCTCGCCGGTCGCGCGCGACCAGACCGATTCGACGACGTAGCGCTCGGGATCGCGCAAGAGCGCGGCGATGTCGTAGAGATCCTCGGGTGCGTCGAGTTCGATGACGCGGTCGCCGTCGGTGCAATTCACGTCCATGATCACGAAGCGGAAGCCGCGGCCCAGGTTGGGCGCCAGGATCAGCCCCGGCGTGTTCATCGGGTCGGCGAAGGCGAGGTAGAGCGGCAGGTTGTAGGCGCCGGGATCGGTCTTGTCGGCGGCGAAGAAGAGGAAAGGCTCGTTCGGGCGTTCGTCGAACTCGATCTCGGCGACCGCCGGGCCCATGCCGTGCACGTTGCCCGAGAACGCGTCCTTGAGCAGATCCTGCCCGGCGCCGTAGAGTCCCTGCTGCTTGGCAACTGCCGTCGCCGTCACGAACGCGTCCCAGGCGAGCTTGTGCACTTCCGCGTTGCCGCTGCCGCGCGTATGCGTCATCAGGATCGCGATGTCGTCGCCGGTGTGGGTGACGCGGCTGTCGATGAGCAGGCCGGCGCCGTCGCGTGCGACCGATTCGCGCACCGAGTGCAGGAGTTCCTGTGAAGGTGCGATGTGGCCACCGATCGATCCGATGTCGGCCTTGATCACGCTGAGGGTCATCTTCATGCTGGCTGCTCCTTGGTCGGGGTTGAATGCGGCGGGCGGCGGAAGGTGACGACGCCGGCCGGGGCAGTGCCCGGCTTGCCGAGCAGGCCGCCGACGATCAGGTCGACCGCCTCCGAGGGCGACAGGCCGTGCGCCATCAGGGTTTCGAGTTGCTGGTGATCGACGCTGCCGATCGCCGCCTCGTGCGTGACCTTGGCCTGGGGATGCGTCACCTTCACCAGCGGCTGCGCGCTCGCCACGGCGCGATCCTTGACGATCTCCATGCAATCGACGTGGCCGCGCGCGTGCGCCGCGTGGCCCTCGGTGATGCCGATGATGTCGGCGCGGGCGTCGTCCTCGATGGCGACGCGGGTCTTGATCAGGCCGCGCGCGGCGCGTCCGGCGAGCACCAGCCGCTCGCGGATGCGGATGTCGTCGTCGCCGTGGCCGAACACGCGCGCAGTGAGTTCGGCCACCGCGTCCTCGCCTGCCTCGACTTCGTAGTCGATGTCGAGCCGGCCGACGCGGCCGCTGGTCAGGCTGAAGTCCGAACGGTAGAGCGCGCCGCGGCCGAGCCTCACCTTGGCCTTGGGGATCACCGTCACACCGCCATGCGGCCCGTGGAAATGCGCTTCGTTGTAGGTCAGCCGGGCGCCGGCGCCGAGCTCGACGACGGCGTCCATCCGATGCTCGACGCGCTCGGCGTTGGGGAAGAAACAGTGGGCGACGACTTCGGCGGCCGATTCGTCCTCCAGGATGAGGCGCATCTCGATGCGCTGCCGACCGCTTGCCGGCAGCACGCCGAAGCAGAGATGCAGCGGGTGTTCGAGACGCACGCTGCGCCTCAGGCGGATCAGGGCGACGATGCCGTCTTCGGCCTCCTTCGTGTCGAGTTCGAGCCCCGGCAGCTGACGCTGGCTGAGCAGGCGGTTGCCGTTCGCCATCAGGTGCGCGATTGCGCCGTCGGCGAGGATCCGGCGATCGACGCCGCGGCTGTCGAGGACCTGGAGCCAGCTATCGAGTTCGGACATTGCGACACTCCTCCCCGTTGCAGCAGCGGCAGGCGCGGCCCTGGTAGATCGCCGCGACGGTCTCGGGATCGCCGCTCGCGAAGATGCGGCCGCCGCACAGTTGCGAGGCACGGTCGGCCATGCGGGTGATCTCCTCGCGATGGGTGATGAGCAGGACACCCGCACCGCGCTCCTTGAAGGTACGGATCAGGGCCATGACTTCGTGCATCGACAGGAGGTCGATTCCCGCCGTCGGCTCGTCGAGGATCACCAGACGCGGCTGCAGCGCCAGCACCGAAGCGAGTTCGATGCGCTTGCGCTCGCCGCCGCTCAGGGTCTTGTCGAGCATGCGCCGGAGATAGTCGGCCGGCACCAGACCGACGCGCTGCAGGCAGTCCTCGGCGGTTGCCGGGTCGGTGCCGAGGCGCAGGTAGTCGCCGACCGTGAGTCCCTCGAAGCGCGCCGGTTCCTGCCAGGCGAGGGTGATCCCCAGGCGGGCGCGCTGATGGATGGCCAGCGAATCGATCGCCTGGCCGGCGAAGCGGATCTCCCCGTGTTCGGGACGATAGCCTGCGCAGCCCATGATCAGGTAGGCGAGGGTGCTCTTGCCGGTGCCGTTGGTCCCCACCAGCGCGTGGATTTCGCCGGCCTCGACGGTGAGATCGATGTCCTCGAGCAGCGTGCGCGCCGGGACGCGAAAACTCAGGTGCTCGACTTCGAGAAGCGCCATGCTTCCTCCCTGGAGGCTGCGGTGAAGCTTAAAACCTCTTTTCAGCCACGAAAGCCACGAAATGAAACATGAGCTTCGGGTCGTTCAGCAGGCGCCCCGGTGGGTGATGCCTGATCAGCCTTGAGAGCTGCGAATGATTTCGTGTTTTTTCGTGCATTTCGTGGCCAACTCGTGGCCAACTGCTTCTTCCTGAAGGTGGACGGGCTGCCTCAGTGCGTCCTGGCGTCGACTTCCTGCGCCAGCCGGCGCAGCGGCTCGCTGACCGTGAGCGGCCAGGGCGGCGCGGGTTCGAGGGCGAGCAAGGACGGCGGCAGCGTCGCCAGTTGCGCGCGTGCGAACTCGCGCACCGCGGCCAGCGGCGGCGACGGCGCGAGGCGGCGGCCTGCCTGCATCACTGGCGTCAGCAGCGCTGTTCCGCCCCCCATTTCGTCGGCGAGCGCCAGCGTGTCGCCGCACATCCGGCCTTCGGCGTCGAAGCGTCGCCACACCTGCTTGCGCCCGGGCCAGGTGCTCTTGCCTTCGGAGCGCTTGCGCCGGGCGATGCCGTCGTACTCCTGCAGCTTGTAGGCGCAGTCGAGATAGGGCTGGTCGGCCGAGGTGTTCATGCGCGTGCCGACGCCGAAACCGTCGATCGGTGCGCCGCCGGTGACGAGCGCCTCTACCGCGTGCTCGTCGAGGTTGCTGCTGGCGAAGATGCCGATCTTCGCGCCACCGCCGGCGTCGAGGATCGCGCGCACGCGGCGCGCGTGTGCGCCGAGGTCACCGCTGTCGAGACGGACGGCCTGGATGCGGATTCCTTCGTCCGCCAGCCGCTGTGCCAGCGGCAGCAGTGCGGCAGCGGCGGACTCGGTGTCCCAGGTGTCGATCAGGAGCGTCGTCGCCTGCGGGAACGAGCGCGCGAAGTGCTCGAAGGCCGCGAGTTCGCTGTCGTGCGCCTGGATGAACGAGTGCGCCATCGTCCCGAACAGCGGGATCTGCCAGCGCATGCCGGCGAGTACGTTCGAGCTGCCGTCGAAGCCGGCGAGGTAGCTCGCGCGTGCCGAGAGCAGCGCGGCTTCGGCGCCGTGTGCGCGGCGCATGCCGAAGTCGACCAGCAGCTTGTCGCCGGCAGCCAGGCGCACGCGCGCGGCCTTGCTCGCCACCATGGTCTGCAACTGCAAGAGGTTGATCAGGCGCGTCTCCAGCAGCTGCGCCTCGCGCAGCGGCGCGACGACGCGCAGGATCGGCTCGTCGGGGAAGAAGACCGTCCCCTCAGGCATCGCCTGCACGTCGCCGGTGAAACGCAGGTCGGCGAGCGAATCGACGAAGCGCCGGTGAAAGCGCCCGCAATTTGCCAGCCAGTCGAGTTCCGCGGCTGCAAAGTGCAGGTTTTCGACGCAGTCGAGCGCCTGTTCGAGGCCGGCGGCGACGAGGAAATTGCGTCCGGGCGGCAGCTTGCGCACGAAGAACTCGAACACTGCCGTCTCCTCCATGCCCCGGTCGAAATACGCCTGTAGCATGGTGAGCTGGTAGAGGTCGGTGAGCAGCGCGCTTTCTTCGCCGTGGCTCATGCTCATCCGGCCAGGCTGAGAGCGCCTGCGGCGCGCATGGCGGCGAGGGCGCGTTCGCCATCGCCGGGGTGCACCTCGACCGGGCGCACGCAGTCGGTCAGCACCACCACGCGGTAAGCGAGCTTGAGCGCGTCGAGGACGGTATTGAGCACGCAGTAATCGGTGGCCAGCCCGCCGACGAAGAGCCGGCGGACGCCGAGGTCCTGCAGCCGCTGGTGCAGCTCGCTGTCGTCGAATCCGGAATAGGCCTCGGCGTCGCTCTGCGTCGCCTGCGAGACGATCGCCGTCCCCGGCGGCAGTTGCAGCGCGGCTGTGTATTGCGCACCCGGGGTGCCGGCGATGCAATGCGGGGGCCACGGGCCGCCCTGCGCGCGGAACGAGCAGTGGTCGGGCGGATGCCAGTCGCGGGTGGCGACGACCGGCAGGCCGGCAGCGACGAAGCGCTCGATCCAGCGCTGGAGCGGGGCAATCACCTCCTCGCCTGCGGCGACCGCGAGGCTGCCGCCCGGCAGGAAGTCGTACTGGAGATGGATGAGCAGCAGCCCGTCGCCGGGACGCAGGCGAACTTCGGCAGTCTCGGCCACGGTCAGGCACTCAGCGGCGTGCGTCGCGAGTCCTGCGCCCATTCAGTCGGCACTTTCCTGGCCCGGGCAGACGAGCAGCGTCAGCCGCGCTTCGCCCGTGTTGTCGAGCAGGTTGAGGTAGAGCTCGCTGCCGAAGCGTTCGCCGTCCTTGGTGACGGTGCAGAACTGATGACCGGCGCGAGAGAGGTGACGAAGCCGTGGATTCGGCTGTCCGTGCTCGACGACGGGAACGCCGGCCAGGTCCGGCAGGAGCATCGAGACCTGCTGCCCCTTCAGTTCGTTGCGTCGGTACTTGAAGAGATCCTCTCCGGCCGTGTCGCAGTCGCGGATGATTCCCCCTCCGTCCAGGGTGAGGACCGCGACATCGTTTCTTTCCTTGCTGGCAAGGCGCTGCGCTGCATGATCCTGGTGTGCGGCCGAAAACTCGACCCCTCTTGCGCTGCCGTTCATTGGACTCTCCCCGGCCTGCGTTCGCCTTCGACGACCAGCCAGCCGTCGGCTTTCTGCCCGGGGGCGAAGCCACGAACTTTCGTGCTGCGGCACGCCGCAGCAGCCTGCCTGGAGGACAGGTCCCACGTACCGCCGTCGATCTCGATGCCCGGGCGGATGCTGCGCTCGTGCCTGCCTTGTCTCGTCGTCGATTTCATTCCGACCTCCATTCAGTTGCCGTTCCGGGGCGGAGCACCGTCCTCAGTTCGCATGTCCTGCCGGGATGGTGATGCCAAGTGGGAAATATATGCTGTTGCGCTGGCTTTGGCAATGGCCGTCGACATGCCTTGGCAGCAGATGTAATACCATCGCCGGCAGCCGCCGAGTTTTCCACTCGACATGACGAAGATCAGCTTTGCGCATCGGAGGTTCCATGCTCACCCGCGATACATCCCTCAGCACCGACCAGAAGGCACTCACGGTCAACCTCGACAAGTACAAGTACGGTTCGATCGTCGAGATCGGCGCCGGTCAGGAAGTGGCGCGCCGCTTCTTCCAGGCCGGTGCCGCTGCCGGGACGATCGCCAAGACCATGTCGGCCTACGACATGGCGGTCAGCGACGACATCTACGGTCAGGTCGACCGCTACGTCAGCCGTGCGCGTCTCCTGCAGATGCTCGACAAGGAGTTCTCGCAGGTGGTCGCGCGCCTTGCGCACGTGCGACCGAAGAACACCACCTTCTTCGCCTACGCGGCGACGGTGACCGCGCGCAGCTTCAGGCAGAAGAACGAATGCCACGGCTGGGTCGGCATCCGACTGCAGCTGCATCCCGGGGCGGAACCGAGCGACGTGATCATGCATGTGCGCATGCTCGACAACGACAACGCCCAGCAGTCGGAGGCGCTCGGCATCCTCGGCGTGAACCTGATCCACGGCGCGTTCTTCCACTATGCCACCCCCGAATGGGTGATCGAGGGTCTGGCCGACGGGCTCGGTTCGGACCGCATCGAGGTCGACCTGATCCACTTCTCGGGTCCGTACTTCGAGGAAATCGATAACCGGCTGATGAACCTGCATCTGATCCGCAGCTGGCTGACGCGGGCGGTGGTGTTCAACCCCGACGGCGAGGTGGTCGTCCCCGGCGAGCTCTTCCACCGCAAGCCGGTGATGGTGATGCGCGGCAGCTTCAAGCCGCTGACCAGCGTCAATGTCGACATGACCGCCGCCGCGCTGCGCCAGTTCACCCAGCTCGCCGGGGTGGAGGAGAACAAGATCGTCTCGCTGGCCGAGATCACGATGAGTTCGCTGCAGAACGGTGACAAGGTCGACGGCGCCGACTTCCTGGCGCGCGTCGAGCTACTCACCGCGCAGGGCTACACGGTGATGATCTCGGACTATGTCCGCTATTTCCGGCTGCGTGCCTACCTGCGCCGCTACACGCAGAAGGAGATCGGCATCGTCCTCTCGGTGCGCTACTTCGAGTTCCTGTTCGACGAGAAATACTACGAGGGCCTCGAAGGCGGCATCCTCGAAGCCTTCGGCAAGCTCTTTCCGGACAAGACGCACGTGTACGTCTACCCGTCGCGGCCGAGCGACGCCATGCCGCTGGTCACCCTCGACAACGTCGAGGTGCCGGCCAGGCTGCGCCACCTGCTCGCGCACCTCGTCGACAACGGCAAGATGCTCGCCGTGCAGCCGCTCGACGAAAGTCACCTGCACATCGATTCGGGCCAGGTCCTCGCCGGGCTGCGCCGGGGTCGCGGCGAGTGGGAGAAGGACGTCCCCGAGGCGGTTGCTCGCCGCATCATCGAAGGCCGCCTGTTCGGCTTCGACAGCGAGTAGCCGCTCAGGCGCTGATGCCCCGCCGCGGCAGGGCGTGGCCGGTTCAGTCGCTCGCCTGTTCCTTCGCTCGTTCCTTCGGCGGCAGGAAGAACTCACGCGGGCGGCTCGACAGGTGGCTCAGCACGGACCCGGCGAGCCGCCGCCACTGCGCGTCGGATACCTGCCGCGCGCGCAGCGCAACGTTGAGCGCGAGCGCGAAGCTGACCAGCAGATTGACGGTGCCGATGGCGACGACGCCGAGCGCCGCCCAGAGCAGCGCCCAGGGTTCGGGTGCAAAGTCGCTGCCGACCGTGGCGATGCCGATGAAGGCCGACGAGAAGGCGACGTGGCGGATGTCGATCGGCAGGCCGAACAGGGTGCCGATGAACGGTAGCCCCCCCAGCATGAAGCCGAACAGCATGTTGCCGGCGAGCGCCCCCAAGTTGTCGCCGATGTAGGCGGCGACGCGGCGCATGCGCGCTTCGCCGAACAGGCGGCGTGGCCAGGTAAGCTGCAGCAGTCGCTCGGGGATGCGGTTGTAGGCCGCGTAGTTGTCGAAGTAGCCGGAAACCAGGCCGGCCAGGAACAGGCAGACCCCGGCGATCGCCGCGTAGAAGACGGCGCCGCTCTCGATCAGGTGCTGGTCGGCGAGCAGGTGCGCCGATTTGTCCGCGTCGGCGAATGGCGTTCCGGTGGCGCTGGCATAGACGAGGACGAGCAGCGCGGCGAGCGGGATGGCGACGCCGACGTTGCCGAGCACGGCGACCAGCTGGCTGCGCACCGTGCTGGCGATGACGCCGGTCAGCGCTTCGAGGTTGCGCACCTTGCCGCCGGCCTGCCTGATGTGGCCGGCAATCGCGTTGGCAGTCATCGCCGGTTGCTTGGTGGCGACCGTGCCGTGGAGGACATGGATCAGGCAGAAGCCGATCCCGTAGTTGAGGCAGTAGGCGAGTGCCTCGGTCGCCGGCGGCAGCCCGAGCTTGCCGAACAGGATCTTGGCGCAGGCCATGAAGGCGATGATGAAGCCGCCGATCAGCGCCGAGCGCGCCATCGTGAAATACTCGGCGCGCGTCTCGGCGATGTAGTGCTCGCCGTGTTGACCGGCGTTTTCGGTGACGCGCAAGGACAGGAGCTCGACGTTCTGCCGCCAGTGCTGGCGCAGCGCGTCGCGCTCGCATTCGTTGCCGACGATCTGCACGAACAGGCCGACGAAAGCCGTCTGCAGCGCACGTCCCGACGGATCGGCGTGCCAGGCGGCGACGATGTCGAGCAACTGCTCGCCGCGCGCGATCAGTTGTTCCAGTCGCTGCAGTTGGTAGGAAAGGCGCATGCTGGCGCCACCCTTCGCGGCACGGCGACGGACGATTTCGATGACTTCGCGGCACTGGCCGAGCAACACGCGCAAGTGGCGGTCGTCGGCGCTTTCGGCGATGCCGGTACCGGCAGGCGTCTGCACGGCGATCCGGTCGAGGTAGGCGAGCATTTCTTGGTTCTGTGCCAGGAAAGGCGACTGGCACGACGACGACGCTGGCGACGCCAGCGGGTCGACCGTGGATGGCGCGAGACGCAGCAGTTCCGGTTCGCAGCCGAGTGCGGCGATCCAGGTCGAGACGACGCGCAGCGAGTCGAGGATTTCCGAGTAGGCGCGCGGCGGCACGGGCGCAGCCGCCGCCGCTGCGTCCGTCGTCGCTGCACTGTCCGCGGACGAGGCCGCGTCTTCCTCGTCGAAGCGCAGCGCATCGACCAGCTGTTGCCAGCTCTGCTCGCCGAGCCCGAGCACCCAGCGTCGGTCGCTCGGGCGACGGAAGACGCGGCGCAGCACGCTGCGCAGCAGGCCCGGGTCGAGTACCTCGGGCAGGATCTTGTGGCCCAGGCGGCGGAAGGCCTCGGAGAAGAAACCGGTGTTGGGCAGGATGCCGGAGGCCGCGTAGAGCTCGGCATGGCGGTGCGTCTGCGCCAGTTCGCGCAGCGCAGCGCGAATGCCGGCACGCAGCGCCGGCTGCTCGCCGAGCCGGAAACACAGGGCGTGCAGCTTTTCACGCGCACCGTCGATGTCGCCGGCGTGCCGCGGACGCAGTTGCTCGACCAGCGCTGCGAACAGTTCGCAGGGATCGGCGCCGGGGTTGTTGGCCGGTGCCTGGTACGCTGCCGGTGCGGCACCTGCAGCCGACTGCAAGGCTTCTCCGGATGCTGGCAAAAAGCTTGCCGCGAGCGACGCAAGTTCCTGCTGTTTCCTTGTCATTGAAGGCTCCTTCTCGTGGTGCCGGCGGACGGCATCGATGACCTGGTCGGCTACAATCCTAACACGCTCGATTTTTTGTCCCCTTTGCCAGACTCCGCCAGACTCCGGATTTCCCCGATGATCATCGTCCTTTCACCCGCCAAATCCCTCGACCTCTCGCCGCCGCCGCTGGCGCTCGCGGCCTCCCAGCCGCGCTTCCTCGACGACTCGCAGCAGCTGATCGAACGCCTGCGCGAGCTGTCGCCGCAGGAAATCGGCGCGCTGATGTCGATCAGCGACCCGCTCTCCGTACTCAACGCGACGCGCTTTGCCGAGTGGTCGCTGCCCTTCACCGCGGACAACGCGCTGCCGGCGGTGTTCGCTTTCAACGGCGATGTCTATGAGGGGCTCGCTGCGCGCGGGCTCGGCGCCGACGACCTCGCCTTCGCGCAGCAGCAACTGCGCATCCTTTCCGGTCTGTACGGACTGCTGCGCCCGCTCGACCTTATCCAGGCCTACCGCCTGGAGATGGGGACGCGGCTTGCCAACGTTCGCGGCAAGGACCTCTACGCCTTCTGGGGCGACCGGCTGGCGCGCGCGATCGAGGCCGATGCCGGCGGCGACACGCTCGTGAACCTCGCTTCCGAGGAATACTTCAAGGCGCTCGGCAAGCGGCTGGCGCTGCCGGTCGTGCAGCCGGTGTTCGAGGACTGGAGCGGCGGGCGCTTCAAGGTGGTGAGCTTCTTCGCCAAGCGCGCGCGCGGACTGATGGCGCGTCACGCGATCGTCAATCGCCTGACGACGGCCGCAGCGCTCAAGGACTTCACCGACGAGGGCTACGCGTACACCCCCGAAGCCTCCGACGCGCAGCGCTGGGTGTTTCGACGCAAGCAGTGACGCGGCCGGCGCCGCAGCTCCGTTGTTGGAGCGGCGGCAGCCGCGAATGAAAACGGGCGCCGCTTAGTGCGCCGACCTGCCGAGCTCTTTTTCCGCTTGCGCTGCCAGCCAGCCTTCCGCCGCCGCTGCGCCGAGGACCGCGAACGGCAGCGGCGTGCGCCGGCCGGGGCGGGCGAGGCGCAGCAGTTCCTTGTCGCGCGTGATCAAAAGATCGGCGGCGCACTGCGCGGCGGCGACGAGGAACTTCTGGTCGTCGCGGTCGCGGCAGCGCGGCAGGCTGCCGGCGGTGGCGCTGTCGGCATCCGGGTCGAGCGCAGGCAGCACGGTCACGACCGAGCCGTAGGCGGCGAGCACCCGTTCGACGCCGGCGGCATCGAGCCTGAAATGTGCGCGCGGGAGCACGCTCGCGAGTTCGGCCAGGCACTCGGCGCCGGTGAAGCAGCGCAACCTTCCGCCCGCGATCGCCGCGCGCAGCCAGTCGGTCGATGGGTCGGCGAAGTGCAGCAGGTCGATCACCGTGTTGGTGTCGATGACGACACGCCAGGCCCGCGCGCCGGCGTGACCGGCGCCGCGGCCATTCACAGCTTCAAGGTTTTCCATAGCGGTGAGAGTGTACCGGGTTCCATGGCACGGCACATGCGCTGTGCTCGTCATCGACTGCCGCGGCGGGCGCTAATCCCGTCGCCGACTCGATCGTCGGCACTGCGCACGGGTACAATGCGCGGTTTGGCAGAGCGGGGTAGGCAAGGTGGGGTCTGAGTTAGCCGCCAGGCGGTTGATGCTGGCGCCGATGCACGGCGTCGCCGACGTGGTGCTGCGCGCGGTGCTGAGCCGGATCGGTGGCTTCGACCTCGCGGTGAGCGAGTTCGTGCGCGTGACCAGTTCGCTGCTGCCCGAACGGACTTTCCTGCACAGCGCCCCCGAGCTCGCCTGCGGCAGCCGCACCGCGGCCGGGACGCCGGTGCGCGTGCAACTCCTGGGCGGAGACGCTACCTGCATGGCCGAGAATGCCGCCCGGCTCGCCGGACTCGGGCCGGTCGGCATCGACCTCAACTTCGGCTGTCCGGCGCCGACGGTGAACCGCCACGACGGCGGCGCGATCCTGCTCGACGCGCCCGAGCGCCTGTTCGCGATCACCGACGCGGTCCGCCGTGCACTGCCGGCGAGCGTTCCTCTTTCGGCCAAGATGCGCCTCGGCGTCAGCGACCCGGCGCGTGCGCTCGACTGCGCGCAGGCACTCGCCGCGGGCGGCATCGACACGCTGGTCGTTCATGCGCGCACGCGCGACGAGGGCTACCGCCCGCCGGCGCACTGGGCGCTGCTGGCGCCGATCGGCGAAGCGCTGAAGGTTCCGGTGGTCGCCAACGGCGAAGTGTGGACGCTCGCCGATTATCGTCGCTGCCGCGCCGAGACCGGCCTTGCCGACGTGATGCTCGGCCGCGGCGCCGTCTGCGATCCCTTCCTCGCCCGGCGCATCGCTGCGGCAGAATGGGGCGGGATGACAGTGTCGGAGTCAGCGTCGGCCGAGTCGGGCACTGAGGGCGAAGCAAGCGATCGAGGAGATGACAGCGAAGTCCGCTTGCGCGCGGCCGAATGGCGCGAGCTGCAGCCGGCGCTGGCCGACTTCTGGCGACTGGCACAGCAGCGGGTGTCGCAGCGCGCGGCGCCCGGCCGACTGAAGCAGTGGCTGGCGCAGCTCGCGCGCCGCTACCCCGAGGCCGACGCGCTGCGCGCTGCCGTGCGCCCGCTCACCGGCGTCGCCGACACCGCCGCCATGCTGCGCGCGCACGGCGTTCCTGCCGACTGAATACTCTCCCGCTTCCGGAGCCACCCGATGCAAGCCAATTCGCGCGTCCCGACCAGCGCGCAGACCGGAATCCACGAGCAACTCGCCGCGCTGCTCGCGCGCCGTTCCGGCCAGCCTTTCCGCCAGCCGATCGCCGACTACAACCGCCGCGCCTTCGCTGAATTCGTCGTCGCGCGCGACCGTTTCTCGGCAACGGCGCCGCTGATCCTCGACTCCTGCTGCGGTACCGGCGAGAGCAGCTTCGCGCTGGCGCGCGCCTACCCCGACCACTTCGTCGTCGGCGTCGACCAGTCGGCGATCCGCCTCGCGCGCGGCCAGCGCCAGGAGATGCCGGCCAACCTCGTTCTCGTGCGCGCCGACCTCGTCGATTTCTGGCGCCTCATCGCCGAGGCCGGGATCCGTCCGGCGCGGCACGCGCTCTATTACCCGAATCCGTGGCCGAAGATCGGCCACCTCGCGCGGCGCTGGCACGCGCACGCGGTCTTTCCGACCGTGCTCGCGCTCGGCGGCATCCTCGAATGCCGCAGCAACTGGCGCATCTACACCGAGGAATTCGCCTTCGCCGTCGCGACGCTGAGCGGCCTGCCGGCGCGCAGCGAGCCGTGGCTGCCGGATACGCCGATCACCGCCTTCGAGCGCAAGTACCTCGAATCGGGGCACGCGCTCTATCGCGTCGTCGTTGACCTCGGCGACCGCCGTGACCTCTGCAATCTCGACGCGCAGCGAGAGAAGCCGATCGCCGCTCCGGTTTCCTTGGCTGCATGCGCGAACCCGGTCGGCTGCGCCGGCTGCGGCGCCTGCTGCGCGAGCTACCGCGTCGACTTCCACCGCGCCGAACTCGACTCGTCGCCCGGCGGCTTCGTCCCGGCGGCACTCACCGTCCCGCTGACGAAATCCCTGGTCCGCATGCTCGGCACCGACGCCGCCGAACCGCGCTGCATCGCGCTCGAGGGCGAGGTCGGCCGTGACGCGCACTGCGGCATCTACGACAAGCGTCCCGGACCCTGCCGCGAATTCGGCGAACTGGCGCCCTTCGGCATTGGCGACGACGCCTGCGGCCGCGCGCGGCGGCGGCACGGGCTGATGCCGCTGGGCGATTGACCAGCGCGATCGCCAGCCGTTCGTTGCCGCCCCAAGTAGGGGGGGCTGCCTTGTCACTTACCGTCAGTGGCTGGCGCTGACGGTCATGGCGAGTTGCGCCACCCCGGACCACTAAACGCGCCCATCAGCTGCCGTCATTGCGAGGCGCGCAGCGCCGTGGCAATCCAGTTCGCTCTCCTGTCTCCTCGCCCTTGCCCTCCCTCCACGGGCGACCCGATGCCAGCCCCACGCACTGGATCGCCGCGCCCTGCGGGCTCGCGATGACGAGGTCGTTTCGTCCGGCGCTTTTCGTCATTGCGAGGCGCGCAGCGCCGTGGCAATCCAGTTCGCTCTCCTGTCTCCTCGCCCTTGCCCTCCCTCCACGGGCGACCCGATGCCAGACCTACATACTGGATCGCCACGCCCTGCGGGCTCGCGATGACGAGGTCGTTTCGTCCGGCGCTTTTCGTCATCCTATGCTTGATCTGCCTCCCCGGAATAGACGTATTCTAGGAGTGCATGGAGAGGGGCTGAGACCGTAACCGTCATGGGCCACACAGGCTGTTCGCAATGTGGGTCGCCCTTTCCGACCAGACCGAAAGGCCGGACAGTTCATTGGGGCTCGACCCCGCATTTAGGATTGATGGCATAGGGTCATGGTTGTGCATCCAAATTGAGCAGAGAAGCAGAAAATGATAGTTGGAATTGACATTGCGAGGCGCGCAGCGCCGTGGCAATCCAGTTCGCTCTCCTGTCTCCTCGCCCTTGCCCTCCCTCGACGGGCGACCCGATGCCAGACCTACATACTGGATCGCCACGCCCTGCGGGCTCGCGATGACGAGGTCGTTTCGTTCGGCGCTTTTCATTGCGAGGCGCGCAGCGCCGTGGCAATCCAGTTCGTTCTCCTGTCTCCTCGCCCTTGCCCTCCCTCCACGGGCGAACCGATGCCAGCCCCACGCACTGGATCGCCACGCCCTGCGGGCTCGCGATGACGAGGTCGTTTCGTCCGGCGCTTTTCGTCATTGCGAGGCGCGCAGCGCCGTGGCAATCCAGTTCGCTCTTCCCTCTCCTCGCCCTTGCCCTCCCTCCACGGGCTACCCGATGTCAGACCTACGCACTGGATCGCCGCGCCCTGCGGGCTCGCGATGACGTGCTGCTGCTCTGGGTCAGCGCCTTTGCTTCATCCCTTCGCAGTTTCACGCTAATACCAGCTCTCCGGATAGCGCCGCGAGCGCGGGATGTTGTTGATCAGCAGCGCGACGGCGAGCATGATCAAGGGGCCGAGCGTCGCCGGCATCAGCACGTACCAGAAGCCGAGCTGGTGGATGTCCGGCGAGCCGATGACGGCGATCAGCGCGGTCGCACCGCCCGGCGGATGCAGCGTGCGCGTCGCGTGCATCAGCGCGATCGCGGTCGCCACTGCCACCGCCGGCGCGAGCCAGGGCAGATCCTGCAGCAGTTGCCAGCAGATCACGCCCACCAGCGCCGAGAGCACGTGGCCGCCGATCAGGTTGCGCGGTTGCGCCAGCGGGCTGCGCACGGCGCCATAGATCAGGACGGCCGAAGCACCGAAGGAGCCGATCAGCAGCTGGAGGTCGCTGCCGGCGAAAAACATCTGGCCGATGCCGCCGACGGCGCCGATGCCGAGGAAGGCGCCGAGCCACGACCAGAAGATTTCCTCGGTGCTGACTCGCGGCGGATTGCCGTGCGTCGTCCCGCGCATCTTGCGCCAGTAGTCGCGCCAGCCGCTTTCGAGCTTCAAGCGCCGTCTCCGTCTTCCGGCGCGGCGGCCTGCAGTGCGCGCAGGCGCGCGAGCGCATGGCGCCAGGCCAGGTGATAGACCGCACGGAAGTCCTCGGTGCTGATGTCGATGTAGCCGGAAATGTGCGCCAGCGCGTCGAGGATGTCCTCGTCGGAAAGCTCGAGTTCGAGCGCACGGTCGAGTTCCGATCGCTCCGGGACTGTTTCTGTCATCTTCATCTCCTCGGCGGTGGCGCCGGTAGCCGCATTGTTGGGGTGACAGTATAGGCAACTGATTTGGAGTCAGATATGGCCTCCCCGCAGCGCGGCCGGCCGGGTGTTGAATGCCTTTGCGCCCTGCTAGACTTAGTCATTAGATTTAGCCCGGTAAAGAGGCTTCGATGAATCCTACGGTCGACGTCCATGAGGCGAAAACCAAGTTTTCGCGACTGCTCGAACAGGCTCACGCCGGGCAGGAAATCATTCTGGCCAAGGCTGGCAAACCCTATGCCCGCCTGATGCCGCTGGCACCGCCGCTCTCCCGGCGCCAGCCCGGTCGTCTTGAGGGGCGGGTCGGCGATGAGTTTTTCGAGCCGCTGCCCGACGACGAACTCGACGCTTGGAAGCGCTGCTGCTGGTAACGCGTGATCCCGCGTTCGAAGCATTTGGCACGAAAACCCTTTGGTGAGGATGGCATGAACAGAATCAGGTTGTTGATGACCGCGTTGTTCCTGTTTGCCGGCAGCGCCCAGGCGCAGGATCCCTTGGCCGTGCTCAAGGACTGCAAATGGGTCGATCTGACCTGGTCCTTCGACGAGCAATCCGTGTACTGGCCGACCAATATCCCGTTCCGCCATGAGACGGTGTTCGAGGGGATGAACGACAAGGGCTATTACTACTCGTCCTTCAAGTTCAGCGCCGAAGAACACGGTGGCACCCATTTCGACGCGCCGATGCACTTTGCGCAGGGCGGCAACAGCGTGGACAAGGTGCCGCTCGAACAACTGGTGGGCGAGGCGGTGGTGGTCGATGTCACCGCCAAGGCCGCCGCCGACCGCGACTACCAGGTGACGCGCGAAGATTTCGCGGCCTGGGAGCGGCAGCACGGACCGATCCCCGCGGGCGCGATCGTCTTGCTGAATACCGGATTCGCCCGCCACTACCCGGACCCCGAGCGCTACACCGGAACCACCTTGAGCGGCGCTGCAGCCGTCGCGCAGCTGCATTTCCCGGGGCTGCACCCGGAGGCTGCGAAGTGGCTCGCCGAAGAGCGGCGCATCAAGGCCGTCGGGCTCGATACGCCGAGCATCGATTTCGGGCAGTCGAAGGACTTCATGACGCACCGCATCCTCTTCGCCAACAGCGTGACGGCCTACGAGAACGTCGCCAAGCTCGACGAACTGCCGCCCAAGGGGGCCTGGGTCGTCGCCCTGCCGATGAAGATCAAGGGCGGCAGCGGCGCCCCGTTGCGCATCCTCGCCCTGGTTCCCCGCTCCTGATCCGCGGGTGATTGGATGTGAGCTGAATCACGCGCTCGCCGGGTTCCTGCGCCTGCAGCAGTCAGGGCCACCTGGGCATGGCTATTTGCATCGATGACCAGGACGCTCGGTTGTCGGCTTGTTCAAGGCAGTGGCCGCGTGCGAGTGAGGTGACCAGGCGGCCAGCGCACGCAGCAGCGAACGCTTCTTTTTCTGATGCGACTGCATGCGCTTCAATATGTCGTCGAGCGCGCGCATCGCATCGAGTATGTGCGGGCCCTTGTTCAGCATCACGCATTCCGCACGCTCACCCATGGCGGCATCTGTGATTTCGGCGCGCGATGGCTGTCCCGTCTTGGCCAGGGTTTCGAGCACCTGCGTTGCCCAGATCACCGGCATGTGCGCGGCTTCCGCCGCCCACAGGATTTCTTCCTGGACTTCGGCGAGCCGTTCGTAACCGCATTCCACGGCGAGGTCACCGCGCGCGATCATGACACCGGCGGCCCGGCTGGCCATGGCACCGAGCAACAGCTCGGGCAGGTTCTCGAAGGCGCGTCGGGTTTCGATCTTGAGCATGAGTCCGGTATCGTGAGCGCCCAGCGCATCCAGGCGCTCGCGCAAGGCCTCGACATCGCTGCCCCGTTGCACGAAGGACAGACCGACGAGGTCGGCGTCACTGGCGATGACCGTCAGATCCTCGATGTCCTTGCCGGTCAGCGCCGGCAGGTCGAGCTGGCTGTCGGGCAGGTTGATGCCCTTGTCTCCGGCGAGACGGCTGCCGTTGGGGCCGGCCTGCACGATCTCGATGATCAGCGCATCGGGCAGGATTTCGCGGATCACGCCCCCGATATGTCCATCATCGAAGCAGATGCGCTCTCCGATGCAGACCTGGGTGAACACTTCGGGCAGCGTGCAGGCGATCGTCGGAATCGTGTGCCATCCCGCAGCCGGGTCCGACTCGATGGCGTGTTCTGTACCGGAACGGATCAGTCGCAGCCTGTCTCCGCAGCGCAGGAGCAGAGCGCCAGGTGCGAACGGCAACTCGATGAGCTGGGTCGAGCGCCGCCCGTGACGGATACGCTGGCGCCGCAGTCGAGTCTCGGGAACGAAGTAGATCGTCTTCCCGGACTCGACGAGGACACCGGCCTGCTCGCGCGCGATCACGCGCAGGCTGCGCCGGGCCTTGCGCGCATCCACCAGATCGAGCACGTCACCCACTTCGAGCTGGTCCAACCATTCGGGATCGACGCCGACATGAACGGGGGCGCCGGCAACGGGGTTCGTGGCTCCGAAAGGTCTCAATCCCAGCCGGGCATTCTCGACGACACGTCCGAACTTGTCACGCACGGGCTTGATCCTGAGCACACAAGCGTCTGTCTCCACCGGGCCGGTGCGCAGTTTCGGGCCGCCCAGGTCCATCAGGATGCGTACCGGGCGTCCGACCGCCCGCGCTGCGCGGCGTACGTGATTGGCCATCGCGGACCACGTAGGCGCTTCATCATGCGCGCAATTGATGCGCGCGATGTCCATGCCGGCGGCGACGAGTTGATGCACCAGTCCGTAGTCCTGCCCCGCTTCGGAAGGCAGGGTCACCATGATGCGCACGGTGCGGCCCCGCGGCGGGTTGCCGAGCAGGGCTGCCGTGTGCTGATCGAGCAGGCGGCGGCTGCTGTAGATGCCAGCCGGTTCCTGGTCCGATCGTTCCACCCAGGTCTGTCCGGTCAGACGGTGCAGAATTCCCAGTACCTTGTCGAGATTGGCGAGGACATGGGATTCCGCGTGTCCCAGCGAGGAAAGCCCCAGCCAGGCCAGTTTTTCCTGCAGGGGGCGACGATCGCGCTGGCGCAGTACGAGATAGTGAATCAGATTACGCGCGCTCGGCAGGTAATCGGCGGATACACAGGCCAACTGCTCGCCAAAAGCCTGTTCGGAGGCCAGCATCTGCTCGCGCAGCGACCACAGCTCTTCGATCATGGTCTGGCAGATCTGCTGATCCCAATTGCCTGTGGCAGGCGGGCTGGACTGATCGATAGCCGCTGGCGATTCTCCGGCAAGGGCATCAGATTCAGCCCGACAAGGGATCAGATTGTCATTCATCGAGTGCCGTCTCCACGCCAGGCCGTCGTGAGGGTAGTGAGTCTCCCTGCCTGACCGGGCGTCAGGCCTGGTGGTCAGAATAAGCCAACTCGATGAAGTTCATGTGTCGGTTTGATGACACGCTGCGTGCCGGCCAGCACGAAGGAGCGCAAGCTACTCTGGGGCTTTCATACCGTCCCCGAAATTTTTCCTTCACAGCAAGCCTTGTATCTTATAAGATATATAAGACTAAAGTCTGCGCAGGTTTTTGCCCGGGGTGCTGCCCTTCAACCGAACTTTGGTGTCTAATTCCGGCTTGCGCGTTCCGCCCGCTTTCTGCTTCACCTTCCCGCTTCGTTTTACCGCTTCCGACCGACTTTTTCAGAGAGGACTTTGCCGTGCTTGAAGCTTATCGCCAGCATGTCGCCGAGCGCGCTGCGCTGGGCATTCCGCCGCTGCCCCTGACCGCAGCGCAGACCCGCGAACTGATCGAACTCCTGAAGAATCCGCCGGCAGGCGAGGAGGGCGCGCTGGTCGAGCTGATCACCCACCGCGTTCCGGCCGGCGTCGACGACGCGGCCAAGGTCAAGGCCGAGTTCCTGGCGAAGATCGCCAAGGGCGAGGAAGCCTGTGCGCTGATTTCTCGCGCGCAGGCCACCGAACTGCTCGGCACCATGCTCGGCGGTTTCAACATCAAGCCGCTGATCGACCTGCTCGGCGATGCCGAAGTCGGTACGGTCGCCGCCGAGGCGCTGAAGAAGACGCTGCTGATGTTCGACTACTTCCACGACGTCAAGGAACTCGCGCTCGCCGGCAACGCCAACGCCAGGGCCGTCATGCAGTCCTGGGCCGACGCCGAGTGGTTCACCAGCCGTCCCGAAGTGCCGGCTTCGCAGAAGCTGACCGTGTTCAAGGTCACTGGCGAAACGAACACCGACGACCTGTCGCCGGCGCCCGACGCCTGGTCGCGTCCCGACATCCCGCTGCATGCGCTGGCGATGCTGAAGAACCCGCGTCCGGGAATCGAGCCGGAAGAAGCCGGCGTGCGCGGCCCGGTCAAGTTCCTCGAAGAGCTGCGCGCCAAGGGCAACCTCGTCGCCTACGTCGGCGACGTCGTCGGCACGGGTTCCTCGCGCAAGTCGGCGACCAACTCGGTGCTGTGGTTCACCGGCGAGGACATCCCCTTCGTCCCGAACAAGCGTTTCGGTGGCGTCTGCCTCGGCTCGAAGATCGCGCCGATCTTCTTCAACACGATGGAAGACGCGGGCGCCCTGCCGATCGAGATCGACGCCGGCCAGATGGACATGGGCGACGAGATCGAACTGCGCGTCGATGCCGAGACCGGCAAGGTCGCCGCGCTGAAGAACGGCGCCGTGATTGCCGAATCGCAACTGAAGACCCTGGTCATCCTCGACGAAGTCCGTGCCGGCGGCCGCATCCCGCTGATCATCGGCCGCGGCCTCACCGCCAAGGCGCGCGAAGCGCTCGGCCTGCCGCCCTCGACCCTGTTCCGCCTGCCGCAGGCGCCGGTCGATTCGGGCAAGGGCTTCACGCTGGCACAGAAGATGGTCGGCCGCGCCTGTGGCCTGCCCGAAGTCAATGGTCAACAGCAGGGCATCCGTCCGGGAACCTACTGCGAGCCGAAGATGACCACCGTCGGCAGCCAGGACACCACCGGCCCGATGACGCGCGACGAACTGAAGGATCTGGCCTGCCTCGGCTTCTCGGCCGACCTGGTGATGCAGTCGTTCTGCCACACCGCTGCCTACCCGAAGCTCGTCGACGTGCGCATGCACCGCGAACTGCCGAGCTTCATCAGCACGCGCGGCGGCGTCGCCCTGCGTCCGGGCGACGGCGTCATCCACTCCTGGCTTAACCGCCTGCTGCTGCCCGACACCGTCGGCACCGGCGGCGACAGCCACACGCGCTTCCCGATCGGCATCTCGTTCCCGGCGGGTTCCGGCCTCGTCGCCTTCGCCGCGGCGACCGGCGTCATGCCGCTCGACATGCCCGAGTCGGTGCTGGTCCGCTTCAAGGGCGAGATGCAGCCCGGCGTCACGCTGCGTGACCTGGTGAACGCGATCCCGCTCTACGCGATCCGCCAGGGCCTGCTGACCGTAGAGAAGAAGGGCAAGAAGAACGTCTTCTCGGGCCGCATCCTCGAGATCGAAGGCCTGCCCGACCTCAAGGTCGAACAGGCGTTCGAACTGACCGATGCCTCCGCCGAGCGCTCGGCCGCGGGCTGTACCGTGCATCTGAACAAGGCGCCGATCGTCGAGTACATGAACTCGAACATCACGCTGATGAAGTGGATGATCGCCAACGGCTACCAGGATGCGCGCACGCTCAAGCGCCGCATCAAGGCGATGGAAGAGTGGATCGCCAACGGCGAACTGCTCGCCCCGGACGCCGACGCCGAATACGCGGCGGTGATCGAGATCGACCTGGCCGACATCAAGGAGCCGATCGTCGCCTGTCCGAACGACCCGGACGACGTGAAGCTGCTCTCCGAAGTCGCCGGCGACAAGATCGACGAAGTGTTCATCGGCTCGTGCATGACCAACATCGGTCACTTCCGCGCTGCCGGCAAGGTGCTCGACGGCAAGTCGGACATCCCGACCCGCCTGTGGATCGCGCCGCCGACCAAGATGGACGCGATGATCCTCAACGAGGAAGGCTACTACTCGGTGCTCGGCAAGTCGGGTGCGCGCATGGAAATGCCCGGCTGCTCGCTGTGCATGGGCAACCAGGCGCAGGTGCGCCGCGGCAGCACGGCGATGTCGACCTCGACGCGCAACTTCCCGAACCGCCTCGGCATCGACACGCGTGTCTACCTGGGTTCGGCCGAGCTGTCCGCGGTGTGCGCGCTGATGGGCAAGATCCCGACGGTCGAGGAGTACCTGGCGCAAGTCGAGGTGGTGAACAAGAAGGCCGCCGACATCTACCGCTACATGAACTTCGACCAGATCGCCGAGTTCGTGGACGTCGCGGCGACGGTGGAGATGTAATCAGCGCACATCGCCGCCATCCTTGAGCGGCGAGTTCGCCAGGAGCCCCTGTCGGAAAACCGGCAGGGGCTCTTTTTCCATGCGCAGACGGTGCCCGCGTTGCGCCGTCTGCTTCTTCAGCTCGCGGCCTGTCCCGCCGTTCGCAGCGGCGCGGGGCCGGCCCAGCAGCCGCTGATCAGTCCCTCGGGTCGCTGTGGTGCGTTGACGCGGGCGCTGCTGGCCCAGTCTTCGCGGGCCACGTCGAGTCCGGCGAAGATACCGTAGCCGCTGCCGGCACGGATCGCGACCCCCGCCGACAGGCTCTCTCCGGCGCGGATCGCACCGCCGGCGACGATCTCCTCGCCGGCCTTGATGCCGCGGCCCGCTTCGAGATGCATTCCGGCGCGGATCGAGCCGCCGGCGCTGATGCCGTAACCGGCGCGCAGCCCCTCGGCGACGACGATGTCGCGGCCGGCCTGCAGTTCCCTGTCGCAGCAGACCTCGTCGCCGGCGTCAAGGTCGAGGCCGACCAGAGCATTCTCGGTGACGCTGAGGCGGCCGGCGCAGCGCAGGTCCCAGCCGACGCGCAAGCCACCGGCGGCATGCAGTCTACCCGCGCAATCGACGCCCCAGGCGACGCGCAGGTCGCCGCCGACTTCCAGGTTGCCTTCTGCACGCACGCTGGCGCCCGCGCGCAGGTCGCCGCCGACCGCGAGGTCGCCACCCACGCGCACGCCGCCACCCGTGTGCAGCGAGTGACCGATGCGGATGATCCCGTTGACATCGATGCCGCGGCGCACGTGCAGCGTGCCGGCGAAGACGATCGCGTCGGCTTCGATCGCGTCGACTTCGCGCACCTCGCTACTGGGCCCGAACTGTTCGAGCAGCCAGCAGGCATCGCCGACGCGTCCGGCGGCGACCATGGTGTCGAGCAGTTCCTGATAGTGGCCGCCTTCGCCGAACTGGCGGACGAACCAGCGGAATCCGTCGGTACAGGGCCGCTTCGCCCTGACGAAACTTCGTGTGAGATGCATGAAATCCCCTTAGTCGCTGGCAGCGCCGCGCGCGGCACTGCGAAGGCAGCCCTGCAGGGGAAGAGTCGCTTCGCTCCGGAGGGAGCGCGCCCCGCTCGTTCGAGCGTGATTGTGGTGCCGAAGGACTGGCCCGCAGGCGGCTGCACGTTGAACGGGACGCTGCGTGCGTCCCGGGCAAGGTGCCGTGCGGGGGAGGGGCTTCAGCCCCGGAGGTTGCCCCGCACGGCCTGGGAAAGCACGGCGGGAGACCCTGTGACCTTGAAGGCGAGCTGTGTCGCGAACGCGCGTGGTGGCGACGCCGTTGCCGACGCGCACGCGAGCGCGCGCAGCGAGGCGCGGCAACCGGTGTGGCGAAGGTGGGCGAGGGGCATGCGTGGGCGTTCGAGCGATCGAGGAAGGCGTATTGTAGGCCAGGCGGCGGGTCGCTGTCCGCCCCGGTCGACGTCCTGCGCGTCTTTTCTTGCGCGCCGCGTGCTGCCACGCGCCGGCGACGAGGCGCTGATCCGAGCTGGATGGTGGCCGCAGTCCGCAGCGGCCGGCTCCCGGATCGATGCCCGCTGGCGGGAGGGAGCTGTGTTCAGGCGACCGGTGCTTCCCAGTCGTCCGCCGCCGTGATGCCGCCTTCCTCGTAGCGCCAGATGATCTTCTCGTAGGTGAAGGCGATCTCCTCACGGGCCTTCCGTGACGCCTGTGCGGGATCCGTGTCGTCGAGCATCTTCATGTGGATCGAGGCGATGCAGGCATTGACCAGTTGGATCGTGAAGTATTGCATCTCCCTGCCGTGCACCACCGGGTGCCAGAAGCGCAGTTCCCATTCGCTGATCGTCTCGTTGGTGACGAGCATGTGCCAGAGCAGCGGCGACGCGGCGTCGACTTCCTTGGTGACGAGGACCGGCTGGTGTTGCCGTTTCCCCGTGGGCAGGCCCGAGTGCGCGTCGCGCGGCGAACTCACCGCGTGATCGAAGGCGATCACCATGATGCTGCCGACGCGACCGCGCGCCAGGGCCGAGCCCTTGATCTCGCCGCTCTTCACCCCCTTGAGTCGCAGATAAGCGTTCTGTGTCATGTGATGCCTCCTGTCGTGCCGGAAATTTGCATGAGCGCGCGGCCCGAGCGACTACCGCATCGTCGTCTGCACAGGCTCGCCGGGTTGGAAAATCGCCCCGTATTATGCAATCATCGTAGATCATGCGCCGCGCCGGCACCTGCGGCGGGGCTGGCGCCGGTGAGCCTCGCTGCCGCGCCATGCGCTAGAATGCCTTGCCACGACAAACCGAGGAGGCCACGATGGCCGTCCGTACCATCCTGCGCATGGGCGACCCGCGCCTGCTGCAAGCGGCCCAGCCCGTCACCGACTTTGCCGATCCTGCGCTCGAGCGCCTGATCGACGACATGTTCGAGACGATGGCCGCCGCCGGCGGCGTCGGCCTTGCCGCGCCGCAGATCGGCGTTCCGCTGCAACTCGTCATCTTCGGCTTCGCACAGAGCGCGCGCTATCCGAATGCCGAGTCGGTGCCCCAGACGATCCTGATCAACCCGGTGATCACGCCGCTCGCCGACGAGCAGACGCTCGGCTGGGAAGGCTGCCTGTCGCTACCCGGTCTGCGCGGCGAGGTGCCGCGCTTTTCGCGCATCCGCTACCGCGGCTTCGACGAGCACGGCCAGCCGATCGACCGCAGCGTTCAGGGATTCCACGCGCGCGTCGTCCAGCACGAGTGCGACCACCTGCATGGCGTCCTCTACCCGATGCGCATGCACGATTTCACGCGCTTCGGCTTCACCGACGTGCTTTTCCCGCAGGTGTCCGCGCCCGCCGAGTGAGCGGCCAGTAATCGGCGAGGCGGCAGCGCTTGCGGTAAACTGGATGGATGACCAGTAGCCGCCGCATCGCCCACCTCGACATGGACGCCTTCTTCGCGTCGGTCGAGTTGCTGCATTACCCGGAATTGCGCGGGCAGGCGGTGGTCGTCGGCGGACGCAGCGCGCGCGTCGCCGCGAAAGCCGCCACGGCAGGTGAAGCCGGTGCGCGCTTCCCCCGGCTGCGCGAGTACGTCGGACGCGGCGTCGTCACCACCTCGACCTACGAAGCGCGCGCGCTCGGCGTCTTCTCCGGGATGGGGCTGATGCAGTCGGCCCGCCTTGCGCCGGACGCGATCCTGCTGCCGGCCAACTTCGATGCCTACCGCGAGTACTCGCGCCGTTTCAAGGCCGCGGTGGCGGCGATCGCCCCGCGCATCGAGGATCGCGGCATCGACGAGATCTACATCGACCTCTCCGACATCGACGAGGCGAGCGAGCCGCTGGCGCGGCGGATCAAGGACGCGGTCTTCGCCGCGACCGGGCTGCACTGCTCGATCGGCATCTCGCCGAACAAGCTGCTGGCGAAGATCGCCTCCGACCTCGACAAACCCGACGGACTGACCCTGCTCGGCCGCGAAGACGTGCCGACGCGACTGTGGCCGCTACCGGCGCGCAAGATCAACGGCATCGGTCCGAAGGCGAGCGAGGTGCTGGCGCGCAACGGGATCAATACCATCGGCGAACTGGCCGCGGCGCCGCGTGAACTGCTGCTCCGCCTCTTCGGCAGCGCCACCGCCGCCTGGATGAATCGCGTCGCGCATGGCGAGGATGAGCGTCCGCTCGTCACCGCTTCAGTGCCCAAATCGCTCAGCCGCGAGACGACCTTCGAGCGCGACCTGCACGCGCGCCAGGACCGCGAGCAACTTTCGGAAATCTTCACCAAGCTGTGCACGCGCGTCGCCGCCGACCTCGAGCGCAAGGGCTATGCCGGCAGAACGATCGGCATCAAGTTGAAATACGCCGATTTCAGCAGCGTCACCCGCGACCTCACCCTGCCGGTCGCCGTCGCCGATGCCGGCGCGATCCGCAAGGCGGCCGGGGAATGCCTGAAACGCGTTCCCTTGAGCAAGAAGATCCGCCTGCTCGGCGTCAGGGTGAGCGGGCTGGTGGCCCCGCAGCAGCAGGCGCCCGAGGCGAGCGGCGTGCAGGGGGAGTTGCCGTTCTGAGCGGGAGTCTCGGGTTACGCTGCGCTAACGATCATGGCGAGTCGCGACACCCCTGAGCATGAAACGCAGCCATTCGCTTCAATGCGTCATTGCGAGGTGCGTAGCGCCGTGGCAATCCAGTGCGTTCTTCCGTCTCCTCGCCCTGCACGATGCGAGACCTACGTACTGGATCGCCACGCCCTGCGGGCTCGCGATGACGGATTCGCTTCACTGCCGTCATTGCGAGGCGCGTAGCGCCGTGGCAATCCAGTTCGTTCTTCCGTCTCCTCGCCCTGCACGATGCGAGACCTACGCA
>NZ_NHRX01000066.1:146997-156024 GCF_016653115.1 Rhodocyclus purpureus
CTTCACTGCCGTCATTGCGAGGCGCGTAGCGCCGTGGCAATCCAGTTCGTTCTTCTGTCTCCTCGCCCTGCACGATGCGAGACCTACGCACTGGATCGCCACGCCCTGCGGGCTCGCGATGACGGATTCGCTTCACTGCCGTCATTGCGAGGCGCGTAGCGCCGTGGCAATCCAGTGCGTTCTTCCGTCTCCTCGCCCTGCACGATGCGAGACCTACGCACTGGATCGCCACGCCCTGCGGGCTCGCGATGACGGATTCCCTTCACTGCCGTCATTGCGAGGCGCGTAGCGCCGTGGCAATCCAGTTCGTTCTTCTGTCTCCTCGCCCTGCACGATGCGAGACCTACGCACTGGATCGCCACGCCCTGCGGGCTCGCGATGACGGATTCCCTTCACTGCCGTCATTGCGAGGCGCGTAGCGCCGTGGAAATCCAGTTCGTTCTTCTGTCTCCTCGCCCTGCACGATGCGAGACCTACGCACTGGATCGCCACGCCCTGCGGGCTCGCGATGACGGGTTGCTGATCGCGACGGCTTCGGCAGGTCAGGTCGGCCGATGTTTCACGAAATTGGCCCATGTTTCACGTTAACCCGACCGACGTCTGCCTCGACCGATCCAGCAAGAAAAACGCCCCGCCGGTTTCCCGGGCGGGGCGTTTCTGGAACAGTCTGCGTCAGGCTGTCGCGTCGCTGCTTCAGATCTTGAAGCGCGGCATCGCCGATGCGGCATCGGGCAGTTGCTGGTCGCCGCCGCCGCAGGCCATGATCTTGGTCGGTGCGACGTCTTCCATCTGCTGATCGCCGCCGCCGCAGGCCTTGAAGCCGGCCATTGCGTTGGCGTTCGCATCCGCGGTCTTGATCGCTTCGTTGGTCGCCGCCGAGCGCTTGCGCGGGGGCGCGGTCTTCCACTGGATGACCTGCTGCTCGATCTTCGCATCCTGCTTGACCAGCTTGCGCGATTCGTCGAAGCCGAAGTTGATCTTGCCCTTGGCCTGTGGGCCCCAGTAGTTGTGCTTGCCGAGGCTGTAGAACTTGCGTTCGAAGGCGCTCTTCAGGAAGGCCTTCAGGCAGCCGAGCAGGTACTTGCGACGGATCGGGTCGCGCACCCACGGGTAGCCGAGGAAGGACTTCTTCATGTAGAAGCGGCGATAGTTGTTCATCACCGCGTCGAGCAGTTCGGCGCGATCCATCGCGTTCGGCTTCATGATCGGGGTCACGAAGTTGTACTTCTCGAAGTCGAAGATCTCGACCTTGTCGCCGAGCTGGTGGAAGAGGTCGGAGAACGGCCACGGCGTGAACATCGACCAGTTGGCCATGTCCGGATTCCAGTCCACGCACATGCGGTAGGTTTCTTCGATCGTCTCCTTGGTCTCGTTTTCCAGACCGACGATGAACTGGGCTTCGGTGACGATGCCGTTGGCGCGCAGGAGGTCGATCGCCTTCTTGTTCTGCGCGACGGTCGTTTCCTTGTTGAACAGGTCGAGCTTCAGCTGCGCCGCCGCTTCGGTACCGAGCGAGATGTGGATCAGGCCGGCCTTGCGGTAGAAGGGCAGCAGTTCTTCGTCGCGCAGGACGTCGGTGACGCGGGTGTTGATGCCCCAGTAGACCGGCAGATTGCGCTCGATCAGCTCTTCGCAGAATTCGACGAACTTCTTGCGGTTGATCGTCGGTTCCTCGTCGGCGAGGATGAAGAAGCCGACGCCGTACTCGCGGTGGAGGACTTCGATTTCGTCGACGACCTTCTTCGGATCACGGACGCGGTAGTCGCGCCAGAACTTCCACTGCGAGCAGAACGAGCAGGTGAACGGGCAGCCACGCGCCAGGTTCGGCGTGGCGACGGGGACGCCCATCGGGATGTACTGGTACTTCTTCCAGTCGAGAACGCCCCAGTCGGCGACGATCGTGTCGACGTCGCGGATCGGCGGTTCGGCGGCGGTGGCGACGCACTGGCCGCCGTCAAGGTAGGCGATGCCCTTGATCTCGGCGCGCTCGGCCGGCCAGCGGCCCTGATCGATGGCGCGGATCAGGTTGAGCGTGACCGCCTCGCCTTCGCCACGCACGATGACGTCGATCCAGGGCGCCTCTGCCAGGATCTGCTGGAACATGAAGGTCGCGTGGATGCCGCCGAGGACGGTGATCGCATCCGGGCACTCTTCCTTGGCGATCTTGAGCAGGCGCTCGGCGGTGTAGATCGCCGGCGTGTTCGCCGTGGTGGCGATGACGTCGACCTGTTCGCGCTTGAAGATCTCGCGCAACTCATCGTCCGAGAGTTCGTCGGTCATGGCATCGACGAAGCTGTAGTCGGAGTAGCCGCCGGACTTCAGATAACCGGCGAGGTAGGCGACCCAGGCGGGCGACCACTTACCGGCGATTTCGGCGCCACCGCATTGGTAGTTGGGATGGACGAAAAGGATGCGCATTGAATGCTCCAGAGCAAAGGCTTCCCGACGCAATGATGGCAGGGAAAACGAGGCGCGATTTTGCGCGGTGCAGCGACTCGCGTCAACCCTGAATAAACCTTCAAGAGCATGGGGGTTTTCGGTCAAAATCAAGCAACTCGCCTCTCCCGCTGAGCATTCGGGGGCATCGTCGGCATGCTGCGGCGGCGTTGACCGTCAGCGCCTGTGTCCGGATACTTGCGCGGCTTCAGTTCAGCCCGCCCACACCATGCCAGGTTCCACCCCGACTGCCGACCCGACTCCCGACCCGACTGCCGCGCGTCCGCTGCCCAAGATCGACGTGCCGCTGCTCGATCCGTCGGTCCCGAAGCGCGCGCGCTGCCTGATGATCCAGGGCACCAGTTCCGACGTGGGGAAAAGCCTGCTCGTCGCCGGACTGTGCCGCGCGTTCACGCGCCGCGGCCTGGCGGTGCGACCGTTCAAGGCGCAGAACATGAGCAACAACGCGGCGGTGACGGTCGATTCGGACCTGCCGCCAGGTCCCGACGGCGAAATCCGCCGCGGCGAGATCGGCCGCGCGCAGGCGCTGCAGGCGCGCGCGTGCAAGGTGCCGCCGTCGATCCACATGAACCCGGTTCTCCTGAAGCCGCAGGCCTACGTCGGTTCGCAGGTGGTCCTGCGCGGGCGCGCGCTCGGCAACTGGCCGGCGCGGCACTATCACGAGCTTAAGCCGACCCTGATGCCGGCAGTGCTCGACAGCCTGCGCCGGACTGCCGCCGAGGCCGATCTCGTGATCGTCGAAGGCGCCGGCAGCGGCACCGAGGTCTATCTGCGCCACTGCGACATCACCAACATGCGGCTCGCCGAGGACGCCGACCTGCCGGTCGTCCTGCTCACCGACAACGACCGCGGTGGCGCCATCGCGGCGGTGGTCGGCACGCATGTGCTGCACACCGAGTCCGAGCGCGCGCGCATCAAGGGCTACATCGTCAACAAGTTCCGCGGCGACTTCTCGCTCTACGAGCCGGGCTGCCGGGTCATGAGCGATGAGACCGGCTGGCCGCTGCTCGGCGTCGTGCGCTGGTTCGACGCCGCCGGCAGGCTGCCGGCCGAGGACGCGCTGGCGCTGGAGAAGCCGGCACAGGGCGAGGGCCGCGGCCTGCTGGTGGTGGTGCCGCAGCTGTCGCGCGTCGCCAATTTCGACGACCTCGACCCGCTCGCCGCCGAAGCGGGCGTCGCGGTGCGCTGGATCCCTCCGGGCGAACCGATCCCGGCCGAGGCCGACGTCGTGCTCCTGCCGGGATCGAAGACCACGCGCGCCGACCTCGAAGTGCTGCGCCGCGAGGGCTGGGACATCGACATCCTCGCGCACGTGCGCCGCGGCGGTCGCGTCGTCGGGCTGTGCGCCGGCTTCCAGATGCTCGGTCGCGTCGTTCGCGATCCGCAAGGGATCGAGGGCGATCCCGGCGAGACGCCGGGGCTCGGCCTGCTCGACATTGAAACGACGATCGGCGGCGACAAGCGCCTCGTCGATATCGACCGCATCGACCGCGTCAGCGGCTGCCGCGTCACCGGCTACGAGATGCACATGGGGCGGACCCACGGGCCCGGGCTCGAGCGGCCATGGCTGCGCCTCGCCGATGCCGGTGGCCAGGACGAAACCCCCGAAGGCGCCGTCTCGGCCGACGGCCGGGTGATGGGCGCCTACGTGCATGGCCTCTTTGCCGCCGACGGCTTCCGCCGCCATTGGCTGGAGAGCCTCGGCGCGCAGATTTCCGGACTCGACTACGAGGCGCGGGTCGAGGCCACCCTCGAAGCGCTCGCCGACCATGTCGAGTCGCAACTCGACCTCGACGCGCTGCTCGCGCTGGCGCGCTGATCACCAGACTGAGACACATCATGCCCCGTTTTTCCTCGACCAAGTTCGCGGCGCAGGCCGGTACTGCCGCGCGCCGCCAACTGGCTGCACGGCGTACCGCGCAGCGCCAGGTGGTTTACTGGCAATCGCGTCACTGGCAGGAGTGCGCCGACGAGCCGCAGTCGTCGGCCGGCGATTACTGGCAGGCGCTGCCGGCGCGGGACCGCGACGAGTCGTGATGAGCGAGGGGGTTCCCTTCACCCCGGCACCCCCGGCGCACTTGGCACCCCGCCGCGCGCGCTGCCTGATGATCCAGGGCACCGCCTCGGACGTCGGCAAGAGCCTGCTCGTCGCCGGCCTCTGTCGCGCCTTCGCCAATCGCGGCCTCGCCGTGCGCCCGTTCAAGGCGCAGAACATGAGCAACAACGCGGCGGTGACGGTTGATGCCGACCTGCCGCCTGGCCCCGACGACGAAGCCCGTCATGGCGAGATCGGCCGCGCGCAGGCCCTGCAGGCGCGTGCCTGCAGGGTGCCGCGCTCGGTGCACATGAATCCGGTGCTGCTCAAGCCCGAGAGCGACATCGACTGCCAGGTCGTCCTGCGCGGGCGGGTGCTCGGCCGCGCCTCGGCTGCTGCCTACCAGACGCTCAAGCCGCAACTGCTGCCGGCCGTCCTCGACAGCCTGACGCGGCTCTGCCAGGAAGCCGACCTCGTCCTCATCGAAGGCGCCGGCAGCGGCGCCGAGGCCTACCTGCGCGCGCAGGACATCAGCAATATGGGGCTGGCCGAAGCCGCCGACCTGCCGGTGCTCCTGCTCGGCGACGAGTCGCGCGGCGGCGTCACCGCGGCGGTGCTGGGTCATCACCTCTTGTGGAGCGAGTCGGAGCGCGCGCGCGTCAGGGGCGTCGTCGTCAACAAGTTCCGCGGCGACCCGGCGGTGTTCGCGCCGGCGGCCGCGTCGATCGCCGGCGCCACCGGCTGGCCGCTGCTCGGGCTGGTGCGCTGGTTCGACGGCGCCGCGCGCCTGCCGCAGGAGGATTCGCTGGCGCTGGCCGCGGAAGGGGCAGGAGCGGCGGCAACGGCCCCCGCACCCGGCGCAGCACGGCAACTCGTCGTCGCCGTGTTGCGCACGCCGCGCATCGCCAACTTCGACGACGTAGACCCGCTCGCCGGCGAGCCCGGCGTCAGCTTGCGCTGGGTGCAGGCCGGCGAGCCGATCCCGCGCGAGGCCGACGTGGTCGTCCTCGCCGGTTCGAAGGCGACGCGCGCCGACCTCGAATTCGTCCGCGCGCAGGGCTGGGACCACGACCTGCACGCGCATGTCCGCCACGGCGGCAGGGTCGTCGGCATCTGCGCCGGCTTCCAGATGCTCGGTCGCGTCGTCCGCGATCCGCACGGAATCGAAGGCGATCCGGGCGAGACGGCGGGGCTCGGGCTGCTCGACATCGAGACGACGATCGGCGGCGACAAGCGCCTGGTCGAGATCGACAAGGTAGACCGCGTCAGCGGCTGCCGCGTCACCGGCTACGAGATGCACATGGGGCGCAGCAGTGGCCCGGGAATGGCGCGGCCATGGCTGCGCCTGGCCGATGGCCCCGCGCCCGATGAGCCACGGGAGCAGGGCGGCATCGCCGCTGAGGGGGCCGCCACACTCGCTGCGCCGGGGGCCTGCGGCGATTATGTCGATGGCGGCGCCATCCCCGAAGGCGCGGTGTCGGCCGACGGCCGCGTGATGGGCGCCTACGTGCACGGCCTGTTCGCCGCCGACGATTTCCGCCGCCACTGGCTGGCGCAGGTCGGCAGCAGCGACACGGCGCCCGGCGTGCCCGACTATGAGCAGCGCGTCGACACCCTGCTCGACGCCTACGCCGCGCAACTGGCCGAAGACCTCGACCTCGACGCGCTGCTGACGCTGGCGCGCTGAAGAACATGACGAGTTCCACCGCCCCGACGCATGAAACATGCCCATTGGCCCAATTCCGTCATTGCGAGGCGCGCAGCGCCGTGGCAATCCAGTTCGTTGCTCTGTCTCCACGCACTGGATCGCCACGCCCTGCGGGCTCGCGGTGACGGGCTGTCGTTCCGGCCAGCACCTTTGCATCATTACTTCGCAGTTTCACGCTAATTGAGGGCGAACAAGAAGATGCAGCCAGATGCATCCGCCGCGCGCGGCGACGGGGTCGGAGCCGATCGTGCCGGCGCCTGGCTCACCCTGGTCGGCATCGGCGAAGACGGCGTCGCCGGCCTCGGCGACGAAGCGCGCCGGCGCATCGCCGAGGCCGTCCTAGTCGTCGGCGGCGAACGGCAGCTGCGCCTCGCCGCACCGCTGATCCGCGGCGAGGCGCGCGCCTGGCCGTCGCCCTTGCGGGACGGTGTCGCGTCGCTGATCGCCTGGCGCGGCCGGCCGGTGGTCGTCCTCGCCTCCGGCGATCCCTACTGCTTCGGCATCGGCACCACCCTGCGCCGGCTGCTGCCCGACGTACCTCTACGCTGCCTGTCGGCGCCGTCCTCGTTCTCGCTTGCCTGCGCGCGGCTCGGCTGGCCCTTGCAGGAAATCACGCTCGCCTCGCTGTGCGGACGACCGCTGTCAGGGCTGGACGTCAAGCTCGTCCCCGGCGCGCGCCTGCTCGTCCTCTCGGCCGACGAGACGACGCCCGCCAAGCTCGCCGCCTGGCTGGTCGGGCAGGGCTGGGGCGGTGCCGTCTTCCACCTGCTCGAAGCGCTCGGCGGGCCCGAGGAGCGGCTGCGCAGCACGCGCACCGACGCGTTTGCCGACGAGTTGGCGGCGACCGGGATCAACCGCCTCAACCTCGTCGCCCTCGAACTTCCCTCCGCCGCGCGGGTCTTTGGCCAGGCCACGCGCGAGCCGATCGAACCCTTCTCGCCCGAGGAAGAAGAATGCGACGCCAACCCCGTACTGGGATTCTGAAATGACCATCCACTTCATCGGCGCCGGCCCCGGCGCTCCCGACCTCATCACCGTTCGCGGCCGCGAGCTGATCGGCGCCTGCCCGGTCTGCCTCTACGCGGGCTCGCTGATCCATCCGGCGATGCTCGGCTGGTGTCCGCCCGGCGCGCGCGTCGTCGACACGGCGCCGATGAGCCTCGAGGAAATCGTCGCCGAGATGGTCGCCGCCAACGAGGCGGGACTCGACGTCGCGCGCCTGCATTCGGGCGACGTCTCGATCTGGAGCGCGATGGGCGAGCAGCTGCGCGAACTCGACCGGCTCGGCATCCCCTACACGGTGACGCCGGGTGTGCCGGCCTTCGCCGCCGCCGCCGCCGTGCTCAAGCGCGAGCTGACCCTGCCCGAAGTCGCGCAGTCGCTGGTGCTGACGCGGACTTCCGGACGTGCCTCGGCGATGCCGCCGCGCGAGAAGCTGGAAACCTTCGCCGCCACTGGCGCGACGCTCGCGCTGCACCTGTCGATCCACGTGCTCGAAGACGTCGTCACCCGCCTGTTGCCGCACTACGGCGCCGGGTGCCCGGTGGCGGTCGTCTACCGCGCAACCTGGCCCGAGGAGCGGATCATCCGCGGCACGCTCGACGACATCGCCGCGGAAGTCGCAAAGGCGTCGCCCGAGCGCAGCGCGCTGATTCTGGTCGGCCCGGCGCTCGCCGCCGAGGACTTCAGCCACAGCGCGCTCTACAGTGCGGATTACCAGCGCCGCTTCAGGGGCAGGGATACGCGCGCGGGGTCGTGAGCCGGCTGCCGGGCAGCCCACTAGCGGCTTGGCCGAGGCGGGCGCCCTGTGCCCAGTCGCCAACGTTCAAGGTAGGCGGCTTGCCACGGTTTTATGTGGCCGCTCCGGTTGACCGCAGGGTTGGGCGTCAGTGGATGGGCTACTTTGAACTCGTGTATAGCGTTGCCCATACTCCTGCGGCAGCAAGGCCCACAATCAGCACCTTCTTGAAAAAGCGGAGGATCGCTACCTTCTGAATATTTCTGTTTCGGATGTCTCGCAGGCCCAGCCACAGCCGAAAAAACTAGTCGCGGTACGAACCGACCGACACCATGCTGGTTGCGGCACAGTACCGGAAGAATATCTTGAGGAGCTTCCGAATCCTTTGTTCGGTGAGGTCATTGAGCTCGACGCCAAAGACGAGAATGAAATTGTCTTCATTGACTTTCGCAACACCCGATTTGTACGGGGAGAGGAGCACCATGATCTTCCCCGTAATGTCTTGAGAGAATGTAATGGCTACACCATTCTCCACAGCTTCGTTGGCCTTCAGTAGTTCTCCGTTTCCGAGGCTATGCCACACGCCCATACGCCGCCAACCCACAGAAACTTTGGCCTGATTCAGCGAGTTGAAACGGAACACATACGGCTGGCCGTATGCAGTAAACGACTACTTGGAAGACGATAGGTAAAAGTTACCAAGTTCGCCTGCGTCGACTACCCGGCTGTCAATTTCCGAGAATACGGAACGCAGCCTGTCTTCAAAGCTCAACCACATAACCTGGCGGATGTACCCGGCGCGTTCGGCCTTTCGTAGCTTTTGAGCAGCAGCAGCCAACACGGTTTTCATGATGCCCAAGGTAAAGATATCGGGAAAATTGCGGCGGTACAGTGCTGAACGAAGGTGTGGTGTAGCCCGCCGCAATTAGTCCGGTTGAACGACATGTTAGCCCAAACTATTTGTAACCGATCCATGAACCCCACCCTTCCGGGCAGAGCTACGCCATGGTCAAATCCGCTGGTTTCTGATTCCAGGGCAGAAGGGCGTCGTAATGGTCGACGGTGGTCGCAGCGGGCAGGTCGCGCAGG
>NZ_NHRX01000067.1:0-11269 GCF_016653115.1 Rhodocyclus purpureus
AAAGCCCTGAAAAGCACGGATTTGAGGTCGAAAATCGTAAAACTGACTGATAAGCTGCTCAAGAAATAGGCAATCGCGAAATTTGCGAGGCTCACCGGCTCGGATTGGCTCTTTATTCAGCGTTTCCCTAAATTAAACCAACAAACTTCTTAGTCCGTTCGAAATCTCGTCCTGTGTTGCATTCGTCATAAGTGGATAGATTGGCAGACTGATAGCTTCGGCGTAATAGCCCTCGGCCTCGGGGAAGTCATTCGACTTGAAGCCCATCTGCTGATAGTAGGGTTGGGTGTGCACCGGAATGTAGTGTAAATTCACGCCGATGCCTTGCTCGCGTAACGATTCGAACACCTCGCGGTGTGTCTTGCCGATCTGGCCGAGCTGCAGTCGGATGACGTAGAGGTGCAGGCCCGAGTAGCTGTCCGGATGCTGCCAAGGCGTGATCACCGGAAGGTCCGCGAGCAGCGTGTCGTAGCGTGCGGCAAGCGCGTGGCGGCGGGCGACGTACTGGTCGAGGCGGGCCATCTGGCTGACGCCGAGTGCGGCCTGCAACTCGGTCATGCGGTAGTTGAAGCCGAGATCAATCTGCTGGTAATACCAGGGTCCGTCTGAATCGTTCGTCATCTGTGCCGGGTCGCGGGTGATACCGTGGCTGCGCAGCAGGGCCATCTTGTTGGCGAGTTCTGCATCGTTGGTTAGCGCCATGCCACCTTCAGCGGTGGTGATGATCTTGACCGGGTGGAAGCTGAACACGGTGATGTCGCTGTAACGGCCATTGCCAATGAATTCGTCTTTGTACTTGCCTCCAATGGCATGCGACGCGTCTTCAATGATCTTGAAGCCATAGCGCTGGCTGAGCGCGTGAATGGCTGCCATGTCGCAAGGCTGGCCGCACAGGTGCACTGGCACCACCACTTTGGGTAATTTGCCTGTTTTTTCGGCTTCAATCAGCTTGCGTTCCAGTGCCAGCGGGCACATGTTGTAGGTGTGTGGGTCGATATCGACGAAGTCGACCTGCGCGCCGCAGTACAGGCCGCAGTTGGCCGAGGCGACGAAGGTGATCGGCGTGGTCCACAGCCAGTCACCGGGCCCAAGACCGAGCGCCAGGCAGGCAATGTGTAGCGCCGAGGTTGCGCTGTTGACTGCAATCGCGTGCCGGGCGCCGACATGTTCGGCCACCAACTGCTCGAAGCGCGGCACCATAGGCCCCTGGGTGAGGAAGTCGGAGCGCAGCACACCGACGACGGCGTCGATGTCAGCCTGGGTGATGTCCTGGCGACCGTAGGGGATCATCCTCAGAGGCTCCCGATCTTTGCGCGGTTGGCGTCGATCCAGGCTTGCAGCTCGGCCGGCTGCATCCATTCGTTGTTGTTGTCGCTGGTGTAGCTGAACCCTTCGGGTACGCGCTTGCCGTCCTTGATGCGCTTTTGGCAGGTGTCCCAGCCGTTGATGGCGGGCAGGATCTTGAAGTGCTCGGGGTATTCGTAGGTGTAGAAGGCGTCTTCGACGCCGATCATCTGCTCGTGTAGCTTTTCTCCGGGGCGGATACCCACTACCTCTTGGCGCGCCCCGGGGGCAACTACAGTGGCGAGGTCGGTGACTTTCATGGACGGGATCTTCTTGACATAGATCTCGCCACCTTCCATGTCGTCGAAGGCGTGCCAGACGAGTTCGACGCCCTGCTCAAGCGAGATCATGAAACGGGTCATGCGTGCATCGGTGATCGGCAGCACGCCCTTATCCTTGATCGACGTGAAGAAAGGGATGACAGAGCCGCGCGACCCCATGACGTTGCCGTAGCGAACCACGGCAAAGCGGGTCGCGTGGCTGCCCGAGTAGGAGTTGCCGGCGACGAAGAGCTTGTCGGAAGCGAGTTTTGTGGCGCCGTAGAGGTTGACAGGACTGCTCGCCTTGTCGGTGGACAGCGCCACCACGCGCTTGACACCCTTGTCGATGCAGGCGTCGATCAGGTTCATCGCGCCGTTGATGTTGGTCTTGACGCACTCGAAGGGGTTGTATTCGGCGGTCGGGACGATCTTGGTGGCTGCGGCATGGACGACGTAGTCGACACCGTCGAGCGCGCGGTATAGACGGTCCTTGTCGCGAACGTCGCCGATGAAAAAGCGCACGCGCGAGTCGCCCTGGAAGAGCTTTGCCATCTCCCACTGCTTCATCTCGTCGCGTGAGAAGATGATGATCTTTTTGGGGTTGTATTTGGCGAGGGTCATCGGGACGAAGGTGTGACCGAATGATCCGGTGCCGCCGGTAACGAGGATGGTTTGGTTGCTCAGCATTACGTTCTATTTCGTTGCTGCGGATGATCCGACCGCATTTTTTAATGAAAAGGTTTCGTTCAGGCAGAGCGATGGTTAGTGGGCGAGCACATCGCCGACCGCTCCCGCAACACGTTGGGCGAACAGTGGCCACGCGAAATATTGCAGGCCGACGGGTATCTGTCTGGGGGCCTCTAGAGCCTGCAACAAGCCACGCCGCAGGTCGGCGGGCTCGTCCGGGTCCACCAGTTGGCCGAGTTCACCGTTTTTCAGCGCATCGCGGCTGCCGTCGAGTTGGCTGCCGACGACCGGCACTCCGCAGGCCATGGCTTCGAGGTAGACGATGCCGAAGCCTTCGCCGCGCCCGGGCATGGCGAAGACGTCGGCCAGGCGCAGGAGGTCGGCCTTTTCCGCTTCGGGGACGTAGCCGGCGAAGACGACCTGCTCGGCCACCCCCAGGCTCTTGGCTTTGGCGATCAGTCTTGCCTTGTCGTCGCCGTCACCGGCGACGAGGTAGCAGAGGTCAGGCTGCTGCAGGAGCAAGGTGGGCAGCGCTTCGATGACTTCGTCGACGCCCTTGTAGCGCTCGCGCGGGTCGAGCCTCGCCAGGGTGAGGATGACTTTTTTGCCTTGCAGGCCGTAGTGCTGCAGCATGTCGGGGCGCTTGGGGGCCATGCCGTAGCGTTCGGGGTGGTAGGTGTTAGGGGTTAGGGTGTAAAGGGTTAGGGGGCGCTTGGCCCAGGTGTTCATGCGGTCGCGGGTGAACTGGCTGACCGACCAGATGGCACTTACCCGCTTGAGGCAGGCTTGACGCAAGGCGTTCGGGGCTTGCCAGACGTCGATGCCGTGCACCTGCAGCACCAGCGGCACGCGCTTGGCGAGGCTGTAGGCTGTAGCAAGCGGCAGCAGGTTGATGTGGCCGCAGATGACGAGGTCGCAAGGCTTTACCCACTGTGCTGCCAGCGCCCGCAGGTAGCGCCCCTTGCTGCCGGCGGCCTCGGCCTTGAAGCTGACCTTGTCCGGGATGCCTGCCGGCGCCTCCTTGACGATGCGCGGCAGCAGCGTGACTTGTTCGACGCTGGGTATCTCTGCGAGCGCTTCGGCGAGGCAGCGGTTGTAGTAGGCAATGCCACCGTGGCCGCCGTAGGCGTCGGTGGCGAGGAAGAGGATGTTCATCGGTTTACCGGGCCAGGGGCGGCGTTGGCGCGATCAGGCCGACTTTTTGCGCTTTTTTATCGTTGAGGACCTGGATGTTCACATCCGGTATGGACCAGAGCTTGCGTTCGGACACCAGTGTCTGTCTGAATTTTTCCGAGAATTGGGGCAGCATTTTGTCCGGTATGCCTGGGATGACCAGGAAGCATTCCAGTGGCAGCTTGAGGTGGTCGACTTGGTTGAGTTTGGCAGGTATCTTTGCCAGCACTTTTGGGTGGCGCCCCGCGACTGCAGCGAACCAGGTGGTAATGGCGTGCTGCATTTTGGTGCGTATCTCGCCCATGAATTTATCATGCTGGCGCGGTATCGAGCTTTTGGCTTCCACGAAAACGATGCTGTTACGTGCCGGGCTGTCTTTGCGCACTATGAACTCCACCATGCTTACATGCTCGCCAAACTCGAGTTCCTTCAGCACCTTTTCCAGCTCGAAGATATTTTCGCGAGGGAAGGGGCCGAAGTCCATGCCTGATTCGCGGATCGTAAGGCTCATGACCCGATCAGCTCCAGTTCGGCATCAAAGATCCGGATCGATTCGTTGATGATTTCGTTGTCAGGAATCCCTTGACACAGGTCGAACTGTTTCCAGTTGTTTTTCGGGTCGGCCACCAGGGTGGGTATGCTGATCTTCTCGCGCTGCGCCAGCAAGTGCAGTTTCTTGACCACGAAATAGGAGTGCGTGGCGATGAAGAACTGTATGCCAACGGACGCGAGTTGCTCGATGATTTCAAGCAACTGGCTGATCGCGGTAGGATGCAGGGCGGATTCGGGTTCGTCTATGAAGACCATCGAGGCGGGCGAGAGGTAACGGTTGCCCAGCAGGGTATCGAGGATGGCAATCTTTTTGATGCCTTCTGCGGTGACGTTGATCGAGAAGCGGCTGTTGCCTTGCCGGTAGACCCATTTGTCCCCTTCCGACTGGTATTCGATCCAGCCCTGGAACATCGATTCCAGTTTCTGGCGCGAGCGTGAGAAAGCGTCGTAGTTGCGACCGCGCTGGGTAGGGTTCTGCAGGGCGAGCACCAAGTCGACATAGGTGGCGTCGAATCCGAATACCTTGTCTTGCAAGCCTGACTTGATGATGACCTTGGCAAGCGAGAGCACTTCCTTCGGCGGCAGGAAGATGGAGTTGGCCTGGCGCTCTGGGAGGTTGTTATGGATAGGAATGACTTTGCGCTGGGTGTCGGGACCGAATTCAAGTACCAGACTGGAGTTGTCATCCTGGGTGAGAGTCGCCTTCAGGCGCTTGCCGCCACCTTTTTGCACCAGGTCGCCCAGCTTGTCGGTCTGGAATGTCCAGTACAGCTTGTCGCTGAGCACTTGGCCAAAGTCACGCGGGTCGTCACCGCGGCCGGTTTCTTCCTGCGCGCGAATCATGGCGTAGAGCGCCTTCAGCAAGAAGGTCTTGCCGCTGCTGTTGGGGCCGATAAAGACGTTGATCGGGCCAAGGTTATGCCCGCCGACATCGGTGAGGGGACCAAAGTTTTCGAACTTGAATGACTTGATCATGTTTTTGCCTTCTTCAAGCTGGTCCCGGTTCTGATGCGTGCAGGAAACTGCTCATCACCACTTGCTGCCAGCCGCGCAGGCCGCGTTCGGGTTGCTTGGCCTGCGACGCGGGATTTGGGCGCATCCAGTCGCGCACGGGGACGGTGAAGCCGGTCTTGGGACGGTTGACGATCTCCGAGGGCAGGGCTGGCCGCGCGGCGCCTGCCAGATCCTGCTTGCTGTACGGCAGCCCTGCCTTTCGCTGCCAGGCGATGTGGCGGGTGAGTTCGACGTCGACCAGCGGCACGCGCAGTTCGATCGAGTGCGCCATGCCGGCCCAATCGGAATCGCGCAGTAGCTGGTTGCGCATGTAGTTCGAGGCTTCGAGGCAGGAGACGACGGCGTGGTCAGCCAACGGGCTGATCGTTTCGCTGGGCTGGCAGTGGCGGATTACTCGCAATGCCCGATCTTCGGGCGAGTGCTCTTTCAGTTCCCACGGCATGCGCAGGGCGCGGCGCAGCAGGTAGGCGCCTTGCCAGGTGGCACCGTATTCGAGCAAGCCGGCGTATTTCTCGCTGGTGAAGCGGCGCAGTAGCGGGGCACTGACCTGGCGGGTGAGCTTGCCAAGGCCGGGAATGGGGGCGAACGGTCTGGCCAGATGACGGATCTGCGGGATCTGGCGGAAGGACGGGTAGCCGCCGAAGAATTCGTCGCCGCCGAGGCCGGAGATGGCCACCTTGAGGCCGAGTTGTGCCGCTGCGCGCGAGACGAGCCAGGTGTTGAGGCCGTCGAAACTCGGTTGGTCCATCGCATCGATGAACTCGGCGAAGGCGTCCTGGAAGTCGTCGCGGCTGATCCACACGGTTTGGTGCTGGGCACCGTACTGGCGGGCAACCTGTTCGGCGAGGACGCTTTCGTCGGATGAGGTGCCGCGATATTCCTCGAACCCAAGCGTGACGGTATGCAGGGTGCCGCCGCATTCGGCAGCCAGTGCGGCGAGCGTGGTCGAGTCGATGCCTGCGGAGAGGAAGACCCCCACGGGAACGTCGGCGATGAGGTGATGGCGGACGCTGTCGAGGAGGGCTTCGCGCAGGGAGTGCTGCTGGGTGGCCGAGTCGGCTGTTGGTCCGCGCGAAGACGGTTCGTTTTCCAACATCAGCAGGTTCGCGACCGTTTCGAAGGTGCCGGTCTCGCGGCGGCCGTTGCGGTGCAGTTTGAGCCAGGTACCGGGTTCGAAGGCGCGGATGTTCTTGTAGAGGGTGTGCGGCTCGGGGATGTGGCCCCAAATCCAGTAGCCGAGTTCTCCTTCGGGGTCGATGTCCCTGGCGATGGCGCCGCCCGCGAGCAACGCCTTGACCTGCGAGGCGAAGCGCAGGGTTTTGCCATCGTCGTGCAGGTAGAGCGGCTTGATGCCGAAGGGGTCGCGGGCGAGGAAGAGGGATTGCTCTTGCGTGTCCCAGATCGCGAACGCGTACATGCCGCGCAGCCTGTGGAGCATCGCTTTCCCCTCGCGGGCGTAGAGCTGGAGCAGGACTTCGGTGTCGGAGTGGCTGCGAAACGGCACGCCCTGCGTTTGCAGGTCGGCCTTGAGTTCACGGTAGTTGTAGATCTCGCCGTTGAAGACGATCTGATAGCGGCCGTCGGCGCTGGCCATCGGCTGGGCGCCCTCGGCGGTGAGGTCGATGATCGCCAGGCGGCGGTGGGCGAGGCCGATTCGGTGGTCTTCAGAGATCCAGAGGCCGGCTGCGTCGGGGCCGCGCGCGCGCATTCGCTCGCGGATGCGGAGGAGCTCCTCCCGGTTTACGGGGGGGGCGGTTTCGGCGTGGGGGAAGATGCCGGCTAGGCCGCACATGGTTTTTTGGTGCTAGGGGTTAGGGGTTAGGTGTTAGGGGTTAGGTGTTAGGGGTTAGGGGTTAGTGAGCACGGCTTCCGGTTTTGGGACACGCTTGGGGAACAGCGGTGAAAGGCCGCGGTTGTTGATCTTGGGTCGAGATCAGTGCGTGGTAAAAACCGCCTCAAGTGAGGTGGCGTCGAGGATGTTGTCGGCCCATTGCTCGATCTGCTCCGGGGTGGCATCTTCGAGTCGGGCATGGATGGCGGGACTGAGCGGGCCGAAGCGGCGCTGAAGCAGGCGTGCGAGCAGAACTCGCTCGCCTTGCTGCATGCCTTGTTGCATGCCTTGCTGTATGCCTTGCTGCATGCCTTGCTGCATGCCTTCACGCTTCCAGTTTTCGGTCCATGTGACAACGCGTTCAGCGAGCATGGTTTCGATCTCCTTGAGTTCATTGACCTTCGGCAGTTCGGTGCCGGGGATCAGCCGCTTGAGCACCACACGATTGATCCAGACGGTAAGCGCGCGGCGAAGTTCGGTGTTTTCAGGGCTGTTCAGGCGCCGGGTCAGCGCTGCGATCACGCGCTGCAGTTGCTCGGTATCGGGGCCCGTTTCAAGACGGATTACGTCGCTGACGGTGTTGTCTTCAGCAAGATCGGTCACTCGACCTTCGTCGAGCACATGATAGCGAATGCTCGGTCGGTAGGCATCCAGTCCGCCGGACAGGCTCTCGATCAAATCGGCGACGTCACGTTGTGCGGTCCAGGGTACTTCGCCGTTGTAAATGACCACAGGGAAGACAGGCGGCAGTTTGCTCGGCGTGCTGACTTCCTTGCGCTTGATCAGATCTTGGTAGAGAAGCCCAACATACACCATGATGCGCAGCGCCATCCAGGGATCGTTACTGCTCTGGAATTCGATGAGCAGGTAGATGTATATCCACTCGCCGCGTTGTTTGACTCGCCAGATGATATCGTCTTCGCGATCGCGCAAATCGTCGCTGACATAGCTTCCACTGGCTTTCTCCAGCGTGCGGAAGTCAAGCTTATTAACCCATTCTTCGTGCACAAATCCGCGCAGCAGGTCTTCGACCATTGTTGGATGGCTGAAGATGAGCTTGTAGGCGTTGTCGTGGGAAGGCATGAATTCGGTGCGAAGTGCCGGAGGCTAAGTGTTAGGGGTTAGGTGTTAGGAGGGGTCTGTTAGGAGTTGGTCGAAGTAGGCTATGGTTTTGCGGAGGCCTTCTTCCAGGTGGACTTGGGGGTGCCAGTTGTTCAGGTATTGCTTGGCGCGGGTGATGTCGGGTTGGCGTTGCATGGGGTCGTCGGCGGGGAGGGGGCGGAAGACGAGTTGGGAGCTTGATCCGGTGAGGTCGATGACTTTTTCGGCGAGCTGGCGGATAGTGAATTCGCCGGGGTTGCCGAGGTTGATCGGGCCGGGGAAGCCGGGCGCGCCGCTCTCGCCTGCCGGCAGGTCCATGAAGCGGATGAAGCCTTCGATGAGGTCGTCGACGTAGCAGAAGCTGCGCGTCTGCTGGCCATCGCCATAGAGCGTGATGTCCTCACCCTTCAGTGCCTGGACGATGAAGTTGCTGACGACGCGACCGTCGTTGGGGTGCATGCGCGGGCCGTAGGTGTTGAAGATGCGGGCGACGCGGATGTCGAGTTTGTGCTGGCGGTGGTAGTCGAAGAAGAGCGTTTCGGCGCAGCGCTTGCCTTCGTCGTAGCAACTGCGCGGGCCGATGGTGTTGACGTTGCCCCAGTACTCCTCGGTTTGCGGATGGACTGAAGGGTCGCCATAGACCTCTGAGGTGCTGGCCTGGAAGATGCGCGCCCTGAGCCGCTTGGCGAGGCCGAGCATGTTGATCGCGCCGTGCACGCTGGTCTTGGTGGTCTGCACCGGGTCGTGCTGGTAGTGGATCGGGCTTGCCGGGCAGGCGAGGTTGTAGATCTGGTCGACCTCGACGTAGAGCGGAAAGGTGACGTCGTGGCGGATGAACTCGAAGTGCTTGTGGTCGAGCAGGTGTTCGATGTTGCGCTTGGTGCCGGTGAACAGGTTGTCGGCGCAGACGACTTCGTCGCCACGTTCGAGCAGGCGGTCGATCAGGTGCGAGCCGAGAAAACCGGCGCCGCCGGTGACGAGGATGCGTTGGCGGGGGTTGTAGTTGCGCATTTGTTCTTCGGTGTTAGGTGCTAGGTGTTAGGGGGTAGGCGTTAGGCGCTGGTTAGCTGTCGATGCCGAAGAGGTCGCGAGTGTAGACTTTGTCGGTGACGTCGCGGAGGTCGTCGGTGAGACGGTTGGCGATGATGACGTCGGAGCGTTGCTTGAAGGCGGCGAGGTCGTTGACGACGGGGGAGCGGAAGAAGTCGGGCTCGTGGAGGACGGGTTCGTAGACGATGACTTCGACGCCCTTGGCCTTGAGCCGCTTCATGATTCCCTGCACGCTGCTGGCGCGGTAGTTGTCGCTGCCGGCTTTCATCACCAGCCGGTAAACGCCGACCACGTTCGGCTTGCGGCTGAGGATGTCCTGCGCGACGAAGTCCTTGCGCGTGCTGTTGGCGCTGACGATGGCACTGATCAGGGTCTGCGGCACGTCCTGGAAGTTTGCGAGCATCTGCTTGGTGTCTTTCGGCAGGCAGTAGCCGCCGTAGCCGAAAGAGGGGTTGTTGTAGTGCGGGCCGATGCGCGGATCGAGGCCGACGCCCTCGATGATCTGCCGGGTATCGAGCTTGTGCGTGGCGGCGTAGGTGTCGAGCTCGTTGAAGTAGGCGACGCGCATCGCCAGATAGGTGTTGGCGAAGAGCTTGATCGCCTCGGCTTCGGTGCTGCCGGTGAACAGGACGGGGATGTCCTGCTTGATTGCGGCTTGCTGCAGCAGGCCGGCGAAGGTGCGGGCACGTTCGGACTGTTCGCCGACGACGATGCGGCTGGGGTGCAGGTTGTCGTACAGCGCCCTGCCTTCGCGCAGGAATTCAGGGGAAAAGATCAGGTTGTCGCAGCCGTATTTCTGCCGGGCCTTTACGGTGAAGCCGACCGGGATGGTGGACTTGATCACCACCGTCGCCTGCGGGTTGATCGCCAGCACGTCCTGGATGACGGCTTCGACCGACCGCGTGTTGAAGTAGTTGGTCTCGGGGTCGTAGTCGGTCGGCGTGGCGACGATGACGTATTCGGCACCCACGTAGGCGTCGTGCTTGTCGAGCGTGGCGCGGAAGTTCAGCGGCTTGTCGCGCAGGTAGTGCTCGATGTCGGCATCTTCGATCGGCGAGCGCTTCTGGTTGAGCATCTCGACTTTCTCGGGGACGATGTCGAGGGCGACGACTTCGTTGTGCTGCGACAGGAGGACGGCATTCGAGAGGCCGACGTAGCCGGTGCCGGCGATGGCGATTTTCATGAGGTGTTAGGGGTTAGGGGGTAGGTGTTAGGGGTTAGGTGCTAGGTGTTAGGGGGGTAGGTGTTAGGTGTTAACGGCGAGGGCAAGCTCGTCATCGCGAGCCCGCAGGGCGTGGCGATCCAGTGAGTAGGGCTGATGTTCGGTCGCACGTGGAAGCCGGCAAGGGCGCTGAGTGAGAAGAACGCGCTGGATTGCCACGGCGCTACGCGCCTCGCAATGACGGAATTGATGAAGGGGCCGAAGCAAGGGTCTTGGCGCGATCAGTAGCCCGTCATCGCGAGCCCGCAGGGCGTGGCGATCCAGTGCGTAGGGCTGAGGTTGGGTCGCACGTGGAAGCCGGCAAGGGCGCTGAGTGAGAAGAACGCGCTGGATTGCCACGGCGCTACGCGCCTCGCAATGACGGAATTGATGAAGGGGCCGCAGCAAGGGTCTTGGCGCGATCAGCAGCCCGTCATCGCGAGCCCGCAGGGCGTGGCGATCCAGTGAGTAGGGCTGATGTTCGGGCGCACGAGGAAGCCGGCAAGGGCGCTGAGTAAGAAGAACGCGCTGGATTGCCACGGCGCTACGCGCCTCGCAATGACGGAATTGATGAAGGGGCCGAAGCAAAGGTCTTGGCGCGATCAGCAGCCCGTCATCGCGAGCCCGCAGGGCGTGGCGATCCAGTGCGTGGGGCTGATGTTGGATAGCACGTGGAAGCCGGCAAGAGCGCTGAGTGAGAAGAACGCGCTGGACTGCCACGGCGCTACGCGCCTCGCAATGACGGAATTGATGAAGGTGCTGAAGCAAAGGTCTTGGCGCGATCCGCAGCCCGTCATCGCGAGCCCGCAGGGCGTGGCGATCCAGTGCGTGGGGCTGATGCCCGTCATCGCGAGCCCGTAGGGCGTGGCGATCCAGTGCGTAGGGCTGATGTTCGGTCGCACGCGGAAGCCGACAAGGGCGCTGAGTGAGAAGAACGCGCTGGATTGCCACGGCGCTACGCGCCTCGCAATGACGGAATTGATGAAGGGGCCGAAGCAAAGGTCTTGGCGCGATCAGCAGCCCGTCATCGCGAGCCCGCAGGGCGTGGCGATCCAG
>NZ_NHRX01000067.1:11278-78291 GCF_016653115.1 Rhodocyclus purpureus
AGAAGAACGCGCTGGATTGCCACGGCGCTACGCGCCTCGCAATGACGGAATTGATGAAGGGGCCGAAGCAAAGGTCTTGGCGCGATCAGCAGCCCGTCATCGCGAGCCCGCAGGGCGTGGCGATCCAGTGCGTGGGGCTGATGTCGGATAGCGCGTGGAAGCCGGCAAGGGCGCTGAGTGAGAAGAACGCTCTGGATTGCCACGGCGCTACGCGCCTCGCGATGACGGAATTGATGAAGGGGCCGAAGCAAAGGTCTTGGCTCGATCAGCAGCCCGTCATCGCGAGCCCGTAGGGCGTGGCGATCCAGTGCGTAGGGCTGATGTTCGGTCGCACGAGGAAGCCGGCAAGGGCGCTGAGTGAGAAGAACGCTCTGGATTGCCACGGCGCTACGCGCCTCGCAATGACGGAATTGATGAAGGGGCCGAAGCAAGGGTCTTGGCGCGATCAGTAGCCCGTCATCGCGAGCCCGCAGGGCGTGGCGATCCAGTGCGTAGGGCTGATGTCGGATAGCGCGTGGAAGCCGGAAAGGGCACTGAGTGAGAAGAACGCGCTGGATTGCCACGGCGCTACGCGCCTCGCAATGACGGAATTGATGAAGGGGCCGAAGCAAAGGTCTTGGCGCGATCAGTAGCCCGTCATCGCGAGCCCGCAGGGCGTGGCGATCCAGTGCGTAGGGCTGATGTTGGGTCGTACGTGGATGCCGGCAAGAGCGCTGAGTGAGAAGAACGCGCTGGATTGCCACGGCGCTACGCGCCTCGCGATGACGAAATTGATGAAGGGGCCGAAGCAAAGGTCTTGGCTCGATCAGCAGCCCGTCATCGCGAGCCCGCAGGGCGTGGCGATCCAGGGCGTAGGGCTGATGTTGGGTCGCACGTGGAAACCGGCAAGGGCGTTGAGTGAGAAGAACGCGCTGGATTGCCACGGCGCTACGCGCCTCGCAATGACGGAATTGATGCGACTGAATGCGTTTCATGCGCTGGGGTGGCGGAACTCGCCATGACGGTCAGGGGCTCGTTATTCGACGCTGACGTTGACCTGGTAGCCGTTGGCTTTGAGCAGGGCGTGGCGCTTGGCTTCTTCGAGGTCGGACTGGACCATTTCGGCGCACATCTGCTGGACCGTGATTTCGGGGGTCCAGCCGAGTTTTTCCTTGGCTTTGGTGGGGTCGCCGAGGAGGGTCTCCACCTCCGTCGGGCGGAAATACCTCGGATCGATGCGGACGACCGGGGTGTTAGGGGTTAGGTGTGAGGTGTTAGGAGGGTTGGTCCAGTAGGCTTTTTCGTTGATTCCTTGGCCTTCCCAGCGGAGTTGCATGCCGAGGGCTTCGGCGGTCCAGTTGATGAACTGGCGGACGCTGTATTGCACGCCGGTGGCGATGACGAAGTCTTCGGGTTGGTCCTGCTGTAGCATCAGCCACTGCATGCGGACGTAGTCCTTGGCGTGGCCCCAGTCGCGCAGGGCGTCGAGGTTGCCCATGTACAGGCAGTCTTCCAGGCCTTGGCTGATGTTGGCCAGGCCGCGCGTGATCTTGCGCGTGACGAAGGTTTCGCCGCGGCGCGGGGATTCGTGGTTGAAGAGGATGCCGTTGCAGGCGTACATGCCGTAGGCCTCGCGGTAGTTGACCGTGATCCAGTAGGCGTAGAGCTTGGCGACCGCGTAGGGGCTGCGCGGGTAGAAGGGGGTGGTTTCCTTCTGCGGGATCTCTTGCACGAGGCCGTACAGTTCGCTGGTGCTGGCTTGGTAGAAGCGGGTCTTATTTTCGAGGCCGAGGATGCGGATGGCTTCGAGGATGCGCAGGGTGCCGATGGCGTCGACGTCGGCGGTGTATTCGGGACTCTCGAAGCTCACGGCCACGTGGCTTTGCGCGCCGAGGTTGTAGATCTCGTCGGGCTGGGTTTCCTGGATGATGCGGACGAGGTTGCTCGTATCCGACAGATCACCGTAGTGAAGTTTTAGGTGCGAGGTGTTAGGGGTTAGGACGTGGGGGTCCTGGTAGAGGTGGTCGATGCGTTGCGTATTGAAATTGCTGGCGCGGCGCTTGATGCCGTGGACGATGTAGCCCTTCTCCAGGAGGAATTCGGCAAGGTAGGAGCCGTCTTGGCCGGTGATGCCGGTGATCAAAGCAACCTTCGGTTGGTTTGAGGGGGTAGGGGTTAGGTGTGAGGGGTTAGGAGTCACTTGTTCGGGTGTTACGTGTCAGGTGGGAGGTGTTAGGAGGCGCTGGGTTTGGCTTTTATGGTTTTGCTAAGGTTGGTTAGCATGCCGAGGAGTTGGTAGGATCGTTGGATCCAGTCTTTGCCGGTTTCTTTGGGGATATAGCCGATGTCGATCCCGATCCAGGTCTGGGTGGCGAACTCGGCGGCGGAGCCTTTGGCGATTTCCAGAAAGCGGAGCTGTTCTCTTTTTGATTCTTTCTCCATCCCTTCGGCGATGTTGCTGGGAATGGACAGGGCGGCGCGGGTGATCTGGTCCTTGAAGCCGAAATCCCTGAGGTCGGCGAGCTGGCGGTACACATCCGCCGCCAATCGAGCACTGACCCTCCAAACCTCAAGCCTCTCGCACTTCATTCCTACCCCCTAGCACCTACCCCCTAGCACCTACCCCCTAGCAGCCTGTCGGACTTGAGTCCGTCGGCAGGTGGATTTGGGGCAATCTGCCTAAATTTTGTGCAGAAATAGAGGTTGTCAGGCGCATAACGAACATATCTAGGTCGTTTTATGCCATTTGGGGATGCTGCGGACGCAATGCGGCCATGCGTTTCAAATTCCACGCCAGACACACAAGACGCCATTCGCCCGCAACCAGATCCAGCCCGCGCAGCAGGAACTGACGGAAGCCGATCACTGACTTGATGATGCCGAACACAGGTTCAACGGTCTGCTTCCGGAGCGCGTAGGTGGCCCGTCCTTCTTTCGTCTTCAGGCGATGCTCCATGCGTGCCATAGGCTTGGCGTCAGCCGGCAACGGAGCTGGCTCGGTGAAACGCTCGCGCCAACCTGCATGGTGCGCGTCACGCCCGGTGGCGATCAGCGGCGTGATCCCCGCCACCTCACAAGCCACGACATTCTTTTCACTGCAAAAGCCGGTGTCGGCAAGCAGTTGATCTACCTGCCCCAAGGTATCGGGCAAAGCTTCCAGGTGGGCCAGCATCGGTTCCACCTGCTCTTTGTCGTTCGGTGCCTGCGTTACCGTCGGAACGACAACCAGCAGACTGTCGACGTCCACCGCAGCTTGAGCGTTGTACGCTTGCTCGAAGCCACCACCGGAAACCGGCATGATCCGCGACTCCTCATCCGTGAGATTGATCTGGTCCGTCGCTCGGGCACCGGGTTTCGGAGGCTCGGGCGCCTTGCCGCGCGGCTTCTTGCCCGTCTCCTTTGCCTTGGCTTCGCGTTGCGCTACTTTCTCCTCGTAGGCCGCCTGCTCACGCGCGAAGCGTTCCTTCGCCCGCGCCTCAATCTTCGCCTTGGCCGCAGCCATCGCCTTCAGCCGATCCTCACGACGCGCAATCTCCGCCGGAAGATTGACGCCGTCCGGAACGTCGGCCCGGTCAGCCTGCTCGGCCAACTTCAGCAGCTCCTGTACTTCAGCCTTGAGTTGCGCCTCTATCTTCTCGATGTGTCCATGAGACAGCGCGCTGTGGCGCGACGCGTTTGCATGCACCTTGGTGCCGTCCAGGCTCACCGTTCCCAGCTTCAGGAGCTTCATCTCCTTCGCCAGCTCCAGTACTTGCACGAAAAGGTCGGACAGTTCGCTCAAGAAACGGCGGCGGAACGTCGCCAGCGTATCGTGATCGGGGTGACTACCCGCAGCAATGAAGCGAAACGCCACCGAATCGTAGGTCGCTCGCTCGATCTTGCGGCTCGAAAAAACACCCGTGGCGTACCCATACACCAGCAGCGACAGCAGCAGCGCAGGATGGTAGGCCGCGCTTCCTTTGCCGGCATACAACTTCTCCAGCCGGCTCAGGTCCAGCCCTTCCACCGCTTCAACGATGAACCTCGCCAGATGATCTTTCGGCAGCCAATCTTCCATCGAAGGCGGCAGCAGAAACGTCGTTTTGCGGTCAATCGGGCGGAAGACACTCATGGCAACGAAATCCGTTCTCAATGCCCGTCATTATCTCATTGGAGCGCTTAAGTCCGACAGGCTGCTAGGCGGGCGTCGATCGCGCCAGACAGTAAGCGGCGCTGCTCGTCGTTCAGGACGTAGGCAGTGCGCAGAACGCCCTGACCGTTCCGGCCGGAGCGCACCGCGGCGAGGCTTTCCTCCGGCAACGCGGCGAGTTCCTCGACGAAGACCTCGAGCAGCCGCGCTTCCAGATCCGGCCCGGCGACCCTGGCGAGCAGGACGCTCGCGAAACGCCGGGCTTCGCTGCCGGCCTGGGTCGCCAGTTCGCGCCGCTGCGTCTCCCGCCGGTGCGCTTCGACAGCGGCGCTGCGTTCGCGCTCGCCGGCCAGTTCCCTGGCAAGCGCATCCATCTGGCGTCCGCGCTCGACCGCCAGTTCGGCCTCGAAGCGGGTACGCGCGCTCGCCTTTTCCTGTTCCCAGTCCGCCAGGCGACACTCGAACTGCTGCTTCATGCTCGCTGCCTGCGCTTCGGTCGCGCGTGCTTCGGCCAGCGTGCGTTCGATTCCGGAGCGGCGCTCGGCCAGCGTCTGCATCACCGGCCGGTAGAGAAAGCGCTTGAGTATCCAGAGCAGCGCCAGGAAATTGATGATTTCCAGCGCAAACGTGGTCCAGTTGATTTCCATGAAGCCGCCTATTTCAGGAAATATTCGAGCAGCGGATTGCGGAAGAGGATGACGAGGACGATCACCAGAACATAGATGGCCAGCGATTCGATCATCGCCAGACCGATGAACAGGGTGCGGCTGATCGACTTCTCCGCTTCCGGCTGGCGCGCCAGCGACTCCAGCGCCTGGCTGATGGCCCGCCCCATGGCGATCGCCGGAAAAATGATGCCGAGCGCGATGGCGAACGCCGCCGCTACCGTGGAGATGATGACAAACCAGTGAATGTCGCTCATGTCGGCTTTCCTTTCGTGTCGTCTGCGGGTGATGCTTCGGGAGCTTCCGCAACATCATGGGATTGCATGCCACCGGCGACGTAGATCAAGGCCAGCATGCCGAAGATGTAGGCCTGGACCAGCGCTTCGACGATGTGCAGCATCAGCACCGGCACCGGCACCAGCAGGCCCGCCACCAGCAGCACCAGCAGCGCGGCCATCTCCAGGCTCATGATGTTGCCGAAGAGGCGCATGGCCAGCGCCAGCGTGCGCGAGAGTTCGCCGAGCAGGTGAAACGGCAGCAGGATCGGGCTGGGCGTCAGGTAGTGGCGCAGGTAATTCGTGAGACCCGAAGTGCGGATTCCGTACCAATGCACCGACAGGAAGACGACGACGGCCAGCGCGGCGGTGGTCGACAGATCGCCAGTCGGCGAATGCAGTTCGGGCACCAGTCCGGTCAGGTTGGCCACGGCGACGAACAGCCAGAGGCTGCCGATGAAGGGCAGGAGCAGTTCGCCGCGTCCGGGCAGGACGCCTTCGATCGCGGCAACGATGGCCTGCACGACGCCTTCGAGCGCCGTCTGCACGAGGCCGGGCTCGTCCGGCGACAGTCGCCGCGTCGCCAGCCAGCAAGCGACGCCGACCACCAGCAACAGTCCCCAGGTCGTCACCACCGTGGCGGTGAGCTGCAGCCAGCCGAGTGTGAACACCACGTTTGTCGTATCCATCACAACTCCATCATCGCCCCATCACCAGTACTTGCGGACGAAGACAAAGACGTTCAGGACACCGATCGCCAGACCGAGGAGGATCAGGTTCATCGTCCAGGAAACGCCATAGCCCTCCGCCTGACTGTCTAGCCAATGTCCCAGGTAGGCGCCGGCCAGCAGGGGAACGACGAACAGCACCGACAGGCTGCCGAGGAATACGGTCTGGGCGAGCAGCGACCGCTTGTTGCGTTCCGCCTTCTGGAGGCGCTCGCTGTCCCGGCTCACGTCACGGCGCCACTTTTCGTCGCTCATTGCGGCCTCCGGTCGAGGCTGCGCAAGCGCCGGAACAACTCCTGTTCGAGCTTCTCCAGGTTGTCCTTGATGCTCTGCAGTGCGGCTTCCTCCTCGGCCAACTGCCCGCCGAGCAGGTCCGAGATGCGCCGGTAGTCCGTGTCGTACAGGTAGCGCCGCGTGCTGATCGTCAGCGCATTTCCGGCGAACGCGAGCACCGCACCTGGGCAGGCCAGGTAGAACCACTCTCCCGTGCCGGTACGAAAACGCGAGAGACCGTAGTCGAGGACGGTCATGAACGTGGTGCGTCCCGGCCGGATGCCGAAGCTGCCGCTGGCGTCGGTGCCGACGAAACTGACCACGTCGTCGATGCGCTCGCTGCGCACGGCGCTGTTCAGATGGAGGGTGATGCCGCTCATCGCACGCCCTCCATGGCACCGCGCATGTAGCAGCGTTCTTCGCTCAGATCGTCGTACTTGCCGGCGATGAAGTCCTCGCAATCGGCGAGCGTGGCCTCCAGCGGCACCGAGGCGCCGGCGATGCCGGTATGCTCGGCGACGACGAAGAACGGCTGCGTGAGGTAGCGCTGCAGCAGGCGCGCGCGCAGCACGGTGCGCCGGTCGGCTTCCGACAGCGCTTCCAGCCCGAGCATGGCGATGATGTCTTCGAGTTCGCGGTAGCGGGCAAGATGCTCGCGCACCGTCTGCGCGACCCGGTAGTGGCGCTCGCCCAGGGTGACGCGATCCATCATGCGGCTGCCCGACGCCAGCGGATCGACCGCCGGATAGATGCCCTTGGCTGCCTGATTGCGCGACAGGATGACATTGGTGTCGAGGTGGGCGAGCAGCGCGCCGACCGCCGGGTCGGTCATGTCGTCGGCCGGCACATAGACGGCTTCGACCGCGGTGATGCTGCCGCTCCTGGTCGACGAGATGCGCTCCTGCAGTTCGGCAACTTCCGAGAGCAGCGTCGGCTGGTAGCCCACCGTCGCCGGCATACGCCCGAGCAGGCCCGACAACTCGCTGCCGGCCTGGACGAAGCGGAAGGCGTTGTCCATCAGGAACAGCACTTCCTTGGCCACGTGGTCGCGCAGGTACTCGGCGTAGGTCAGCGCCGACAGGCCGATGCGGAAACGCACGCCCGGCGACTCGTCCATCTGGCCGAACACCATCAGCGTGCGTGGGATGACGCCGGCGTCCTGCATGTCGTGCCACAGCTCGTGGCCCTCACGGATGCGCTCGCCGACGCCGGCGAACACCGAGACCCCTCTGTGCAGGCGGACGATCGCGTTCATGAATTCCATGATCAGCACCGTCTTGCCGACACCGGCGCCGCCGAACAACCCGGTCTTGCCGCCGCGCACGAAGGGACAGAGGAGATCGATGACCTTGATTCCGGTCGGCAGGATTTCACCGATTCCGGCCGTTTCGGACAGCGGCGCCGGTGCAGCGACGATCGGGTGCGATTCGCTGGTATCGAGTTTCGGACCGCCGTCCAACGGGTCGCCGAAGATGTCGAGCAGGCGCCCGAGACAGTCGGGTGTGACCGGCACCTGCAAGGGCCCGCCACTATCGAACACCGGCATCAGGCGGCGCAGGCCGCCGGTGCGATGCAGGGCGATGGCACGGGCCCGCGACTCGTCGAGATGGCGATGCACCTCGAAGGTGTGGCGCTCGCCGTCGAGGCAGACATAGACCGCCTGATGCAGCGGCGGCAGGCGATCGCAGAGGATGTCGATGACCGGCCCATGCACCTCCTCGATCACGCCGAGCGGCGTCGAACCGGGCAGCGGGCAGGACGACATGGCCTGGCGAGCAGACGGGATCAGGACGCGTCGGTCATTCCCTGTTGTTTTCCTGCTCGGCCTCGAACAGCATCGTCGCCAGCGAGTTCAGTCCTTCCTTCTCGGCTGCCGCGGAAATCGCCTCTATGGGCGCGCCGGCGTCGATCAGCCTGGCTGCTTCACTGTCGGGCGGCAATTCAAGCCGGAAATCATGCAGACGCCTGACCAGCTCGGGGGCAACGTGCGCGTCCTCGTCGAGCGCGGCGTTGGCAGCGCCGCCCTCCTCACAGGCCTCGAACAGCGCCCCTGCCAGCGCATGCAGGCCTTCTGCGCTGGCGCAGGCCGCGATTTCTTCCGGCCCCGCGTTGCGGGCGATGGCGGCGGCGGTCTTGCTGTCGTTCGGCAAGGTGTCGCTGAAAGAGTGAAGGATCTGCTGGATGATGTCCATGGTCTTCTCCTGTCCTGGTTGAAATGACGAAGGCCTATTTTGATGATAGGCCGCCGGCAGGAAAAGGACTCGAGTTTTTTCGGGGACAGTATGGAGTATGCTGTCCCCGAGCGCCGGCACCTCGACCAGCGGTACGATCACCGGGGATCTCTCCCGATGGCGGATTTCCCGGATCAGAGCGCATCTATCAGCGGTTTCGCCATGCGTGCTCCCTCGGCTTCGATGGCGGACCTCAGCGCGTCAATACCCGGGTGAAGGTTAAGTCGGAAGTCTATAGCGTCGAGGTCCTTGGCACTCGGTACGATATCCAACAGCCGCATGGCCAAACGCATACCGTCTTCGCTCGCGCTCGCGTTCTGCAACCCGGTGAGACGACGACGGACGCCATCGGCAAATAGCGTGGCCTTTCGGTCTCCTCGCTCCTCAAGCCGTTCCAACATGGCGAGGAGTTGCTCCGCCTTGGCTTTCAATTCAACAATATCTTCACTGATGCTCATTTGATGAACCCCGTCGAGATTGGTGTGCTGGCTCGTGTGCTGCTCGGCGGAACCCAAATCTGGTTTCCGCCGCCGCTTAACATATTCACTCCATCGGAAGAAATCTGGGGGGCAGCTTCTCCAGACCAAGCCTTCATTCCGCCTTTCGGAACCTCATATTCGACAAAGGCGCCGTCTCCATTCCACTCGCCCTTTACTGCCGAGCCTGAACGCCACTGCGCTTCGGACATCGTCCTGGGATCCGTAGTTATCCAGTAGGATCCATTTGGATTGCTCTCGCCGTCTATGACTCGATAGATTTTTGATCCTTCAGCTAGCTCTATCGGTTCAGGAGCCTTCTTGAATGTTGCCGCATCCCGGGAAGGGATTTGGGGCCAACCCGCTTTCTCCGGTGGCGAGAGGGTGGCGCGCGCCTTGGCCGCATCCATTTCTTGAATCAATTGCTTGGTCGGGGGTTGCGCACCAGGTTCCGTGTCTGTTCCCTTTTTACCGAATTTCACAGGAGCCTTTGTCTGAAGTTTCTGTTGCGGCACTTCGGGCTGCGGCTCGGGGGGCGATTTCGGTTTTGATGGTTCTGGCTTTGTCCTTTGTTGTGCCTCAGCGACACGGCCATTCCAGGCACCCCTGGCGCTCTTGGCAACAGTGCCGACACCTTTGATGAAGGCGGCAATCCCGACGGCAAGGACGATGTGCGCCAGTTCGTCGGCGGCCTCGTTCAGGTCGTCCTCCGTCGCGGCCAGTGCCGCATTCTGTGAGGCACTGGCGAGCGAGATCGTCATATCAATGCCGAGGATGACTACCCCAAGAACCAATGTTGTGCCGCCGCTAAGCAGACAAAACCCAGCGATGATCGCCAGAGACAAAGCGAGGTTCTCAATCTGGGAAAGTGCCTTGAGCTCGTCTCGCGTTATGCCGGGTAGTCTCGAAGGAACCCTCTCAAGAACGGCGAGTAGCTTCTTTTCGAGAGGCCACTCCCAGATGCTATCAGAGGAGGCGGGGGGCCGCGTCGCTTCTAATGATTGCCTTGATGTCGACCTTGTCTGTGTCGGTGAAGTGCCCGCAGGCTGGAGAGCGGTAATGGGTGATTGAAGGACGGTGACCTTGTCGCCTCTCAGTAGCCGATACCATGTATCATTGCCTACAACCCCATCGGCAGCAATAGCAACACCTCTTTGGTATTGCTTGACTGCCTGCAGGGTGAGGGGCCCGAAGATTCCATCAATCGCAAGCTCGGGAGACGGGATCAACCGGATGTTGAGTTGGCGCTGGAGTTTCTGGACCTCTGCACCTCGGCTTCCCTGGCGTAGTGCTTGTAGCCTTGCTGCCACAGACCCGCGGCGTGCCGACTTGGGCGGGATCAACGGTAGCGATCGAGTACGAGGAGAAGCTTCGCGCGATGCAAGTTGGCTGCCGACGGGACCTGGCCACGGGGATAGCGCCCGGATCATGGTCCCGTCGTCCAAATTCTCGACCTCACCGGAAACTCCGATCGGGCCGTGTTCAACCGAGCCGGCCACCTACGAGTCTCCGATTTGGGCGTAAATCAGTACGAGTAGTGCGGCTGCCTGTGCATTAACCTCGGGCAGGGCGTTGAACTCGGTACAGAGCCTGCGGGCGCGCAGACGGTCAGCGACCAAGGCCGGATCCGCAGGATCATAGGCTTGACCGGCAATCATCTTGTCTCGTTCGGTCGGAGTGCTCATGGGAAAGTGAAATGATGCTGGCGATACGGATACCAGGGTCCATGGAACGTAGCGAAAATGCCGTTCGTGCGGCGGATGCTCAGGGGAGCCTACGGTATGGTGCCAGAAATCCTTGGTTTGTCGCTGGACTTTGGTGGACTTACGGTAATTTCAGTTTCTGATCGAGCTCTTCTTCCATGAGACTTGCGACTCGTCGGAACAATTCCTGGCAAGCAGCGTCTTCAGTCGAATGGATCGAGATATCTTTCTTCAAGCCTCGCTCGCTGTAATAAACAGACCATACGTCATCAATCATCTCGATCCCGTAGCATTCTCCGGAAGCCAAGCCACTGATAGTGTAGAAGTAATCTGGGACCCCCTGCTCGCGAAAAATGGTCACTAATTGACCAAAATTCATGTCTATGTTCACTTCGATTGTCGAGGCTGGTGCCTTCAAATAATATATTTGAAGGTCTGGAACGGGCAGGGGGAGGCGAATTTAATATCCATGACGTTCGATAAATTCTCTCTTGATTCTTTCCGGGAGAATTGAATAGTCTTCCTTTGTGCCGTACCAGCGGGTCGAAACTCGGGACTTTTCTCTCGAAAATAGGCCAACCCACAGTTGCGCTTCATTGGGGTCAATGACCACCATGGCCATGTCCGATGGACAGTTGTGCGGGCGACACTTGTGTACGACAATGAGTCCCTCTAGTTCTCTGACTGGTACTTCAGAAGTCAGCTGGGAAAAGTTGGAGGCTTCAGATTTCGGAAGGATATTATTTAGAGCTGCCTTAACCGCTGTTTGCGAAAGCAAACCGGACTTGGCGGTTCCAACAGATGTCGATGGATATTTCCCAACCCAATCAGTGGCAAAGCCCCAATCGTTATCGGGTGCTGCGGTGCATATGTGGCTGAAAAAGGTAATGAATAAAATAAAAGACCTGTATAGTTTCATGAAATCCTCACTTATGTATTTTATGCAGGGCGGTCATGGGGTGCGCGGAGTCGCTCCTGAGGCATGACTCGCATGCCTTGATGGACTTCGAGTATCCCTTTCCTGTGCCAAAACTTATATCGACTCCAGCCATACTGTTTTTGGCTATATCCAGATATAGTGTGCCACACTGGATGTTCTTGGCGGCGTCTGTCATTTCGTCGTGCTCAAAGTGGATTCCGGGTGGAGTGCACTTGTTGACCATATCAACAGCCCCCTTCGTCATTTGCATGAGTCCGGTTGCCGACGACGCCGTGTTTTTGACTAAGGGATCAAATCCTGACTCCTTCCATATCAAGCAAATTACGAACTCGTTGGAGAAATCGGTCGACTTGTTGTTCTCGCTGACGAGCTTCTTTATTTCGTCGTATGTCACTTTTTCCTCCGGGTGTTGGTTGATTCGCCAAGAATCTGGATGTCTCGCGATGTACTTCAGATTTGAGCTTGCCAAGGGCACCATGCTGCAACGTGTGGGTCACCCGCAATGAGAACCAGCCAGTCCGCTCGGTTACCCTTGCGTCGAGCGCCGGGACGTGAGGGTTGATGTCGAGGATTGGCGTCTGCTCCAGCATGTCCTTGCCCTCGAATCGGCTTCTATTTCTCGTAAATTGCCTTGAGCTTCTGCTTGCGACGTTCGAGGTAGCTCGTGGCGGGCGCGATCACCCTTTCCGGAAGTTGCTGAAGCAGCTCTTCAACAGCTGAAAATTCGACGGGCGGATAGAAAAAATGATCGAGCTCGGCGAAATCCTTGACCATCGAGTATGGGAGACAGCCCTTCTCCATGATGGTGACAAACGGGATCCGCAGTGCGGTGACCGTCGCCTGCAACTCCTGCGGCACGGAAGGTCCGCTCAGATCGACAACTACGAAGCTGCACAGTCCCGCCAGCGTGATGACCGTTTCGGTATAGGTTCGTTGCTGCGGGCGATCGAAATCAAAAACAATGGGCACGTATCCCAACTCACGTAGCCTGTCAGCGATGGCGCGAAGCACATCCAGTCCGCCACCGCCGAAGCGCCCCAGGATGAGTACGCCACGTTGCGTCGTCGTGTTGAATACCTCACGCAGCTTCTTGTGGGTGAGCAGCACGTAAATGAATTGTGCGACCTCGAGGTCGTCGGTGGTGATCCGCGGCTGATCCGGACGAGTCACCAGCATGTCGCGCTGTTCGGCGCCGTCGAGCTCGACTTCCCACGCGGAAATTCCATAAACGTGAGCGCCACTGAGATTGGCATTGCGCAGGTCGGTATTGACGAGTATGGCGCTCTTGAGGTCGGCATTGCGCAGGTTCGCGCCTTGCATCCTGGCTGCGCGCAAGTTGACGCCCGCCATTTCAGCGTCGACCAGGGAAGCGCCTTCGAGTCGGGCACCGCTCAGGTTGGCTTCCCGCAGCTTGCTGCGATCAAGGAGCACGCCCCGGAGATCTGCCCGCCGCAAGTAAGCGTCGTGAAGATCGTAGTCCGAGAGGTCAGAGCCCTCCAGTCGCGCGCTGCGCAGGAGAGGCACCGTGTCGGGATTGGACTTCCGCCAGGCATTCCAGACATCCCTGCCTTGTAGCAGCAATTCGAGATGTTCGTGATTGGGCATGATCGTGAATGGTCCGCTCCTGACGACCGGGATTTATCCCGCGCGCCGCGAGGGGGCCCTGTCGAGGTGAACCGACGCTCAGTCGGCAATACCGAAGATTGTAAGCGTTGACGATGCTTAGTGCATATAGGGGAAGCTTTTGACGTAGTCCACGAGGGCGGGGAGCGCCAACGTGCATCGGCGACAGCAGCTGCTCATCCCGACATGGAACCATGCGCCGGGGACACCCGCTCGCCGGTCGCCGTGTCGTGACGCTCGCATGCTTGTCGCGAAGCCCCCATCCGTTCGTCTTCCATGCAGCAAGCACAAGAAGTTATCCAGATGCGGTACCCTTGGGTTTTCGCTACTCACACGTAGTAGAAGCCCTCCGTGCCTGCCGCCAAGACGCTCCCGCAGACCAATTTTGCTCACCTCGAGCAGCATGACCCGCAGCTCCTGCGTCTGGGCATGCTGGCGGAGCGTTACTTCAGCGAAGACCCGAACACGACGTTGCTGAAGCTGCGTCAACTGGCCGAGGTTCTGGCGCAGCTGGTCGCTTCGCGCGCCGGCCTCGCCAACGTCCCCGAAGAGAACCAGTACGATCTCTTGCGCCGCCTGCAGGGCGAAGGGGTGCTGCCACGCGAGGTGGCCCAGCTTTTCGGCGAGATTCGCCGCACCGGCAACGAGGCCAACCACGCACTGAGCGGCGATCACCGCAGCGCCCTGGCCGCGCTCAAGATCTGCTGGCAGCTCGGCCTCTGGTTTCACCGTACCTTCCGCGATGCGGGCTTCAAGTCCGGCCCCTTCGTTCCACCGGTCGCGCAGAAGAGCGCAGACAGCGAGCTGCACGAAGAACTCGCCACACTCGCGCGCGAACTGGCCGACTATCGCAAGACCCACGCGCAGACCGCCGAGCGCCTCCAGTCGATGCAGGCCGAACTCGCTGCCGCCAGGGACGAGCAGGCCTTCTGGTCGCAGATGGCCTCCGAAGTCGAACAGGAGAAGATCACGCTGGCGCGGCGGCTCGCCGAACAGCAGGCAGCAGCGGCCGCCCAGCCGAAAGACTTCCGCGTCAGACTGGCGCAGGCCGCCTCAAGCGCCGCCGAGTCGCTGGTGCTCGACGAGTCCGCAACCCGCAAGATCATCGACGCGCAGCTGCGCGAAGCCGGCTGGGAAGCAGACAGCCAGAAGCTTCGCTATGGCAAGGGCACGCGTCCGCAGAAGGGGCGCAACCTGGCGATCGCCGAATGGCCGACCGACACCGGCCCGGCCGACTACGTCCTCTTCGCCGGGCTCACGCCGATCGCAACCGTCGAAGCCAAGCGCAGGAACACCAACGTGTCCGGCGCATTGCAACAGGCCAAGCGCTACAGCCGTGGCTTCATCCCGAGCGCCGAAACCGAGCTTCCCGCCGAGAACTGGGGCGCCGACGGCCTCTACCGGATCCCCTTTGCCTTCTCCACCAACGCTCGCCCCTACCTGCGCCAGCTCGCCACGCACTCGGGGATCTGGTTCTGCGATCTGCGCCGGCCGGACAATCTCGCGCACCCGCTCGACGGCTGGCGAACCCCCGCCGGTCTGGTCGCGCTGCTCAAGCACGACGAGGCAGCCGCGCACCGGCAACTCGCGGCGGCACCGTTCAAGTTCGGCTTCGACCTGCGTCCCTACCAGCAGCAGGCCATCGCCGCCACCGAAAAGGCCATTGCCGCCGGCCAGCGTGAAATCCTCGTCGCCATGGCCACCGGCACCGGCAAGACGAAGACCTGCATCGCGCTGATCTACCGCCTGCTCAAGGCTCGGCGCTTCAACCGCATCCTTTTCCTCGTCGACCGCTCGGCCCTCGGCGAGCAGGCGGCCAACGCGTTCAAGGACACGCGGATGGAGAACCTCAACACCTTCGCCGACATCTTCGGCATCAAGGAGCTTGAGGCGCAGTCGCCGGACAGCGACACCAAGGTGCACATCGCGACCGTGCAGGGCATGGTCAAGCGCATCCTGTTCGCGCCGGAAGGCGCGGCGCCGCCGGCGGTCGATGACTACGACTGCATCGTCGTCGACGAATGCCACCGCGGCTACCTGCTCGACCGCGAGCTGTCCGACACCGAACTGACTTTCCGCGGTTTCGACGACTACGTTTCAAAGTACCGCCGCGTTCTCGACTGGTTCGCCGCGGTGAAGATCGGGCTGACCGCGACGCCGGCACTGCACACCTCGCAGATCTTCGGCGCGCCGATCTTCAGCTACAGCTATCGCGAAGCCGTGATCGACGGCTACCTGGTCGATTACGAGCCGCCGATCCAGATCCTGACCGAACTGTCGCGCAGCGGCATCCAGTGGAAAGCCGGCGAGGCGATCAAGGTCTACGACCCGCGCAAGGGGGAACTTGATCTCTTCCAGGCGCCCGACGAGATCAAGCTCGCTGTCGAGGATTTCAACCGCAAGGTCATCACCGAATCGTTCAACCGGGTCGTCTGCGACTACCTCGCCAGCGAACTCGACCCCGAGGACGCGCGCAAGACGCTGATCTTCTGCGCCACCGACGCGCACGCCGACATGGTCGTCGATCTCCTGAAGCAGGCGTTTGCCGCGCGCTACGGCAGCGTCGATGACGACGCGGTGCTCAAGATCACCGGTGCCGCCGACAAGCCGCTCGAACTGATCCGCCGCTACAAGAACGAGCGCTTGCCCAACGTTGCGGTGACGGTCGATCTGCTCACCACCGGCATCGACGTGCCGCCGATCTGCAACCTCGTCTTCCTGCGCCGGGTGGCCAGCCGCATCCTTTTCGACCAGATGCTCGGTCGCGCCACGCGCCGCTGCGACGACCTCGACAAGGAGACTTTCCGGGTCTTCGACGCGGTCCGCATCTTCGAGGCGATCGACGGGCTGACCGCGATGCAGCCGGTCGTCGCCGACCCGAAGATCAGCTTCAGCCAGCTTGCCGGCGAACTCGCGAGCCTGCGCGACGAAGAGGCGCAGGCGCTCGTCCGCGACCAGTTCGTCGCCAAGCTGCAGCGCAAGAAGCGCCACCTCTCGGAAAAGGCCGCGCGCGACTTCGAGACGCTTGCCGGAATGAATCCGGACGACTTCATCCGCCAACTGCGCGCGATGAGCCTGCAGCAGGTGGGCGAGTGGTTCGCCAGACATCCCGGCCTCGGCGAGATCCTCGATCGCAGTGGCGACGGCCCGGTCGCGCCGATCTTCATCTCCGAACACGAGGACCAACTCGTCAGCGCCGAATCCGGCTTCGGCAAGGCGCAGAAACCCGCCGACTATCTCGACGCCTTCGCCGAATTCATCCGCAGCCACAGCAACGACATCCCGGCGCTCACCGTCGTCCTCACCCGCCCGCGCGATCTGACCCGCCGCCAGCTCAAGGAACTGATGCTTGAACTCGACCAGGCCGGCTTCAGCGAAACGGGCCTCGACGCCGCCTGGCGGCAGATGACCAACCACGACATCGCCGCGCGCATCGTCGGCTACATCCGCAAGGCGGCGATCGGCGACGCGCTCATGCCGTGGTCCGAGCGCGTGGACCGCGCTTTGCAGGGTATCCTTGCGTCCCGTTCGTGGACGGCCCCGCAGCGCGACTGGCTCAAGAAGATCGCCGCGCAGACCAAGGCCAACCTGCTGGTGGATCGCGACGCGCTGGATGACCCCAACCTGCTGTTCAAGCGTGAAGGCGGCGGCTTCCCGCGGCTCGACCGGATTTTCGACGGCCGGCTGCAGGACGTCCTCGACACCTTCAACGAATCGCTCTGGCAGCACGCTGCCGCCTGAGTAGACGACAAATCGCGGGATCGCAACGCGAAAGCAGTACTTGATTGGTACGAACTTCTTCGTATAATTGGAGGGTGCCATGGGGTTCAGCGATGCCAAGCGGAGAGTGCTGGAGGCTCTGGCTACTGGCGCCTACCAACACGAGGCAAGACGAGATATCGACGTCAAGAATCGGTTTCAAACCGGGGAAATTACTGCCGATCAGGTTGCGGCACTGATCAGGAAGTGCAACGGCAACGATCATAAGATGTCGCCCCATCACAGTTTGAAGAGCGTGGCCGTTCATGTGCTCACCAAAGATGGCTGGTATATCAAGTTCTATTTTCTTGAGCCTGACACCTGGTTCATCAGCGTCCACCCGTGAGCGTCGCGACCAGCAGAGGAGAATGAAGTGAAGCTCTATCAGGAAGGAGACAAGAGCAAGGCCATTTGCCAGACCTGCGCCGATCTCGTGGAAACGACATTTCTGCGCAGGGACGTACCATTTTCCGATGGCGTCGGACTGGCACGGGGCATTCTCGTCGCAGTCTGCGATAGGTGCCACGAAGTCGTGGGGATTCCTGCGCAATCGACTCCAGCGATAAGGGAAGCAAGAAAGCCTGCGTCGCATTCGATCGAAGCGAAACTTCCTTCCGTTTTCATCGACGCGCTCGATCTCGCGTGTTTCGAGTTGTCGCCCGAAGCATCGACGGAGTGGAGGAAGCGCCTTGTGACCTTCTACATCCACAAATACGCAAGTGGCGAGCTGACTTCCACAGAACTGAGCAGCCTACTCGGACGGGCTCAGGAAGCCTTCCCTCGTAGCCGCGGCTCATCGGTCAAGAGACTTTCATTGAAGGTATCGCCCCCGATGGCGGATGAAGTCTCGCAACTGCTGAAAGTGACGCGGCTCAGCCAGACGAACCTGCTGAAATCCATCGTTTACAAGATAAAGGAAGATGTGGTCGATCGAAAAAGCAAGGCCATCATTCCCGAACTGAAATCGCTGGTCTTCGGTTTTTGACGTGCAACTTCAGCCCGGAGCGGTTCTCGCCCGAGCGGCTGCACGTTTCATGCTTCAACAACCCTGGTTTCTCAATGACCACCCACGACATCGTCGGCAAGCTCTGGAACCTCTGTAACGTCCTCAAGGACGACGGCGTCACCTTCCACCAGTACGTCACCGAACTCACCTACCTGCTCTTCCTCAAGATGGCGGAAGAGACCGGCACCGAAGACCAGTTGCCCGAGGGCTACCGCTGGAGCGACCTCGAAGCGCGCGCCGCGCCCGACCGGCTGGAGTTCTACAAGATCCTGCTGATCCACCTCGGCAGCCACGGCTCGCTCCTGGTGCAGGAGATCTTCGCCAACGCCAGCAGCTTCATCAAGAAGCCGGCGACCCTGTCGACGCTGGTTGCCGAGATCGACAAGCTCGACTGGTACAGCGCCCGCCACGAAGGTCTCGGCGACCTCTACGAGGGCCTGCTCGAGAAGAACGCCAACGAGAAGAAATCCGGCGCCGGCCAGTACTTCACGCCGCGCGTGCTGATCGACAGCATGGTCGCGCTGATGCAGCCGACACTCGCCGACGTCATCCAGGACCCGGCGGCCGGCACCGGCGGCTTCCTGATCGCCGCCAATCGCTGGCTACGCAGCCACAGCGACCCGGACAGCTGGACCGAAGCGCAGCAGACGAAATACCGGCGCAACACCTTCTACGGCATGGAGCACGTGCAGGACACGCACCGGCTGGCGCTGATGAACCTGATGCTGCACGGCATCGACTCGGTGCCGCCGGCGGCCGGAATCCACTACGGCGACACGCTGAGCCCCGAAGGTCAGGCGCTGCCGCGCGCGACGCTGATGCTGACCAATCCGCCTTTCGGCACCAAGAAGGGCGGCGGCCTGCCGAGCCGCGACGATTTCACCTACCCGACCAGCAACAAGCAGTTCGCCTTCCTGCAGCACATCTACCGCGGCCTGAAGCCCGGCGGCCGTGCCGCCGTGGTGCTGCCCGACAACGTGCTCTTCGAATCCAACGTCGGCGCCGACATCCGCCGCGACCTGATGGACAAGTGCAATCTGCACACGATCCTGCGCCTGCCGACCGGAATCTTCTACGCGCAGGGCGTCAAGACCAACGTCCTCTTCTTCACTCGCGGCGAGAAGGACAAGGGCAACACCCGGGAAGTCTGGGTCTACGACCTGCGCGCCAACATGCCGCAGTTCGGCAAGCGAACGCAACTCACCCGCGAGCATTTCGCCGACTTCGAACGGGCTTTCGGCAGCGACCCTGCCGTCGGCGCCGAAGCGCTCGCCGCCCGGATCGACACGGGCGACTGCGGACGTTTCCGCCGCTTCACGCGCGAGGAGATCGCCGCGCGCGGCGACAGCCTCGACATCTCGTGGCTGAAGGACGACAGCGAGACTTCGGCGGGCGATCTGCCTGAGCCGGCGGTGCTGGCGCGGGAGGCGATGGACGAACTTGAGGGCGCGCTGGCGGAGTTGCGGGGGATTCTGGAGGAACTGGGCGAGGAACTGGATGATGAGGTGGTTGAGTGATGGAGCTTCCGGCTGGCTGGGCGCAATGCGAAATCGGCGAAGTAGCTCGCATCGTTTCTGGAGGAACGCCGCCATCCAAGGATCAAACCAACTTCACGTCGGAGGGCGGTATTCCTTGGGTTACGCCTGCGGATCTGAGTGGTTATCGGAGTTGCTACATCTCCCGTGGAGCACGCAACCTAAGTGAGAAGGGCTACGCGGCATGCTCAGCAGCAAAGCTTCCGGCAGGTTCAGTCCTTTTTTCAAGTCGAGCACCCATCGGGTACGTTGCGATTGCTGCTAATGAAATCTCGACTAATCAAGGTTTCAAGAGCTTCGTTCTGCCCGAAGGTTTCAGTAGCGGTTTCGTCTATTACTACCTCAAGCACATCAAGCCTGTTGCTGAGCAGTTGGCTACTGGCACCACTTTCAAAGAGCTTTCCGGCACGGCAGCAGCCAAGCTCCCTTTCGTTGTTGCACCGCTGGCCGAGCAAAAGCGCATCGCCGGCAAACTCGATACCGTCCTCGCGAAGGTCAATGTCTGCCGCGAACGCCTCGACCGTGTGCCGGTAATCCTCAAGAGGTTCCGGCAGTCGCTGCTCGGAAAGGCGATTTCGGGACAACTCACGGAAGAGTGGCGAGCCGAAAACAACGGTGGCGACTGGCAGCAAACAGACGTTCAGTCGGTCGCCCAAGTCGGCACGGGATCAACGCCTTTACGATCCAATCCGAGCTTCTTTGTCTCGACCGGCACGCCTTGGGTAACCAGCGCAGCGACATCGCGTGCGCTCGTGACTCAAGCCGACGAGTTCGTGACCGAGTCAGCGATTGCGGCCCATCGTCTCAGGATATATCCGCCGGGAACACTCCTGGTGGCCATGTATGGCGAAGGCAAGACCCGCGGCCAAGTGACAGAGTTGGGAATCTCAGCCGCAGTCAATCAAGCCTGTGCTGCCGTCATCGTTGATCAGGCGAAGGCACTCACAGCCTACGTCAAGCTTGTTTTTCAGGCGAACTACCTTGAAATGCGAGCGCTCGCAGAGGGTGGCAATCAACCGAATCTCAATCTGTCCAAGGTCAAGGAATTCCCGCTGCATCTGCCGTCCATCGAAGAGCAAGCCGAAATCGTCCGCCGAGTCGACTCCCTCTTCGCCTGGGCCGACCGCCTCGAAGTCCGTCTTGCTGCCGCGCGCACCCAAGCCGACCGCCTGACGCCAGCACTGCTCGCCAAGGCCTTCCGCGGCGAACTGGTGCCGCAAGACCCCGCCGACGAGCCGGCAGTGGAACTCCTCACGCGTATCATGAGCGATAAGTCCGCAGCTCCGCCGCAACGGCAGGCGAAGAAGTCACATTCGCTGCGAACCGCCGACTGAGTCAATCGATCAGGAGCCTGTTGATGACCATCGCCATCGAACAGATTCGCGGCCGAGCAGAGCGAGGTGCTGCACATCGGGTGATCGCGCGGTTTCAAAAGAGCGATTTTTGGGAGGGTCTGTGATGAAGCGTGTATGTCAATACGCCGTCGTCCAGTTCATGCCGTATGTGGAAACGCGTGAATTCGCCAACGTCGGGGTCGTGCTGATGTGCCCCGAGGATGGCTTTTTCGGCTTTCGCCTGCTCAAGCGCTATGGTCGGGTGACGCGCTTCTTCGAAGGTCTTGATCAGCGCATCTTTCTTGAAGGCAAGCGACTCTTTCAGGATGAGCTGACGCGAATCCGTGGCGTTCTGAAGTCGAGAGCACTCGACAAGCGACGTGCCACGATCGATGACGCAGGCGCAACCAGGGCGTTCGCGGAACTGGTTCGCCGCCGCGAGGCGCTTTTTCGTTTCGACGAGCCTGCAGTCATGCTTGCCGAGGATCCGAAGCAAGCGCTCGAAGAAATCTACGGTTTCCATGTCGAAAGAAATTTCGCAACAAGGGAGTACCAGGAGCGTCTTCTGGAAAAAGGTATCCGGCGACTGCTTTTTGCTGCTGACCTAGGCGAACGTTATCGTGAAGAAGTCATCGGCGATGACGTCTACCACGCGCGCTTTCCTTTTGTCTCTCACGCAGGAGAGCATCCGGACCGAGTGATCAAGCCACTGTTTCTCCGACAGGATGAGCCGGCACGCATCTACACCCATGGCGACCTCTGGATTGCCAAGGTTCGTCGTCTCAGAGCCAGAAATCTTCTTCCCGCGCACATGTTGATCCCGATCGAAGCGCCTGCGGTCAATGATGAGGGGTGTTTCTCGGCGTTTGCTGAGGTACGCGGCGAGTTGCTGGCGTTGAATGTGGAAGTCGTCGACGCGATGGAAAGTGAGCGCATCCTCAAATTTGCCGGTGCTTGAATATCTTCCTGTATAGCCTCGAGTACGAAATAAGCTTGACACCATGCCGTTGGCACGAACATGGACATGGAGTCCAAAGAAGATGGGGTAATATCCCGCATCTGTGCGTTGATCGCCGAACGATGCAGGCCACCGTCGCCATGAGCATGCGAAAGTACGCTGCTATCGCTCTGTCCAGATCTCGCTCCTGCTTCTTTTTCTTCAGCGACGGCGGTGCGGCGATGAGCTTCGCGTCGAGAATGCTACCTTCCTTGAGCAGCAGCCCTTTCTTCACCAGTCCGTTGATGGCTTCCCAGTTATAGGTGCTTGTCGTGTCGCATCTCGAATCCTAGTCCTAATCTGTATTTACCCGACCAAGGCGTCGTCACCGCGAAAGATCTGTCGGCGCTAAGTAATGAACAAAGCGAGACCTGACCCTATGAGCATGCGCTCTTCGTCATGATCCTTCGTCTTTCATCGTTCGGGCCTTCGGCGGTGGCGCCGCCTACTATGCCTTCTGCTGACTTCTCTTCGGTATTCAGCGCCCGTTGTCAGACGCCCAGCTTCAATGTTCCGGAGCACCGGAGATATCTCCCGGGGTAAGACTCGTTACCTTCGCTGCATAGACGCCGGATTTACAAAATGCACCCTACTGCCGCAGATGGAGGACTTCGCGGTCACGTGCCCGCTGGTCCCGAATGCATCACGCCTCATATCCGGTTCTTGTTCATCGCCCCGCAGCTTCGGATTGGACTTCCTTCAGACCCCGCCTCGCGACGACGCCCTTGCCCTTCTCCTTGCCTTCGGCTCTGCAAAACCTGGCCATCGGACTTTCACCGGCGAAGTAACGCGCCATGCCCGGCGCACACGTAAAGGTCACCGGCGCAGCGCGGCTTTGTCGCGCAGCGTCCGTTGGACCGCCGGGTTATGCATTAAGAAACGCCTTCAAAGGGAAATGTATTGCACACTTCTTCAACCAGAAGATAGACACTATCGTAGTCAAATTTCTGCCCAAGCTTGGGCACCCAATACCTCCCATGTGCGAGCCAGTGTCGATACTTAAACGCACCGCGAATGTCTCCAATCAAGGATGGAGAAACCGTGGTGTTATCTCGCCACGCGGAGAGGATTTCATCCTCAAGTCCTACGCGAGACCCTTGTCGCTTGTGTATCAGCCGAAACGCACGGGATAGCGCATCCTTTTTCTTTAGGTAGCAGCGTTGCAGGTAATCTACACGGAACATTGCTTCCAATGATGATAGGATTGTTAGGGTCGAGGATTGGCCGTTTTCAGCTAGTCGAAGCCAAAGTTCGTCCTGAACCTCATTGGCCATGTAGCCAGCGAAACGAATAGGATAATGAATAGACGATGAACTAAAGTAACTGCGCAATGACTCTTCTATGTCGCAGTGATGAATTGAAATCTGGCCCAATTGGAGGTTCTGGCCAGAAAAGGGAACGCGGTTACCCATTAGCCACTTCCATCAAGGAGTCGAAAAACGATTCTCGATTCAACTCAATGTATTTAATATTCGGTGGTGGCGTTCCAATTTTCCACGTCCATTGGACTACCTTTGGTTTCTCAATTTCAGATGGCGGTTCTTCCCCCTGTACCCATACACGAACGGAAATTCTTGGAGCTGACGCATCAGCGTCAACAAGAACAAACTTGACCTTGCCATTTGGCCCGATCATGTCAATTCGACCCTTAGCTCCAATAAGATTTGTTCCAATCGGGTCAAGCAAGATTTTACTTTTCCCGATCGTGATTGTGGCAGTCTTGGCTTCGTATTCCCCGATGTATTCTTCAATAATTCGCTTGGTTCCATAGTCTATTTGGATCTGCCCGCTTGCTAGGTAGGCATCGAGAAATTCGGATGTGAGCTTAAAGAAATGGGAAATATGGTCTAGCCAGTCTTCAAGATTCCTATTCCAATTGATTTCTGCCTGCGGTAACCGAGAGGCTTGCTGAGCGACGAATTCATCAAACTTGATTTTTGGGGTCATTTAATGGGGCCTAAATTAGTGAGAGTGATTGATGCATAATGAATATTGTTTATCCCTCATGCTGCGAGCGCTGTTGCGTCCGAAGGTGCTCGTCGCGAGGGATAAACCGCGTTGAACTGAACCGCCGCTCAGGCGGCAATACTGGTGATTGTAAGCGCCGGAGATGTCTTCTGAATAGAGGCAAATGCGGTTGCCGTAGGCCGAGTGGTGTCTGGCAGCGGCAGAGTGCATCGCGGACCGTCCTTGGTGGCAGCGAAGTCGTCCGGATAGCGATGTTTGCCAGGATTTCGCCGCTCCTTGGCGAGCACAACACGCATGATCCGTGATGGATCGCTTCGGCGGTCCAAGTCTGGACGGTGTATCGGGGCGGGAGTTGGGATCATGGATGTGGGCCATCGCGGCGACGCGGTGCGGGAGTCTGCCGCGTGTCTCAGCGGTGGCGGGGGCGCGACCGTTTACCGACCGCCAAGCGGACCGGTTCTTGCATGCGCTGCCGCGCAGATCGTTAGCCAACCGGAGAAAGTTTTGTTTGTTCGTTTGTTCGTTTGTTAATTGATTTCGACGAATAAACGGAACATACTTCCTCACCATGCGCGAAAACACCCAGCCCAAGCGCGTTATCGATCTGCTTGCCCAGAAGGGGATGTTGCGCCCGATCGATCTGGACACCATCGGCATCCCCCGGGTGGTGCTTACGCGCATGAGCGCTGCCGGCCAACTGGAGAAAGTTGGGCGTGGCCTCTATCGCCTGCCGAGTTCGGGCTCCGAACACGAGAACCTGGCAGCCATCGCCACCAGAGTCCCGCAGGCAGTCTTCTGTCTGCTCACCGCCCTGCAATTCCACGAGCTGACCACTCAACTTCCGCGCCAAGTCTGGATCGCCATGCCCAGAGGCAGCCATAGGCCGAAGATCGACTACCCGCCGGTCAAGATGGTGCAGTTCGCCGGGGAGGCCTATTCGGCAGGGATCGAGGAGGTCGAGCGCGATCAGGTCAAGTTGCGGGTCTATTGCGTGGCGAAGACGGTGGCGGACTGTTTCAAACACCGCAACAAAATCGGCCTGGACGTGGCACTGGAAGCGCTGAAGGATGCACGCGCAAGGAAGATGGCCTCGGCTGACGAACTCTGGCGCTATGCCAAGATCTGCCGCGTGGCCAATGTGATGCGTCCTTACCTCGAGGCAATCGGATGAACAAGGATCTCGCCGCCTCCGTCCGGGCGCGTCTGCTCAAGCTTGCCAAGGGGCAGGGCGTGGATTTCAACCAGGTGCTGGTGCGCTTCGCCCTGGAGCGGATCCTCTACCGCCTGAGCCAATCGGCGCATTCAGATCGGTTTTTGCTCAAGGGGGCGCTGCTGTTCACGCTCTGGTACGACATGCCGCACCGTCCGACACGTGATGCCGATCTACTGGGCTTCGGGCCCAGCGATCTCGACTCCATTGGGCAGACGTTCCGTGACATCGCCGGCATCGATGTGGACGATGGCATGGTCTTCGACCCGTCATCGGTCACCGCCGAGGAAATCCGTAAGGAAGCCGGCTATGCGGGAGCTCGGGTGCTGATCAGCGGAGAAATCGCCAAGGCACGCTGCAAGACGCAGATCGATATCGGCTTTGGCGACGCGGTCACGCCCGGGCCGGTTGATTCCACCTATCCGGTACTGATCGATGATCTGCCGGCACCACGGCTGCGCACCTACCCCGTCTATACGGTCGTCGCCGAAAAGCTGCATGCCATCGCATTGCTTGGCATGGCCAACAGTCGACTGAAGGACTATTTCGATTTGTCGGTGTTGCTGGACCGCGAAACCATGGATGTCGAGACCCTGGCCAGCGCCATCACGGCCACTTTCATCCGGCGGGGCATGGCGGTTCCAGCATCGCTGCCAGTCGGCCTGACGGACGAGTTTTCGAGCGACGTCACGCGGCAAGCCCTTTGGCATGCGTTTCTCAAGAAGAACGAACTGCCCCGACAAGCGCTATCGGACATCGTGGCGATGCTGCGAGCGGCGCTGGAGCCGGCATTGCTTCGAGCTGCCGTGCTGAGCGGGCTTGAGAAGTAGGGAACCCGCCCTTACGTGATCTGACGCAGAGGAGCGGCCCGCTTCAACAAATCGATGTCAGCCGCCATCTCCGCCGAAATACCGTTTCCTGAACCACAGCGAGAGGATCACGAGGCCGAGCATCACCGGTACCTCGACCAAGGGGCCGATGACGGCGGCGAAGGCGGCGCCCGAGTTGATGCCATACACCGCCACCGCGACGGCGATCGCCAGCTCGAAGTTGTTGCTCGCCGCGGTGAAGGATAGCGTCGCGCATTTCTTGTAGCCGGCGCCGAATTTCCGGCTCAGGTAGAAGGAGAGCAGGAACATGAGCACGAAGTAGATGAGCAGCGGGATGGCGATGCGTACCACGTCGCCCGGGATGGTGACGATCAGCTTGCCCTTGAGGCTGAACATGACGACGATGGTGAACAGGAGCGCCACCAGCGTGATCGGGCCGATCTTCGGGACGAAATTCGTGTGGTACCACTCCTTGCTGACGAAGCGCAGCATCACCACCCGCGTCAGCACACCGGCGACGCAGGGAATCCCCAGGTAGATGAAGACGCTTTTGGCGATCTGCCCGATCGAGATGTCGACCAGCGCACCGGACAGCCCGAACAGCGGCGGCAGGACGGTGACGAACAGCCAGGCATAGACGCTGAAGAAGAACACCTGGAAGATCGAGTTGAAGGCAACCAGACCGGCGGCGTACTCGGTCGAGCCCTCGGCGATCTCGTTCCAGACGATCACCATCGCGATGCAGCGCGCGAGACCGATCATGATCAGTCCGACCATGTACTCGGGCTTGTCCGGCAGGAAGATGATCGCCAGCAGGAACATCAGGACCGGCCCGATGATCCAGTTCTGGATGAGCGACAGCGCGAGCGTCTTCCTGTCGCTGAAGACGTCGGGCAGTTCCTCGTAACGCACCTTGGCGAAGGGCGGGTACATCATCAGGATCAGGCCGAGCGCGATCGGGATGTTGGTGGTGCCGACCTGGAAGGAGTTGATGAAGTCCTCGACGCCCGGGACGAAGTGGCCGAGCCCGATCCCGAGCGCAATCGCCGCAAAGATCCAGACGGTGAGATAGCGGTCGAGGAACGACAGCTTGCTGGTCACTGTGCTCATGAGTTCATCCCTTCGCCAGGTCGAGGCTGCCGCGCGCGAGCGCCTGCAGGCGTTCGACACCGACCGGCTCCTCTTCGAGCAGCGGAACGACCGCGTAGCGCGCCGCGTGCTGGTTGGCGACGGCGTCGATCTGCGCCAGTTCGTTCACCGCGCGCTGGCGCAGGAGCGGCGACGACGACTCGACCGCGGCGACGCTGCTGTTGATGACCCAGGCCCAGGGTTCGATCCCGGCACGGCGCAGGTCGGACTGCAGGTTGGCGGCTTCGAGCACCGGCGTCGTCTCGGCCAGCGTCGCGATCAGCACCTTGGTCTGTTTCGCGTCCTGCAGCTGCATCATCGGCGTCGTGTAGTGCATGTGCGTCGCGCTCATCTGGCGCGCGACTTCGCGGTGATAGGCGCCGGTGGCGTCGAGCAGCAGCAAGGTATGTCCGGTCGGCGCCGTGTCCATGACCACGAACTTCTGGTGCGCCTCGCGGATGATGCGCGAGAAGGCCTGGAAGACTGCGATTTCCTCGGTGCAGGGCGAACGCAGGTCCTCTTCGAGCAGCGCGCGGCCATGCGCGTCGAGCTGCGCCCCTTTGCTCTTCAGGACCTGCTGCCGGTAGCGCTCCGTTTCGACCTGCGGGTCGATGCGGCTGACGGAAAGCTGCGGCAGGTTGCCGGCGAGCGTCTCGGCGAGATGCGCCGCCGGGTCGGAGGTGGTCAGATGCACGGCGAGGCCACGCCTCGCCAGTTCGACCGCGACCGCTGCGGCGATGGTGGTCTTGCCGACGCCTCCCTTGCCCATCAGCATGATGAGGCCGTGCCCGTCGGTGGCGATCTCATCGACCAGCGCGGCGAGGTTCGGCGCGGCAAGCAGCGCGAGGAAATCGGCAGCGGTCGCCTGCCCGGTCAGCGCCGAATTGTCCATATCGTCCGCATCGTCGGCGCCGAGGAGGCGGCGGAGCGCCGGCAGACCCACCAGGTTGAAAGGTTTCAGGCCGACTTCGTCGCGCGGCAGCGCCTGCAGCGTGCTGGGGATGTTCGCCAGCGCGGCCTGTTCGCGGCGGATGATCGCCTGCGCCAGCGCGTCGGTGCTGCCGCCTTCGGCCGGCATGACGCCGTTGATCACCAGGTGCTGCTGCCTGAGGCCGATGGCGGCGAGTTCTTCGTGCGTGCGTGCGACTTCGCGCAGGGTCGCCGCCTGCGCACGCGCGACCAGGATCAGGCGCGTGCGCGCGGGGTCGGCCAGTGCCTCGACCGCCGCCTTGTACTGGCTCCGCTGCTTTTCCAGTCCGGCCAGCGGTCCCAGGCAGGACGCATCGCCCTTGCCCGCGTCGAGAAAACCGCTCCACGCGCCGGGCAGTTGCAGCAGGCGGATCGTGTGGCCGGTCGGCGCGGTGTCGAAGACGATGTGCTCGAAACCGGCGACCAGCGCCGAGTCGGTCAGGAGTGCCGTGAATTCGTCGAAAGCGGCGATCTCGGTGGTGCAGGCGCCGGAAAGCTGTTCCTCGATGCCCCTGACCACGGCCTCGGGCAGGACGCCGCGCACCGGCCCGACGATGCGGTCACGGTAGACCTGCGCCGCCGCCATCGGGTCGATTTCGAGCGCCGCGAGACCGGGGACGGCCGCCATGTCGACGATGCGGTTGCCGATCTCCAGACCGAAGACCTGCCCGACGTTGGAGGCCGGGTCGGTGCTGACGAGCAGCACCCGACGACCGGATTCGGCCAGGCGGATGGCCGTGGCGCAGGCGATCGAGGTCTTGCCGACGCCACCCTTGCCGGTGAAGAAGAGGAAGCGCGGCGGCTGGTCGAGGAATTTCATGGCTTCTGTCCGGAGGAGGAGGGCTTTGCGTCCGCGTGAGGGGCTTGGCGTTTGGAGGAGGCGGCAAGCGACGAAGATCAGCAGCAGCGGCTGCCGCCGCAGCAGCTTTTCGCGGGCTTGGCGTCGGCGGCGACCGGAACCTCGGCGATTCCTGCCCAGCGCGCGAGCTCGCTGCGCTTCGGGTAACGCCCGGCCAGCGCGACTTCGCCGTCGACCAGGATCAGCGGCAGGGACTCGGCGCCCGAGCGTTCGAGAAAGCCCCTGACCACCGCGCTCTCGGCGAAGGCCAGCGGCTGTTGCGCGAGGTTGAAGCGCTCGATCTGCGCGCCTTGCTGTTTCGCCCAATCGACGTCGGCCGCGAACGTGACCAGCTGCTGGTCGACATCGACGCCGCAAACGCCGGTGCTGCAGCACAGTGCCGGGTCATAAACCTGAATGTTTGCCATGGTGGAGCTCCTTTGAGATTGACGGCTTGACGTGAAACAGCAGCGTGGGATGTCCTGGATTCGGGCCTGCCGGTCCTCCCACGGCAGCTTGTTGCGGGAGCGTTTTTCGTGGGAGCGGCGGAAGCCGCGAAAGGGCGCCTTGCATGGCATCGGGCGGCGGACGTCGCCCTGTCGCTTAGCGAGGAAAAAGCGTGCCGATCCGGTCCAGTTCGGACTGGAAGCGGGCGCGGTCGGCTTGCAGTTCGGCCAACGGCAAGGCCAGGAAGGCCTCGATGCGGTGGCGCAGGATGCGGTACGCGCTCATGAACGCCGCGTCGATCTCATCAATGCTGCCGCTGGCCTGCGCCGGGTCGTCGACGCCCCAGTGCGTGCGCAGCACCGGCCCCAGGTACGCGGGGCAGGTTTCACCGGCGGCGCTCGCACAGACGCTGACGACGAGGTCCGGCGTTACCGGCAAGTCCGTCCACGACTTGCTGGAGTAGCCCTCGGTGGCGATTCCCTCGCGCGCAAGCAAGGCCAGCGAGCGCGGATGTACCCGCCCGGTCGGCTGGCTGCCGGCGCTCAGCGCGCGCAGGCCGGCCGGCGCCAGGTGGTTGAAGGTGGCCTCGGCGAGGATCGAACGGCACGAGTTGCCGGTACACAGGAAGAGAACGTTCATTGTGCGGCCTTGGCCGGGATAGTGGGAATGGGCGGCAACACGGCGTCAGGGCAGGTCGAGGCGGCGCGCATCCCGGCGCACTGCTCGGGGTGGCCCGAGCAACATTCCTCGGTCAGATAGGCGATCAGGTCGAGCATCAGGGGCATGTTCGCCCGGTAGCGCTGATAGCGGCCTTCCTGCTCGACGGTGAGCAGCCGCGCCTGCACCAGTGCCTTGAAGTGGAACGAAAGGTTGGTCGGCGGCAACGCGAGCTGCGTCGCGATTTCGCCGGCGACCATCCCTTCCGGTCCTTTTCTGACCAGCAGGCGGAAGACGTCGAGACGGATGCCCGAGGAGAGCGACTCGAAAACGGAAGTAGCCAGTGTCTTGTCCATGATTCAACGATAGAACAAGTCTTGAAATGTCGCAAGCGGCGCGCGGGTCCTTGGGCGGAAAAGCGGGTATGAAAAACGAGCGGGAAGGGCCGAGCCGGAAGGGCAGTTCGGCAATAGACGAGCGAAAAGGGCCGCCCGCCAGCCGAACGCGGCGGCAGCGCCCGTGCCGCCGGGACTTTCTGCGCCTACGCCTGCGGCAGCTTGTCCACCGCGTCGGCCAGTCGCGCGAGTTCTTCGTTGCACTCGTCGGCGAGGTAGTTGAGCACCGCTGCATCGGTGCCGCTGCGCAGGCCCTGCTCGATCTCGCCGGCCAGCGCGGCGATGCGTCCGGCGCCCATGAAGCCCGCGATGCCTTTCAGGTTGTGCGCGATCGAACGCGCCGGGTCGCGTTCTCCGGCCTCGACCAGTGCCTGCAGCCGTGTGACCTCGCCGAGGTTGTTGCGCGTGAAGCGGCTCAGCATCGAGCAGTAGGCGACGAGATCATCCCGGGAGCGCTTGCGCGAGGCGTAGACCTCGATGCCGGGGAGTTCCGTCACGGCAAGCCACAGCGCGCTCTGCTCGACGTCGTCGGCGGCGCCAGCGGGCTCGGGGAGATTCCGGAGCCAGCGGCCGAGCACGCTGGCAAGCATCGCCGGGGTCACCGGCTTGGCCAGGTGCGCGCTCATGCCGGCGGCCAGGCAGCGCTGGCGGTCCTCGGCGAAGACGTTGGCGGTCAGCGCGATGATCGGCGTCTCGTGGTAGCCGGGCTGGCTGCGGATCGCCTGCGTCGCCGCCAGACCGTCCATGCGCGGCATGTGCCAGTCCATCAGGATGAGGTCGTAGCTGTGTTGGCGCGCGCTGTCGACGGCTTCGATGCCGTCGGCAGCGACATCGACCTTGCAACCGAGTTCTTCGAGCATCTCGCGCAGGATGTCGCGGCTCTGCATGTGATCCTCGGCGAGCAGAATGTGCCGGCCCTTGAAGTCGGCGGCGGAGTCGCTCTCGTTGTCGAGGGACGGGACGTAGCCGGTCACGCGCTCGCAGTCGAGTTCGAAGCTGAACGAGCTGCCGTGGCCTGGCTCGCTGTCGACGCTGATCGTTCCGCCCATCATCTCGACCAGGCGCTGGCTGATGGTGAGTCCGAGCCCGGTGCCGCCGTAGCGGCGCGTGGTCGAGCTGTCGACCTGTGTGAAGGGCTGGAAGAGTTGCAAGAGATCGGCGGCGGCGATGCCGCGACCGCTGTCGCTGACGCAGAAGCGCAGCCTGACCGTGGCGCTGTCCTCGCGGACAAGGCTGATCGCCAGGCGTACCGAACCGTAGTCGGTGAATTTGATTGCGTTGCTGCACAGGTTGATCAGCACCTGCGACAGGCGCAGCGGATCGCCGCTCAGCCACATCCGCTGCAGCGCCGGCGCGATCTCGGCAGTGAGGCTCAGTCCCTTGTCCTGCGCCTTGACGTCGAACAGGCGCAGCACCCGCTCCATGACGTTGCCCAGGCGGAAGTCGGTGCGTTCCAGCGTGAGCTGCTCGGCCTCGATCTTCGACAGGTCGAGCACGTCGTTGAGGATCGCGAGCAGGTGTTCGGAGCTCGAACACAGCTCGTCGAGTTTCTGTCGCTGCCAGACGTAGCTCGGCTTGCTGCGCAGCAGTTCGGCAAGCCCGATGATGACGTTGAGCGGTGTGCGGATCTCGTGGCTCATGTTGGCAAGGAAGGCGCTCTTCGCCCGCGCCGCAGCGTCGGCGGCTTCCTTGGCCTGGCGCAGTGCCATCTCCGTTTCCTTGCGCTCGGTGATGTCCTGGTTGGTGCCGAAGCGGCCGATGGCCACACCGTCAGCATCGAATTCGAGCTCCCCGATCGTGCGCACCCATTTCACGCGACCGTCGGCCAGCACCCGGTACTCGACCCGGAAAGGCCGCTCGCCCCTGCACGCGGCCTCCGCTTCGCGCAGCACGTAGTCGCGGTCCTCGGGATGCACGCAGGAGAGATACAGCTCGTAGTTCAGCGGCGTCCCCTCGGGGATTCCGAAAATCCGGTAGCTCTCCTCGGACCAGGTCAGGACGCCCCTGGACGGGTCGAGGCGGAAGCTGCCGATCGCGCCGACCGCCTGCGCCCGGCGCAGGTCCTCCTCGTTCCTGCGCAGCGCACGCCCCGACAGGGCGAGCGTGGTCACGTCGCGCAGCAGGCCGCGCACGCGGGTCGTCCGCCGCCGTTCCCCTTCGCCGGCGAATTCCGCCTGTCCGCGGAAATGGACCCAGCGCACGCAGCCGTCGGGGCGGACGATGCGGTGCGTGTCGTCGAGTTGTCCGTCGCCTGCCGGATCGAGCGCACGCGCGATCAGCCGCCGCACCCGGTCGACGTCCTCGCGGTCGATGAAATCGGGAACGCTTTGGAAAGGCGGAACCGGGGCGTCGGTGGCGACCCCGAGGATCGCCCGTATCTCGGCCGACCAGTAAGCGGCTCCGCTCTCCAGGTCGTACTCGAAGACGCCGAAATTCGCGGCCTGCGCCGCCAGCCGCAGTCGCGCCTCGCTTTCGCGCAGCTTCTCCTCGGCCAGGGCGCGGTCGGCGAGCAGCGCGCCCAGCCGCGCGTTTTCCTGCTTCAGTTGCTCGCGCTCGCTGACGTCTTCGAGGATGGCACAGACGCGGGCGCCGGCCGGCACCGGCTCCTCGCCCAGCGGCAAGGCGTCGATCCTGATCCAGTGCGTGTACCCGAGCTCGGGTCTGACGATCCCCATCAGCACGTCGCGCACCGGCTGCCCGCTGCACAACACCTGGAGCGAGGGGTATTCGTCGGCGGGGAAGGGCGAGCCGTCCGCCCTGACCGGGGTGCAGTACGGATCGAGCGAGACCCCGCCGCGCAGCTGCTCGGCGCTCAGGCCGAGGATGCGTTCGGCAGCCGGGTTGCCGGCGACTATCTCCCCGCGCTCGTTGCGCCAGACGACGCCCAGTGTCAGCGATTCAAACAGACGCGCGTTCGGCGGGTGTCCACCGGGTTCGTCATCGATCGAAGAGGTGCTCACCGCGAGTCTCGTCCGGGCGCACTGAAACTTCTAGCATAGCCCAGGACGCCGCAGCGACGCCATCCCTGCGTCGTGTGGGCGAGAGGGGCAAGCTGCCAGCGGCCGGAGCAGCTGCTGCAGGGCGGAACGCGAGGTCCGCGCGTGCTGCCTTCAGCTTGCCGGCGGCGGGCTGACGGCAGCCGGCGCCGACTTGCCGAGCGGGACGGTGAACCAGAAGGTGCTGCCGACAGCGGGCTGGCTCGTCAGCCCGATCTCGCCGCCCATCGTCTGCACCAAGCGCTTGGCGATGACGAGCCCGAGCCCGCTGCCGCCATACTTGCGCGTCAGCGAATTGTCGGCCTGCTCGAAGGCGGTGAACAGACGTTTCTGGTCCTCCTCGGCGATGCCGATGCCCGTATCGCGTACTTCGCAGCGCAGCAGCACCTCGCTCGCGCGCTCTTCGGCGAGCGTGACGCCGATGCTGATGCTGCCCTTCTCGGTGAATTTGAGCGCATTGGCGAGAAGTCTCTGCAGGATCTGCACCAGGGACTGCGGGTTGCCCTTGAAGGTCAGCGGGGGGATTTCCGGCGCCTGGCTGATGCGCAGTTGCAATCCCTTCGCCACGGCCTGGGGGCCGATGACCTGGCCGACGGTCTTCAGCACCTCGGCGAACTTGAAATCGATCCGTTGCGGCGCCGGCTGATCGGCCTCGATGCGCGACAGTTCGAGCACGTCGTCGATGATGCCGAGCAGGCGACGCGCCGCCGCGTCGATCTTGCCGAGCTGATCGCGCAACTTCGCATCCTCGGCGCGGCGCAGCGCCAGCGTCGCCATCCCCAGGATCGCGTTGAGCGGCGTGCGCAGCTCGTGCGACATGTTGGCGAGGAAGGCGCTCTTGGCGCGGTTGGCGGCTTCGGCGGCTTCCTTGGCCTTGCGCAACTCGATTTCGTTGAGCTTGCGGACGGTGACGTCGACGTGCGTGCCGACCGCGCGCAAGGGATTGCCGTCACCATCACGTTCGACGGCCAGACCGCGACTGAGGATCCATTTGTGACTGCCGTCCTTGCAGCGCATACGGAATTCTTCCTCATAGCTGCCGTTCTCGGCGAGCCCTCGTCGTATTCGCGCGAGCAGTGCGTCTCTTTCGTCCGGATCCAGGAGGGCGATCCAGTGACTTTCGGCGTCGTCGCCGAGCTCGCCGGGGGCGTAGCCGAGCATCCTGGCGTAGGCCGGACTGGTGTAGTTTCTACCTGTCCTGATGTCCCAATCCCAGATGCCGTCGCTGGCGGCCTGCATCGCGTATTCGTGGCGCTCCTCGCTTTCCCGGATCCGCTGCAGGGCCCCGGCGAGTTCGCGCGTGCGTTCGGCAACGGCCCGTTCGAGTTGCGCTTCGGCGGCCCTGCGCTCGCTGACGTCGGTCAGCGCGAGATTGAACGCCGGCTGCTTGCCTTCACCGTGCACGCGCAGGCAATCGACGCGCAGGGTAAGCGGTTTTCCGTGCCTGCGCAGCACGCTGAAATCGGCGTTCTCGCGGCGACCGTGGTCGAGTTGTGCAGAGAGGAAAAGCTGCCAGCGCTCGGCGTCTCGCGGATCGAGGAGCGCGGCGAAGTGGCGGTGGATGAGTTCGCCACGGTCGAGATTGAATAGTTCGAGCGCAGTCGCGTTGGCTTCGGTGATCTGCCCGTCGCCGGTCAGCGTCAGATAGCCGACCGGTGCGAGCTCGAACAGATCCGCGTAGCGCTGGCGCGATTCGTCGAGTGCCGCCTGTGCCTGACGCAGTTCGTCGTTCTGCATCTCCAGTTCGAGCTGGTGCACTTGCAGTTCGTGCACCAGGCGCTGCGCGTCGGCCTCGCTGATCGATGCCGAGTGCGCCTGCAGCGCGAGCCGGTCCTCGGCGCGTCGGCGAAAGCGACGACGCAGCTCGCCCGGAGTTGCGTCCGGATTTCCGTCGGGATTGGCATCACTACCGGCTTCAGGACGGATCTGGTCCATGCTCGTCTCCTGCGGGCGTCATCGTGCGCTTGCGCAGTTCGGATTCCAACTGCTTGATCTCGGTGATGTCGATGAAGGTGATGACGACGCCGTCGATCACGTTCTCCAGCGTGCGGTAGGGCATGATGCGAACGCGGAACCAGCAGCCGTCGTGGGTGGCCGACACCTTTTCCTGAAAAACCAGGCTGCGCAGCACTTCGCGCGCGTCGTCAATGATCCGCGGATAGTCGAGGTCGGTGACGATATGCGAGAGCGGTCTGCCGACGTCGGAGGGGATCAGCTTGAACAGCTTGGTGGCGGGGTTCGTGAAGCGGCGCAGCTTCATCCTGTCGTCGAGGAAGACCGTGGCGATTTCCGTGCTGTTGAGCAGGTTCGCCATGTCGTTGCGCACCCAGCTGAGGTCGTCGAGCTTCGATTGCAGTTTGCCATTGGCGGTTTGCAGCTCCTCGTTGCGCGATTGCAACTCATCCTTGGCGGTCGTCAGTTCCTCGTTGGCCGATTGCAGTTCTTCGATGGTCGATTGCAATTCCTCGTTGCTCGACCTGAGCTCCTCGACTCTCGTCTGCATCTCTTCCTGGGTAACCCGCAAGGACTCGCGCACCTGCGCCAGTTCCTCGCGCAAGGCTTCGTGGGCGTCCGGGGCAATGCGCTTGGCCGAGTGGCGGCGAAGGGTGGGGCTGGGAACGTCCTTGAAGACGATGATCACCCGACCGCGCAGCGCCGCGGGTTTGTCGATGGCCTGCACGACCAGATCGACGATCTGCGTTCCGCCGTCGGCGCCTACACGCAGGCCGTTGATCAGGATCGGTTGCCGGTCCTTCAGCGCCTTGCGGATGAGGCCGGGCATCGCCTCGCGCAAGCCTTCGCGCGCCATCGCATGGATGTTGATGTTGGTTTTTCCCGCCGCCGGTTCGAGGTATTTGCCGGTACGCCCGCTGAAATAGAGGATGTCGCCTTCGGCATTGACGAGAACGGCCGCAGGTGCCCAAGTCTGCTGGATCAGTTGATCGGTCAGGCGCCCGATGTTCTGAGGGGGCTCGGCAGGCGGCACTTGCCGGGCGAGCCCCGCAGGTGCCCGCATCCAGCCGGGAAACTCCAGTTGGCCGACCGGCAAGGTGGCCTTGACGCGTCGGAACAGGTTCGCCCTGGCATCGGCGATGGCGAACAGGTGCCCGAAGTTGCCGATGCTCTCGGCATTGCCGAGCAACAGCAGGCCGCCCGGGCTGAGCGCGTAATGGAACAGTGGCAGCAGCTTCTTCTGCAAGTCCGGGCCAAAGTAGATGAACAGGTTACGACAGCTGAGGATGTCAAGCTTGGTGAAGGGCGGGTCGGCGACGATGTTCTGTCGCGCGAAGACGACCATTTCGCGGATGTCCTTGTTGATGCGATAGCCGCCACCTTCTTCACGGGTGAAATGGCGCGCCAGCCGTTCCGCCGACACGACCGCCGCAATGTTTTCGGGGTAGGAACCCTTGCGCGCCTGGTCGATCGCGTCCTGGTCGAGGTCGGTCGCGTAGATCTGCAGCGTGAAGCGTGCCTCTGGCTTCATCTCCGCGACCGCTTCCTTGTACACGATCGCCAGCGAATAAGCCTCCTCGCCGGTCGAACACGCGGCCACCCAAGCGCGCATGTCCTTGCCGGAAGGATTCTGCGCAAGCAGCGCCGGTATTGCTTCCTTACGCAGCGTCTCCCAGACCTCGGGGTCGCGGAAGAAGCTGGTGACGCCGATCAGCAGTTCGTTGAACAGCAGGTCGAGTTCATGCGGGTTGCTGCGCAGGTGGGAGATGTAATCGCCGACTGAGGCAATCTGGTTCACCGCCATGCGCCGCTCGACGCGTCGGACGAGCGTGTTGGTCTTGTAGAGCGAGAAATCGTGGCCGCGGCGATCGCGCAGCAGGATGACGATCTTCTCGAGCGCACTCAGGATGTCGGCCTTGGCGCCGGGTTCGCTCTGCAGATCCCGGTGCAGACGGCGCAGGGAGTCGAGGATCCGCACCGGCAACTCTTCGGCTGGGGCGACGATGTCGGCGACGCCGGCTTCGACGGCTGCGAGCGGCATGTTTGCTGCCTGGACGCAGGCCGGGTCCTGGACCAGCGTCAGCCCGCCTTTTTCCTTGATCGCACGCAGGCCCAAGACGCCATCGGAGCCCATTCCTGAGAGGATGACGCCGACCGCCTTCTCCTTGCGCTCTTCGGCGAGCGAGCGCAGGAAGAAGTCGATCGGCAGGCGCAGCCCGTGCGCGGCGACGGGAGCGAGCAGGCGCAGCCGGCCGTGCAGCAGCAAGAGATCCTTGTTCGGCGGGATGATATGGACGACATCGGGCTCTGCCCGCATCCCGTCGACCACTTCGACGACCTTCATCGAAGTGAATCGCTGCAAGAGGCTGGGCAGGGCGCTGACGTGATCCGGGGGGAGGTGCTGGACGATGATGATAGCGATGCCGCTGCCGGCGGGAACGTGGATCAGGAATTTTTCGAGTGCTTCGAGTCCTCCCGCGGAACAGCCGATCCCGACGATGGGGAATTCACGTGCAGCGGCGGCAGGGAGAGCGGGCTCAGACGCCGTGCCGATCCGGCTTTGCTGGGGAGAGGGAGGTTCGATCAGCTTCGGCATGACTGATTCACCACGTTCGGGGAGACGGCCCGGACTGTTTAGTGGAGCGAAGGCCGATGATCAGGAATTTCCGGGTCATCGGCCAGGAAATTCACGCGCAACTCACGCTACGCAGACGAGCTTGGTTGCGAGCGGCCTCCGGGAAAGGCGGGGAATCGTTACCGAGAATACGCTGCCTCGACCCGGCGCCGTGCGCACGTCGAGCCTCAGGCCCAGGCTGTCCGCGAGTCGTTTGGCGACCGCCAGACCGATGCCGAAGCCATTGTCAGGGTTTCGTTCTGCATTGCCGACCTGGTAGAACTCGTCGAAGATCTTCGCCACGTGCTGCGCATCGATGCCGATTCCCGAGTCCCGCACTTCAATTCGCCAGGCAGCATTACCGGCGCGGCGCACACCGACCAGCACGCTTCCCGAGTCGGTGTAGCGCACCGCATTGCCGATCAGGTTGCGGACGATCCAGCCCAACTGGAAAGGTTCGGTCTTCACCATGGCTTCCGTCGGCACGAGGTGAATGCGCAGACCCTTGCGTGTGGCGGTCGTGAGGTGATTGTCGACGGCGTCTTCAAGCAAGGGTCCGAGCGCGACGGTTTGTGCTGCCGGTTCGCCAAGTCGCTGTGCGCCCAGGGCGGTCAGCGCCGACGAGATCTCGTCGAGCGCCTTCGCGCATGAAGTCAGGCGGGCGACCAGCTGGCGTTGTTCGGCATTGAGCGGGCTGTCGCACAGCGCATCGAGGAACAGGCGCTGGGCCAGCAAGGGCTGTGCCAGATCGTGACCCAGCGCCCGGTAGATCTGCGCGCGATCCCTCCGAGCCGCATCGACCGCCTCCTTGGCCCGCTTCAGTTCTTCGTTCTGCAGCTCAAGCTCGATACGATGGACCTGCAGTTCATGATGGAGGCGAAGGGCTTTAGCCTCGGCGGCCTTCGCCTTGTCGACGCAGCGCCTCTCTGCGTGCACACGCGCACTTCTCACGATACCCCCACTTCATCCCTGGAGTTGCCAGACAAGTAGTTTAAGCGAGTATTCGGAAAAGTTTCAATAGATAAAAAAATTATTTATTATATTCCAAAGATATAATCCGCTTTCTCGAGATGAATTGACTTTATTTTAAAAACATATTAAGAGCGCTTCAGCCGCGCGAACGCTGCGGCCATGGCACCGCCCGCCGGCGCCTGGCTACGCTGTGGCGCAGGGCGCGTGGTCGGGCGGCCGCGCGCTTCGCTGCGACCGCCGTCGCGCGCCTCGCCGCGGCGCTCGCCGCCGGCCGCGCCGGGTTCGTCGTCGAGGCGCATCGAGAGGGCGATGCGCTTGCGCGCGACCTCGACCTCGAGCACCTTGACCTTGACCACGTCGCCGGCCTTGACGACGCTGCGCGGGTCCTTGACGAAGGTTTTCGACAGCGCCGAGATGTGCACGAGCCCATCCTGGTGCACGCCGATGTCGACGAAGGCGCCGAAGTTGGCGACGTTGGTGACGACGCCTTCGAGGATCATCCCCGGACGCAGGTCGGCGATCTCCTCGACGCCTTCGCGGAAGTTGGCGGTCTTGAACTCGGGGCGCGGGTCGCGGCCGGGTTTTTCGAGTTCGCCGAGGATGTCCTTCACCGTCGGCACGCCGAAGCGCTCGTCGGCGAAGCGCGCGGGTTCGAGCGAGCGCAGGAGCTTGCTGTCGCCGATCACTTCGCGCACGCCCTTCTTGATCTCGGCGAGGATGCGCGCGACCAGCGGGTAGGCTTCCGGGTGCACCGCCGACGCGTCGAGCGGCTCGTCGCCGCCGTTGATGCGCAGGAAGCCCGCAGCCTGCTCGAAGGTCTTCGCGCCGAGCCGCGGCACCTCGGTGAGCGCCTTGCGGCTGCGGAAGGGGCCGTTGGCGTCGCGGTGCGCGACGATGTTGGCGGCGAGCGTCGCGTTGAGGCCGGAGACGCGCGTGAGCAGCGGCACCGACGCGGTATTGACGTCGACGCCGACGGCATTGACGCCGTCCTCGACCACCGCGTCGAGCGTGCGCGCCAGCCGGGTCTGGCTGACGTCGTGCTGGTACTGGCCGACACCGATCGACTTCGGGTCGATCTTCACCAGCTCGGCGAGCGGGTCCTGCAGCCGGCGCGCGATCGAGACGGCGCCGCGCAGGCTGACGTCGAGCTCGGGGAACTCGCGCGCGGCGAATTCGGACGCCGAATAGACCGAGGCGCCGGCTTCCGAGACGACGATCGAGCTCATGGCGAGCTCGGGCAGGCGGCGGATCAGCTCGCCGGCGAGGCGATCGGTTTCGCGGCTGGCGGTGCCGTTGCCGATCGCGATCAGCTCGACCTTGTGCTTGCGGGCGAGATGCGCCAGCGTCGCCAGCGATCCCTCGAGGTCGCGGCGCGGTTCGTGCGGGTAGATGGTCGCCGTGTCGACGAGCTTGCCGGTGGCGTCGACGACGGCGACCTTGACGCCGGTCCTGAGGCCGGGGTCGAGCCCCATCGTCACCTTCGGGCCGGCCGGGGCGGCGAGCAGGAGGTCGCGCAGGTTGGCGGCGAAGACGCGGATCGCCTCTTCCTCGGCGCGCTCGCGCAAGGCGCCCATCAGTTCGAGTTCGAGGTGCGGCTGGATCTTGATCCGCCACGCCCAGCGCACCGTTTCGGCGAGCCAGCGGTCGGCGGCGCGGCCGCCCTTCAGCACGCTGTCGCGCACGCCGGCATGCGCGGCGATCAGGCCGAGGATGCGCTGCTCGCCAGGGCTGCTGCGCGCCGGCTTGCCATCCTCGGCGCTCTCGGCGAGTTCGGGCTCGGGCAGCAGCGTGAGTTGCAGCACGCCCTCGTTGCGCCCGCGGAAGAGCGCCAGCGCGCGGTGCGAGGGGATTTCGCCGAGCGCTTCGCTGTAGTCGAAGTAGTCGCGGAACTTGGCGCCCTCGTTCTCCTTGCCTTCGACGACGGTCGCCTTGACGACGCCGTTGTCGGAGAGGCGCTCGCGCAGCACGCCGAGCAGTTCGGCGTCTTCGGCAAGCCGCTCCATGACGATCTGGCGCGCGCCGTCGAGCGCGCTCTTCGCGTCGGGGAAACCGGCGTCGGCGTTGAGGTAAGGGGCGGCGGCTTCCTCGGGAACGCGCGTCGGGTCTTCGATCAGCGCGTCGGCGAGCGGCTCGAGTCCGGCTTCGCGCGCGATCTGTGCCTTGGTGCGGCGCTTCTGCTTGTACGGCAGGTAGAGGTCTTCGAGGCGCTGCTTGGTGTCGGCCTCGGCGATGGCGGCGGCGAGTTCGGGCGTCAGCTTGCCCTGTTCCTCGATCGAGGCGACGATCGCGCGGCGCCGGTCTTCGAGCTCGCGCAGGTACACGAGACGCTCGGCGAGCAGGCGCAGCTGCGTGTCGTCGAGCCCGCCGGTGACTTCCTTGCGGTAGCGCGCGATGAAGGGAACGGTGGCACCCTCGTCGAGCAGGGCGACGGCGGCCTGCACCTGGCGGGGCTGGCAAGCGAGTTCGTCGGCGAGGCGGCGTGCGAGCGCGATCGTCATCGTTCGGGGCTTCCTGTGCTGATGAAAAGGGGGCGAACTATGCGCAATCGGCGCCCAAAAGACAAGTCGGGCAGGCGTCTTCGGGCGGCCTGCGGCAGGACGGATGAACGGAGCCGGATCCTTGACCTCGACCCGTCAAATGCAAACTGTCCCTTCGCTCACTGCGTCGGCAGTTTCCCCACTGCGTCGGCCAGCCGCGCGAGCTCGCCTTCGCACTGGTTGGCCAGGTAGGCGATGACGCCTGCCACGGCGCCGCCGTGCAGGGCCTGAGCGAGCTCGTCGGCCAGGGTGGCGATTCGCCGGGCGCCGAGCAAGCCGGCGATCCCCTTCAGGTCGTGCGCGAGCGCACGCGCAGCTTCGTTCGCGCCGGCTGCCAGATGCGCGCGCAGCCGGCCGATGTCCTCGCGCTTCTCCGTGCTGAAGCGCTGCAACATCGCGCAGTAAGCGTCGAGATCTTCCCGCGAGCGTTTGCGCGAGGCGTCGACCTCGAGCTCGGCGATCTGCATCAGGGCGCGGCACAAGTCGCTGTTTTCCACGTCGTGGGTCCGGGCTGCCGGCGCCTGCTGCCCGAGCCAGCGACCGAGCTCGCTGGCGAGCACTGCCGGAGTGACCGGTTTGGCCAGGTGCGCGCTCATTCCGGAGGCCTGACAGCGCTGACGGTCCTCGGCAAAGGCGTTTGCCGTCAGCGCGATGATCGGCGTGTCCCGGTGTCGCGGCTCGCTGCGGATCGTTTGCGTCGCGACCAGCCCGTCCAGGCGCGGCATGTGCCAGTCCATCAGGATCAGGTCGTAGCTGTGCTGGCGAGCGCTGTCGATGGCTTCGATGCCGTCGGCAGCGACGTCGACCGAACAGCCGAGGTCTTCGAGCATCTCGCGCAGGATGTCGCGACTCTGCGCATGGTCCTCGGCGAGCAGGATTTTCCTGCCCTTGAAGTCTGTGCGCGTGGCGGACTCGCGCTCCGTGTAAGGAACGTAGCCGATCACCCGCTCGCAGTCGAGCTCGAAGCTGAAGCTGGTTCCCTTGCCGACCCGGCTATCGACGCGGATGGTTCCACCCATCATCTCCACCAGTCGCTGGCTGATGGCGAGCCCGAGCCCGCTGCCGCCCTGGCGGCGCGTGGTCGAACTATCGACCTGAGTGAACGGCTGAAAAAGCCGCTGCCGATCGGCCTCGGTGATGCCTTCGCCGGTATCGCTGACGCAGAAGCGCAATCTGACGCGTCCATCGTCCCCGCCGACGCGGTCGATGACGAGCCGTACCGAACCGGCATCGGTGAATTTGATGGCGTTGCTGCACAGGTTGATCAGCACTTGCGACAGGCGCAGCGGATCTCCGTTCAGCCACATCTTTTGCAGCAGGGGGGCGACCTCGGCATGCAGGCTCAGTCCCTTCTCCTGCGCCTTGATCTCGAACATGCGCATGACCCGATCGACGACGTCGCCGAGCCTGAAGTCGCTGCGCTCCAGCGCGATCTGTTCGGCCTCGATCTTGGACAGGTCGAGCACGTCGTTGAGGACGGTGAGCAGGTGTTCCGAACTGGCGCACAGTTCGTCAAGCTTCTCTCGCTGCCAGATGTAGTTCGATTTGCTGCGCAGCAGTTCGGCGAGCCCGATGATCACGTTGAGCGGCGTGCGGATTTCATGGCTCATGTTGGCGAGAAACGCGCTCTTCGCCCTCGTCGCGGCGTCGGCGGCGTCCTTGGCCTGGCGCAACTCGATCTCGGCTTCCTTGCGCTCGGTGACGTCCTGGTTGGTGCCGAAGGCGCTGATCGCCACCCCGTCCGCGTCGAACTCCTGTTCGCCGAGCGCGCGCACCCATTTCACGCGGCCGTCGGCCAGCACCCGGTACTCGACCCGGAAAGGCCGCTCGCCCCTGAGCGCCGCCTGCGCCTCCCGGTGCACGTGGTCGCGGTCGTCGGGATGCACGCAGGCGAAAAACCCAGCGTAGTTCATCGGCGTCCCGGCGGGGATTCCGTAGATCCGGTAGCTCTCTTCCGACCACTCGAGAACGTCGCTGCCCATGTCGAGACGGAAGCTGCCGATCGCTCCCATCGCCTGTGCACGGCGCAAGTCCTCCTCTTTCCTGCGCAGCGCGCTCTCGGCCAGGGTGAGCGCGGTGACGTCGCGCAGCACGCCGCGCATCCGGATCGTCCGCCGCTGGGCGCCTTCACCGGCGAATTGTGCCTGGCCGCTGAAGTTGACCCAGCGCACGCTGCCATCGGGGCGGACGATGCGGTGCGTGTCGTCTATTTGTCCGTCGCCGGCGGGATCCAGAGCGCGGGCGTAAACCTGCCGAAACCTCTCGTTGTCCTCGCGGTGGACGAAATCGGGAACGTCGCCGAAAGGGGTGGCCGGCGCATCGGCAGCGATGCCCAGAATCGTGCGCATCTCGAGCGACCAGTATGCGGATCCGGTCTCCAGGTCGTACTCGAAGACCCCGAATTTCGCCGCCTGCGCCGCCAGCCGCAGCCGCTCCTCGCTTGCGCGCAGTTTCTCCTCGGCCAGCATGCGTTCGGCGAGCAGCGTTCTCAGTTCGGCGTTGTCCTGCGCCAGCCGCTTGCGCTCGGTGGCGTCGATGCATATTCCTGACATGAAGAGCGGCACGCCGGAGGCGTCGTAGGTGGCGTCGCCATAGTCATCGAGCCACTTGATCCTGCCATCGGGGAGAACGATCCGGTACTGGCGGAAGATCGGCGAACGGTTCCTGAGCGCAGTGGCAATGCCGTCCTCGACGTCGGGCAGATCATCCGGATGAACGATCGCCCGCCAGGCCTCGTAGCTGGGTTCGACCCGGTCCGGATCGAGTCCGAGCACGCGGAAATTTCCGTCCGACCAGTAGGCCTTGCCCGTGCGCAGATCACGGCCCCAGGCGCCGGCCTTGGCGCAGCGTTCGGCGATCGAAAAGCGCTCGTTGGCCTGCCGCAGTGCTTCCGCCTGTTGCTTGCGCTCGCTGATGTCCTCGAAGATCGTATAGACGGACGCGACTGCCTGCAGTGGCCCATCGGCGACCGGAACGGCATTGATCCTGATCCAGGTCCTGCGCTCATGGCTAGGCTTGCTGATCCCCATCACCACATCGCGAACCGGCTTTCCCGTCCGCAGCGCCAGCATCGACGGATGCTCGTCGCCGGGGAAGGGAGAGCCGTCTTCCCTGACTGCGCACCAGCGTGGATCCCGCGAAGTGGCGCCGCGTATCTGCTCCGAGTTCAGGCCGAGAATCCGTTCGGCGGCCGGGTTGCTGGCAGTGATCTCGCCGCGGGAATTCTGAAAGACGACGCCGACGGGCAGCGATTCAAAAAGACGAACACTTTGCAGAAATCTTGCGACTTCGTCATCGAGCGAAGGAGTAGCCACGGCGAGTCTCGTCAGCGCGCAGGAAAACCGTAGCATAGCCGATGACATAGTGCCGACGCCATCCCGAAGGGGTACGGTTGGTGTGCCATTGGCAAGTTGTCAGCGATTCCGCCGGCGTAGCCGTTCCTTGCCGTGAAACGCGAGCCCGGGAGTCGGCCGGAACCGAGGAGACGCTCAGTCCGGCAGCAGTTCCAGTTCGCTGAGGCAGCGATGCCAGCGTGCGACGTAGTTGGCAGCGCCGCGCAGGCTCGCGGCGACTTCCTCGTCGGTGAGCTCGCGCACCAGCCGGGCAGGCGAGCCGACGATCAGCGAGCGCTCGGGAAAGACCTTGCCGGCCGGGACCAGCGAGTGGGCGCCGACGATGCTGTTGCGGCCGATGCGCGCATGGTTGAGCACGGTCGATCCCATGCCGATCAGCGCGCCGTCCTCGACCGTGCAGCCGTGCAGCATCACCAGGTGGCCGATCGTCACCGCGCGGCCGAGGGTCAGCGGTGCGCCGGGGTCGGTGTGCAGCACCGAGCTTTCCTGGACGTTGCTCTCTTCGCCGATCACGATCGGTTCGTTGTCGCCGCGCAGCGTGGCGTTCCACCAGACGGAAGCGTTGCGCTGCAGGCGGACGTCACCGATCAGCGTCGCGTTGGGGGCGACCCAGGACTGCGGGTCGATCTGCGGTCGGCGCTCGCCGAAACGGTAAATTGGCATGATCAAGGTGAAACTGCGAAGGGATTGAGGAATGGCGCCAGCAGCCTGTCATCGCGAGCCCGCAGGGCGTGGCGATCCAGTGCGTAGGGCTGGCTTCGGGGTGTCCGCGGATAGATGGTGACGACGCAAAAATGGAAGTACGAACTGGATTGCCGCGGCGCTGCGCGCCTCGCAATGACTGCATCGATCAAGCCATCCTGTCACCCCATAGCTTATTGATAACGCAGCGCCTCGATCGGGTCGAGCGCGGCGGCTTTCTTCGCCGGGTAGAGGCCGAAGAATACGCCGATCGCCGCGGCGACGACGAAGGCGACGAGTCCGGCGCTGCCGGAGATGATCACCGTCGTCTCGGTCAGCGCATTGACCAGCAGCGCGCCGCCGACGCCGGCAGCGAGGCCGATCAGGCAGCCGGCGAGCGAGATCATCAGCGCTTCGAGCAGGAACTGCAGCAGGATGTCGCGCTGGCGCGCGCCGATCGCCAGGCGGATGCCGATCTCGCGCGTGCGTTCGGTGACCGAGACGAGCATGATGTTCATGATGCCGATGCCGCCGACGAGCAGCGAGACGGAAGCGATGGCGCCAAGCAGCAGGGACATGGTCCGCGTCGTCTCGGCCTCGGAATCGGCGATCGCCGTCAGGTTGCGGATCATGAAGTCGTTGTCGGCGCCTTCGCGCAGGCGGTGGCGCTGGCGCAGCAGCGCTGTCATCGCCTTCTCGGCGGCGGGCATCGCCTCGGCCGAGACGGCCTTGACCATCACCATGCGCACCGCACCGCGGAAGGGCGAGCCGAACAGCTTGCGCTGCGCGGTGGTCAGCGGCACGATGATGGTGTCGTCCTGGTCGCGCCCGTCGAGGCTCTGGCCCTTGGGCGCGAGGACGCCGATGACGACGAAGGGGTTCTGCTTGATGCGCAGGGTCTTGCCGACCGGGTTCTCGCCGGCGAACAGGTTCTCGGCGGCGGTCTTGCCGATCAGCGCGACGCGCGTCGCCGCACGCACGTCCGAGTCGGTGAAGGTTTCGCCATCGACGACCGCCCACGAGCGCACGTAGAGGTAGTCGGGCGTGCTGCCGATGACCGAGGTGTTCCAGTTGTTCGATCCATAGACGACCTGCGCCAGGCCTGACTGTGTCGGTGCCACCGCGTCGATCTCGGGCAGTTGCGCGATCGCGTCGGCGTCGTCGCGCGTCAGCGTTGCGCCGGCGCCGCCGCCCATGCGCACGCCGCCCGAACTCGGCGCCCCGGCGAGGACGATGAACAGGTTGCTGCCCATGGTGTTGATCGACTGGCTGACCGCGTACTGCGCGCCCTGGCCGATGGCGAGCATGAGGACGACCGCGCCGACGCCGATCACCATGCCGAGCATGGTGAGGAAGGTGCGCATGCGGTTGGCGCCCATCGCGCGCCAGGCTTCGCCGAGCATCGGAGCGAGCATCATGAGGCTCGTTCCTTCTCCGCCGCAGCGTGTGCATGCGCATGGGCGGTCGATCCGTCATGGACGATGCGTCCGTCGAGGAAGCGCACCAGACGCTGCGCGTGCTGCGCGATGTCAGGCTCGTGCGTGACCAGCGCGATGGTGATTCCCTCGGCGTTGAGTTCGGCGAACATGGCCATGATCTCCTCGCTGGTATGGCTGTCGAGGTTGCCGGTCGGCTCGTCGGCGAGGATCAGTCGCGGCCGGTTGACCAGCGCACGGGCGATCGCGACGCGCTGTTGCTGGCCGCCTGAAATCTGGTTGGGCAGGGAAGGGGCGTAGCGCGCCAGCCCGACTCGCTCCAGCAGTTCGCGTGCGCGCGCCTGCCGCTCGTCGCGCTCGACGCCGGCGTACACCAGTGGCAGCGCGACGTTGTCCTCGAGCGTCATCCGCGGCAGCAGGTTGAAGCCCTGGAAGACGAAGCCGATGGTACCGCCGCGCAGGCGTGCGAGCGCGTCCTGGTCGAGGCTGGCGACGTCGTTGCCGTTCAACAGGTAGCGGCCCGAGCTGGCGCGGTCGAGGCAGCCGAGGATGTTCATGAAGGTCGATTTACCCGACCCCGACGGCCCCATGATGGCGACGAACTCGCCGGGATCGATGACGAGGTCCACGTCCTTCAGTACCGGAAACGGACCGGCCGCGGTGGCGTAGGACTTGCACAGCGACTCGACGCGGATCACCGCGTCGCTGCCTGTTTCCCCGGGCATCAGAACATCCTCATGCCGACCGTGCGCGGCGCGCCGCTGCTGCCGTTGGCGACCGCCTCGCCGACGACGATGCGGTCGTCGGCCCTGAGCTCGCCGTCGATGACTTCGGTGAAGCGGTTGTCGGTGATGCCGAGCGTCAGCCGGACCGGGACCAGTTCGCCGCCGCGCAGCACATGCACCGTCCCGGAAGACGAATCGCGACTGCGCTTGCCGCGGCCTTCGCCTCGGGCTTCTCCACGACCATTACCCGCCTCGCTGGCGCCGCTGTCCGCGGGCGCAGGCTTGCGCATGCCGGCTTCGGGCTTCGTAGCGGCCTCGCCCTCGGGACGGAAGCGCAGCGCCGCGTTGGGGACGCGCAGCACGTCCTGGCGTTCGGCGACGCCGATGCTGACGTAGGCGGTCATTCCCGGCAGCAGGATCTGTTCGGGGTTGTCGACCGAGACGACGACGTTGTAGGTGACGACGTTCTGCTGCGTCGTCGGGTTCAGGCGCAACTGGCGCACCTCGCCGGCAAAGCTGCGGTTGGGGAAGGCGTCCACCGAGAAGCGCACACTCTGCCCGACGCGGATCGCGCCGATGTCGGCCTCGGCGAAGCTCGAATCGATCTGCATGTTCGACAGATCCTGCGCGATCTGGAACAGCGTCGGCGTCTGGAAGCTGGCCGCTACCGTCTGCCCGACGTCGATCGAGCGCGCGACGATGACGCCGGACACCGGCGAACGGATCACTGCGTAGCCGAGGTTGACGCGGTCCTTGTCGGCCTGCGCGCGCGCCAGCGCCAGCTGCGCACGCGCGGCCTTCAAGGCCTGCAGCGACTGGTCGTACTCCTGGCGCGAGACGTACTCCTGCGCGAGCAGTGCCGCCATCCGCTTCTCGTTGGCCTGCGCGAGATCGAGCGCGGCCGCAGCGCTGTCCACGTTGGCGGCGCTCTGCCGCGCCTGCGCGAGCAGCAGCGAGTCGTCGAGTTCGAGCAGGACCTGGCCCTTCTCGACCTTGCTGTTGAAGTCGACGTAGAGCTTGGCGACGCGCCCCGATACCTGCGTGCCGACATTGACCAGCGTCACCGGGTTGAGCGTGCCGTTGGCCGAGACGCTCTGCCGGATGTCGCCGCGGTCCACCGCCTGCAGCTTGTAGCGTTCCTCGATCTTCGGCGTGTTCACCTGCTTCCAGGCAAAGAAAGCGGCTGTCGCCGCGGCCAGCGCGACGGCGGTGATGACGAGCGTTTTCTTCAGCTTGGCGTTCATGGGCGGGCTTTCGTTGCGGCGTCGGGCGCGGGCCCGGATGCGGGGACGGTGGCGGGGCTCGCCACCGGCTGCAGCAGGCTGGCGTCGAGCGAGCCGACTGCCTGCGCCAGCGTCGCGCGTCCGGTGCGCCACTGGAATCGCGCCTGCACGTCCTGCAGGCGGGCGCTGGCCAGCGCGCTCTGCGCGTTGAGCAACTCGATCAGGCTGCCGACCCCGGCCTCGTAACGGCCGCGCGCGACGCGCGCCGACTGTTCGGCACTGGCGAGCAGGTCGGCCGCGCTCTTCACCGACTGCGTTGCGGTGACGAGAGTCTGCCAGGCGTTCCACACGTCGAGCGTCACCTGGCGGCGCATCCTGTCGAGCTGTGCGTCGCGCAGCTCGCGTTGCGCCTCGGCGGCGCGGACGCGGTAATTGGTCGCGAAGCCGGAGAAGAGCGGAATGTCCACGCGCACGCCGAGCGATCCGTCGCGCGTCGCCGGCCCGATGCTGGTGTCGGCGTTGTTGGCTGCGGCTGCCAGCGATACGGTCGGCCAGCCGGCGGAGCGCGCGGCGACGACGTCGGCCTCCGCGGACCTGAGTTGCGCTTCGCTGGCGCGCAGGTCGGGGCGACGGCGACGCGCCTCGTCGATCAGCGCGCCGACGTCCTGCTCGAAGCGCAGGTCGGCCGCCGGGTCGCTGACCGCCGCCAGCGCCGGGAAGCGGTTCGCGTCGCGGCCGATCGCGTTGGCCAAGGCACCCTGCGCGGTCTGCAGCCGGCCCTCGGCTTCGATGCGCAGCAGCGTCGACTGCGACAGGGCGGTCTGCGCCTGCAGGCGGTCGGCGGGGGTGCCGCTGCCGACGCGGTAGCGCGCTTCGGCGGCGCGCAGGCTCTCGCCGGCCGCGCGCTCCGACTCGCGCGTCGCCGCGACTGCGGCCTGGTTGGCATGGACCTGGTAGAAAGCCTGGATCGCGGCGAGGAAGACCGCCTGCAGCGTCGCGTCCTGCGTCTCGTTGGCGGCGACCAGCAACTGGCGCGTGCTCTCGATCGTCGCCGAGCGTCCGCCGAAATCCCAGAGCAGCCAGGAGAGGGTGAGCGCGCTCTTCTGCTGGCGGTAGCGCTCGGCATCGTCCGGGGAGACGCGGTTGGCGCTGAGGGTGGCGGCCAGGGTCGGCAGCCAGGCGGCCTGCGCCGTACCGAGCTGTGCGGCGCGCCAGCGCGCGCTGGCCCAGGCCTCGCGTGTCTGCGGGTTGTGGCACAGCGCGAGGTCGACCACCTCGGGCAACGTCAGCGCGCGTCCCTCGCCCGGGTCGGTGCAGGGCAGCGCAGTTGCGTCGAGACGCTGCTGCGGGGCGGGACTCGTCAGCGCTGCCGTCGAGAACGGGTCGAGCTCGAGCGCGACTGCTCCGTTGCCGAGCGAGGCGAAGAGCGCCAGCAGGGCGGCGCCGAGCGCGCTGCGCGCCGGCTGCCTGACTGCCGTGAGGATTCTGCGAGCGGGGAACATGGGCGAAGAGTATAGCCAGATCGCCGCGTCCGCCGCCGCGCGCCGGGGCAGCCACTTGTTAGCAAATATTGCACCCCTGCGCGCCGCGGCCAGCGGGCCGATCATGCGAAGCGCGCGAGCGACCACGACATGCCGCTGCCGGCGGCGAGCAGCGCGGCGAATGCGAAGATCGCCAGGCGCAGGCGCTTGCCGAGCGCGTTGTCCTGTTCGAGCGAGAGCGCGAACAGGTGCAGCGCCGCCCAGCCGACGAGCAGGCCGGCGCCCAGCGGGACGAGGACCACCTGCAGTTCGACCTTGTTCATCGCCAGCAGCCTGCCCTCGTGCCAGGGAACCGCGACGAACATGCCGAAGCTCCAGAAGAGGGCGGCGGCGCCGGCTGCGCAGAGCAGGGCGCCGAAACGGGTAATCCACTTGTCCATGGGTGTCAGTCGAAAGTTGGAGGGGCGCCGTCAGGCTGTCCGCCTTTCAGACGGCAAAACGGGAGCGCAGTTCCTCGATCCCCATCTCGGCGAGCAGCCAGTCGAGCCGTGCGCCGGCGTCGCCGCGCCGCTGCCCGGTACGCCGGGCGACGATCAGCTCGTTCTTCAGCGAATGTTCCCAGCCGGTGAGTTCGGTCACCGTCACCTGATAGCCGGCGGCTTCGAGCTGCAGGCAGCGCAGCACGTTGGTGAGCTGGCTGCCGAATTCGCGCGTGTGCAGCGGTCGCCGCCACAACTCGGCGAACGCGGTGCGCGCCAGCGACGCGGCCTTGCTGGCGCGCAGGGCGGCGGCGACTTCGGCCTGGCAGCAGGGTACGAGGACGACGTGTCTGGAGTGTCTGGCCAGTGCGAAGCGGATCGCGTCGTCGGTCGCCGTGTCGCAGGCGTGCAGCGCGGTGACGATGTCCACCTCGGCCGGCAGCAGCGGCGAGACGATTGCCTCCTCGACGCTCAGCGCGTGGAAGTCCATGCGCGTGAACCCCAGGCGCGCCGCCAGGGCGCGCGACTTGTCGACGAGTTCGGCGCGCGTCTCGACGCCGACGACGCGCCCGCCGGCACGCGTCTTGAAGAAGCGGTCGTAGAGGATGAAGCCCAGGTAGGACTTGCCGGCGCCGTGATCGACCAGCACCGGATCGTCGCCGGCGGCGAAGCATTCGCCGAGCAGCGGTTCGATGAAGCCGGTCAGGTGCTGCACCTGCTTCAACTTGCGCCGGCTGTCCTGGTTGAGCTTGCCGTCGCGCGTGAGGATGTGCAGTTCCTTGAGCAGTTCGACCGACTGCCCCTCCGTGAGCTCGAGAGACGGATCCCGGCTCCCCGATTTTCTGGCACTGCTGGCGTTGCTAGACAAGGCGGACTCCGGTGACGGTAGGTGTGATTCGGCTGGCGCCGGCCGTCCCGGGCCTGCGCCGTGAGCGATCGAGTATACCGTCTCCCCACCTGGCTTCGCTTATCGCGGATAATGGGGGTCTTTTCACGACAGCGGGTGTTCCCGTCCGCTCATCCTCATGGCAATTCAGTGGTTTCCCGGACACATGGCGTCGGCGCGCAAGAAGGCGGCCGAGGCGATGGCAGGCGTCGACGTCGTCATCGAAGTGGTCGACGCGCGCCTGCCCGAAGCAAGCACCAATCCGCTGGTGCTCGAACTACGCCGGCATCGGCAGCGTCCCTGCCTGAAGATCCTCAACAAGGCCGACCTCGCCGATCCGGCGGCGACGCGCGCCTGGCTCGACCATTACAACGCGATGGCAGGCGTGCATGCGGTCGCATTGTCGTGCCGCAAGCCGAACGAGGCGCAGCGCATCCCGACCCTGTGCCAGCAGCTGGCGCCGCACCGCGACAGCCTCTTGAAGCCCCTGCGCATGATGATCATGGGCGTTCCCAACGTCGGCAAGTCGACGCTCCTGAACGCGCTGGTGAAGCGGCGGATCGCCGCCGTCGGTGACGAGCCGGCGATCACCAAGGCGCTCACCACCTACGACCTGCCGCAGAAGCGCACCATCCTCGATACGCCGGGGCTGCTCTGGCCGAAGATCGAGTACCCCGACGACGGGCTGATGCTCGCCGCCAGCCACTCGATCGGGCGCAATGCCTTTGCCGACACCGAGGTCGCCTGTTTCCTGTCCGGCCTGCTGCTCGAACGCTATCCGGCCCTGCTCACGGCCCGCTACGGCTTCCCGGTCGAGGGCGTCGATGCGGTCGGCGTCATCGAGGGCATCGCCCGCCGCCGCGGCTTTCGCCTCAAGGGCGGCGACGCCGACTTCGACAAGGCCGCCTTCGTGCTGCTGCAGGAGTACCGCGACGGCGTGCTCGGCCGCATCAGCCTGGAGACACCGCAGACACGCGCGGCGATGATCGCCGCCGCCAAGGCGCGGGAAGAGGCGGAGAAGAAGGAAAAGGCGGAGAAGGCCGCGCGCCGCCGTGCCCGGGCCGCCGGGAATGGCGAGGAAGCCGCCGACCAGGCCGCCGAGCCCATCGTCGACGAGCGGGGAGAAGAGCAGTGAGCGCGCGTCGTGACGAGGAAACCGGTGAACTGGCGGGCGAACTGCAGTCGCGCGTCGCCGACCTCGAGATCCGCCTGAACGCGGCCGAGGACCTGGTCGAGACGCTCAACCTCGCGCTCTTCCGCCAGCAGCAGCAACTCGATTTCCTGCAGGAGCAACTGCGCCACCTGCACCGGCAGATCAGCGCTTCGGCGGAGGCCAACGCCCCCGGCGCGCCGCGCAACCTGCGCGACGAGATCCCGCCGCATTACTGAGCCGGGTAAGCCGGCTTTCACGCGGTTTGGCGCGCTCAGTCGGACTTGCCGGTGGGTGGGCGGTTCGGCGACTGGCCTTGGCCGACCAGTTGCATCTCGCAATTCTTGCAGTCGAAGCGCAGGGTGAAACGCTGCTTGCCTCGCGAGAGGGTGAGCGGGGTCGGCTTGCGCGAGAGCGGCGTCGCTTCCGCTGTCGGCGGGACTTTCGGGCAGCCGCCGAAGTTGAAGCGCAGGCAGTGGCGCATGGTCATCAGCGTCACTTCGCCCTTGCCGCCGCCGTCGATCTCGAAGGCGGCCTCGATGTCGGTGACACCGTGTCGCTGCCAGAAGGCGCGCGCGGCGGCGTTGGCGACGTTGGCGTGAAAGTCGAGCTTTTCCTGCGGCCAGAGCGGTGGCGGCGAGGTTTCCGGACGCCGGCCGTCGGCGCGGCGTGCGGCGACGGCCGCTGCCTCGCGCGCGGCGTCGAGTTGCGCGACCGCCTGCCGGCGCAGCGCGTTGAGTTGCGAGGCGGGGATGAAGCGCGGCGCCGCGAGCGCGATCTCGATCGCGTCGGCGACGTAGATCGTCTCGCCGAGACGCGACAGCCCATTGCGGATTGCCGCCTCGGCGCGTTCGTCGTCGTCGGCGCGCTGCCATGGCTGCGCGCTGAAGACGCTGGCCGAGACGCCGGCCTCGTCGGTCAGTTGCAGCGCGAAGCCCTCGCTGCCGTCTTCCCCATGCGCTTCCGAGAAGCGGACGGAGAGCGCGATGCGGCGCTCGGCCGAAGGCTTTTCGAGCAGGCGCTCGAAATCCTGGTCGCGGTTGCGCTGCAAGGTCTGGCCGGGACGCAGTTCGCCGAGCGCTTCCATGCTGGCGGGCCAGATGCGCCATTGCTCGCCCGGGCTTTTTCCTTGCTCCGGCTTGCCGCCATGCGCTGCCGCCGTTCCGCGCTTTTCTGAAGATACGGCCGCGGCCTGGCCTGCCCGGCTGAAGGACTTGCCCACACGTGGGCTAGGCAGCGCTGCGCTGTGCAGCTTCTCGGCGCGATTGACGCGCAGTCCGCCGAGGCTGCCGTCGGCCTTGAAGAAGGACAGGCCGTCGCCGTTGGCGAGCGCGACCGTCGAGCGCAGGTCGATGCTGTCGCGGTTCACGCGGAGCACCTGCCCGATCGCGTCGCCGGCAAAGCCCGGGGTCGCGAAGGCAGCGATCTCCTGCTGGCGCCCGTTGAGGAAGTAGTCGGTACGACCGCGGTTGAAGGTCTTCTCCGGCTGCGGCGTGAAGGTGAACACGCTACGTCCAGACGAGGAACGGCGCAGCGGCGCGCCGGCGCCGGCTTCGAGGATGGCGTCGATCTGCTGCCGGTAGTGGGCGGTGACGTTCTTCACGTAGGCCAAGTCCTTCAGCCGGCCCTCGATCTTGAACGAGCGGATGCCGGCGTCGACCAGCGCGCGCAGGTTGGCGCTCTGGTCGTTGTCCTTGAGCGAGAGGAGGTGCGAGTCCCTGGCCAGCACGCGGCCGTCGCCGTCCGACAGCGTCCACGGCAGCCGGCACATCTGCGAGCACTCGCCGCGGTTGGCGCTGCGCCCGCTGGCGGCGTGGCTGACGTAGCACTGGCCGCTGTAGGAGACGCACAGCGCGCCGTGCACGAAGAATTCGAGCGTCGCGTCGGTGACCTCGGCGATCGCGCGGATCTCGGCGAGCTTCAGTTCGCGCGCCAGCACCAACTGCGAGAAGCCGACGTCCTGCAGGAACCGCGCCTTCTCCGGCGTGCGGATGTCGGTCTGCGTGCTCGCGTGCAGCGCGATCGGCGGCAGGTCGAGTTCGAGCAGGCCCAGGTCCTGCACGATCAGCGCGTCGGCGCCCGCTTCGTAGATCTGCCAGACAAGCTCACGCGCACGCTCGAGTTCGTCGTCGTAGAGGATGGTGTTCAGTGCGACCAGCGTGCGCGCGTTGAAGCGGCGGGCGAAGCGCGCCAGTCGCTCGATGTCGGCGATCGAGGCCGGCGCGCTGGCGCGGGCACCGAAGGCCGGTGCGCCGATATAGACGGCATCGGCGCCGTGGCGGATCGCTTCGATTCCGCAATCGGCGTCGCGCGCGGGGGCGAGCAGTTCGAGGCGTGGTGATCTTGTCGACATCGGGGAGGGCCGCAGTTTTCAGGCCCGCATTGTAGACCCTGCGGCGCTCGCCGCGTGCGCCGGAAATTTTCGCGGGGCAGGTGAATGAATCATGTCAACCGGCTCGCATCAACTGCGTTATTCGGCCCATGGGTGATTCATCACCGGTCGAGAACGGAGATAAAAATGGGTAGTCTGAGCAACGAGTCTTTCAGCGAATTCCTCGATTCCCTCAAGCAGGCGGGCGTTGCCATCAGCAACGAGCGCGAACTGCGCGAGCGTCTGGCCGAAGTGGATCGCTGGCGTTTCGCCTTCGCCACCCTGGCCGCCAACGGTGGCCCGCTCGGCATCCGCTTCGAGGACCGTGGCGCCAACGAGGACGTGCTCCGTCGCACCTTCAGCCAGTTCCAGTTCCCCGAGAGCCTCGAACAGCGTTTCGCCGCGAGCCTCAAGGCCGCCAACTGAGCGCATCGGCAAGGGATTCCGTCCGCCCCGCGGCGCCGGGGCGGAGGATGATGAAGGGCCCTGGCGGGCCCTTCATCATTTCGATCAGCGCGTGATCGGCTTGTAGCGAATGCGCTTCGGCTTGGCACCTTCCTCGCCGAGGCGACGCTTCTTGTCTTCCTCGTACTCCTGGTAGTTGCCGTTGAAGAAGCTCCACTGCGAGTCGCCTTCGGCAGCGATGATGTGCGTGCAGATGCGGTCGAGGAACCAGCGGTCGTGCGAGATGACCAGCGCGCAGCCGGCGAATTCGAGCAGCGCTTCTTCGAGCGCACGCAGCGTTTCGACGTCGAGGTCGTTCGACGGTTCGTCGAGCAGGAGCACGTTGCCGCCGGTCATCAAGGTCTTCGCCAGATGCAGCCGGCCGCGTTCGCCGCCCGAGAGCTTGCCGACGACCTTCTGCTGGTCGCCGCCCTTGAAGTTGAAGCGGCCGATGTAGGCGCGGCTCGGCATCTCGAAGCGGCCGATCTGCAGGATGTCGCGACCGTCGGCGAGCTCCTCGAACACCGTCTTGTTCGAAGCGAGGTTCTCGCGGCTCTGGTCGACATAGGCGATCTTCACCGTCGGTCCGATCACGACTTCGCCGGAATCGGGCTGTTCCTGGCCGGTGATCATGCGGAACAGGGTCGACTTGCCGGCGCCGTTCGGGCCGATGATGCCGACGATGGCGCCGGCCGGGATCGACATGTTCAGGTTGTCGATCAGCAGGCGGTCGCCGAAGGCCTTGCTCACGCCGTTGAACTCGATCACCTTGTCGCCGAGGCGCTCGGCGACCGGGATGAACAGTTCCTGCGTCTCGTTGCGCTGCTGGTACTCGTAGCTCGACAACTCGTTGAAGCGTGCCAGACGCGCCTTGCTCTTCGCCTGCCGCGCCTTCGGGTTCTGCCGTACCCACTCCAGTTCGTGCTGCATACTCTTGATGCGCGCGGCTTCCTGCTTGGCCTCGGTTTCGAGGCGCGCCTCCTTCTGTTCCAGCCACGAGGAGTAGTTGCCCTTCCACGGGATGCCGTGGCCGCGGTCGAGTTCGAGGATCCACTCGGCGGCGTTGTCGAGGAAGTAGCGGTCGTGGGTGACGGCGACGACGGTGCCCGGGAAACGGCAGAGGAACTGTTCGAGCCACTCGACCGATTCGGCGTCGAGGTGGTTGGTCGGTTCGTCGAGCAGCAGCATGTCGGGCTTGGAGAGCAAGAGCTTGCACAGCGCGACGCGCCGCTTCTCGCCGCCCGACAGGTGGCGGATCGACGCGTCCCAGGGCGGCAGGCGCAGCGCGTCGGCGGCGATTTCCATCTGGTTTTCGAGGTCGTTGCCGGCGGTGGCGATGATCGCTTCGAGGCGCGCCTGTTCCTCGGCGAGCGCGTCGAAGTCGGCGTCGGGTTCGGCGTAGGCGGCATAGACGGCTTCGAGCTTCTGCTGCGCCTCCATCACTTCGCCCATGCCCGACTCGACTTCCTGGCGGACGGTCTTCTCCGGGTCGAGCTCGGGTTCCTGCGCCAGGTAGCCGATGCGCAGTCCGGGCTGCCACTGCACCTCGCCCTCGAATTCCTTGTCGACGCCGGCCATGATGCGCAGCACCGTCGATTTGCCCGAGCCGTTGAGACCCAGGAGGCCGATCTTGGCGCCAGGAAAGAAGGAAAGGGAGATATCGCGGATGATCTGGCGCTTGGGCGGGACGACCTTGCTCACGCGCAGCATCGACATGACGTATTGAGCCATTGCAACTTGCCTCGATTTTTGTGTACTGGAGGAATGCGGGCGGCGAACTCTGCGCCCGCCGAACCGTGTTGAGCGCGCGAGTTTAACGTGAAACTGCGCAGGGATTGAGCAAAGGCCGCTTTCCTGGAGCAGCAGCCGGTCATCGCGAGCCCGCAGGGCGTGGCGATCCAGACAAGGCGTCATCGCGAGCCCGCAGGGCGTGGCGATCCAGGGCGTAGGTCTCGTTTCGGGTCGGCCGTGGATGGCGGCCAAGGGTGCGAAGATAGAAGAACGAACTAGATTGCCACGGCGCTGCGCGCCTCGCAATGACGGGATGGAGATGCGTCATCGCGAGTCCGTAGGGCGTGTCGATCCAGACAAGGCGTCATCGCGAGCCCGCAGGGCGTGGCGATCCAGGGCGTAGGTCTCGTTTCGGGTCGGCCGTGGATGGCGGCCAAGGGTGCGAAGATAGAAGAACGAACTGGATTGCCACGGCGCTGCGCGCCTCGCAATGACGGGATGGAGATGCGTCATCGCGAGTCCGTAGGGCGTGGCGATCCAGACAAGGCGTCATCGCGAGCCCGCAGGGCGTGGCGATCCAGGGCGTAGGTCTCGTTTCGGGTCGGCCGTGGATGGCGGCCAAGGGTGCGAAGATAGAAGAACGAACTGGATTGCCACGGCGCTGCGCGCCTCGCAATGAACGGGACGGAGATGCCTCATCGCGAGTCCGTAGGGCGTGGCGATCCAGACAAGGCGTCATCGCGAGCCCGCAGGGCGTGGCGATCCAGGGCGTAGGTCTCGTTTCGGGTCGGCCGTGGATGGCGGCCAAGGGCGTGAAGATAGAAGAACGAACTGGATTGCCACGGCGCTGCGCGCCTCGCAATGACGGCAGCGAAGGTGCGCTCTTCATGGCAGGAGGGCGGAACGTCGCCAAGTTTGAGCGGCGGCAGCCGCGAATGGGGGATAGGCGGGAGGAGGCGGGCTAGGCGGCAGGGTGCGTGGCTGGACGCATTCCTGGCGGAACGCCGGCGCGCGCGCGATGTCGACGCAAACTGCGTGCCCGATGCGAGCTTGCGATATACTGCAGCGAACCGTCCGACAGGAATTCATCAGGCATGAGCGAACGCGAAACAGACCAGAAGTTGGTCGAACGCGCACAAAACGGCGACAAGCACGCATTCGATATCTTGGTCGCCAAGTACCAGCGCAAGCTGGAACGCCTGCTGTCGCGCTTCATCCGCGACGCGGCGGAGGTCGAGGACGTCGCCCAGGAAGCCTTTATCAAGGCTTACCGCGCCCTGCCGTCGTTTCGCGGCGACAGCGCCTTCTACACCTGGCTGTACCGTATCGGCATCAATACGGCGAAGAACTATCTGGTCGCGCAGGGTCGGCGGGCGCCGACTTCGACCGGGGTCGATTCCGACGAAGCGGAGAACTTCGACGACGGCGAACTGTTGCGCGACATCAACACCCCGGAGAGCATGCTGCAGTCGAAGCAGGTCGGCGAAACGGTCAATGCCGCGATGGAGGCGCTCCCCGAAGAACTGCGCACTGCGATCGTCCTGCGCGAACTCGAAGGTTTGAGCTACGAGGAGATCGCCGAGGCGATGGGCTGTCCGATCGGTACCGTGCGCTCGCGCATCTTCCGTGCGCGCGAGTCGGTGGCAACGCGTTTGCGCCCGCTGCTGGCGACGGCGCCCGACCGGCGCTGGTAGGGGCGCGAGTGAACGCAAGGGTTGGGGCGACGGTGCACGCAGGCGCGCACGAGGCGACCGGGACGATCGTCGCCATCGACGGAGAGTTTGCCGTCGTGCGCATGGACGAGGGCGGCTGCGGGCGCTGCCACGAGCCGGGCGGCTGCGGTGGCAGCGCCAACATCGGCCGCATGTTCTGCGGGACGACGCGTGATTATCGGGCGCTCAACCCCGGGCGGGTGCCGGTTGGCGCCAGCGTCCGCCTTTCGATCGCCGACGGCGCGGTACGGCGCAGCGCGACCGTGGCCTACGGCATCCCCCTGCTCGCGCTCTTCGCCGGCGCGCTCGGCGGCGCTTCATTCGCCGGTGACCCGGGCAGCATCCTCGGGGCGGGCGGCGGTCTCTTCGTCGGCTGGTGGCTGCTGCGCCGCGACCGGCGTTCCGCCGACCGCGATCCGGCGCTGCTGCCGGTGGTCAGCGCGGTGCTGCGTACGACAGGGACTTGAGTTTTCACGTTGCGGCCACATCTTCCACCGAGTAGCGTTTGAACCGGAACAGGAGGCATCGCGGGTCATGAGACAACTTGTCGCTGCATTTCTCTTCTTCGTCGTTTCCCTCGGCGCCCAGGCGCAGGCCAGGCCGCTGCCCGACTTCACCGAACTGGCCGAGAAGAACGGCCCGGCCGTCGTCAATATCAGTACGACGCAGGTCGTTCGCGGCAACTCGCGCAGCGTCCCGGCGTTCCCGTTCGACGAGGACGATCCGATGGCGGAGTTGTTCCGCCGCTTCATGCCGCACCCCTTCGGCATTCCCGGCATGCCCGGCGCGCCGCGCGAGTTCGAGAGCCGTTCGCTCGGTTCAGGCTTCATCATCAGCAGCGACGGCTACATCCTGACCAACGCCCACGTCGTCGATGCGGCCGACGAAGTCCTGGTCAAGCTGACCGACAAGCGTGAATTCAAGGCGCGCGTGATCGGCACCGACAAGCGGACCGACGTGGCCCTCATCAAGATCGATGCCAGTGGCCTTCCGGTCGTGCGCATGGGCGATCCCGCTGCCCTGCGCGTCGGCGAGTGGGTGCTCGCCATCGGTTCGCCGTTCGGCTTCGAGAACAGCGTCACTGCCGGCATCGTCAGCGCCAAGGGCCGGTCCTTGCCGCAGGAAAACCTCGTCCCCTTCATCCAGACCGACGTTGCCATCAACCCCGGCAATTCGGGCGGGCCCCTGTTCAACATGAAGGGCGAGGTGGTCGGCATCAACTCGCAGATCTACAGCCGCTCGGGCGGCTACATGGGGATCGCCTTCTCGATCCCGATCGACGTGGCGATGGACGTGCAGGCGCAACTCAGGAGCAACGGCAGGGTCAGCCGCGGTCGCCTGGGCGTCGTCATCCAGGAGGTGACCAAGGATCTCGCCGAGTCCTTCGGCCTCACCAAGGCGCAGGGCGCCGCGGTGAATGCGGTCGAGAAGGGGGGGCCGGCGGACAAGGCGGGGATCGAGGAAGGCGACGTCATCCTCAAGTTCGACGGCAAGCCGGTCGTAAACTCGGCCGACCTGCCGCGGGCGGTGAGCGCCACCAAGCCGGGATCCCGCGTCACTGTCCAGGTTTGGCGCAAGGGGGCGACGCGCGACATCGCGCTCGTCGTCGGCGAGACGCCCGACGACAAGGCGGCACCGCGTCCCGGTCGCAAGGGCGCGCAGGCGCCGGCGGCGAACAGTCGTCTCGGGCTTTCCTTGTCCGAACTGAGCGCCGAGCAGCGGCGTGAGCTGAAGCTCGATGGCGGGCTCCTGGTCGAGGAGGTGCGCGGCAGCCTGGCGCGTTCGGACCTGCGCCGCGGCGACATCATCGTCGCCATCATTGCCCGCGGTGTCAGCACCGAACTGAAGACCGTCGAGCAGTTCAACAAGCAGCTTGCGCAACTCGAACGCAACGCCAACGTCGCCCTGCTGGTACGCCGCGGCGAGCTGCAGACCTTCGTCAGCATCAAGCTGCCGGCCGAGCGCAAGGGTGAATGAAGTGACGGGTGAAGTTTCCAGCGCGGAAGCGCAAGGAAAGGCAGCGCAGGAGGATGTGGCGCGGGAGCAGGTGGTACTGCTCACGCTGCTCTCGCGCGGCTACTGCCACCTCTGTCACGACATGGAGGCGGCGCTGGCGGCGCTGCTCGACGAGCTGAAGATCGAGGTCGAAGTGCTCGATGTCGACGCCGACGAGGCGCTGCTCGCGCGCTATGACGAACTGGTCCCCGTGCTGCTGCACGGCGAGCACGAGATCTGCCACTATCACCTCGACGTGGAAGGGCTGCGCCGCCATCTGGCGCAACTGCGCTGCTGAGGGTGGGAGCGCGCGCGGGTGCCGGCAAAGCACCCGCGGGCGCCGTTTTTTCGCTGTATAATCCGCCCCTTGCCTGCGCGACGGCCAGGCCTCACGCACACAACAACACCGGGAGATGCGGGCTCGCCATGGCCGTTTCCCGTCTCAGGAATCGGCAGCGTTCAATGCAACACATCCGCAACTTCTCGATCATCGCGCATATCGACCACGGCAAGTCCACGCTCGCCGATCGCATCATCCACCTCTGCGGCGGACTGTCCGACCGCGAGATGGAGGCCCAGGTGCTCGACTCGATGGACATCGAGCGCGAGCGCGGCATCACCATCAAGGCGCAGACCGCGGCGCTCTCCTACAAGGCGCGTGACGGTCAGACTTACAAGCTGAACCTGATCGACACCCCGGGGCACGTGGACTTCTCCTACGAGGTGTCGCGCTCGCTCTCCGCGTGCGAAGGCGCGCTGCTCGTCGTCGACGCTTCGCAGGGGGTCGAGGCGCAGACCGTCGCCAACTGCTACACGGCGATCGAACTCGGCGTCGAGGTCGTCCCGGTGCTGAACAAGATCGACCTGCCTTCGGCCAACCCCGACGGCGCGCGCCAGGAGATCGAGGACGTGATCGGCATCGACGCGACCGACGCGGTGCTGGCTTCGGCCAAGACCGGTTTCGGCGTCGAGGACATCCTCGAATCGATCATCGCCCGCATTCCGCCGCCCAAGGGCGATCCGGAGGCGCCGCTGAAGGCGCTCCTGATCGATTCGTGGTTCGACAACTACGTCGGCGTGGTCATGCTGGTGCGCGTCGTCGACGGCCAGTTGCGCGCCAAGAACAAGATCAAGCTGATGTCCACCGGAACGACGCACCTGTGCGAACAGGTCGGTGTGTTTACGCCGAAGTCGCAGGCGCGCGATGTGCTCTCCGCCGGCGAGGTCGGTTTCGTCATCTCCGGCATCAAGGAACTGAAGGCGGCCAAGGTCGGCGACACCCTGACGCTCGCCGACCGCCCGGCCACGGAGCCGCTGCCCGGCTTCAAGGAGATCCAGTCGCAGGTGTTCGCCGGGCTCTACCCGGTCGAGGCGAACCAGTACGACTCGCTGCGCGATTCGCTCGAAAAGCTCCAGCTCAACGACGCCTCGCTGCGCTACGAGCCTGAAGTGTCGCAGGCGCTCGGCTTCGGCTTCCGCTGCGGCTTCCTCGGCCTCCTGCACATGGAGATCGTCCAGGAGCGCCTCGAACGCGAGTTCGACCAGGACCTGATCACCACCGCGCCGACCGTCGTCTATGAAGTCGCGCTGCGCGACGGCACGGTGATCAACGTCGAGAACCCGTCGCGCCTGCCCGAACTGTCGAAGATCGAGGAAATCCGCGAGCCGATCATCACGACGACCATCTTCCTGCCGCAGGATTACCTCGGCGCGGTGATGACGCTGTGCAACCAGAAGCGCGGCATCCAGGTGAACATGAGCTACCACGGTCGCCAGGTGAAGCTCGTGTACGACATGCCGATGGCCGAAGTCGTGATGGACTTCTTCGACAAGCTGAAGTCGGCCTCGCGCGGCTACGCCTCGCTCGACTACGAGTTCAAGGAGTACCGCGCCGCCGATGTGGTCAAGCTCGACATCCTGATCAACGGCGAGAAGGTCGACGCGCTGTCCCTGATCGTGCACCGCGCCAACTCGCCTTACCGTGGCCGCGAGATCGCCGCGAAGATGCGCGAACTGATCCCGCGCCAGATGTTCGACGTCGCCATCCAGGCGGCGATCGGCTCGAACATCGTCGCGCGCGAGAACGTCAAGGCGATGCGCAAGGACGTGCTGGCCAAGTGCTACGGCGGCGACATCACGCGCAAGAAGAAGCTGCTCGAGAAGCAGAAAGCCGGCAAGAAGCGGATGAAGCAGGTCGGCGCGGTCGAGATCCCGCAGGAAGCCTTCCTCGCGGTGCTGCGCGTCGACGGAAAATAAGGGACCTTTCTCGTGAATTTTGCGCTCATCCTGTTCATCCTGCTGCTCGTCAGCGGCGGCATCTGGCTGGTCGACGCCTTCCTGCTGAAGCCGAAGCGCGCGCCGGGCGGCAAGGACCCGTGGTGGGTCGAGTACGGGTCGAGCTTCTTCCCGGTCATCCTGGTCGTCTTCCTGCTGCGTTCCTTCGTCGCCGAACCGTTCAAGATTCCCTCGGGGTCGATGATCCCGACCCTGCAGGTCGGTGACTTCATCCTGGTGAACAAGTACGCCTACGGGATCCGCCTGCCGGTGATCGACAAGAAGATCATCGACGTCGGCGAGCCGCAGCGCGGCGACGTGATGGTCTTCCGCTATCCGGAAGACCCCTCGCTCGACTACATCAAGCGCGTCGTCGGCGTCCCCGGCGACACGGTCGCCTATCAGGACAAGAAGCTGACCGTCAACGGCCAGCCGGTCGAGACGCGCCAGGTCGAAGACTACCTGCACCCCGAGCGCCTCTACTATTCGCGCCAGTTTACCGAGAAGGTCGGTGCGATTGAGCACCGCACGCTCAACGACGAGGACGCGCCGCCGTTCATCATGGGCGCCTCGCAGTTCCCGCTGCGCGAGAACTGCAGCTACGACAACGCGGGCGTCGTCTGCAAGGTGCCGGCCGGGCACTACTTCATGATGGGCGACAACCGCGACAACAGCCGCGACAGCCGCTACTGGGGCTTCGTCCCGGAACAGAACATTGTCGGCAAGGCCTTCTTCATCTGGTTCAACTTCAACGATCTGAAGCGGATCGGTTCGTTCCAGTGAGGTGTCCGGTGAATCCATGTACGCGGGTGGCAAGCAATGAGTGAACGTCGGATCGAGCAGGCGCTCGGGCATTCCTTCGGCGACGGCTCGCTCTTGACGACGGCGCTGACGCACCGCAGCCACAGTTCGCCGCACAACGAGCGCCTCGAATTCCTCGGCGACTCGGTCCTCAACTGCGTCATCGCGCGCCGGCTCTACGAGCGTTTTCCGGCCTTGCCCGAGGGCGACCTGTCGCGGCTGCGCGCCAACCTGGTGCGCCAGGAGACGCTGCACCAGCTGGCGCTGTCGCTGTCGCTCGGCGAGCAGCTGCGCCTGGGCGAGGGCGAGACCAGGAGCGGCGGTCGCGAACGTCCGTCGATCCTCGCCGACGCGCTCGAGGCGCTGTTCGGCGCGATCTGGCTCGATGCCGGTTTCGGCGCTGCCGAGGCGGTCATCTCGCATCTCTACCGCGATCTCCTCGCCTCGATCGCGCCCGGCCACCCGAACAAGGACCCGAAGACCCGCCTGCAGGAGTTCCTGCAGGGACGGCGGCTGGGGCTGCCGAAATACACGCTGGTCACCGCAGCCGGACAGGCGCACGCCCAGCAATTCACCGTCGCCTGCGAGATCGCGAAACCGCCGATGCGCAGCGAGGGCAGCGGCGCCAGCCGGCGTGCAGCTGAACAGATGGCTGCCGAGCGTGCGCTCGCCCAGCTCCAGGAAAAAGCATGAACGCAGAATTCAGATCGGGTTACGTCGCCATCGTCGGCCGGCCGAACGTCGGCAAGTCCACGCTGCTCAACCGCCTGATCGGGCAGAAGATCAGCATCGTCTCGCGCAAGGCGCAGACGACCCGCCACCGCATCATGGGCATCCGTACCGACGCCGACGCGCAGTACATGTTCGTCGATACGCCGGGTTTCCAGACCCGGCACACCAGCGCACTCAACCGGACCATGAACCGCGGCGTGACGCAGGCGCTCGCCGACGTCGACGCGGTGCTCTACGTGATCGAGGCCGGCCGCTTCGACGCCGCCGACAAGCAGGTGCTGGCGCTGCTGCCGCAAGACCGGCCGGTGATCTGCGTGGTGAACAAGATCGACCGCATCGAGGACAAGACGCGCCTGCTCCCCTTCCTCGGCGAACTCGGCAAGCAGCGCGATTTCGCCGCGATCGTCCCGGTCTGCGCCGCCAGCGGCGTGCAGAGCGAACAGCTTGTCGGCGAACTGCGCCGCCACCTGCCCGTGCGCGAGCCGCTCTTCGACGAGGATCAGATCACCGATCGCAGCGAACGCTTCCTCGCCGCCGAGTTCCTGCGCGAGAAGCTCTTTCGCCTGCTCGGCGACGAACTGCCCTATGCCACCGCCGTCGAGGTCGAGAAGTTCGAGCTGGACGGCGCGCTGCGCCGCATCAGCGCCTCGATCGTCGTCGACCGCCCGAACCACAAGGCGATGGTGATCGGCAAGGGCGGCGAGACCCTGAAGCGCATCGCCAGCGAGGCGCGCGTCGACATGGAGAAGCTCTTCGACGGCAAGGTCTTCCTCGAAGTCTTCGTCAAGGTCAAGTCCGGCTGGGCCGACGACGAACGACTGCTGAAGAGCCTCGGCTACGAATGAGCGCCGGCGCCGGTGTAGATTTCAAGCCGGAGTAGGCGATGTCGCGGCAGCGTGTCGACGCGCAGCCGGCCTGGGTGCTGCACAGCTATCCGTACCGCGAAACCAGCCTGATCGTCGAGGTCTTCTCGCGCGACCACGGGCGCATGGCGCTCTTGGCGCGCGGTGCGCGGCGACCGCAGTCGCCGCTGCGCGGGCTCCTGATGGCCTTCCAGCCGCTCGAACTCGGCTGGTCGGGCAAGGGCGAGGTGCGCACGCTAATGAAGGCCGAGTGGCAGGGCGGCCAGCCGCTCCTCTCGGGCAAGGCGCTGTTCTGCGGCTACTACCTGAACGAGCTGCTGCTCCACCTGCTGCCGCGCGAGGACGCGCACGAGCGCCTCTTCGCCGTTTACTCCGAAACGCTGCGCCGCTTCGCCGACGGCGTCAATGAAGCCGACCTGCGCCGCTTCGAGCGCGCGTTGCTCGGCGAACTCGGCTACGGCCTCACGCTCGCGCACGATGCCGCCGGCGCGCCGATCGTCGCCGAGGCCCACTATGCCTACGAGATCGAGAACGGCCCGGTGCGCTTGCCCCAGGCGGGGATGTCGGCGTTGTCGGTGCGCGGCCGCACCCTGCTCGACATGGCGCAGGACGACTTCTCCGACGCCCGCTCGCTGGCCGAGGCCAAGTCGCTGATGCGCTCGCTGATCTCCCACTACACGGGCGACCGGCAGCTGGAAACGCGCAAGATCTTCATGGAACTGTCCGAGTTCTCATAGGCCCGTTGTGCAGACCTCCCGACAGCCATGGCGAGTTGCGCCGCCCCGGAGAATGAAACGCGCCCATCCGCTGCCTTCAGTGCGAGGCGCGCAGCGCCGTGGCTATCCAGTTCGTTCCTCCGTCTCCTTGCCCTTGCCCGACATCCACGGCGGACCCGATGCGAGCCCTACGCACTGGATCGCCACGCCCTGCGGGCTCGCGATGACGCGTTGTGTGGATCACGACGCCCTTCGGGCTCGCGATGACGCGTGTCGTTCAGAGCAGGGCATTTCGTCATTGCGAGGCGCACAGCGCCGTGGCAATCCAGTTCGTTCCTCCGTCTCCTTGCCCTTGCCCGACATCCACGGCGGACCCGATGCGAGCCCTACACACTGGATCGCCACGCCCTGCGGGCTCGCGATGACGCGTGTCGTTCAGAGCAGGGCATTTCGTCATTGCGAGGCGCGCAGCGCCGTGGCAATCCAGTTCGTTCCTCCGTCTCCTCGCCCTTGCCCGACATCCACGGCGGACCCGATGCGAGCCCTACGCACTGGATCGCCACGCCCTGCGGGCTCGCGATGACGCGTCTCGTTCAGAGCAGGGCATTTCGTCATTGCGAGGCGCGCAGCGCCGTGGCAGTCCAGTTCGTTCCTCCGTCTCCTTGCCCTTGCCCGACATCCACGGCGGACCCGATGCGAGCCCTACGCACTGGATCGCCACGCCCTGCGGGCTCGCGATGACGCGTTGTGTGGATCACCACGCCCTTCGGGCTCGCGATGATGCTTCTCGTTC
>NZ_NHRX01000067.1:78388-204224 GCF_016653115.1 Rhodocyclus purpureus
TGCCCTTGCCCGACATCCACGGCGGACCCGATGCGAGCCCTACGCACTGGATCGCCACGCCCTGCGGGCTCGCGATGACGCGTTGTGTGGATCACCACGCCCTTCGGGCTCGCGATGATGCTTCTCGTTCAGAGCAGGGCGTTTCGTCATTGCGAGGCGCGCAGCGCCGTGGCAATCCAGTTCGTTCCTCCGTCTCCTCGCCCTTGCCCGCCATCCACTGCGGACCCGATGCGAGCCCTACGCACTGGATCGCCACGCCCTGCGGGCTCGCGATGACGCGTTGTGTGGATCGCCACGCCCTTCGGGCTCGCGATGACGCGTGTCGTTCAGAGCAGGGCATTTCGTCATTGCGAGGCGCGCAGCGCCGTGGCAGTCCAGTTCGTTCCTCCGTCTCCTCGCCCTTGCCCGACATCCACGGCGGACCCGATGCGAGCCCTACGCACTGGATCGCCACGCCCTGCGGGCTCGCGATGACGCGTTGTGTGGATCACCACGCCCTTCGGGCTCGCGATGATGCTTCTCGTTCAGAGCAGGGCGTTTCGTCATTGCGAGGCGCGCAGCGCCGTGGCAATCCAGTTCGTTCCTCCGTCTCCTCGCCCTTGCCCGCCATCCATGGCCGACCGACATCAGCCTTACGCACTGGATCGCCACGCCCTGCGGGCTCGCGATGACGCGTTGTGTGGATCACCACGCCCTTCGGGCTCGCGATGACGCGTGTCGTTCAGAGCAGGGCATTTCGTCATTGCGAGGCGCGCAGCGCCGTGGCAGTCCAGTTCGTTCCTCCGTCTCCTCGCCCTTGCCCGCCATCCATGGCCGACCGATAACAGCCTGACGCACTGGATCGCCACGCCCTGCGGGCTCGCGATGAGCTGCTGATTCGGGCAGCACTTTTGCTTCAGCACTTCGCAGTTTCACGCTAAACTCGCGATGACATTCGCGACCAGGGAGGCGGGTATGGAGTTGGCTATGGGGGTCAGGGCAGGAGGAGTGGCGGCAGCGGCTGATGCACGCCAGCGCGAGCTGCGCTGCGTCTCCCCGGCCGGCGTGCACCGCATGGCCTACCTGGAATTCGGGCCGCGCGATGCCGCGCGCACGCTCGTCTGCGTGCATGGCCTGACGCGCAACGGCCGCGACTTCGTCCCGCTCGCCGAACGACTGGCGGCAGAGGGCTGGCGCGTCGTCTGCCCAGACGTCGTCGGTCGCGGGCGCAGCGCCTGGCTCGGCGATCCGCGCCATTACGACCTGCCGCAGTATGTCGCCGACATGATGACGCTGATCGGAAGACTCGACGTCGATTCGGTGCAGTGGCTCGGCACCTCGATGGGCGGGCTGATCGGCATGCTCATCGCCAGCCTCGACGACTCGCCGATCGAACGCCTGATCCTGAACGACGTCGGTCCCTTCGTCGCCGCCGCAGGCCTCGGCCGCGTCGGCGATTACCTCGGCAAGGCGCCCGATTTCGCCGGCATTGACGAGGCCGAGCGCTACCTGCGCGTCGTCTGCGCGCCCTTCGGCGATCTCGGCGACGCCGGCTGGCGCCAGCTCGCCGAGTCGAGCGTCCATCGGTCCGCGGACGGACGCTGGCTCATGCGCTACGACCCGCGTATCGGCGACAACTTCCGCGTGCAGGCCGCCGGCGGCGACATCGACCTGTGGCCCATCTACGAGCGAATCCGCTGCCCGACGCTGGCGATCCGCGGCGCTAGCTCCGACATCCTGAGCCGTGAAACCCTCGCCGAAATGGCGCGGCGCGGTCCCTGCGCGCGCACCGTCGAAGTCCCCGGCGTCGGCCACGCGCCGATGTTCTTCGCCGACGAGCAGATCGCAGTGCTGCGGGATTTCCTGCTCGCGGCTTGAGTCCTGCGCGCTTTCCTGCGACCGGCGCGGCGATCGACGGCTGCAGGTCCTGGCGGTCGCGCCTCACTTCGCCTTACTTCGTCTTGAGCTGCCGGGTGCGGAAGATGTCGAGCGCGACGAAGGTCAGCCTGGCCTCGGTCACCTTCACGATCTCCGGATTTTCGGGGTGGCGCTCGGCAAACACTTCGACGTCGACCGTGACCGAACTGTTGCCGACCGAGCTGATTCCGGCGTAGAAAGTGACGAGATCTCCCACCGCAATCGGCTGCTTGAAGACGAAGGAGTTCACCGCGACCGTGGATACCTTCGACTTGGTCTGCCGGATCGCCGGAATCGCGCCGGCGATATCCACCATCGACATGATCCAGCCGCCGAACACGTCGCCGGCCGGGTTGATGTCGCTCGGCATCGGCATGACCTGAAGCGCGATTTCCTTGTCCGGCGAGGGGCCGCAGGCAGGCAAGGGGGGGCTGGCCGGGGTTTCCTTCGGGACCTGACGCTTGTTGCCGCTGGCGTCGATGGCGACGTAGGTCAGACGAGCTTCGGTCACCTTCACGATCACCGGGTTCTTAGGATTGCGCTCGGCGAAGACCTCGACGTCAACGGTGATCGACGTCCTGCCGACGGCCACGACTTCGGCGTAGAAACTCACCGAATCGCCGACCGAGACCGGCTGCTTGAACACGAAGGAATTGACGGACACCGTCACCACCCGTGAGCGCGCCCGGCGCAGGGCGCAGATTCCGCCTGCAACGTCGACCATCGCCATGATCCAGCCGCCAAAGACGTCTCCGGCCGGGTTGAGGTCGGCCGGCATCGGCATCATGCGCAAGGCCAGCGGCTTGCTTGTCGGAGCCGCGGCCGGCCCCATGGAAATCTCGGTCATCGATTCATCCTGGTTGGTAATGAAGGTCTCAGCTGCAATGATCGCAGCAAAACGGCCGTCGTGCCTCGGAGACAGCCCGGGGAGACCGGGCAAGCGCACGCAGCAAGCTCTGCGAGCGATAAGCTGTCAGGAGCAATGGTGCGCAGAGGTGCTGTTCACAACATGCTGAAGCGGGCGCTTTTCGCTTGCCCTGCGCCGGCCGCGATGGCTAGGCGCTGCACGGCGAGTCTTGGTACGATACAAGGTCGGGTAGCGACCGTCAGCGGTCGTCGCCAGCATTCCCATTTCGAGCAGCGGTAAAGGCGGCATGATCTTCTTCAAGCGGGTGACTACGAAGTCCGAGTCCGAGATCGACATGGCACGGCGTTCCGGCAGGCTGGCTGCCGAGGTCCTGGGAATGATTGCCGAACACGTGAGGCCGGGCGTGACCACCGAGCAGCTTGACCGCATCTGCCATGACTACATCGTCGATGTGCTGCAGGCGGTTCCGGCGAACGTCGGCTACCGGGGCTATCCGAAGACGATCTGCACCTCCTTGAACGAGGTCGTCTGCCACGGGATTCCGGACGGGCGCGAACTGCGCGACGGCGACATCCTCAACATCGACGTGGCCGTCGTCAAGGACGGCTGGTACGGCGACACGAGTCGCATGTACTTCGTCGGCGAATCCAGCCCGCTGGCGAGATGCCTGGTGCACACGACCCACGCAGCGCTGGAGGCAGGAATCCGCGCCGTGCGGCCCGGGGCGACGCTGGGTGACGTCGGCCACGCCATCCAGAGCGTCGCCGAACAGGCGGGATTCAGCGTTGTGCGCGAGTACTGCGGCCATGGCATCGGCAAGGTCTATCACGACAAGCCGCAGGTCTATCACTTCGGACGGCCGGGCTCGGGTCTGAAGCTCAAGCCGGGAATGGTGTTCACCATCGAGCCGATGATCAATGCCGGGAAGGCCGACATCCGCCTGCTCTCCGACCGGTGGACGGTCGTCACCAGGGACGGCTCGCTCTCCGCGCAGTGGGAGCACATGGTCGCAGTCACCGCGGACGGCGTCGAGGTGCTCACGCCGTGGCCTGAGGGTAAGGGGTGATCACCGCGTCAGCGCCAGCACCAGGGGGGTCGTCAGCGCCGCCAGTGCGGTCGACATGACCAGGCTGCCGGCGACCGGGCCTTCGAGCGCCTTGAACTGGCGCGACATCAGGTAGACGTTGGCGCCGACCGCGAGCGAAGCGAGCAGGACGACGACCTGGGTCTCCAGCGGCGGCAGCCCGAGGGCTCTCGCCAGCAGCCAGACGATCAAGGGCTGCAGCAGCAGCTTGATGCCGCTGATCGTCGCGCTGATCCGCCAGCCTTCGCGGATTCCGTATTCGGCGAGTCCCATCCCGAGCGCGACCAGCGCGATCGGGGCGGCCGACTGGCCGAGCATGCGCAGCGGCACGTCGATGATCATGGGAACGCCGATGCCGGTGAGCCCGAACAGGCTGCCGGAGACGATCGAGGCGACGATCGGGTTGGTGATCACCGAGCGCGCGGTGCGCGCGAAGCCGCGCAGCGAAAACTCGCCGTGCCGCGCCCACTCGACCGAGACGGTGACCAGGGTCCACAGGATCAGCGAGTTGAAGACGAGGACCAGCGCGACCGCGGGCAGCGCGGCGTCGCCGAGCGTCACCTTGGCCAGCGGGATGCCGAGCAGCACGTTGTTCGAGAAGACGCCGCCGAGCGCGAACACCGACTGGCTGACGCCGTCGAGGGCGAAGGCCTTCCACGCGATCAGGCGGCCGATGACGAAGACGATCAGGCAGCTGCCGAAGAAGGCGAGCAGGAGGCGCGCGTCGACCGGCGGCAGCTGCGAGAAATCGCTCATCATGCGGAACAGCATCGCCGGCAGCGCGATCGTGAACAGGAACTGCGTCAGGTTGTCCGACATCGAGCGCGGCCACTTCATCACGCGCATCAGCGCGAAGCCGACCAGGATCAGCAGGAACAGCGGCGAAGCGAGCGAGAGGGTGTGGAGGAAATCTTGCATGCGGCTATTGTCCGCCAGTGTTCCCGCCTATTGCCAGCGCCACGAACGCGGATCACGATGAACCCGGCGGCCGTGCCGCGGTCGGAGGACGGTTGGCGCAGTTCATGGCAAGGCAGGCTTCCGCGGCGGCAGAAGGATGCACTACCATCGACCGTCCGCTCTTCCGCCTGCCGGGCGGCGTCCCGACCTCACCACCGTATTCACGAAAGGAATCCGCATGCTGAATTTCGAGTATTACAACCCGACGCAGATCGTCTTCGGCAAGGGCAGCATCGCCCGCCTGGCCAAGCTCGTTCCCGCCGACGCGCGCGTGCTGGTGCTCTACGGCGGCGGCAGCGCCGAGCGCAACGGCACGCTGGCCGAGGTCGAGGCCGCGCTCGGCCAGCGGACCGTGCAGCGCTTTGCCGGCATCGAGGCGAACCCGAGCTACGAGACGCTGATGCAGGCGGTCGAACAGATCCGCCGCGAGAAGCTCGACTTCCTGCTCGCGGTCGGCGGCGGCTCGGTGATCGATGGCACCAAGTTCGTCGCTGCCGCGGTCGATTACGCGGGCGATCCGTGGGAGATCCTCGAAACCTACGGCGCGAAGATCAAGAGCGCCTTGCCCTTCGGCTGCGTGCTGACGCTGCCGGCGACCGGGTCGGAGATGAACAGCTTCTCGGTGATCAGCCGCAAGTCGCTGCAGGCCAAGCTGTCCTTCGGCAGCAAGCACGTCTTCCCGCGCTTCTCGGTGCTCGACCCGACCAGAACCTACACGCTGCCGGAGCGCCAGGTCGCCAACGGCGTCGTCGATGCCTTCGTGCATGTGATGGAGCAGTACCTCACCTATCCGGTGGGCGCGCCGGTGCAGGACCGCTACGCCGAAGGCCTGCTGCAGACGCTGGTCGAGATCGGCCCGCTGGCGCTGGCCAAACCCGACGATTACGAGGTCCGCGCCAACCTGATGTGGGCTGCCACGCAGGCGCTCAACGGACTGATCGGCGCCGGCGTGCCGCAGGACTGGGCGACGCACATGATCGGCCACGAGATCACCGCGATGTTCGGTCTCGATCACGCGCAGACGCTGGCGATCGTCCTGCCTGCCTTGCTCGACCAGCGCCGCGCGGCCAAGCGCGACAAGCTCCTGCAGTACGCCGCGCGCGTCTGGCAGATCGACTCGGGCAGCGACGACGAGCGCATCGACGCCGCCATCGCGCGTACGCGCGCCTTCTTCGAATCGGTCGGGGTGAAGACCCGCTTCGGCGACTACGGCATCGGTGCCGATGCCGTTCCGCGCCTCATCGCGCAACTCGAAGCGCACGGCATGACCGCGCTCGGCGAGCGCCGCGACATGGATCTGGCGCTCAGCCGCCGCGTGCTCGAAGCCTGCCTTTAAGCTGAAACAGCCCCCGTTCGGGCCTGCCGGCCCTCCCACCAGCGGCTGCGTGCGCAGTGGGAGCGGCGGCAGCCGCGCAAGCCCACGCTTCATGGCGAGTCGTGCCACCCCTCCGCATGAAACGCAGCCATTCGCTGCCGTCATTGCGAGGCGCGTAGCGCCGCGGCAATCCAGTTCGTTCTTCCAGTTTTGCGGCCTCGCCAACTGACGGGCTGCCGATCGCGACGGCATCGGCAGATCAGGTCGGACGATGTTTCACGAAATTGTTCCACGCTTCACGTTAACCTGTAAGGAGATTCACCCATGACCGTTCATATCGTCGCCCGCTTCACCGCCCGTCCCGACACCGTCGCGCAACTGCGCCCGATCCTGCAGGGCCTGCTCGAACCGACGCGCAAGGAGGCTGGCTGCCTGCGCTACGAGTTGCTGCACAACGCGGCCGACCCGACCGACTTCACCTTCGTCGAGGAATGGGCCGACGATGCGGCGATCGACGCCCACCTGCAGACGCCGCACCTGCTGGATGCGGTGGCGCGCTCGCAAGCGCTCAGCACGCTCGATGTGCGCCGCTACGCCGCCTGCTGAGCGAATTTCCCACCTTCACCCGCTTTCCCGGATTTTCCGCATGGAGTTCTGACCGATGTCGGCATTGTTCTCACCCTTCAAGCTCAAGGACGTCACGCTGCGCAACCGCATCGCCATCCCGCCGATGTGCCAGTACCAGGCCAGCGACGGCCTGATCAACGACTGGCACCGTGTCCACTACGCGGCGCTTGCACGCGGTGGTGCCGGTCTCGTCATCGTCGAGGCGACCGCGGTTGCTCCGGAAGGCCGCATCACCCCGGCCTGCCTCGGACTTTGGAACGACGAGCAGGCGCAAGCCCTGGCGCCGGTGGCCGCCGCGATCAAGGCCGCCGGTGCCGTCCCCGGGATCCAGATCGGTCACGCCGGGCGCAAGGCCAACGCCAACCGCCCCTGGGAAGGCGACGACCATATCGCCGCCAACGATGCGCGCGCCTGGCAGACCCTCTCGCCGTCGGCGATCGCCTTCGGCGCCAACCTGCCGCGCGAGCCGAAGGCGATGACGGCGGACGACATCGCCCGCGTGCGCGCGGATTTCGTTGCTGCCGCCAAGCGCGCGCGCGACGCGGGTTTCGAGTGGCTCGAACTGCACTTCGCCCATGGTTACCTCGGGCAGAGCTTCTTCTCGGTGCATGCCAACCAGCGCAACGATGCCTGGGGCGGCAGCTTCGAGAAGCGCAGCCGCTTCCTGCTGGAGACGCTGGCCGCGGTGCGCCAGGTCTGGCCCGAGCACCTGCCGCTGACGGCGCGCTTCGGCGTCATCGAATACGACGGGCGCGACGAGGAAACCCTCGCCGAATCGATCGAGCTCGCGCGCAGGTTCAAGCGCGAAGGGCTCGACCTCTTGAGCGTCAGCGTCGGTTTCTCGACCCCGGCGGCGAACATCCCGTGGGCACCGGCCTTCCTCGCGCCGGTCGCCGAACGCGTGCGCCGCGAGGCCGGTCTGCCGGTCGCCTCGGCTTGGGGGATCGACACGCCGGAACTCGCCGAGCGCACGGTCAGGGACGGCCAGCTCGATCTGGTGATGGTCGGACGCGCGCATCTGGCCAATCCGCACTGGCCGTTCCATGCGGCACGCCAGCTCGGCATCGAGCGCACGTCGTGGGTGCTGCCGGCACCCTACGCGCACTGGCTCGAACGCTATTCAGTCTCCTGAGCCGGAGTCGGTGCCGCGGCGCAAGCTCAGATAGGCACGAAATGCACGAAAAACACGAAATCATTATTCAATTTGTGGCTTTCGTGTTTTTCGTGGCTGAAAAGAGCTTTCAAGCTCGATTCATTCCTCTCCGTTCGGGCTTGGCGAAGCTCTGGCGAAGCCCGCCAGAAAGCGAAGGGAAATGTTCACGGGGCGGCTTCAGCCTGCGCCCTGCGGCAGCAGCCGGGCCTCGACCAGTACCTCGATTGGCGTCGCCCCCCGCAGCACGCTCACCGGAAGCCTCGCGCCCGCGCGCCAGGCATCGACTGCCGCGCGTTTTTCCTCGCCGCTGACGATGAAGAGCATCGCGCGGGTGCGCGAGAGGCGGGCGGCGGAGAGCGACACGCGCTCGGGTGGCGGTTTCGGCGCGTCGTGGATGGCCAGCGCGTCGGGCGACCCTTCCCGTTCGCCCCATGCCTTGCCCGGAAACAGGCTGGCCGTGTGCCCGTCCTCGCCGAGTCCGAGCAGCACGAGGTCGAAGTCGCCGACGGCGGCGAGCGCGCGCGCGCAGGCCTCGGCTGCGGCTGCGGCGCCGAGTTCGCCGGGGATCGCGTGCACCTGAGCGGCCGGGATCGGCACCCGATCGAGCCAGGCCGCGCCCGCCATGCGCGAGTTGCGCCCGGCGTCGTCCGCCGGCAGGCAGCGCTCGTCGCCGAAATAGACGTGCCACTTCGACCAGTCGGTCGGCGCGCTGCACAGGCTCGCGTAGATGGCGCGCGGCGTGTTGCCGCCGGCGAGGACGAGGTGGAATTCGTCGCGTCCGGCGATGGCACTGCCGGCTGCGGCGAGGATGAAGTCCCGCGCGGCTTCCTGGAGCGCCCCTTGGTCGGGGCAGGGGTGCCAGCGCAAGTTCTGCGACAACTCGCTCACGCAGCTTCCTCGGGCAGCGGGTCGTGCCAGGCACAGATTCCCGCGAGCAGTCGATCGGCTTCACGCGGCCCCCAGCTCCCCGGCGCGTAGTCGTGGATCGGCGCACAGTTGCCGAGCAGCGGCTCGACGATCCGCCAGGATTCGTCGACCGCGTCGTAGCGCGTGAACAGCGCGGTCTCGCCGCGCAGGGCGTCGCCGAGCAGGCGCTCGTAGGGGCTCATCTCGTCGCTCCAGCGCGGGCGGACGAGCAGGTCCACCTTCTCGCCGACCATCGCCTCGCCGGGCAGCTTGTGCCGCGCGCCGGCCGAGATGCGCACGTCGGGGCTCAGACGGAAGCGGAAGTCGTTGGCCTCGCAACTGCCGATCTCGTCGAAGATCCGCTGCGGCGGCGGCTTCAGCTGCACGCGTACCTCGTTCGCGCTCACCGCCATGCGCTTGCCGGCGCGCAGGAAGAAGGGCACGCCTGCCCAGCGCCAGCTGTCGATCGAGAGGCGCAGCGCGACATAGGTCTCGACCTGCGAGTCGGGTGCCACCCCGGCTTCGGCGCGGTAGCCCAGGTACTGGCCGCGTACCACGTCGGCGGCCGTCGGCGGGCGGATCGCGCGCAGCAGGCGGGCCTTCTCGTCGCGCAGCGAGTCGGCGTCGCCGGCGACCGGCGCGTCCATCGCCAGCAGCGCGAGCACCTGCAGCAGGTGGTTCTGCACGACGTCGCGCAAGGCGCCGACTTCCTCGTAGAAGCGGCCGCGCCCCTGCACGCCGGCGTGCTCGGCCAGCGTGATCTCGACGCTGGCGACGTGGTTGCGGTTCCAGATCGGTTCGAGGAAGGCATTGGCGAAGCGGAAGTAGAGCAGGTTCTGGATCGCCTCCTTGCCGAGGAAATGGTCGATGCGGTAGATCGCCGACTCGGGAAAGAATTCGAGCAGCGTCGCGTTCAGTTCGCGTGCCGAGGCCAGGTCGCGGCCGAAGGGCTTCTCGACGATCAGGCGCGCGTCGCGCGTGCACTCGCACCGGTGCAGCCCGCGCGCGACCGGGACGAACATCGACGGCGGGATGGCCAGGTAGTGCAGCGGGCGCTTGGCGTCGCCGAGCGCCTGGCGCAGGCGGGCGAAGGTCGCCTCGTCACGGTAGTCGCCATCGACGTAGCGGAGCAGCGCGGCAAGCCGGTCGAAGGCAGAAGCGTCGAAACTGCCGTGCGCTGCCAGGCTCTGGCGCGCTCGCTCGCGGAACTGCTCCAGATTCCAGCCGGAACGGCCGACGCCGATCACCGGAACCTCGAGTCGTCCACGCCTGACCAGTGCCTGCAGCGCGGGAAAGATCTTGTTGAAGGCGAGGTCGCCGGTGGCGCCGAAGAAGACGAAGGCGTCGGCGGCAGGTCCCGGAGGGCCAGGAAGGCCTTGGGGAGGCCGGCTCATTGCTCTTCTCCGGGAGGCTTGGGCGCGCCGTGGCCGCCGAACTGCCGGCGCATCGCCGACAGCACGCGGTCGGCGAAGGCTGCGTTGCCACGCGAACTGAAGCGCTGGTAGAGCGCCGCGCTCAAGACTGGAACGGGCACCCCCGTGTCGATGGCAGCGGCCAGCGTCCACCTGCCCTCGCCGGAATCGGCGACGCTGTCCGGGAAGCCGGCAAGCTCGGCGTCGGCGGCCAGCGCCGCGGCGGTGAGGTCGAGCAGCCACGAGCCGATCACGCTGCCGCGCCGCCACAGCTCGGCGATCGCCGGCAGGTCGAACTGGTAGCGGTAGTGCTCGGGGTGGCGCAGCGGCGTCGTCTCGGCGTCGGCTGCGTGCTGGTGCAGCCCGGCATCGGCGTGGCGCAGCAGGTTGAGTCCCTCGGCGTAGGCGGCCATCAGCCCGTACTCGATGCCGTTATGCACCATCTTGACGAAGTGACCGGCACCGTGCGGACCGCAGTGCAGCCAGCCCTCGGTGGCGCTGTCGCGGCGCCGCCCCGGGGTCGCCGGCGCCGCATCGACGCCGGGCGCGAGGGTCGCGAAGATCGGTGCCAGCCGGTCGACGATTGCGGACTCGCCGCCGATCATCAGGCAATAGCCGCGTTCGAGCCCGGCGACGCCGCCGCTGGTGCCGACGTCGAGGTAGTGGATGCCTGCCGCCTGCAGCTCTGCAGCGCGCCGGATGTCGTCTTGATGGCAGGAGTTGCCGCCGTCGATGACGATGTCGCCGGCCCGCAGATGCGGAACGAGTTCGGCGATCTGCCGGTCGACGAGCGCCGCCGGCAGCATCAGCCAGAGGACGCGCGGCGCTTCCTGCAGTCCGGCGAGGAGTTCCGCGGGCGAACCCGCGACCTCGACGCCGCCCGCCTGCGCGCGTTCGCGCGCCGCCGCGTCGGGATCGAGGCCGAGCACCCGGTGACCGCCGCGCCGCAGACGCAACGCCATGTTGGCGCCCATCCTCCCCTGTCCGATCATTCCCAGTTCCATGCCCGCTCCCCGAGAGAGTGCCTGCCCAAGGCTTCCGGGATGCCGCCGCGTGTGCTGACGGAATCACCGACCGCCGTGGAATGCGACCGGCACGCGCGCAGCGAGTTCCCCGGCGCTCAGGCGTGCTTGCGTGTCGCCGGATCCTGCCGGTAGAAGGCGGTGAGCAGCGCGTACAGCTCGGGAAAACGCGCCTGCAGGAGCGTTGGCGTCTCGAAGAAGGATTCGCTCATCACCGCGAAGAATTCGGCGGGGCTCTCGGCGCCATAGGGATCGAGTCCCGAGGGCAGGCAGAAGTCGTCTGCGGCGTCTTCCGGCGCTCCTGCTGCCGCGCAGGCTTCCTCGGCGGCATCGACCTCGGCGCAGAAGTCCTCCCAGGCGTCGAACAACGTCTCCTCCCACTGCGTGCGGCTGATCGTGCGCGGCAGGGGCGGGATGCCGTCGGCCTCGCCGTTGCACATGTCGAGCTTGTGCGCGAATTCGTGGATGACCACGTTGTAGCCGGCGCCGGCCATCTGCGCGTCGCTCCAGGAGATCAAGAGCGGGCCGCCGGCCCAGGCTTCGCCGGAGGCGATCTCGTCGTATTCGTGCACGACCCCGAACTCGTCCTCGACGCTGCGCGGGATGACGAACTCGTCGGGGTAGACGACGATGCCGACCCAGCCCGCGTAGGCACGCAGGCCAAGGTTGAGGATCGGCAGGCAGCCCTGGGCGGCGATCGAGACGCACATCGCGTCGTCGAGTTCCAGCCCGCCGGCGCTGGAAAACTCTTTCTCGCCGAGGAACTCCTGGCACAGCGCGCGCAGGCGGCACTTTTCATCGTCGTCGAGCGCGTCGAGGAAGGGCAGGCCGGCGAGGGTCGCCTGCCAGAGCTCGTCCGGGATCTGCGGGCGCTCGCCGGTTACCCGTCCGAAGACGCGCCCGAGCGTCCGTCCGAGCAGTTTTCCGATCATGATTTCCTTGTCCGGCCGAAAAAGCGAATTATCCCCGATTCACCGCTGCGCCAAACTCTCCCACATGCGCCAGCGGATCGGGGATAATCCTTGTCATGGTTTCAGTCGTCCATTCCCTAGCCGCGCTCAGCGACCCCGAAGAATCCATCGCCACCCTGAGTCATGGCCTCACGGCCGACGAGGCGGCGCGCCTGCGCGAGGCGGTCGAGTTTGCGCGTTCGTCCTATGGCAACGAGGCGCTCGGTACCCACGAGAGCGTCTGGTCGCACGCCCTCGGCATGGCGCTGATCGTCGCCGGGCTACGCCTCGACGTCGATTCGCGCATCGCCGCCCTGCTGTTCGCTTATCCGGGCCTGATGGGCGGGGAGGGCAAGGAGGGAGAAGTGGCGGCCGAGGAGCAGATCGCGGCGCGCTTCGGTCGCCCGGTTGCGCAACTCGTCGCCGGCATCACCCGCCTGACCCGCCTGCGCCCGATCGCGCGCGGCTTCCTGCGCGACGCCGGCGAGGACCCGAACGAGGCCAAGGCGCAGATCGAGGTGCTGCGCAAGATGCTGCTGGCGATGGTCGAGGACATCCGCGTCGTCCTCCTGCGCCTCGCTTCGCGCACGCAGACGCTGCGCTACTACGCGGCGAATCCGGCCGAACTGCGCGTCACGGTCGCGCGCGAGACGCTCGAACTGTATTCGCCGCTCGCCAACCGGCTCGGCGTCTGGGAACTGAAGTGGGAACTCGAGGACCTCTCCTTCCGTTTCCTGCATCCCGACATCTACAGGAAGATCGCCACCCAGCTCGACGAGAAGCGGATCGAGCGCGAGCAGTTCATCACCGACGCCATCGCACGCCTGCGTGAGGAACTGGCCAACGCCGGCGTTCATGATGTCGAGATCTACGGGCGACCGAAGCACATCTACAGCATCTGGAACAAGATGCGCAAGAAGGGCGTCGAGTTTTCCGAGGTCCATGACGTCAGGGCGCTCCGCGTCATCGTCGACGAGGTGAAGGACTGCTACACGGTGCTCGGCATCGCCCACAACCTGTGGACGCCGATCCCCAAGGAGTTCGACGACTACATCTCGCACCCCAAGGGCAACTATTACCGTTCGCTGCATACCGCGGTGCGCTGCCGGGACGGGCGCAGCCTGGAGGTGCAGATCCGCACGCGCGAGATGCACCGCCACGCCGAACTCGGCGTCGCCGCGCACTGGCGTTACAAGGAGGGCAGCAAGCCCGCCGGCGGCGAGGACTACGACGAGAAGATCGCGCTCCTGCGCCAGTTGCTGCAGTGGAAGGACGAAGTCGCCGACTCTGCGGACTGGGTGCAGCGCTACAAGCAGGCCGAACTCGACGAGACGATCTACGTACTGACGCCGCAGGGACGCGTGGTGCCCTTGCCGCGCGGCGCGACGCCGATCGACTTCGCCTACCGCGTGCATACCGATCTCGGCCACCGCTGCCGTGGCGCGCGCGTCAACGGCGCGCTGGTGACGCTCAACACGCCGCTGCAGAACGGCCAGCGCGTCGAGATCATCGCCGCCAAGCAGGGCGGACCCTCGCGCGACTGGCTTAATCCGGCGCAGCATTACCTCGGCACGCCGCGCGCGCGCGCCAAGGTGCGCCAGTGGTTTGCCGGCCTCGCGCACGACGAGTCGCTGGCCGAGGGGCGCACCCTGGTCATGCGCGAACTGCAGCGCATCGGCCTGACCAACGCCAACCTCGACGACATGGCCGGACGGCTCGGGCTGGCCGGCAGCGAGCAGATGCTGATCGCCTTCGCACGCGGCGAGATCGGCCCGCGCGCGCTGCAGGTCGCCGCGCGTGGCGGCGCAGCGGCCCAGCCTGCGGCGACGGAAGCGGCGCCGGAAATGGCGGCGCCGCTGAAGAAGCCGAAGGCGAAGGAGGGCGACTCGGGCATCCTGATCGTCGGTGTCGACAAGCTGATGACCTCGCTGGCCGGCTGCTGCAAGCCGGCGCCGCCCGACGCGATCATCGGCTTCGTCACGCGCGGCAAGGGGGTGTCGATCCACCGCGCCGACTGCTCGAACGTCGCCAACATGTCGCTGCGCCATCCGGAGCGCCTGATCGAGACGGCGTGGGGGATCGGCGGTGGCGGCGTCTTCGCCGTCGATGTCGTGGTCGAGGCCAACGACCGCCAGGGCCTGCTGCGCGATGTTTCCGAAGTCTTCTCGCGCGAGAAGATCAACGTCACCGCGGTCAACACGCTGTCGCGGCAGGGTGCCGCGCGCATGAGTTTCACGGTCGAGATCAGCGACATCGATCACTTGAAGCGCACCCTGGCGACGATCCGCGAGGTGTCGGGCGTCGTCGACGCCCGCCGCGCCTGAGCGCCGGTTCAGCACATCCCGCGCGGACCAGGGAGCGCGTGGGAGCGGCGGCAGCCGCGAACGGGCTGCCGCCTTTCGCCGGGTCTAGGGTTGCAGCAGCTCGCTCAGCTCGCGCTGTGCCGAGCGCGGCTGGCCGCGCCCGCTGCGGCGGTGGTAGCCGCCGTCGCCGTCCATCTCCCAGGCGCCCTGGTTGTCGCGCAGGTAGGTCTGCAGGCCCTCGACGATGACGCGGCGCTTCAGCTTGCGATCGAGGATCGGGAAGGCGAGCTCGATGCGACGGAAGAAGTTGCGGTCCATCCAGTCGGCCGACGACAGATAGACCTTTTCCTCGCCGCCGGCGTGGAAGCAGAAGACGCGGTGGTGTTCGAGGAAGCGGCCGATGATCGAGCGCACGCGGATGTTGTCCGAGAGTCCCGGAACACCCGGGCGCAGGGCGCACACGCCGCGCACGATGAGGTCGATCCTGACGCCGGCCTGCGAGGCCTCGTAGAGCGCGGCGATCGTTTCCGGTTCGAGCAGCGAGTTCATCTTGGCGATGATGCGCGCCTTCTGCCCGGCGCGCGCGGCCTCGGCTTCGGCGCGGATCGCGGCGATGATGTTCGACTGCAGCGTGAACGGTGCCTGCCACAGGTGCGTCAAGGTCTGCGCGCGGCCGAGGCCGGTGAGCTGCTTGAACACCTCGCTGACGTCGTTGCCGATCTCCTCGTTGCAGGTGAGCAGCCCGAAGTCGGTGTACATGCGCGCCGTGCGCGGGTGGTAGTTGCCGGTGCCGAGATGCACGTAGCGCCGCAGCAGGCTGCCGCCGCTGCCGGCGTCGTTCACCTGTTCGCGGCGCACGACCATCAGCATCTTGGCGTGGGTCTTGTAGCCGACGACGCCATAGACCACGTGCGCGCCGACTTCCTCGAGCTTGGTTGCCCAGCCGATGTTCGCCTCCTCGTCGAAGCGCGCCATCAGCTCGACGACGACGGTGACTTCCTTGCCGTTCTGCGCGGCGCGGATCAGCGACTGCATCAGCACCGAATCGGTGCCGGTGCGATAGACGGTCATCTTGATCGCGACCACCTGCGGGTCGGTGGCCGCGCGATCGAGCAGGTCGATCACCGGCGTGAAGCTCTGGTAGGGATGGTGCAGCAGGATGTCGCCGGCGCGGACGCTGTCGAAGATGTCGCAGTTGCTCCTGGCCAGCGCCTTCGGCGTCCCCGGCTTGAAGGAGGGGAATTTCAGGTCGTCGCGCGCAACCCGGTCGGGCACCTGCATCACGCGCACGAGATTGACCGGACCGGCGACGCGGTAGAGGTCGTTCTCCGAGAGGTTGAACTGCGCGAGCAGGAAGTCGGCCATCGCCGGCGAGCAGTTGTCGGCGACTTCGAGGCGGACCGCGTCGCCGAAGTGCCGCTGCGGCAGTTCGCCCTGGATCGTCGTGCGCAGGTTCTTCACTTCTTCCTCGTCGACGAAGAGGTCGCTGTTGCGCGTGACGCGGAACTGGTAGCAGCCGAGCACGTTCATCCCGGAGAACAGTTCGCCGACGAACTCGTGCAGGACCGAGGAGAGGAAGACGAAGGCATAGGGGCAGTCGCACAGCTCGCGCGGCAGCAGGATCACGCGCGGCAGCACGCGCGGCGCCTGCACGATGGCGGCGTCGGAACTGCGCCCGAAGGCGTCCTTGCCTTCGAGTTCGATGGCGAAGTTGAGGCTCTTGTTGAGGACGCGCGGGAAGGGGTGCGAGGGGTCGAGTCCGATCGGCGTCAGTACCGGCATCACCTCGCGCAGGAAGAAGCCGCGGATCCACTCGCGCTGCGGCTCGTTCCAGTCCGAGCGGCGCAGGAAGCGGATGCCTTCGGCGTCGAGCGCAGGCAGGATTTCCTGGTTGAACAGCGCGTACTGCGTCTCGATCAGGGCGCGCGCTTCGGCGCTGACGCGCAGCAGGTTTTCCTGCGCCGACAGGCCGTCGGTGGTGATCGCCTGCGAGCCGAGCTTGATCTGTTCCTTGAGTCCGGCAACGCGGATCTCGAAGAACTCGTCCAGGTTGCTGCTGACGATGCACAGGAAGCGCAGTCGTTCGAGCAGCGGATGGCGCGGGTCCTGCGCCTGCGCCAGCACGCGCCGGTTGAACGCGAGCAGCCCGAGTTCGCGGTTGAGGAAGTGTTCCGGGGGGAGTTGCAGCGCGGCGTGGCGCTCGGAGAGGGTGTGCGTAGGCATGGGCAGGAGGACCGTTAGTGGCTGAACTGGCAGCACGCCATTATGTTGCAGCGATGTTACACGGGGATGACGATCGGCGCGCCGACCCCTTCCCGATAGTACACCCAAATACGCGCACGGCCCAACGCTGCCTGCCGCTGCGGGCGCTGGCGCGCTTCCCTCGCGCCGTGCCGGGCAGGCGCTCGCCACGCCCGGCACGGCGGGCATGGTAGAATCGGAAGCTTTACCGAGCTGGACGGCACCCTGCCAAAGCCCCGCTTTCACCGGATAGAAGATGGAATCATTCGCCAAGGAAACGCTTCCCGTCAGCCTCGAAGAGGAGATGCGCCGGTCGTATCTCGACTACGCGATGAGCGTCATCGTCGGTCGTGCCTTGCCCGACGCACGCGACGGACTGAAGCCGGTGCATCGGCGTGTGCTCTACGCGATGCACGAGCTTTCCAACGACTGGAACAAGCCCTACAAGAAGTCGGCGCGCATCGTCGGTGACGTCATCGGTAAGTACCACCCGCACGGCGACACCGCGGTCTATGACACTATCGTGCGCATGGCGCAGGACTTTTCCTTGCGCTACATGCTGGTGCAGGGGCAGGGCAACTTCGGCTCGGTCGACGGCGACAGCGCCGCGGCGATGCGTTATACCGAAGTGCGCATGGCCAGGATCGGCCACGAACTGCTGGCCGACATCGACAAGGATACGGTCGACTTCGGGCCGAATTACGATGGCTCGGAACAGGAGCCGCTGATCCTGCCGGCGAAGATCCCGAACCTCCTGATCAACGGTTCGTCGGGGATTGCGGTCGGCATGGCGACCAACATCCCGCCGCACAACCTGAACGAAGTCGTCGACGCCTGCCTCGCGCTGCTCGCCAACCCGCACATGACGGTCGACGAACTGATCGAGATCATCCCGGCGCCGGACTTCCCGACCGCGGGCATCATCTACGGCGTCGCCGGCGTGCGCGAGGGCTACCGCACCGGCCGCGGTCGCGTGCTCATGCGCGGCCGCACCCACTTCGAGCCGATCAAGGGCAGCAACGACCGCCAGGCGATCATCATCGACGAGCTGCCCTACCAGGTGAACAAGAAGAGCCTGGTCGAGAAGATCGCCGAACTCGTCAACGAGAAGAAGATCGACGGCATTTCCGACCTGCGCGACGAGTCGGACAAGTCCGGGATGCGCGTCGTCATCGAGCTGAAGCGCGGCGAACTGCCGGACATCGTGCTCAACAACCTGTACAAGCAGACGCAGCTGCAGGACACCTTCGGCATGAACATGGTGGCACTGGTCGATGGCCAGCCGCGCCTCCTCAATCTCAAGCAGATGCTCGACTGCTTCCTGACGCACCGGCGCGAGGTGATCACCCGGCGCACGGTGTTCGAGCTCAGGAAGGCGCGCGAGCGCGCGCACATCCAGGAGGGCCTCGCCGTCGCGCTCGACAACGTCGACGAGATCATCGCGCTGATCAAGGCCTCGCCGACTCCGGCCGACGCGCGGCGCGGGCTGATGGGCAAGCTGTGGACTTCGCCGACGGTGGCGCAGATGCTCCAGCGCGCGACGCTCGACGCGACGCGTCCGGAAGGGCTCGCCATCGAGTACGGCCTGTCGGCGAGCGGCTACCTGCTCTCCGAAGCGCAGGCGCAGGCGATCCTCGAACTAAGGCTGCAGCGCCTGACCGGTCTCGAACGCGACAAGATCGTCGCCGACTTCGCCGATCTGCTGGAAACCATCGCCGACCTGATGGACATCCTGGCACGCCCCGAGCGCATCACCGAGATCATCGGTGAGGAACTCACCGCGATCCGCGCGCAGTTCGGTGACAAGCGCCGCTCCGAGATCGTCCTGCACACGCAGGACCTCGGCATCGAGGACTTCATCACGCCGACCGACATGGTGGTGACGCTGTCGCATGCGGGCTACATCAAGGCGCAGCCGCTCGCCGACTACAGCGCGCAGCGGCGCGGTGGTCGCGGCAAGCAGGCGGCGCAGATCAAGGAAGACGATTTCGTCGACCACCTTTTTGTCGCCAACACGCACGACTACATCCTGTGCTTCTCCAACCGTGGACGCGTGTACTGGCTCAAGGTCTATGAGGCGCCGCAGGGCGGGCGGCAGAGCCGCGGCAAGCCGATCATCAATCTCTTCCCGCTCGAGGAGGGCGAGAAGATCAATGCGATCCTGCCGGTCAAGGAATTTGCCGACGACCGCTACGTGTTCATGGCCACCGCGCAGGGCACGGTCAAGAAGACGCCCCTGTCCGACTTCTCCAACCCGCGCAAGGCCGGCATCATCGCCGTCGTCCTCGACGAGGGTGACTTCCTGATCGGCGCCGAGATCACCGGCGGCAGCCACGACATCATCCTCGTCTCCGACGCCGGCAAGGCGGCCTGGTTCGACGAGGAGGACGTGCGCCCGATGGGGCGCGCGGCGCGCGGCGTGCGCGGAATGAAGCTCGGCGAGGGGCAGCAGGTGCTCTCGCTCCTGGTCGCCGAGAACGAGCAGCAGACGGTGCTGGTCGCCACCGAGAACGGCTACGGCAAGCGCACGGCCTTGTCCGAGTTCCGCCACGCCGGCCGCGGTACGCAGGGGGTGATCGCCATCGCCGCCAGCGAGCGCAACGGCAAGGTCGTCGCCGCGCGCCTCGTGCAGGACAGCGACGAGATCATGCTGATCACTACCGGCGGCGTGCTGATCCGCACGCGCGTAAGCGAGATCCGCGAACTCGGCCGTGCCACCCAAGGCGTGACGCTGATCGCGCTCGATCCGGGCGAGAAGCTCGCCGGCCTGGAGAAGGTCGTCGAGAGCGACGATGCTGCCGAAAGTGGTGGCGATAATGCAGCCAAAAGCGCCGAAAATGCAGGTAACGGCGGCGAAAATGATGCGAACGACGGTGCCGGTGCCGGCACGCCAGTGGAGGAATAGGAAGATGGCGCGCGTTTGGAACTTCAGTGCCGGGCCGGCGACCCTGCCCCTGCCCGTGCTCGAGCGGATTCGTGACGAGTTGCTCGACTGGCACGGGGCAGGCATGGGCGTGATGGAGATGAGCCATCGCGGCAAGCAGTTCACCTCGATCATCGAGGCGGCCGAGGCCGACCTGCGTGAGCTGCTCAATATTCCGGCGAACTACCGGGTGCTCTTCCTGCAGGGCGGCGCGACCCAGCAGTTTGCGCAGATTCCCATGAACCTGCTCGGTGCCGGACGTTCGGCAGACTACATCGTCACCGGCGCCTGGTCGAAGAAGGCCTTTGCCGAGGCGAAGCGCTTCGGCGCCGTGCGCTGCGCCGCGTCGACCGAGGCCGAGGGCTTCCTGAACCTGCCGAAGGCCCACGACTTCGACGCGGCCGCCGCCTATGTGCACCTGTGCACCAACGAGACGATCCACGGCGTCGAGTATCTCGCCGATCCCGTGCTGCCCGGCGCGGCGCCGCTGGTGGCCGACATGAGCTCGCATCTCCTGTCTCGGCCGGTCGATGTCAGTCGCTACGGCATGATCTACGGCGGCGCGCAGAAGAACGTCGGCCCGGCGGGATTGACCCTGGTCATCGTTCGCGACGACCTCGTCGGCCATGCGCCTGCGTCTATACCGACGGTGATGGACTACGCGGTGCAGGCCGCCAATGGCTCGATGCTGAACACGCCCCCGACCTTCCCCATCTACGCCGCCGGCCTCGTCTTCCAGTGGCTCAAGGCCGAGGGCGGCCTGGCCGCGATCGACCGCGTCAATGCCGAGAAGGCGGCGCTGCTCTACGCCTGCATCGACAACTCGGGCGGCTTCTACCGCAACCCGGTCGATCCGGCCTGTCGCTCGCGCATGAACGTCCCGTTCACGCTGGCCGACCCTGCGCTCGATGCGGCCTTCCTCGCCGAGAGCCAGCAGGCCGGCCTCGTCGGCCTCAAGGGGCACAAGTCCTTCGGCGGCATGCGCGCTTCGATCTACAACGCGCTGCCGCTCTCCGGCGTGCAGGCGCTGGTCGAGTTCATGAACGAGTTCGCGAGGCGGCACTGATGAGCGAGGAACTGGGCAAGGCAATCGGCGTCGTGCGCGCCGAGATCGACGCGATCGACGACCAACTTCTGCATCTCCTCAACGAGCGCGCACGCTGCGCGCAGCGCGTCGGCGAGATCAAGGCGCAGCACGGCGAAGCTGGCTTCGTCTATCGCCCCGAGCGCGAGGCGCAGATCCTGCGCCGCCTGCAGGAGGCCAATCCGGGACCACTGGCCAACGACAATGTCACCTGGCTGTTCCGGCAGGTGATGTCGATCTGCCTGTCGCTGGAGCAGCCGCTCTCGGTCGCCTTCCTCGGGCCGCTCGGCACCTTCTCCGAGAGTGCTGCGGTGCGCCACTTCGGCCACGCCGCGCGCCTGCTGCCGCAGATCTCGATCGACGACGTCTTTCGCGAGGTCGAGGCCAACCACGCCGATTTCGCCGTCGTTCCGATCGAGAATTCGACCGAGGGCGCGATCGGCCGCACGCTCGACCTGCTGCTGACGACGCCGCTCAAGGTCTGCGGCGAGGTCGTGCTGCGCATCCACCAGCATCTGCTCACCAAGGCGACCTCGCTCGGCGAGATCAAGCGCGTCTATTCGCACGCACAGTCGCTGGCACAGTGCCACGAGTGGCTGAACCGCACGCTGCCGGGCGCGCAGCGCGTGCCGGTCGGCAGCAACGCACAGGCGGCGCAGCTGGCCGCCTCTGAACCCGATGCGGCGGCCATCGCCGGCGACGCGGCCGGCGAGCGCTACGACCTGCCCAAGCTCGCCGCCAGCATCGAGGACGAGCCGAACAACACGACGCGTTTCGTCGTCCTCGGCCGTCACGACGCCGGCCGCTCCGGACGCGACAAGACGTCCCTGGTGATGTCGGCACCGAACCGCACCGGCTCGCTGTCGTACCTCCTCGCGCCTTTCTCCGAGCACGGCGTCTCGATGACGCGACTGGAGTCGCGTCCTTCGCGCCACACGCTCTGGGAATACGTCTTCTTCGTCGATCTCGAAGGGCACCACGACGACGCCAACGTCCGTGCCGCGCTCGAAGAGCTCAGCCGCCGTGCCGCCTACCTGAAGACGCTCGGCTCCTACCCCGTCGCCGTCTTCTGACGCCCTCCATCGAACCCGAGAACCATGTCCGCCAAATCTTCCGCCTCCCTCTTCGATCTCTCTCCCGCGCACGTGCGCGCCATCTCGCCCTATCAGCCGGGCAAGCCGATCACCCAACTCGCCCGCGAGATGGGAATTCCGGTCGAGCGCATCGTCAAGCTCGCCTCGAACGAGAACCCGCTCGGCATGAGCCCGAAGGCGCGTGCCGCGGTCGAGCGCGAGATCGCTTCGCTCGAACGCTATCCCGACGATTTCGAACTGAAGTCGGCGCTGGCCGGACATCACGGCGTCGGCATGGAGCACCTCGTCATCGGCAACGGCTCGAACGACGTGCTCGACCTCGTCGCCCGCGTCTTCCTGACGCCGGGAACGTCCGCGGTCTTCTCGCAGCACGCTTTCGCCGTCTATCCGCTCGCCTCGCTCTCCGCCGGCGCCGAGCTGATTGCCGTGCCGGCGAAGGAGTTCGGCCATGACCTCGACGCGATGCTGGCTGCCGTTCGGCCCGACACGCGCGTGGTATGGATCGCCAACCCGAACAACCCGACCGGCACCTTCCTGCCGGCGCCGGCCTTGCTCGCTTTCCTGCGCGCGCTGCCCGGCGACGTCGCCGTCGTCCTCGACGAGGCCTACACCGAGTACCTGGCGCCGGCCGAGCGCGTCGATACCGTCGCCTGGGTCAGGGATTTCCCCAACCTGATCGTCACCCGGACCTTCTCCAAGATCTACGGTCTCGCCGGCCTGCGCGTCGGCTACGGCGTCGCCGAGGCTGGCGTCGCCGATCTGATGAACCGTGTCCGGCAGCCGTTCAACTGCAACAACCTGGCGCTCGCCGGAGCTGCCGCGGCGCTGACCGACCACACCTTCCTCGCCGAGAGCTATGCCGTCAACCACGCCGGCATGGAGCAGATCGTCGCCGGCCTGAAGCGCCTCGGGCTGCGCCACATCCCCTCGCACGGCAACTTCGTGACCTTCCACGTCGGTGACGGCGCGGGTGTCAACCAGCGCCTGCTCAAGCAGGGGGTGATCGTCCGTCCGATCGCCGGCTACGGCATGCCCGAGTGGCTGCGCGTGACGATCGGCCGCGAGGCCGACAACGAGCGCTTCCTCTCCGCACTGGCGTCCGCCCTGCCGTGAGCGCTGGCGCTCCTCCCGTGCCCGAGGCCGCGGCCGTGAGCAGAGGCGAGGCGGCCCGGCCGGCCTTCGGCAAGATCCTGATCTTCGGCGTCGGCCTGATCGGCGGCTCGTTTGCGCTGGCCCTGAAGGCGGCGGCCGACGTCGCCGAGGTGGTCGGCTTCGGGCGCAGCGCGGACTCGCTGAACGAGGCGCTGGCGCTCGGCATCATCGACCGCATCGGCATCGACCCGGCTCTGGAAGTCGGCGACGCCGACCTCGTCCTGGTCGCCGCCCCGGTCGGTGCGACCGGCGACATCCTGGCGCGGATCGCGCCCGGTCTCGGCCCGCGCACCATCGTCACCGACGCCGGCAGCACCAAGAGCGACGTCGTCGCTGCCGCGCGCGCGGCGCTCGGCGAGCGCATCGGCCAGTTCGTTCCCGCGCATCCGATCGCCGGTGCCGAGAACAGCGGCGCCGCCGCCGCCCGCGTCGATCTCTACCGCGGGCGCAAGGTCGTCCTCACGCCGCTCGCCGAGAACCCGGTCGCCGCCGTGGACCGGGTGCGCGCGGCCTGGGTCGCTTGTGGCGCCGAGGTGCGCGAACTGAGCCCGCAGCGCCACGACGAGGTCTTCGCCGCGGTCAGCCACCTGCCGCACCTGCTTTCCTTCGCGCTGGTTCACGACCTCGCCCTGCGCGACGAGCGCGACACCTTCTTCACTTACGCCGCCAGCGGTTTCCGCGACTTCACGCGCATCGCCGCGAGTCATCCGGAGATGTGGCGCGACATCTGTCTTGCCAACCACGAGGCGCTGCTCGTCGAACTCGACCGCTATCGCGCCGAACTCGACGACTTGCGCGTCGCGCTCGCCAGCGGTGACGGCGAGCGCCTGCAGCAGGTCTTCGCGGTCGCGCGGTCCGCCCGCCGTGCCTGGCAGCAAAGCTGAAGTCACGCTCCCGCTCAGCGCGCACCCAAGGATCATGGCGAGTCCGGCCCAGACCATCACACATGCCCGTACGGGACGATTCGACAGGCGCGGCGCAAGACCCCGTCGTAGGAGCGCCGGCAGGCGCGAAGCGGCGCTTGTGCATGCGGCTGCTTCATGCGCAAGGGCAGGGCGAGTCACGACCGCCGCCACGCACCGCCGCCGATTCGCATCGATCCGGTCATTGCGAGGCGCGCAGCGCCGTGGCAATCCAGTTCGTTCTTCTATTTCCGCGGTCTTGCCGCTTGTCGCCGTGCGACCCGAAGCGAGCCCTACGCACTGGATCGCCACGCCCTACGGGCTCGCGATGACGAGCCGTTGCGCGGGGCTGCAAATGTGCTTCATCCCCGCGCATTTTTTCGCCCAGACCCCAACATCCCGATACTGCAAGCGAACCAGGAGTTTCTGCTGATGGATTTCATCGATCTGCCGCAATGGCGGGAAGCGCGCGGGGTCGTGCGCCTGCCCGGTTCGAAGAGCATTTCCAACCGCGTGCTGCTGCTCGCCGCGCTCGCCGACGGCGTCACCGAAGTGCGCGACCTGCTCGCTTCCGACGACACCGCGCGCATGCTCGACGCGCTGAAGACGCTCGGCGTGCGCATCGAAGAGGAAGCGGCCGCGGCGGGCGAGCCGGCCGCGTTGCGCGTGCACGGCGTCGGCGGTGTCTTCCCGGTGCGCGAGGCCGATCTCTTCCTCGGCAATGCCGGGACGGCCTTTCGTCCGCTGACCGCGGCGCTGGCCTTTGCCGGCGGCAACTACGTCCTTCGCGGAACGCCGCGCATGCACGAGCGGCCGATCGGCGATCTCGTCGACGCGCTGCGCCAGGCCGGCGCCGACATCCGCTATCTCGGCAACGAGGGCTATCCGCCGCTGGCGATCGGACCGGCGCGAGGTCTTGCCGCGGATGGTTCCGGGCGGCTCATCCGTGTTCGTGGCGACGTCTCCAGCCAGTTCCTGAGCGGCCTGCTGATGGCGCTGCCGCAGGCCGGCGGCGCCACGGTCGAGGTGCTCGGCGAGCTGATTTCCCGGCCTTACATCGACATCACCCTGGCCACGATGGGACGCTTCGGCGTTGTTCCCGCGGCCGACGGCAAGGCGCGTTTCGTCGTTCCGGCGGCGGCCTACCGCTCGCCGGGCCTCGTCCATGTCGAGGGCGACGCCTCCGCCGCCTCGTACTTCCTCGCGCTCGGGGCCCTGGGAATGCCGGGCGGCAGGGCGATTCGCGTCGAGGGCGTCGGCAGCGATTCGGTCCAGGGCGACGTCCGTTTTGCCGATGCGCTGGTGGCGATGGGCGCGCGCATCACGCTCGGGGCGAACTGGATCGAGGCAGCGCCGCCGGCAGAAGGGCGGCTGCGCGGCATCGATCTCGACTGCAACCACATCCCCGACGCGGCTATGACGCTGGTGCCGCTGGCGCTGTTCGCCGAAGGGCCGACGATCCTGCGCAACATCGGCAGCTGGCGCGTCAAGGAGACCGACCGCCTGCGCGCGATGGCAACCGAGGTCGCCAAGTTCGGCGCCCGGGTCGAGGAGGGCGCCGACTGGCTGCGCATCGAGCCGCCCGCACCGGGCGGCCTGCGTCCGGCGACCATCGACACCTACGACGATCACCGCATCGCGATGTGTTTCTCGCTCGCTGCGGTCGGTGTCCCGGTGCGCATCAACGATCCGGGCTGCGTCGCCAAGACCTTTCCCGATTACTTCGAACGCCTGGCGACGCTGACCGAAGCGGTACCGGTGATCGACATCGACGGCCCGTCCGCCTCCGGCAAGGGGACGGTCGCTGCGCGCGTGGCGGCGGCGCTCGGCTGGAATTATCTCGACTCGGGTGCGCTCTACCGGCTGACGGCACTGGCTGCGCAGCGCGCCGGGGTCGCCTGGGACGACGAGGCGGGCGTCGCGGCGATCGCTGCCGGGCTCGACGTCGTCTTCGGCGTCGACTCGATCCTGCTCGCGGGCGAGGAAGTCGGTGAGGCGATCCGCAGCGAGGAAATCTCCTCGGGCGCCTCGCAGGTGGCTGCGCTGCCGGCGGTGCGTTCGGCACTGCTGTTCCGCCAGCGCGCCTTCCGCCGCGCGCCCGGCCTCGTCGCCGATGGCCGCGACATGGCCTCGGTCGTCTTCCCCGACGCGGCGACCAAGGTCTTCCTCACGGCCAGCGTCGAGGCGCGCGCTGACCGCCGCCATAAGCAGTTGATCAGCAAAGGAATCGCTGCTAAACTCACGCCTCTTTTGCAGGAGATGCGCGAACGCGACGAACGCGACCGCAGTCGCAGCGTTGCGCCGCTCCAGCAAAGCGCGGACGCCCGTCTGCTCGACACCACCGATCTCTCGATCGAGGCGGCGGTGGCGCAGGTGCTGGCGTGGGCGCGCCCGACGCTGTCGATCGATCAGGATTGACCGCGGGTCTTTCGTTTCACCGGGCGGCATCCAGGTTTCCGCGGTAGTTCCGGACGCATTCGCCGCGCGTCCGCTTCCTGGTGTCGTCCTTCCGACGCGCCGTTCTGCCGTGCTTCGCGCAAGACGAAGCCGGACAGTCCGGCGCGCTTCGTTTCAGGCCGGTGTTCTCGCCTGGCGTCGAGGAGGGCGATCGTGTTCAACCCAACCCGCCATCGTGCGGTCAGGTCCCTCATCCACATGTCTGCCAATCTCTCCATGCAAGAAAGCTTCGCCGCGCTTTTCGAAGAAAGCCTCCAGCGCCAGGAAATGCGCCAAGGTGAAGTCATCACTGCCGAAGTCGTCCGCGTCGACCAGAACTTTGTCGTCGTCAATGCCGGTCTGAAGTCGGAAAGCTACATCGACGTCGAAGAATTCCTGAACGATCAGGGCGAACTCGAAGTTGCCGCCGGTGACTTCGTCCAGGTTGCCATCGAGCAACTCGAAAACGGTTTCGGTGAGACGCGTCTGTCGCGCGACCGCGCCAAGCGTGTCGCCGCCTGGAACGCGCTGGAGCAGGCATTGAACGACGGCTCCCTGGTCGCCGGCACCATCACCGGCAAGGTCAAGGGCGGTCTCACCGTCATGACCCACGGCGTGCGCGCCTTCCTGCCCGGATCGCTGGTCGACATGCGTCCGGTCAAGGACACCACCCCGTACGAAGGCAAGACCTTCGAATTCAAGGTCATCAAGCTCGACCGCAAGCGCAACAACGTCGTCGTCTCGCGTCGTGCGGTGCTCGAAGCGACCGTCGGCGAAGAACGCGAAGCGCTGCTCGCCAACCTCAAGGAAGGCAGCATCGTCAAGGGCGTGGTCAAGAACATCACCGACTACGGTGCATTCGTTGACCTCGGCGGCATCGACGGCCTCCTGCACATCACCGACCTGGCCTGGCGCCGTGTCCGTCACCCGTCCGAAGTGCTGGCCGTCGGCGACGAAGTGCAAGCCAAGATCCTCAAGTTCGACCAGGAGAAGAACCGCGTCTCGCTGGGTCTCAAGCAACTCGGCGAAGATCCGTGGGTCGGCATCTCGCGTCGTTACCCGCAAGGCACCCGCCTGTTCGGCAAGGTCACCAACCTGACCGACTACGGCGCGTTCGTCGAAATCGAACAGGGCATCGAAGGCCTGGTGCACGTCTCCGAGATGGACTGGACCAACAAGAACGTCCATCCGTCGAAGGTCGTCCAGCTCGGCGACGAAGTCGAAGTCATGATCCTCGAGATCGACGAAGACCGTCGTCGTATCTCCCTCGGCATGAAGCAGTGCGCTGCCAATCCGTGGGACGATTTCTCGATGAACCACAAGAAGGGCGACAAGGTCCGCGGCGCGATCAAGTCCATCACCGACTTCGGCGTCTTCATCGGCCTGCCCGGCGGCATCGACGGCCTGGTGCACCTGTCCGACCTGTCGTGGTCGATCCCCGGCGAAGAAGCGATCCGCAACTTCAAGAAGGGCGACGAAGTCGAGGCCGTGGTGCTGGCAATCGACACCGACAAGGAGCGTATCTCGCTCGGCATCAAGCAGCTCGAAGGCGACCCCTACACCAACTTCATCGCGACGCACGAGAAGAACACCATCGTTCGCGGCACGATCAAGTCGGTTGACGCCCGTGGCGCCGTGGTGACGCTGGCCGGCGACATGGACGGCTACCTGCGTGCTTCCGAAGCCTCGCGCGATCGCATCGACGACCTGCGCAGCGTCTACAAGGAAGGCGACGAGATCGAAGCGATGATCATCAACGTCGACCGCAAGTCGCGTTCGATCAACCTGTCGATCAAGGCCAAGGACCAGGCCGAGCAGCATGAAGCCATGCAGAAGTTCGCTGCGGAAAGCGGTGCCACTGCCGGTACGACCAACCTCGGCGCGCTGCTGAAGGCCAAGCTGAACCAGTAAGGCGAGTGGCATGACCAAGTCCGAGCTGATCGCGCAACTGGCCGAGCGGTTTCCGCAGCTGGTGGCGAAGGATGCCGATTTTGCCGTCAAGGTGATTCTTGATGCGATGTCCGAAGCGCTTGCGCAAGGGGATCGCATCGAGATCCGTGGCTTCGGCAGCTTCGCGCTGAACTACCGTCCGCCACGCATCGGTCGCAATCCAAAGTCCGGCGACAAGGTGAACGTTCCCGAAAAATGGGTTCCTCACTTCAAGGCCGGCAAGGAGCTACGCGAGCGCGTCGACGACACGCTCTGAGGTGCTCTGAGCCACGCTCGGCTGTGGTAGATTCGGGGGCAGTGACGCAAGTTGCTGCCCCTTTTTCGTGCGTGCTGGCCGACGTTGCCATGCTCTCCGCACGCCGTCGCAGCGGGACGCGCAGCCCGCCGCGCCTGCAACGGCATGCCCATCTGACTTCAGCCCAATGATCGAATTCGAATACTGGCAGCTCCTGCTGTTTCCGCTGTTCTTCGCGCTCGGCTGGGCCGCGGCGCGCATCGACATCCGTCACCTGATCAAGGAATCGCGCGAGCTGCCGCGTTCCTATTTTCAGGGGCTCAATTTCCTCCTCAACGAACAGCCCGACCGGGCGGTGGAGGCCTTCGTCGATGCGGTCAGGGTGGACCCGCAGACGGTCGAGCTGCACTTCGCGCTGGGCGCGCTGTTCCGCCGTCGTGGCGAGACCGAGCGCGCGATCCGCATGCACCAGAACCTGGTCGATCGCGAGGACCTGCCGCAGGAACTCAAGCTGCAGGCGCTCGCCGAACTCGGCCAGGATTTCCTCAAGGCCGGTCTGCTCGACCGCGCCGAGGACATCTTCAACAAACTGCGTGGCACCGCCGAGGACGACGCGGCCAAGCGCAACCTGCTCGAGATCTACCAGCTGGAGCGCGACTGGGAGAAGGCGATCGCGATCGCAGCCGAACTGCCCGACGTCGCCTCGCAGAAGGAAATCGCCGAGTACTACTGCGAGCTGGCCGCCGCCGAGATGATTCGCTCGCAACGCCATCTCGCGCGCGAACACCTGCAGATGGCGCTGGAGAAGAACCGCAAGTGCGTGCGCGCGAGCCTGCTCCACGGCGACCTGGAAATGCAGGCGGGCGACGACGCTGCAGCGATCGACTGGTGGCAGCGCATCGAGCAGCAGGATCCGATGTACCTGGCGCTGGTCGCGCAGCGTCTGCTCGATGCCTACCGCCGCCTCGAGCGTCGCGACGAGGGCCTGCAACTCCTGCGCGGCTACCTGGAACACTACCCCTCGCTCGATCTCCTCGACGTCGTCTTCCAGCTGGTGCTCGAGGGCGACGGTCCCGAAGCCGCGTACCGGCTGGTGCGTGACGAACTCAAGCGCAACCCGACGCTGCTCGGCTTCGACAAGCTGATTGAGGCACGCCTGCTGGTCGCTTCGCCCGAGATGCGCCCCGACCTCGATCTTGCCAAGAGCATCGTGCACGGCTACACGCGCCGTCTGGCGCGCTATCGGTGCGATAATTGCGGGTTCAAGGCGCGCCAGTTCTACTGGCGCTGTCCGGCCTGCGGTGGCTGGGAAACCTACCCGCCGAAGCGCAGCGAAGAATTCGACCTGACCCCCTAGGGAGCTATCTTGAAAGTTACCGTTGTTGGCACCGGCTACGTTGGCCTGGTGAGCGGCGCCTGTCTCGCCGAAGTCGGCAACGACGTCCTCTGTTTCGACGTCGACCCGGAAAAGATCCGCATCCTCAAGGAAGGCGGCATCCCGATCTTCGAGCCGGGCCTGCTCGACATGGTCCGCCGTAACGTCGCTGCCGGCCGCCTGCACTTCACCACCGATGTCGCCGAATCGGTCGCGCACGGCACCATCCAGTTCATCGCGGTCGGCACGCCGCCTGACGAGGACGGCTCGGCCGACCTCAAGTACGTGACCGCTGCCGCGCGCGCGATCGGTCGCCACATGGACGGCTACAAGGTCATCGTCGACAAGTCCACGGTCCCCGTCGGCACCGCCGACAAGGTGCGCGCAGCGATCGCCGAGGAACTCGCCCAGCGCGGTGTCGCGCCCGACTTCTCGGTCGTCTCCAACCCCGAGTTCCTCAAGGAAGGCGCCGCGGTCGAGGACTTCATGCGTCCCGACCGCATCGTCGTCGGTGCCGACGAGGCGCGCGCGATCGAGCTGATGCGCGCGCTCTACGCACCGTTCCAGCGCAACCACGAGCGCCTGATCATCATGGACGTGCGCTCGGCCGAACTGACCAAGTACGCGGCCAACGCGATGCTCGCCACCCGCATCAGCTTCATGAACGAGCTGGCCAACCTGGCCGAGAAGCTGGGCGCCGACATCGAGATGGTGCGTCAGGGGATCGGTTCCGACCCGCGCATCGGCTACCACTTCCTTTATCCCGGCTGCGGCTACGGCGGGTCCTGCTTCCCGAAGGACGTCCAAGCGCTGCAGCGCACCGCGCGTCTCGACGCCGGCATCGAGTTGAAGGTCCTCAATGCAGTCGAGGAAGCCAACGACGCGCAGAAGCGCGTGCTCACCGCCAAGGTGCATGCGCGCTTCGGCGCCGATCTTTCCGGCCGTCGCTTTGCCGTCTGGGGGCTTGCCTTCAAGCCGAACACCGACGACATGCGCGAGGCGCCGAGCCGGCAGCTGATCGCCGACCTGTTCGCCGCCGGCGCGACGGTCACCGCCTACGACCCTGTCGCGATGCACGAGGCGCAGCGCATCTTCGCCGGCGAGACGCGGCTTGCCTTCGCCGACAGCCCGCTCGCTGCACTCGACGGTGCCGACGCCCTGATCATCGTCACCGAGTGGAAGGAATTCCGTAGCCCCGACTTCGAAGTGGTCAAGGCGCGCCTGAAACAGCCGCTGATCTTCGACGGGCGCAACCTGTACGAGCCGAAGCTCCCGCGCAGTTGCGGCATCGAGTACCACGCGATCGGACGCCTCTGATGCGCGCCCCCGACTTTTCCGCCGCGCGCGTGCTCGTGGTCGGCGACGTGATGCTCGACCGCTACTGGTTCGGCGAGGTTTCGCGCATCTCGCCTGAAGCGCCGGTGCCGGTGGTCAAGGTCGAACGCAGCGAGGAGCGCCCGGGCGGTGCGGCCAACGTCGCGCGCAACGCCGCGGCGCTCGGCGCGCAGGTCGGCCTGCTCTCGGTCGTCGGCGACGACGAGCCGGGGCGGACGCTGGCGCGGCTGATGCACGAGGGCCACATCGACGCCAACCTGCACGTCGATCCGGCGATCAGCACGACCGTCAAGCTGCGCGTGATCGGCCGCCAGCAGCAACTCCTGCGCATCGATTTCGAGACGGTCCCCTCGCACGAGAGCCTGCTCGCCAAGCTCGCCGAGTTCCAGAAGCGCCTGCCCGACTGCGACGTGGTCGCGCTCTCCGACTACGGCAAGGGCGGGCTCGTGCATATCGGCGAGATGATCCGGCTGGCGCGCGCTGCCGGCAAGAAGGTGATCGTCGACCCGAAGGGCGACGATTACTCGCGCTACGCAGGCGCCACCGTGATCACGCCGAACCGCGGCGAACTGCGCGAGGTGGTCGGCCGCTGGCAGGACGATGAAGACCTCCGCCACCGCGCCGAGATGCTGCGCCGCGAACTCGACCTCGAGGCGCTGCTGGTGACGCGCAGCGAGGAGGGGATGAGCCTCTTCCACGCCGGTGGCGCCATCCACCAAGGCGCGCTTGCGCGCGAGGTCTATGATGTCTCGGGCGCCGGCGACACCGTCGTCGCCACGTTGGCCGCGATGCTCGCCTGTGGCGCCGGCTGGGCCGACGCGATCCATGTCGCCAACGTCGCCGCCGGCATCGTCGTCGGCAAGCTGGGTACCGCCACCGTTGCGCGCGCCGAGCTGGATGCCCAACTCGGCGCCGCGCTCGACGCCACGCAGAACTGAGGATTCCCCATGTACACGATCGTCACCGGCGCCGCCGGCTTCATTGGTTCCAACCTCGTCCGTGCGCTCAACCAGCGCGGCAACAAGAACATCATCGCCGTCGACAACCTGAAGCGTGCCGAGAAGTTCAAGAACCTCGTCGATTGCGAGATCGCCGATTATCTCGACAAGCACGAATTCATCGAGCGCGTGCAGGCCGGCGATTTCGACGGCGAGGTCGACGCGATCCTGCACCAGGGCGCCTGCTCCGACACCATGGAGAGCGACGGCCATTACATGATGGAGAACAACTACCGCTACTCGCTGACCCTGCTCGACTGGTGCCTCGACCAGGAGGTGCAGTTGCTCTACGCGTCGTCCGCGGCGACCTACGGCGGCGGCGGTGTCTTCCGCGAGGAGCGCGGCTGCGAGTCGCCGCTCAACGTCTATGGCTACTCGAAGTTCCTGTTCGACCAGATCGTTCGCCGCCGCCTGCCGGAAGCCTCGTCGCAGGTGGTCGGTTTCCGTTACTTCAACGTCTATGGTCCGCGCGAGAGCCACAAGGGGCGGATGGCTTCGGTCGCCTTCCATCACTTCAACCAGTTCCGTGCCGACGGCAAGGTCCGCCTGTTCGAGGGCTGCGACGGCTACGCCAACGGCGGGCAGCAGCGCGACTTCATTCACGTCGACGATATCGTCGCGGTGAACCTGTGGTTCCTCGATCGCGAGCGCAAGTCGGGCATCTATAACCTCGGCACCGGGCGCGCGCAGAGCTTCAACGACGTCGCCGTGGCCGGGGTCAACAAGCAGCGCGAACTGGCCGGCGAGGCGCCGCTGCCGCTTGCCGAACTGGTCGAACGCGGCTTGATCGAGTACGTGCCATTCCCCGAAGCGCTCAAGGGCAAGTACCAGAGCTTCACTCAGGCCGACCAGACGCGGCTGCGCGCGGCCGGTTACGAGGCGCCTTTCCTGACCGTCGAAGAGGGCGTCGGCAGGTACGTCGAGTGGCTGCACCAGCATGTCTGAGGCGAATGTTATGAGTGCGATGAGTGCGACAAACTACGCGACGCTCTCCGACTGCGTCGGCGCAACGCCCCTCGTTCGCCTGCAGCGCCTGCCCGGCGCAGCGATCGCGGCGCGGGGCAACGTCATCCTGGCCAAGCTGGAGGGCGACAATCCCGCGGGATCGGTCAAGGACCGGCCGGCGTTGTCGATGATCGTCCGCGCCGAGACGCGCGGCGACATCCGTCCCGGCGACACGCTGATCGAGGCGACCTCGGGCAATACCGGCATCGCGCTGGCGATGGCGGCGGCGATGCGCGGCTACCGCATGGTGCTGGTGATGCCCGAGAACCAGAGCGTCGAGCGCCGGCAGACGATGCGCGCCTACGGCGCCGAACTGGTGCTGACGCCGCGCGAGGGCGGCATGGAACTCGCGCGCGACGTCGCCGTCCGCCTGCGCGACGAGCGCAAGGGTGTCATCCTCGACCAGTTCGCCAACCCCGACAATCCGCTCGCGCATTACGAGGGCACCGGCCCCGAGATCTGGCAGCAGACCGAAGGGCGCGTCACGCACTTCGTCAGCAGCATGGGGACGACCGGGACGATCATGGGTGTCTCGCGCTACCTGAAGGAGGTGAATCCCGCGATCACCATCGTCGGCTGCCAGCCCGAGGACGGTTCGCAGATCCCGGGGATCCGCAAGTGGCCCGAAGCCTACCTGCCGAAGATCTTCGATCGTTCGCGCGTCGACCGCATCGAGTCGGTGAGCCAGGGAACGGCGGAGGAAATGACGCGGCGACTGGCGCGCGAGGAAGGCATCTTCGCCGGCGTCTCCTCGGGCGGCGCGCTCGCCGTCGCCCTGCGCATCGCCGCCGAAGTCGAGAACGCGACCATCGTCAGCATCGTCTGCGACCGCGGCGACCGCTACCTGTCCACCGGCGTTTTCCCCGCCTGAAAGATCATGCCACCATGAAGCCGATGCTCGTTTTCGACATCGAAACGATTCCCGACGTCGCCGGCTTGCGCCGCCTGCACGGCCTCGACGACAGCTTGTCGGACAGCGAGGTTGCCGAACTGGCCTTCCAGCAGCGGCGGGTACAGAACGGTACCGACTTCCTGCCGCTGCACCTGCAGCGCGTCGTCGTCATCTCCTGCGTCCTGCGTGCCGGACGGGATCTCCGCGTCTGGTCCCTGGCAGAACCCGAGCAACGCGAGGGCGAGATCATCCAGCGCTTCTTCGACGGCATCGAGAAGTTCACGCCGCAGATCGTCTCCTGGAACGGCGGCGGCTTCGACCTGCCGGTGCTGCACTACCGCGGCCTGATCCACGGCGTCAGCGCGCCGCGCTACTGGGATCTCGGCGACGGTGACTACGCCGACAGCCGCGACTTCAAGTGGAACAACTACATCAGCCGTTACCACATGCGCCATCTCGACCTGATGGATCTCTTGGCGATGTATCAGCCGCGCGCCAGCGCCCCGCTCGACGACCTGGCCAAGCTGATCGGCTTTCCCGGCAAACTCGGCATGGACGGAAGCAAGGTCTGGGAAGCGTGGTGCGCGGGCCAGATCGCCGAAATCCGTGACTACTGCGAGACCGACGTGGTCAACACCTACCTGGTGACGACCCGTTTCCGCCTGATGCGCGGCGAACTCTCGCGCGAGGAATACGAACAGGAAGTCGCCTTCGTGCGCAGTTCGCTCGCGCGCCTAGACAAGGCCCATTGGCGGGAATATCTGGCGGCGTGGGAAGTTCCGGCCGCCTGAACTCCTCAGCGAATCCCGGAGGAAGGGGATCCTCCGGGCGTGAATCGCTGCAAGGCGGTCTCAGTTGCCGCCGATGGTGCCGACGTCGTTGGTCGCCTTGTTGCCCCTGCCGACGGCGACGGCATTCACGTTGCGGGCGTTGGCGTTGATCGCGGTGTTGCCCTGGATCTGGGTTCCACCCTTGATCGAGCCGACTGCGTTCTTCGCGGTATTGCCCTGGCCGACGGCGACCGCGTTCACGTTCTGCGCGTTGGCATTGATCGCCGTGTTACCCTGGATATTGACCCCGCCGGGATTGGCGGCCTGGCTGCCGCCGCTGTAGCCGCCGACGGCGGCACCGCCCGCGCCGGCAACACCGCCGGCACCACCCGACTGTTGGGCGAGGGCGATCGATGACGATGCAGCAAGGGCCAGCGCCACGATGAAAGATGCGCGCATTTTTACCTCCGATTGGTCGAGAAGTGATCGATGCCGGCTCACTTGCCGCCGATGCCACCGACGTCGTTGCCGGCAGAGTTCTTGTTGCCGACCGCCAGCGAGTTCACCTTCTGGGCGTTCACATTGACGCGGGTCGTGCCCTGAATCTGGACATTGTCCCTGAGCGAACCAACCGCGTTGTGGGCTGCACTGTCATCGCCGGCAGCCACCGCCCCCATGTTCAGGGCGCCCGCATTCACCTGGGTTTCTCCCTGAATCTGGACGCCGCGTGGACTGCTCGAGCGCTGCACCGCATCCTCATCCTGCGCGAGGACCGTGCCGGCAGTCAGGGTGAGAAGCGCAAGCGACAAGAGTGTTCGCATGGTCTGCCATTCCGTCTGTGGGCGGAGGGAGCCCGGCGCTCGTACGCCGGGTTTCCTCCGCCGGGACATCAACGACCGCCGATGGTGCCGACGTCGTTGGTTGCCTTGTTGCCCTGGCCGACGGCGACGGCATTGACGTTACGGGCGTTGGCGTTGATCGCCGTGTTGCCCTGGATGTTGGTCCCCGCCTTGATCGAACCGACGGCGTTCTTGGCCGTGTTGCCTTGGCCGACGGCGACAGCGTTCACGTTTTCGGCATTGGCGTTGATCGCCGTGTTGCCCTGGATGTTGACGCCGCCGGTGGCCGCTTGATAGCCGCTACCGCCGCCACTGGCACCGGCGCCCGGAGTTCCGGCGCCGCCGCCAGCCCCGCCATATTGCTGAGCCAGAGCAAAGGAAGAAGCGGTCATCAGCGCGATGACGAGAAGAGACTTACGCATGATTCAGACCTCCTGAACATTGATGGAAGAGCAGGCATCCGGATGAATGCTGGCTGCTCGCTGCTCCGCTCAACCGCCGATGCGGAATTGCACCCGGCGGTTTTTCGGATTGGTTGGCTCCATGCCGGGCAGGGGTTCGCTGAAACCCTTGCCGACCGGCATGAGGCGCATCGGGTCGATCCGGTAATGGTCGATCAGGTAATTGGTCACGGAATAGGCGCGTTCGCGCGACAGCACGGCGTTGCGCGCGGCGGGACCGGACTTGTCGGTATGGCCCTCGACGATCAGGCGCATGCTCGTATCCTTCTGCATCAGTCCGGCGATCGACTCGAGGAAGGGCACCGATTCGGGCAGGATGTTCGAACTATTGACGCTGAAGTTGATCGGGAAGGCAATGGCGCGATCGCTCGCCTGCGCCGGTGCGGGGGCTGGCGCGGGCGGCGGCGAATAGGATTCAGCAGGCTGTGCGGTTTGTGCCGTCTGCGGCCGGGCCTGCGGGCGTGGTGCAGCGGCTGCGGGCTGCGCGGCCGGTGCTTCGCTCTCGGCCGGGGTCGAGTCCCCGAAGACGATCGCGCGCGTCCTCGGTTTCCTGACTTCGCCGCCATCGCCACCGGTGAGCTGGCGCTGCAATTCCTCGACGCTCGGCGCCTTGTCGTACAACTTCACGTCGCCCGACCAGGCGAAACCCGACATCAGTATAAGCGCGCCGGCCAGACCGGTCTGAAGGCTGATCTTGTTCATGATTCTCTCACTTGCAGACGTTGATGATTTCCTTGGAGGTGACGATCACCTCCTTGGGGGCTTTTTCGCCAGGCTTCGTGGTGCCCACGTTCATCGTGCAGGTTCCGGCCCTCTTGCTGCCGATGTTGACCTGCGACTGCTGCTGCTGACGCGTGTAGCCGTCGGTGTTGCCGCTCTGCATGTAGCCACGCGCCAGCGCCTTGTTGACCTTGCCCTGGCCCGAGGTGTTGAGGTGGCTGCCCTTGTTGAGTTCTGCCAGCGCGTGCGTTGAGGCGAGCATGCCTGCTGCGACGAGAGCGGTGATCAGGCCCTTGAGCAGCGGGGTGGCGGTTGGTGTGCGCATGATTTCCTCCGCGAAGGATCAGTTGCAGTCGGGGTCGGCGCCCTTGGTGCCGATGTTCACGCAACCCTTCTTGCCGCGACCGCTGACCACGTTGGAGACGTTCTTGACGTCGACCGTGATGTTGGTGTTCTCGCGGCTGTTGCCCTTGACACTGCCGATGCTGGTCTTGGCCGTGTTGTTGCTGCCGGTGGCAATGGTGTTGACGTTGCCCGCGCTGACGTTGATCTTGGTGTTGCCGCGGATGACGCCGCCTTCGCTCTGGGCCAGTGCGGCGGGCACCGACGCGAACAAGGTCAGCCCGAGCAGGCTGGCGAGGGTGGCAGTGATGGCGCAGGATTTCATGGTCCGGCTCCTCAGTGATGTTGCGATGCCCAGGGGACGTCGCGGAACAACAACTGTCGCTGCGGACTGCAGGCGCCGCAAGCTGTCTCGGCGGAACGTAAGCGCCGGGAATCGCTTTTCTTGCGGCAGATGCAGGACTGCCTTAGGCGACTCTTTGTACTTACTTTGGTTATATCTTGCGCGCGCAGATATCGTGTGTCAAGATGAACTCAAGAAGTTTTTCACCGATCCGCAAGGCGCTCCGACGCCTCCGAGCCGAGCGACCTGTAATTTTGCAAAGGAGCTCAAGATGGCCATCCGTCCGATCAGGGAACCGAGGCGTCTGCTTGCCGGGATGTGTGTCGCGACCATGCTGGCGGGGTGCGTGACCGACGCGCCGAAACCCGAGACGGCAACCGTCGCTGCGGCGGTGAAGACGCCGGTCAGCAAGACGGTCAGCAATTTCACCCCGGCACTGCGCTGCATGGATGACCTCCTGCTGGCCTACGGCAAGCGCGACATCGTCATCACCACGGCCGGCATCCCCGATTCGACGGGCAAGGTGCAGACCGGAACCAAGGAAATGCTGATTTCGGCCGCGTCGAAGATGTCGATCAAGAGTCGGGCGCTGACCTTCATCGACTACGACACCGAGCGCAACGACCTGCTGGCGCTGTTCCAGGATATCCAGGCAGCCGGTGCCTTCAACCACAAGCTGCCGAACTACTACATCCGCGGGGCGATCACGCAACTCGACGAGAACGCGATCGACGCCCAGGCAGGCGGCGGGCTCGCCTTGCCCTTCCTCGACGTCGGCGTCAGCAAGGATCAGGTTTCCTCGATCGTCGCCATGGATCTCAACATCGGCGAGACGACCACGCGCATGATCCTTCCCGGCGTCAATGCGAGCAATTCCCTGGTCATCTCGCGTGCCGGCAAGTCGGCCGACCTCGGCGGCAAGATCGGCAAAGCCGGTTTTGCCTTCAACATGTCCTTGAACAAGTCGGAGGGGCTCGGCGCCGGCGTACGCGCGCTGGTCGAGCTCGGCATGATCGAACTGGTCGGCAAGCTGACCGGGACCCCATACTGGAAGTGCCTGGAGATCGACAAGACCAATCCGGTGATGATCGAGCAGGCGCGTGAATGGTACGACGGCATGACGCCGCAGGATCGCATCAAGCTGGTGCAGCGCAAACTCGCCGGCTTCGGCGCCTACTCGGGGCCGGTCAATGGAATCGTTTCGCGCGACCTGACCGAGGCGGTCGGGCGCTACCAGGCGGAAAACGGTCTGGTTGCCGACGGCCGCGTCAATTTCGACCTGTACTACAGCCTGCTCGATGCCGATCAGCCGCTGGCGGCCGATCCGACGCCGAAGCCGGCGGCGCTGACGAGTGTCGCGCCCGCGCCGGGAACGGGTGCGACGCAGGCGCTTTCCCTCAAGCTCGACAGCGATCGCGGCCAGCGCCCGAGCTATCGTCCGCAGGAGTTCCTGCAGGCGCGCGTGCAACTGACCGCTGACGGCGTCCTTTACTGCTACTACCGCGACGTCTCGGGGGCGATTGCCCGCATCTATCCGAATCGCTTCAGCCCCGATCCGTTCGTCAAGGCCAACAAGTCGCTGACCCTGCCGCCCGAGAACTCGCCGTTCAAGATCAGGTTCGACCAGGCGGGGCGGGAGCAGATCGCCTGTTACGCGAGCGCGCGCGATCTGGCGCTGCCGCAGAACCTCAAGGGGGCTGACCTGACGCCGCTGAAGGTGGGGTCCATGGACGAAATTGCAGGTGCCTTCCGTAAGTCGAATCCGTCGGTGGCCGAAGGAAAGCTGGACATCCTCATCCAGTGATGAATCCGGGAGTTCGCCATGTGCCTGCGCGGCCTCGCCTTCGGCGTCTGTCTCGCTGCACTCGCCCCCCAGGCGGCCAGCGCGGGAGAGATCGTGATCCTGCAGCCTGCGGGCGACGAGACAGGCGTCGAGCGTGCAGCGACGCGTTCGGCGGCCGAGGCGCGCCACTACCGGAACGGGACTGAGGCGCCGCTCCTGATCGAGGAGGGTATCGCCGGGCGCAACGAGGCCGAGCGTGCCAGCGACGACGCGCAGTACTACCTGCGCGAGTCGTCCGAAGGCGAGCCGTTCGCCGGCGACGGGACGACGATCATCCTGCGCGCGGTACCTCCGACCGAGGCCGAACGCCTGCGTCAGCGCGCGCGCGCGCTGGTCGCTCCGCCGGCCCAGCCCAACCGCGTGCGTCAATGCACCGAGGTCGCCAACAGCGTCGGCATGGTCGGCGAGGGCGCTGGCGCGCAGCGCAGCAACAGCGTCATCGAGAGCGGGGGCTCGGCGGTTAACCTCAACTGCAAGTAAGGAAGGGGAGTTCATCATGAATGTCATGAGAAGCGTTCCGCGATTCCTTGGTGTGGCAGTCGCGCTGCTCGGCGGCGCCGGGATGACGATGGCCCAGGTCAGCATCCGCAGTCCCGGTCAGGAGATCAACGTCAGCGGCGGCGAGGTCAGCATCCGCAGCGATGGCGGTGCTTCTGTCGTTTCTGGAAGCGGTGCGGCGCGTGCCGACAGCGTTACCTCGATCGCCACCGGCGGCAGCGAGGCCAGCGTCAATGTCGGCGGCATCGGCAGCCAGGTCGACGTGCAGGGAGTCGCTGTCGTCAATGGCAAGGTCTATATCGACAACAAGGAGATTCCCCCCGGCGTCACTCGCTACAAGTCGCCGCGCACGGGGACGGTCTATCTGATCCAGCGCCGCGGCGGTGCCGTCAGCGTCAGCAGCGAAGGTGGCGCCAAATGAAAAACCGACTGTGTGCCCTCGCGGCCTCTGCCAGCCTCGCGCTGCTGATTGCGCCGGCGAGTGGCGAGATCCTCCTCCTTCCCGATGGCGGTGTCGCCAGCGTCGATCCCGAATACGCCTACGCGCATCCGGCGCTGCCCTCGCTGGTGTTCGCCTCGCCGGCATTGAGGCAGATGGCGATCCTGCCGCCCTCACCGGTATTCGTCAGTCCGCCGCCGCTGCTCATGCGCTCGGGCGCCGCGCCGTTTCCGCTCTATCCACCGTCGGTCTATGGGGGTGGGCTGAATGTTCCGGTGCGCCCGAGCAACCGTGACGTCAATGCCTACAACCTGCAGCGTGCGCACGCCTTCGGCCAGCAACTGTATTACCGCGAGAATTCTTTGAGTTTCGGCGGTTTTGCGCCGGTGTTCGGCGCTTACGGCTACGGCGGCCTGATGCCGCTCTATCCGCCGGCCAGCGCGGCTGGCTTCAATCAGCCGGCCCGTCCGAGCAACCGCGACATCAATACCTACAACCTGGAACGCGCGCACCGTTTCAGCACCGATAGCTACCGTCAGCCATGAAGAACCTGGGGCGCCTGTTCGCGGTCCTGCTGCTCGCGCTCTGCCTGCCTTTCACGGCGCCGCTGCTGGCCGACGAAGGGGGGCAGGAGCCGGCAGCAACTTACTCGCTGCCATCGGCACGCGTCGCCGATTTCTCCTCGATCCTGGCCGCGCGCAGCGACGAGGTCACGCTCTACGAATACGGCGGCCGCTCGGCGATCCTGATCCTGGATTTTCCCTCGCTCGCCGAGCAGGGGCGCATGTTCAACCGGGTCGGCGCGCTGGTCGAGCGCCTCGGCGCGCCGCGCGGGCGGGTGATGAGCAACGAGGAACTGGCCGGATTCATCCGTTCGGTCGGCAAGACCGAGGCGACCTTCGCCTACGGCAACGATTTCATGGTCTCGGAACTAGTGGTCTTCTTCAATCTGGCCGATCTCGGCGGTGTCCGCCTCAACGCCGAGGAAATCGCGCTGCGCCAGCTGTTGCTCGACCGCCGCCTGCTCGTCATGCGCCGCGGCTTCTACCAGGCGGTCAGTCCGCGGGCGGTGATCCTTTCGATTCCGCAGGAAACCGGCGACCGATCCTTCACCCCGCGGGTCAGCGCGCTCGCGCGGCAGACCATCCTGATGCACGAGATCAGCCACGCCGAGTTCTACACCAATCGTCTCTACGCCGCCTACTGCCGCAAGTTCTGGAAGACGGTGCTCAGCGAGGAGCAGCGTGCCGCCTTCCGCAAGTTCCTCTCGGGCAGCAGCTACGACGCGAACAACGAGGAGATGATGATCAACGAGACGCAGGCCTACCTGCTCTATACGCCCGACCCGCGCGCCTTCAACGCACGCCTGGTCGGCATGAAGGACAAGGAAGTCGAGCTGCTGCGCGAGCGTTTCTGGGCGGGCTTCCCCGACGCCCCGCTGGCCGAGTTGCGCCGCCCAGCCAGTCTGTGATGCTTAGGCAATATACGGATTGAAAACGGTGTGCGTGCTCGCCGCGGGCTCGACGGGAATCGGCCCATTCGATTACAATTTTACACATGATGAAAGCACTGCTCGCTGCCTTCCTGCTCGCCTTGTTCCCGGCCTTGTCAGGGACGGCTGCTGCGCGCGAATTGCCCGACACGGCATTCATCATCAGGATCGAAGGAACGGTCAGCCGCCTCACCGCGCAAGGGGAGGAAGCGGTCGAGTCCTTCACCCGGCTCAAGCGCGGCGACCGGCTTGCCTTCGCCAGTGACGCTTGGGCGAAGATTTTCTACCTCGGCAACGGCCGCCAGGAGACCTGGCGCGGGGCGGGGCGTCTCGAGGTTGACGCCTCGGAAAGCCGCGCCTCGGGGCTGGCAGCGCCCGAACTCAGGCAACTGTCGCCGGGGGTGGTGCGCCAGATCGCGCGCACGCCTTCGAGCGACGCGGCCGCTTCGCCGCAGCCGGCCGGGCGCACGCGTGCCATCGGCAGTTTCGGCGGCACGGCACAGGTCGAGGCGACCTATCGCCGGCTGCGCCTGGAAGCGGCGCGCGGCGACCTCGACCCCGAGCTTTACCTCCTGTCCGGCCTGTTCGAGCTGCGTGAATTCGACCGCATCGAGCAGGTGGTCGCCGAACTGCGCAATTCGCGCCCGCACGACCCGCAGGTCGGGATGATCGTCGCCCTCTACGAGAAGGCGGTCAGGAATGCGCGCGAGGCCAGCGCCCACTAGTTTTTTCAATCGAGTCCGCAAGGGACCTTTTTTCAAGGGAGTGTTTCATGAAGTACAAGTTCGACAAGCGCCTGCTCTTGGCAGCGGGCCTGGTGGGTGTGAGCGGTGTTGCTTCGGCTCAGGTTGCTAATGAACTGGCGTCGGTGCTGGCGGAACAACCGGCGTCTTCTGCGGCGGCAGCGCCGACCGCCCAGGTCCAGATCAACGCGACTTCGTTCGCGCAGGCGACCGCCATTTCGGGCGCGCTCGGTTCGCGCTTCTTCGGTTTTGGCGCTCCCGGCCCGGTCGCCTCGCTCGACTCCCGCGGCCTCGCCGCCGGCGGCGCCGGCAGGCCCTTCACCGTCTGGGGCAACCTCAGCAACGCCGATACGCAGCAAAGCTACAATGCCTTTGCGAACAACATCAGGAACAACTCGACGGTGCTGAACTCGGTGATCGGCGCCGACTATGCGCTGTCGCCCGACTTCGTCGTCGGCGTTTCGGCGGCCCTCGACCGCGGTAACCTGAACAGCCAGAACATTACCGGCGGCGGGGCCCGAATCGAATCGACGACCAAGGGCTACGTGATCGCCCCCTACGCCGCCTACCAACTGAACAAGCAGTTCGCGGTCGACGCCAGCGTCGGTATCGGCCAGGGCAGGTTCTACGGTGCCAACGACGTCAGCGCCGAGTCGGACCGCTGGTTCGGTGCCGCCAACCTGACCTACAACCGCTGGTACGGCAACGTCCAGTTCCTCGGCAAGCTCAGCTACCTGCACGGCGAGGAAAAGTACGGTGACAACAAGAAAGCAGGCGCGACTGATCCCGGCACTGGCGTCAAGAACAAGATCGACCAGACGCGTCTCGGCATCCAGGCCGGCTACTGGCTGAACGGCGGCTTCATGCCCTACGTCGGCGTTTCCTACGTGAACGACATGCGCCGCACGAACTCGGCCGGACTCGATGACCCGATCGGCAGGGATGCATGGGTGGGGACGGTCGGCGTCAATTACTTCTCGCTGGCCAAGGGCGTCACCGCCGGCATCGCCTACAACCAGGAGGAAAGCCGTAGCAACCAGAAGTACAACAACCTGATGGCGAACGTCAGCATCCGCTTCTGATGCTGTCTCCGGGATCCATCCCGGTGAAGGCCGCGCTGGCTGGCGCGGCCTTTTCACTTCTGCTCGCCGCCTGTGCGAGTCCGGATTCCTTCGGCGGTTCGCGGCAGGCGGCGTCCGACTGGGCGCAGCGGCGCGGGTTCACGGTGAACTCCCTGCGCGCCGGCGACTTCGAGCTCGCCGCCTTCGTCCGCGTCGCCGAGCGGCCGGCGGCGACGCTGGTCGTCTATATCGAGGGCGACGGCGCTGCCTGGCATACGCCTTTTCAGCCGCCGCGCGACCCGACGCCGTGGCAACCGACCGCGCTGGCGCTGGCGGCAGCGGACCAGGCGGCCAAGGTCGCCTACCTGGGGCGGCCCTGCCAGTATCTCGACGCCGAGGCGCTCGCCGGCTGTCCGCCGGCCTACTGGAGCGAGCGACGCTTCGCCCCCGAGGTGGTCGCCGCCTTCGATCAGGCGCTGACGAGTCTCCTCGCCGGGAGCGGCGCGACTCGCCTGCAGCTCGTCGGCTATTCGGGCGGAGGCGTCATCGCCGCGCTGCTCGCGCAGCGGCGCGACGACGTCGAGCGCCTGATCACCGTCGCCGCGCCGCTCGCGCTCGCCGAGTGGGTGTCACTGCACGGCCTCTCGCCGCTCGCTGGCTCGCTCGATCCGGCGACCGATCAGCCCTTCGCCGCCAGCAGGCAGGGACGGCAAGCGCTGCACTTCGTCGGCGAGGAAGACCGCGTCGTGCCGCCGCAAGTGGTAGAGCGCTACGTCGAATTGCGCGGCGGCCGCAGCGAGCGCGTCGCCGGCTACAATCATGAGAGATACTGGTCGCGCGACTGGCCGCGCCTCGTCAGCCGCGCCCGCAACGAGGAGGGAGTGCCATGAAACTGCTCAGGCTGTTGCCGCTGCTTTTCTTCGCATCCGCGGTGCACGCGCAGATGATGCGCCCGCCGGCGTTCGCCGGCGGCGTTCCCGGGATGGCGCAGTTCCAGGCGCTCACCGTGCAGCGGCACCAGGCGCGCACGCTGCTCTACCGCGAGGCACTCGAGGAATTGCGCCGCAACCCGGCCGCTGCCGACGTCCCCGAATGCCCGCCGGGAGCGCTGCCCAAGGAAACGCTCTGTCTGGCGCGACCGGTGGCGCCGATCGCCGCTCCCGCACCCGGCACGGAACCCGCTGCCGGTGAAGTTGCCATCACGCCTGCCGCCACGGTCGCTGCCGCTCCGGCAAGCCTTCCGCCCGTTGTCGTGCCAGAGGAGCCCAAGCCCGTGGCCGTCGCTCCGCCGCCGGTGGTGCAGCGACGCGTCGCGCTGCTGGTCGGCAACAACGACTACACGGCGCCGATACCCGGTCTGGAGACGCCCGTCGCCGACGTCGAGAAGATCGCTGCCGTGCTGCGTTCGCGCTTCGGCTACGAGGCGCGCGTGCTCAGGAACGCGTCGAAGGCGCAGATCATCGAGGCCTTCAACGAGGTCGCCGCCGGGGTCGCCCCGGAGGACAGTGTCCTTCTCTTCTACGCCGGCCACGGCTACCTGATGGACGACACCAACATGGGCTTCTGGATTCCCGTCGACGCGTCGGTGAAGACGGCGGCGAACTGGATCTCCAACACCGACATCTCGCGGCTGCTGGCCGCAGTCCCCGCGCGCCAGATCATCCTCGTTTCCGACAGCTGCTTCTCGGGCTCCCTGACGCGCGAGCAGAAGGTGAGCTATCGCGGTGAGCCGAAGGCCGACGAGGTACTGCGTCGCCGTTCGGTACTGGTCTTCTCGTCGGGTGGCGACGAGCCGGTTTCGGACGAAGGCAAGGACGGGCACTCGATCTTCGCGTGGAACCTGATCAAGACACTCGACACGTCGACCGGCACCACCCCCGGCTACGAGGTCTGGCGCAGTGTCAGCCGCCGCGTGACCAGCGAGTTTCCACAGGAACCGCAGTACGGCGCAGTCGTTTCCGCCGGTCACGTCGAGGGCGGCGAATACCTGTTCCAGACGAAGTGATCCTGGGTACTGCGCGGCAGTAGATGCTTCAGGAAGTCGCGCTACGCCGCAGCCGTTCCAGGTAGCGCTCGCCGTCAGGCGCGCTGCCGTTCCGTTGTGCTTCCCAGATGGTCTCGGCCAGGCAGTCGATCAGCCGATGCTCGGCCTCGTGTGGGTCGCAGCGCGCGCACAGCCGCGTCCAGGCAGCGCGGATCCCCGGCGGCTGGTCGATCGACAACTGTTCTGCGATCGCCAGGTGCAGCGAGAGGTGCAGGAATGGCTCGCAGCCGTCGGCCGCCGGCCCGGCGGCGAGCGCGCGTTCGCGGTCGGCGAGCAGCGCGTGCCACTCGGGGTGGCGTTCGATCACGGCGACGGCCAGCGCCTCGTTGCCGGCGAGTGGGACACGCTCGCGCAGCTTGCTGAAGGCCGTGCAGAAGAACTCGCGTACCTGTTCACGCGACGGATTGAACATGCTTCTTCCCTTCGGCTGAGAGCAGGGCCACGACGACGGAGTTGCGCAGGCTGCGATTGACGCCCTCCCAGTTCCACGCAAACTGCGTGCTCGCATAGACACCGAGCAGCGGCAGCCCCGGAAAGTAACGCGAGAAGAGGGCGAGGTCGCAGTCTTCGCCGCCGTAGAAGTAGGGGCCGCGACCGATGCAAGAGAACATCAGCGCAGCGCTCGCGGTGGAGCTGTCGGCCGCCAGCCGGCCGAGTGCGGCCTGCATGTCGGAGGTGCTGCTGTCCGGCGTGCGGATCGCCCAGGCGAGGCGCTGGCCGCGCTCGACCGGGTCGGCGAGGGTCAGTGAACCGTCGGCGTTGACGGCGACGATGGCGACTTCCCGATACAATCCCGAGCCGAGCGCCGCGTGTGTGTCGCCGCCGATCGCGTCGTCGATGAGAACGGCGGCCAGCCGGTGCAGCGGCAGCTCGTGCCACTCGGCCGGCAGCACGCCACGCAGGCTGGCGAGCGGGCTCTGTCCGCCGAGCGCCACGAGTTCGTTGCCGGAGGCGGCATCGACGATCGTGGCAGGGCCGAGCAGCGACAGTCCGGACGAGACGCGAAGGTCGACACGGGGGCCGCCGACGGCGAGCGCGCAGTGTGGCGCTGCGCTGACCCGTCCAGCCTGCCAGACCAGCGCTGACGCCCCTGGCTTGCCGGCGAAGCTGCCGCCGAAACGGCGCGCCGACTGGCGCGGGCGCGAACCCGGCTCGCTGCCGTAGCAGAGCAGGGTCGGCGCGCCGCCGGCGACGGCTTGCTCCCTTTCTTCGTCGACCGGCGCGAACGCCATGCCTTCGCCGAACACCATCACCGCTGCCGCCGGTCGGTCCAGCGCCCAGCCGTCTTCGGTGAATACGCCGGCGGCGATGCCGCCGGCGACCTGCAGGCAGGACGCAGCGCGCACGGCGGCAGTCACCGCCTCCTGCGCCTGTCGGGAGAACTCGGGGGTCAGGAACAGCAGCACGCTGCCGGCGCTGCGCAGACCGGCGCGCGCCAGCGCCTGGCGTACCGCCGTCTCGACCAGTTTCGGCGTCGCTTCGTCGCCGCTGACCAGCGCACTGGCGACTCTCATCGGGAGGGGCTCGGGCATCATGGCAGCGGACTCTTGTCGCGATAATCGCACAGATCGGCGACCGGGCAGCGCCAGCACTCGGGACGACGCGCCTTGCACACGTAGCGGCCGTGCAGGATCAGCCAGTGGTGCGCGTGTTCGCGGAACTCGGCGGGGACATGGCGCAGGAGCTTCTGCTCGACGGCGAGCGGCGTCTTGCCCTTGGCCAGCCCGGTGCGGTTGCCGACGCGGAAGATGTGTGTGTCCACGGCGATGGTGTGCTCGCCGAAAACGACGTTCAGGACGACGTTGGCGGTCTTGCGGCCGACGCCGGGGAGCGCTTCGAGTTCGGCGCGCGTCGCCGGCACCTCTCCCCCATGACGTTCGAGCAGCAGGCGGCAGGTGGCGATCACGTTCTTCGCCTTGTTACGGTAGAGGCCGATGCGATTGATGTAGCTGATCAGGCCTTCCTCGCCGAGCGCGAGCATGCTCTCCGGGTCGGGCGCGACGGCGAACAGTGGCTTCGTCGCCAGATTGACGCTGCGGTCGGTCGCCTGCGCCGAAAGGATGACGGCGATCAGCAGCTGGAACGGTGACTCGTAGGCGAGCTCGGTCTGCGGTGCCGGGTCGGCGGCGCGCAGGCGGGCGAAGAACTCGGCACGGGTATTGGCGTTCATCCTGGAGAGATCAATTAGCCACGAAATGCACGAAGAGAAATCATTCCTGTCGTTCGCTGTTGAGCAGGCGAAGCCGGCAAGCGACAACAAGCCTGGGTTTTATTTCGTCGATTTTGGTGATTTGCGTGGCTTGAAAGAGGTTTGACGGTTCATCGGAGATCAGCCGGTGCTGGCCGCGGCCTGCGCGGGCGCCGTCCGCCGCTGGCGCTCGGCGGCGCGTTCCTCCACCCAGTTCTTCCACGCGATCATGCAGCCGAGCAGGATGAAGGCGCCGGGCGGCAAGGCCGCGAGCAGGAAGCCGGGATAGTCGGCAGGCAGCAGGTGCAGGGCTTCGACGCCCGGGAATACCATCTCGATCCCCGAGAACAGTGTGCCGCCGGCGATCAGCTCGCGCATGCCGCCGAGTAGCGCGAGCGTCCACAGCATGCCGATGCCCATGAACACGCCGTCGGCCGCCGCCTGCAGCGGGGGATTCTTGGCCGCGTAGGCTTCGACACGGGCGAGGACGATGCAGTTGGTGACGATCAGCGGGATGAAGATGCCGAGCACCAGGTAGAGTTCGTGCAGGTAGGCGTTGAACGACAGGTCGACGATGGTGACCAGCGCCGCGACGATCAGGATGAATACCGGGATGCGGATTTCGTGCGGGATGAACGCGCGCAGGCTGGCGATCACGGCACCGGACAGTGCCATCACCAGGATCGTCGCCAGCGACAGCATGACGCCGTTCACGAGGTTGGTGGTCACCGCCAGCAGCGGACACAGCCCGAGGATCTGCACCAGGCTGGTGTTCTGTTTCCAGACGCCGTTGGCGGCGATCCGGCGCAATTCGTCGGACTTCACTTCAGCCTCCTTCCTGACGCGTTCGGGCGCTCACTGGAACACCTGCTCGCGGTTGTCGGCGACCCACAGCGCCGCCTTGCGCACTGCCTTGACCACTGCGCGTGGCGTCACCGTTGCCCCGGCGACCGAGTCGAAGCGGCCACCGTCCTTCTTCACGCGCCAGTCGCGTTCGCTCAGTGTGGCCGGCGAGAGCCCGTTGAACTGGGAGATCCACGGCCGTGCCTTGTTCTTGTCTTTCTTCGGCTCGATGTAGTCGCCGAGTCCCGGCGTCTCGCGGTGCTCGGTGACGCGGACGCCGAGCACCGTGCCGTCGGCAGCGATGGCGAGCAGGAGGCGGATCCTGCCCGAATAACCGTCGGCGGCGACTGCTTCGACGACCGCTGCGGCCGGCTCGCCGGCGCGGCGAGCGCGGTAGACGGTCGACGGTTCGTCGAGACCGAGCGCGGCAACGGCCGCGATCTGCACGGCGTCCTTGAGCGGGTCGTTGTCGTAGGCGGTCTTCGGCAGCACCTCGTCGATCAGCTTCGTCTTCTCGGCGAGCGCGGTCGCCTCCAGCGCCGGCTTGGTGCGCAGGTAGGCAGCGGCCAGGAGGCCTGTGAACACGGCGACGAATACGATCAGGATCAGTGCGCTCCGCGCCGCCATCGCCGGCGCGGAGGGCGCTTTCGCCTGCGCTGCAGGCTGCATCTCAGGGCTTGCGCTCATCTCGTCTTCCTCCAGCCGAAGACGGCAGGTTGCGTGTAGCGGTCGATCAGCGGCGCGCAGAGGTTGAGCAAGAGGACTGCGAAGGCGACGCCGTCGGGATAGCCGCCGAAGACGCGGATCAGGTAGGCGAGGATGCCCGCGGCAAAGCCGAAGAATAGTTGCCCGCGCGGCGTGGTGCAGCCCGAGACCGGGTCGGTGACGATGAAGAAGGCGCCCATCAGCGCGCCGCCCGAGAAGAGGTGGAAGAGCGGATCGGCGAACTGATCGGGGTGCAGCGCCCAGCACAGGCCGGCGATCGTGCTCATCCCGGCGATGAACGCCAGCGGTCCCTGCCAGCGGATGATCCCGCGCCAGAGCATGAACAGGCCGCCGACGAGGTAGCCGGCGGCGATCCATTCCCAGCCGCGGCCGGCGATCCGGCCGAAGACCTCGGGGTCGGCGAGCAGCGTGCTGACCGTGACCGAGCCCTCGCCGAGCTTGAGCGAGGTCTTCAGGGCATCGAGCGGGGTCGCGCCATTCATCGCGTCGACGTGCGGCAGGAGTCCGAAGACGGCCTGCAACTGTTCGGAGAAGCCATAGGCCAGCGGCAGCGGCGGCCAGGTCGACATCAGCGCCGGGAACGCGACGATGCACGCGGCGAAGGCGATCATCGCCGGGTTGAACGGATTCTGTCCGAGCCCGCCGTAGAGTTGCTTGGCGACGACGATCGCGAACAGCGCGCCGAGCGCCACCAGCCACCATGGCGCCAGTGGCGGGAAGGTGAGCGCGACCAGCCAGGCGGTGACCAGCGCGCTGCCGTCGCCGAGGAAGAGCCCGAGCGGCTTGCCGCGTGCCTTCAGCAGCAGCGCTTCGCCGACGAGGGCGGAAACGCTGGCGACGGCGATCTGGACGAGGATGATCGGTCCCAGCAGCCAGACATAGGTGGCGATCGCCGGCAGCAGCGCGAGCAGCACCTGCAGCATGACGCCGCGTACGCTGGCCTGGCCGAGTTGATAGGGGGAGGTGGAGGGCAGCAGGCTCATGGCAGTTCCGGCGCGGAGGTCGGGGTTTCGGCAGGCGGCGCTGCCGCGGCCGCCCCGGCAGCACTGGCGCGGCGGGCCTCGATGGCGGCGATCTCGCGCTGCTGTTCGGGGCTCAGCGCCTCGGTGTTTCTCGCCTGCACGGCCTCGCGCTGGACGCGCGCGCGTTCCATCGCGGCGGCGATCGCCGCCTTCCTGGCCGCATCGGCGGCCGAGGGCGTTGCGGCAGCCGCCGTCGCCGGCACGCTCTCCGCCGCGGCAGACGCTGCGGGAGGAACGGCAGGGGCAGCCGCGCCGGCAGCGGCCTCGCCACGCGGCGCTGCCGACTCGGCCGCCTTGGCCGCTGCGGCGCGCGCCAGGCGCTCTGCCTTCTCGGCCTTTTCGCGCTCGGCGCGCTCGTTGCGGAATTCGAAGCGTTCCTTGGCCGCTGCCGCCGCCTTCTTCTCGCGCTCGCGCGCCGAGATCTCGCCCTTGGCGAAGCGGAAATACTGGACCAGCGGGATGTGCGACGGGCAGACATAGCTGCAGCAGCCGCATTCGATGCAGTCGAACAGGTGGTACTCCTTGGCCTTGTCGAGGTTGCCGGCACGGGCGAACCAGTACAGCTCGAAGGGCTGCAACTCGTGCGGGCAGGCGCGTGCGCAGGATCCGCAGCGGATGCACGGCATTTCCGGCGGCCGCGGCGGGAAGAGTCGGGGTGAACCGACCAGGGTGCAGTTCGAGGTCTTGACGAGGGGAGCCGCCAGGCTCGCGAGGTCGATGCCCATCATCGGTCCGCCCATCAGGTAGCGGTCGGTGTCGGGGCGTGGCCGGCCGAGCGCGACGAATTCGGCGATCGGAGTCCCTAGCAGGACCTCCCAGTTGCCGGCCTGCTCGACGTTGCCGGTGAGCGTGACGATGCGCGAGATCAGCGGTTCGCCGTGCACGACCGCGCGCTGGACGGCGTACGCGGTGCCGACGTTGAAGCACTGCACGCCGAAGTCGAAGCCGAGCTTGCCGAAGGGAATCTCGATCCCGGTGAGCACGCGGATCAGTTGCTTTTCGCCGCCGGCCGGGTAGAGCGTCGGCACGGCGACGACGGAGAGGTCGGTCCCGCCGGCGGCTTGCCTGGCGGCCTTCTGCATCGCTGCGATGGCCTGCGGCTTGTTGTCCTCGATGCCGATGAGCACGCGCCGGGCGCCGATGGCGCGGTGCAGGATCAGCGCGCCGGCGATGATTTCAGCAGCGCGTTCCTGCATCAGCCGGTCGTCGCAGGTGATCCACGGTTCGCACTCGGCGCCGTTGATGATCAGGGTCGCGATCGCGGCCTGCCCCGGCGAGAGCTTGACGTGGCTCGGGAAACCCGCGCCGCCGAGACCGACGATGCCGGCCTCGCGCAGGTGGCGACGCAGTTCGTCGGGTGAGGCGCTCGCCGCATCGAGCGGCTTCCGTGCGCACCAGCGGTCATCGCCGTCGCTGTCGATGACGATGCGCGGTACCGGCAGTGCAGAAGGGTGCGGATAGTCGCCGGCGTCGATCGCCGAGACGACGCCCGAGGTCGGTGCGTGCAGCGTCGTGCCGAGCACCCCTTCGGCGCTGGCGATCGCCTGCCCCTTGAGCACGTGCTCGCCGACCGCGACCAGCGGTTGCGCCAGTGTGCGCGCCGAAACGCGCAGCGGCAGGTAGAGACGCGCCGGCAGCGGCGCCTTCGCGATCGCTGCCGACGACGACACGTCCTTGTTCGAAGCCGGCTTGATGCCGCCGCGGAACTTGAAAAGCTGGATCATGGGACTTGTCGCAGGATGATCACCGGGCGCTGCCACTGCCAGGTGTCGATGTTTTCGCCGAGTGGCTGCATGCTGATGCATTCGACCGGGCAGGGGCTCACGCACAGTTCGCAGCCGGTGCATTGTGCGCTGACGACGGTGTGCATCTGCTTGGCCGCGCCGACGATCGCGTCGACCGGGCAGGCCTGGAGGCACAGCGTGCAGCCGATGCAGCGCGATTCGTCGATGAGCGCGGTCTGCTTCGGCTTTTCTTCGGCCTCGAGCGGCTTCGCCTCGCGTCCGAGCAGGTCGGCGAGTTTCTGCACCCCCTCGGCACCGCCGGGCGGGCACAGGTTGATGTCGGCCTCGCCCTTGGCAATGGCTTCGGCGTAGGGGCGGCAGCCGGGGTAGCCGCACTGGCCGCACTGCGTCTGCGGCAGGATCGCGTCGATCTGGTCGACCAGCGGGTCGCCCTCGACCCGGAACTTGACCGCCGCGTAGCCGAGGGCCGCGCCGAGCAGGACGGCGCCGAGCACCATGATCAGGATGGCGCCGATCATTGGTACTTGTCCAGGCCGGCAAAGCCCATGAACGCCAGGCTCATCAGCCCGGCGGTGACCATGGCGATGGCGACGCCCTTGAACGGGCGCGGCACATCGGCGCCATCGACGCGCTCGCGGATGCCGGCGAAGAGGACCAGCACGAGCGAGAAGCCGATCGCGCTGCCGGCACCGAAGAGCAGGGAGTCGACGAAGTCGTTCTTGTTGGCGATGTTGAGCAAGGGCACGCCGAGCACGGCGCAGTTGGTCGTGATCAGCGGCAGGTAGATGCCGAGCACCTGGTGCAGCACGGGGCTGGTCTTCTGGATGACCATCTCGGTGAGCTGGACGATCGCCGCGATGGTGACGATGAACGACAGCGTGCGCAGGTACTCGAGCCCGAACGGCAGCAGCAGGTAGTGGTCGATGACGTAGCTCGCGCCGGTGGCGACGGTGAGGACGAAAGTCGTCGCTGCGCCCATGCCGAAGGCCGTCTCCACTTTCCGGGAGACGCCCATGAACGGGCACAGGCCGAGCATCTTCACCAGCACGACGTTGTTGACGAGGACAGCGCCGATCAGGAGAAAAAGGTAATGGGTCATGAGTGGGCCATTGGCGAGAGGCGGCGATTATCCGTTAAGGGTGCCGCCACTTCAACCGCACTGGCGGTGGAGGTATGCGTGGCGAGGGACGGCCGCGGCGCCGGACGGTACCGCGGGAGCATCCGTCAGCGGTCGTTCAGCGACGCCGTGCGGCGATGGCTGCAGCCGCCTCGCCGACCAGTTCCGGGCCGCGGTAGATGAAACCCGAGTAGAACTGCACCAGGCTCGCCCCGGCGGCGATCTTCGCCGCTGCATCGGCGCCGTTCATGATGCCGCCGACACCGATGATCGGCACTTCGCCGGCAAGCGCCGCCGCCAGCTTTTTCAGCACCGCGGTCGAGGCCTCGCGCAGGGGCGCGCCGGAAAGGCCGCCCGCCTCGTCGGCGTTGCGCAATCCCTCGACGCCGGTACGCGCCAGCGTCGTGTTGGTGGCGATCACGCCGTCCATGCGATGCCGGCGCAGGAGGTCGGCGATCGCCCGGATCTGCAGGTCGTCGAGGTCGGGGGCGATCTTCAGCGCCATCGGCACGTAGCGTCCGCGCTGGTCGGCCAGCCTGGCCTGGGCCGCCTTCAGGCGGGCAAGCAGGTCGTCGAGCGCGTCGTCTCGCTGCAGGTCGCGCAGGTTCTTGGTGTTCGGGCTGGAGATGTTCACCGCGACGTAGCTGGCGGCATCATAGACCTTGTCGAGGCAGATCAGGTAGTCGTCGGCGGCCTTCTCGATCGGCGTGTCGAAGTTCTTGCCGATGTTGATGCCGAGGATGCCGCCGCGGCGCGGGAACTGCGCCGCAGCAACGCGGGCCAGCAGATTGTCGACGCCGCCGTTGTTGAAGCCCATGCGATTGACGATCGCCTGGCGCTCGGGGATGCGGAAGAGGCGCGGCTTCGGGTTGCCGGGTTGCGGCCGTGGCGTCACCGTGCCGATTTCGATGAAGCCGAAGCCGAGTGCAGCCAGCGCGTCGATGTGATCGCCGTTCTTGTCGAGTCCGGCGGCGAGGCCTACGGGGTTGGGGAAGCGCAGTCCCATGACCTCGACCGGGCAGGCAGGCACCTTTCCCGAGAAAAGACCGGAAAGCCCGGCGGCGTGCGCGAAGTCCAGGCCGGACATGCCGATTCCGTGGGCGGTTTCGGCGTCGAGCGAGAAGAAGAATTGACGGATGAGAGGATAGATCATCCCGCGATTTTACACCGGGGACCGTTCACTGATTCAATCCTCTTCCGGCAGGTCCTGCCAGCGCCCGTCGATCAGCCCCTCGATCGGCCGGAAGCGCGACTTGTACGCCATCTTGCGGCTCTCGCCGATCCAGTAGCCTAGATAGAGGTAGGGCGCACCGTTGCGGCGGCACTGTTCGATCTGCCACAGGATGTTGTAGACGCCGTAGCTCGCGCCGGGCAGCGCGGGGTCGAAGAAGGTGTAGACGGAAGACAGTCCGTCGCTGAGGACATCGATGATGCTGACCATGCGCAGCACCTCGCCCTCGTGGAAGGCGACGAGGCGGGTATCGACGCGGCTCTGCAGCAGGAAGTTCGTGTATTGCTCGCTGTCGTCCTGGTCCATGCCACCACCGGCGTGGCGCGCCGCCTGGTAACGCTGGTAGAGCGCGAAGTGCTCGGTGTCGAAGGCGAGCGGCGCCTCGCGTGCGGAGAGCGCGGCGTGCGCCTTGCGGCAGCGGCGCTGGCTGCGGTCGGGATGAAAGCGCTCGACCGGGATGCGCACCGGAACGCAGGCGCGGCAGTGGTCGCAGATCGGCCGGTAGGTGAAGATGCCGCTGCGGCGAAAGCCGTGGCGCACCAGATCGCCATAGACCGCGGCATTGATCAGGTGCGTCGGCGTCGCCACCTGCGAGCGTGCCTGTCGCTCGGGCAGGTAACTGCAGGCGTAGGGCGCAGTCGTGTAGAACTGCAGCAGCGAGAAGGGCAGGCGACCGGCATCGGGATGCGACATGTCAGTCCCAGGCGAAGCGCGCGCCGTCGACCGGCCAGCGCGCGGGGCGGACGTCGGCGGCGGTCAGCTCCCGCAGCTGCCGCAGGAACTCGGCGCGCGGGATCTCGCGCGCGCCGAGCGAGGCGAGGTGCGGCGTGTGCATCTGACAGTCGATCATCCCGAAACCCTCGGCAGCGAGGAAACGCGCGAGGTGCGCGGCGGCCAGCTTGGACGCGTCGCTCACCCTTGAAAACATCGATTCGCCATAATACATGCGACCGATGGCGATGCCATAGAGGCCGCCGACCAGACGCCCGTCCTCCCAGGTTTCGACCGAATGCGCGAAGCCGCGTTCGAACAGGCGACAGTAAGCCTCCTGCATCTCGCGCGTGATCCAGGTGCCGGGCTGTCCCGGTCGCGGCGTTTCGGCACAGGCGCGGATCACTTCGGCGAAGGCGCTGTCGAGGCGGACCTCGAAGCGACGCGAACGCAGCGTGCGACGCAGGGAGCGCGCAATGCGGAACTCTTCGGGGAAGAGCACCATGCGCGGATCGGGGCTCCACCAGAGGATCGGGTCACCAGCGGAAAACCAGGGGAAGATGCCTTGCCGGTAGGCGGCCAGCAGGCGTTCGGCGGAAAGGTCGCCACCGGCACAGAGGAGACCGTTCGGCTCGCGCAGGGCGCGTTCCACTGCAGGAAAGACAAGGGCATCTCCGAGCCAGGGGATCACGACAGGCTTTCCCGGGTCAGGTGGCGCGCGCACACGGCTTCAGCGTCGATTGCCAGGCGCGACAAGGCTATTCGCCGGGCGTGCGTGCCGCTACCGCTGCGGCGGGGTCGTTCAGCGATCGACGATGCGGCGCGCGCCGTTGAAGCGCGATGCCCAGTAGCTCGAATCGAGGCTCTCGATGCGTACTTCCGCACCCGCCCGCGGCGCGTGCAGGAAGCGGTCGCCACCGATATAGATGCCGACGTGCGAGAAGGCGCGACGCATCGTGTTGAAGAAGACGAGATCACCGGCCTTGAGTTCGTTCTTGCCGACGACCTCGCCGACCCGGCTCTGTTCCCTGGCCGTGCGCGGCAGGTTGAGGCCGGCGGCCTCGCGGTAGACAAGTTGCACCAGACCACTGCAGTCGAGTCCCAGGTCGGGATTGGTACCACCGTAGCGGTAATTGATGCCGACCAGTTCGAGCCCCTTGAGGATCAGGTCCTGGGCAGTATTCGCGTAGCGCTCGAACAGCGTCGGTTCCTCGATGGGTTTCGGCTGTTCGACTGCGCTGACCACGCTGGAGAAAGCGAGCGCGCCGGCGGCAAGAAGTGCGGAGAGGACTCGTTTCGTATCCATGGGCCGCGAATTTAATGCAAGTTCACGGAGATGTAAACAATGATGGCGTGGTTATTGCGAGAAAATCATTGAGATTAATTCTGCAATTACTTCTTTTTGAAAGGTTTTCTTTATGATCTTCATGTGCTTTCGAGCTTGCGCTACCGTTCCGCCCGATCGCCCTGCGCCGTCCGGGCCCCGGCCAGCGCATCGACGGCAGCGGCGGCTCTGCGCCACCAGTCGCGATGCCGGGAGAGACTCAGTGGTCGATCGACCACCGCCTCGATCAGGCAAGGCTCGTTGCGCGCCAGCGTCGCCAGCGCCGTGTCGAGCGCCGCCTGCAGGTCGGTGAGCGTTGCCGCGCGCCGGTAGGTGATTCCCCAGGTCGCCGCCAGGTGTGCGAAGTCGGCGTCGACGGGCGTCAGCCAGCCGCGCGCGAACTCGGGCAGCGCCGCCGGCGCCAGATACTCGAAGATGCCGCCGCCCCCGTTGTTGACGACGACGACGAGCAGCGGCCGGCCCCGTGCCAGCGCCAGCCCGCCGCTGTCGTGCGCGCAGGTGAGGTCGCCGACCAGCGCCAGCGTCGCTCCTGCCCCGGAGATTCCTGCGGCGGTGGACAGATTGCCATCGATGCCGCTGGCACCGCGATTGGTGAAGAAGGCAAGCAGCTTGTCGCTGCTGCCGGAGAAGGTGTCGAGGTCGCGGATCGCCATCGACGCGCCGCAGAAGAAGCGGAAACCGGCCGGCAGGCGGGCGAGCAGGGCGGGCACGATGACGCCTTCCCAGAATGCATCGGATTCCGATCCGGCCTGTTCGAGCGCGCGCTCGACCGCCGCCTCGGCGCGGGCAAAGGCCTCGCACCAGCCCGGCGGCGCCGTCGCCGTCACCGCGCTCGCCAGTCGACGAGTGATGGCGAGCGCGTCGCCGTGCAGGAAGCGCGTTGCCGCGTGCTGCGGGTCGCTCCAGCGCCCCGGCGGCGCGACGACAATCTGCATGGCCGGCACCACCGCCGCCAGCCACTGCTGCACCTGCTTCGTCACCGGGAAGTCGCCGAAGCGCAGCACCCAGTCGGGGCGCTGCGTGTCTACGAAGTCGCGGCTGCGCAGGAAGGATTCGTGGCGGACACAGATGCGGCGGCGTCCTTCTCCGGCGAAATGCGCGCCGAAACGCAGCCCCGAGAGCGGTTCGGCGAACACCGGGCAGTCGAGCGCGGCGGCGAGTGCGAGGATGGCTTCTGCGAAGCCCGCCGGGAAGCGGCCGCCACCGCAGACGATGATCCCCGGCCGACCGGACAGTTCGGCGGCGGTCGCCGCGATCGCCGCCGGGTCGGGCAGGCTCAGGCCGGCGGCGGCGAGGACCACGCTGTCAACGGTGGTGGCCTGCGGCCACTGCGCCGGATCGGCGGCAGGCAGTAGCGGCTCGCGGAAGGGCAGGTTCACATGGACCGGTCCGGCCAGCGGCGCCAAGCTTTCGGCGACGATGCGCGCCGCGAAACGGCGCAGCCAGCCTGGCGCAAAGCCGGCCTGCGGGGCTTCGAGCGCGTGCGCGGCGCGCACGTGCGTACCGAACAGGCCCAGCTGGTCGACGGTCTGGTTGGCGCCCCAGCCCTGCAGTTCGGCCGGTCGGTCGGCCGACATGAGCAGCAGCGGGGTTGCCGACTGCGCCGCCTCGATCACCGCCGGAAACCAGTTGGCCGGCGCCGAGCCCGAAGTGCACAGGAGTGCCACCGGGAGACCGGAGTCCTTGGCCCGGCCGAGCGCGAAGAAGGCGGCGCAGCGTTCGTCGATGACGACCGTGGAGCGGATCGCCGGCTGCCGCAGCAGGGCCAGCGCCAGCGGCGTCGAGCGCGACCCGGGCGAGATCACCGCGTCGCGCAGGCCGGCAGCGGCGAGCGCGTCGACGAAGGTCTGCGCCCATAAGAGGTTGGTGAGGCCTTGATCGGCGCCGGCTTCGTTCATCGTGTTCCGGTCCGGCCGTCGGCACGAGGCTGCGCCTGGCCCGCCTCCGCCATGCTCGAGGCTTGCGCATCGGGCAGGCAGAGCGCATCGATGACGGCCCCGAACTTGGCTTCGGTTTCGGCGAATTCCTGCTCGGGGTCGGACCCGGCGACGATGCCGGCGCCCGCGTGGCAGTCGGCGCGGTTGCCGGCGATGCGCGCGCAGCGCAAGGCGACGACGACCTCGCCATCGCCGGCGGCATCGATCCAGCCGACGCCGCCACTGTACCAGGCCGCGCGGCGTTCGCCACGCGTGCGCAGCCAGGCGCGTGCCGCCGCCGCCGGCGTGCCGCCGACCGCGGGCGTCGGGTGCAGCGCGGCGATCAGGTCGAACAGGCCCACCCCTTCCGTGACGGATCCGGAGAACACCGTGCGCAGGTGCTGCAGGTGACGCAGGCGCAGCACTTCCGGTGACTGCGACTGGCTCAGCGAGTGGCACAGCGGCGCCAGTGCGGCGCGCACCGCATGCACCACGTGCGCCTGCTCGCGGCTGTTCTTGTCGTCCTCGAGCCTGAGCGAGGCCGGGGCGCTCGTGGCGTTCCCTGCGCCGTCGGCGGCCCATGACGTTCCGGCGAGAGCGTCGGCGCGTGCCGTTCCGGCGGCGAGTTCGACCAGCCGCTCCGGGGTGGCGCCGACGAAGGCGAAGCCCGGCCGACCGACTGCGTAGATCGTGCATGCCGGATAGCGCCGGGCGAGCGAGGCGAGCACGGGGGCGACGGCGATCGGCCGCTCGCCCTGGAGGCGCACGCTGCGCGAGACGACCAGCTTCTGCAGGCTGCCGGTGGCGATTCCCGCCAGCGCGGCGCGCACGCGGGCGATGAAGGCGCGGTCGGCAAGCGGCGTCTGCAGCCGCTGCGGGCGATCGCGCTCGCCATGCACCCGGGGCCGTTGCCGGGTGAGCAGCGACAATTCGCCGATCCAGCCGTCGACCGCCTCGTCGATCGTGCTGCCGCTGCAGGTGAAGGTCGCGCTGCAGCGGCCGCCCTTGCTGACGAGAAGGAGTGCAGGCACGACCAGGCGGGCGTTGGGCAGTTCTTCCTGTTCATCCTCGTCGAAGGCGAAGCCGAGGTGTGCCGCCGGAATCCGTCCTGCCTTCTTCCCGGCGCCATCCACATCGCTGTGCCGCCATTCGCCGGCCAGTCCGGCGAAGGCGGCGTGCAGCGCCGGGAAGCGGTTGGGGCCGGCGCTGGCGACGATCAAGGCCTGACCGAGGGCCAGGCGCCATTCGTCGGCCTCCGGACGCGCCCACCAGAAACTGTGCGTGTCGGCAAACTCCAGGTCGAGCCAGTCGCAAGGCGCGCCGTCGCCGAGGTCGATAGTCACCGAGAGTGCGACATGCGCCGCGGCGTCGCCGGCGATGGCCGCGAGCCGCGTTGCGAGCAGGCGGCGCAGTTCGGCGCGCCGTGGTGGCGCGAGCAGGGACGGCAGCGTCATGCGGCGCTCCTTGCCAGCGCACGCAGCGCCGCCCTTTCGATCTTGCCCATCGCGTTGCGCGGCAGGCGATCGACGCGCAGCAGGCGCCGCGGTCGCTGTGCCGATGCGAGATGCTGCCGGCCGAATTCGCGCAGCGCGTCGGCGCTGGCCGGGCCGACGTAGAGGGCGACCAGCAGGTCGCCCCAGACCGGGTCGGGCAGCGCGGTGACGGCGAGGTCCTCGACGCCGGGGCAGGCGGCAAGCCTGCCCTCGACCTCGAGCGGGTGCACGTTCACGCCGCCGCTCACCAGCATGTCGTCGGCGCGGCCGAGGACGGTGATGCTGCCGTCGGCGTCGATGCGACCGAGGTCGGAGGTCACGAACCAGCCGTCGTCGAGGCCGACACCGGGCGCAAGCTCCGGGTTGAGGTAGCCGCGCATGATCTGCGGCCCTCGGAGCGCCAGCCGGCCGTCGGGCTCGACGCGCGCGGCGAGCCCGGTGAGCAGGGGGCCGGCTTCGCCCTCATGCCAGTCGTCGATCGCCTCGACGCGCGTCGCCGCCTGTGCCGCCGACTCGCTCATCCCCCAGCTCGGCCGCAGCGGCCAGCCGGCGGCGCGGGCGCGGGCGAACAGCGGGCGCGACAGCGCAGCGCCACCGATCAGCGCGTGGCGCAGGGTCGATGGCGGCGGCGTGCCGTCCGCGACGTCGAGCAGGCGCGCGAGCATCGCCGGCGTCAGCGAGACGTGGCTGACCGCGCCGGCGGCGATCTCCTGCCAGACGGCCGGTGCGTCGAAGCGCTCGTGCAGCGACAGGGTGGCGCCTGCCTGCAGGCAGCGGTGGACGATCGAGACGCCGCCGATGTGATGCAGCGGCAGGCAGCCGAGCCACACGTCGCCGGGCGCGAGCGGCAGCCGCTCGTTGGCGGCGCGTGCCGCGGCGGCGAGGTTGGCGTGCGTGAGCATCACCGCCTTCGGTGTTCCCTCGCTGCCGCTGGTGGCGATCACCAGTGCCAGCGCGTCGTCGTCATCAGCGGCGGGCGGCGCGTCGGTCATGCTGTCGGCCGCGGTGTGCAGGCTCGGCACAGCATCCGCAGTGGGCGGCAGGGTCGCGCGGCGCAGCTTGCCGCCGCCGAGCGCGGCGAGCACGGGGCAGCGCGCTTCGGCTGTCGCCGGTTCGAGCGGCGCCAGCGCGATGCCGGCCTGCGCACAGGCGAGCAGGGCGCGCAGCAGCTCGCCCGCACCACCGGCGATCGCCGCGATCCCGCCGGCAGCGAAACCCTGCGCGTGCAAGGCAGCGGCGTCGGTGGCCGCCTGCGCGGCGAGTTCGGCGGCCGAGTTGCAGGTGCCGGCCCAGCGCATCAGGATGGCGTCGGGCCGGGAACGGGCATGGTCGGCAAGGAGGGCGGCGAGATGGGTCATCGGGACGTGCGGCACAGCGGCGAGGTAAAGGCTACCGCGCCTCCCGCCTGTCGGCGAGGGGCGCGATCGGCAGCGCGTGAAAAGCCGATTATACGCGTCCAAGCCAGTCACGCTAATTACGGGGACGGTATGCTTGATGCAAGAGGCTTGAGCATACCGTCACGGTAATCAGGCACGAAGCCGATTCCGGGGCGTGCGGGCAGGTGCAGGCGGCCGGCTGCGACGAGCGGCGCGGCGCCGGTATCGACGGCAAGCCAGGACGAGGTCGCGAGTCCGTGCGCCTGCGTCTCCAGCCCGGCCGCGCGGCGGCGGGCGTCGATCGCTGCCGCCAGGTGCGCGGCGGCGAGGACGCCGCAGGCACTGTCGATGCTGCTGGTGACGACGACGTCGATGCCGGCGGCCAGGGCGCGTTCTGCGAGCGCGAAGGCGGCACGGATTCCGCCATGGCGCGGCGGCTTGACGACGAGCCGGTGCACGGGCAGCGCGGCGCGCAGGGCGTCGCCCTCGTCCGCCGCGAACTGCGGCCAGGACTCGTCGATCGCGAGGGGGAAGGCGGCGCGTGCCTGCAGCCGGCGCAGCGCCGCCGCGAACGTGTCGCGGTCGCCGGCGGTCGCGAGCGGTTCTTCGAGGCTGTCGATCGGCAGTTCGCCGCACGCGTCGATGAAACGGGCAGCGCGACCTTCGTCCCAGGCGCCGTTGGCGTCGAGACGCAGCGAGCAGCCGGCCGGCAGACCTGCGCCGAAGGCGGCGAGCCGGGCGGCTTCGGCGGCCGGGTCGCCGATCCCGACCTTCAGCTTGAACACGCGAAAACCGGCTTCGAGCGCGCTTTCGCCGGCGGCAGCGAGCTCGGCGTCGGAGCGCCGCGCGAGCGCGCCGAGGCTGGCGTTGACCGCGACGCTGCCGACGCTGCGCGCGGCGGCGTCGGCGAGCAGCCAGTCGGCCAGGCCGACGCCGGCCTGCTGCGCCAGCAGGTCGAGCAGCGCCGCATCGAGCGCGCAGCACGCCGCCGGGGTGCGCCGTGTGAACGAGGGATCGTCGAGCTGCGCCAGGGCTTCGCCGACCCGCATTCCGGGCAGCCAGCCTTGTGCTTCGGCCAGCGCCGCCGCGGCGACGGCCGGCGGCTCGCCGACCTGTCCGGGGAGCGGTGCGCAATCGCCGTGCCCGCGCCAGCCGTGCTCGTCGTCGATCGCCAGCAGCCAGCCCGAGCGCACGGAAAAACCGCCGGCGGCGCTCGCCCATTCCTCGTGCAGCGGCAGCCGGTAGGGGGCGACGCGGAGCGCCGCGAGACGGCTGCTCATCAAGCGTTGGAGCGGTCGATCACGGCCGGCGGCGGTATTTGGCGAAGTCGGGCGCACGCCTCTCCAGCCAAGCGTCGCGGCCTTCGCGGCCTTCCTCGGTCATGTAGAAGAGGCCCGTGGCGTTGCCCGCGAGTTCCTGGATGCCGGCGAGTCCGTCGGTGTCGGCGTTGAAGCCGGCCTTGATCATGCGCAGCGCCATCGGCGACAGCGCCAGCATGTCGCGGCACCAGAGGACTGTTTCTTCCTCGAGCTGCGCCAGCGGCACGACGGTGTTCACGAGCCCCATGTCGAGCGCCTGCTGCGCGTCGTACTGGCGGCAGCGCATCCAGATTTCCTTGGCCTTCTTCATGCCGACGGTGCGCGCCAGCAGGCCGGCGCCGAGACCGGCGTCGAAGCTGCCGACGCGCGGGCCGGTCTGGCCGAAGCGCGCGTTGTCGGCGGCGATGCTCATGTCGCAGACGAGGTGCAGGACGTGGCCACCGCCGATCGCGTAGCCGGCGATCATCGCCACCACCGGCTTCGGACAGCGGCGGATCTGCATCTGCAGGTCGAGCACGTTGAGGTGCGGCGTTCCCGCTTCGTCGTGGTAGCCGCCGTCGTCGCCGCGCACGGTCTGGTCGCCGCCCGAGCAGAAGGCTTCGTGGCCGGCGCCGGTGAGGATGATGACGCCGACCTCACGGTCGAACTGCGCGCGGTGCATCGCGTCGATCAACTGCTCGACCGTTTCGGGACGGAAGGCGTTGCGCTTGTGCGGCCGGTTGATCGCGATGCGGGCGATGCCTTCGGCGAAGTCGTAGGTGATGTCGGAATAGTCGGCTTCGGCAGCGCGCGGCTGCCAGTCGAGGGCGGGACGGATCGGGGAGGACATGTCGTTTCCTTGTCGCGGAGATGGGCGCTTCCGGGAAGCAGGCGGCGGGAGGCGTCGCTGCCGGCACGAGGTCGGGCGGCGCCCCGGCCGTGGGCGGGGCAGAGCTTACCGGCTGCAGCCAGGCTTGCCAAGGCGATGGCGGCGGCTGCAGCCGGGCCGCCTGCGCCATGTATGCGTGTCGCAGGAAATTCGCCGGTTGACGCCGCCGGCGTGCTAAACTGGAGAACTTTTTTTCAGGCCCTGCCCCCATGTCCCGTCCCGTCCGCAACATCGCCATCATCGCCCACGTCGACCACGGAAAGACCACCATGGTCGACAAGTTGTTGCGGCAGGCTGGCACCTTCTCCGCGCACCAGCAACTGGTCGAGCGGGTCATGGACTCGAACGACCTGGAAAAGGAACGCGGCATCACCATCCTGGCCAAGAACACCGCGGTCGACTACGAAGGCGTGCACATCAACATCGTCGATACCCCGGGACACGCGGACTTCGGCGGCGAGGTCGAGCGCGTGCTGTCGATGGTCGACGGCGTGCTGCTCCTCGTTGACGCAGTCGAAGGCCCGATGCCGCAGACGCGCTTCGTGACCAAGAAGGCGCTGGCGCTCGGCCTGCGCCCGATCGTCGTCATCAACAAGGTCGACCGCGACGGTGCGCGTCCGGACTGGGTCGTCGATCACACCTTCGACCTGTTCGACAAGCTGGGCGCCACCGACGAGCAGCTCGACTTCCCGGTCGTCTATGCGTCGGCGCTTAACGGTTTTGCCACCACCGACCTCGCGCAGCCGTCGCCGGACATGCGTCCGCTGTTCGAGACGATCCTGAAGCACGTGCCGCCGCCCGAAGCCGACGACATCGAGTCGCCGCTGCAACTGCAGATCTCGGCACTCGACTACTCGAGCTACGTCGGCCGCATCGGCATCGGGCGCATCCAGCGCGGCCGCCTGAAGCCGGCGCAGCAGGTGACGGTCCTCTACGGCCAGCCCGACGCCGACGGCAACTACGAGCACGGTTCGCCGAAGAACGCCAAGATCAACCAGATCTTCGGTTTCCGCGGGCTCGAGCGCGTCGCGCTCGACGAAGCGCTCGCCGGCGACATCGTGCTCATCACCGGCATCGAGGAACTGTCGATCGGCTGCACCATCGCCTCCCCGGATCAGCCCGAAGCGCTGCCGATGCTGAAGGTGGACGAGCCCACCCTGAACATGACCTTCATGGTCAATAGCTCGCCCTACGCCGGCACCGAGGGCAAGTTCGTCACCAGCCGCCAGATCCGCGACCGCCTGCACAAGGAACTCCTGACCAACATGGCGCTGCGCGTCGAGGACACCCCCGACAGCGACAGCTTCGTCGTCTCCGGACGCGGCGAACTGCACCTGACCATCCTGCTCGAATCGATGCGCCGCGAAGGCTACGAACTCGCGGTCGGCCGGCCGCGCGTGATCTTCAAGGAAGTCGACGGCGAGCGCCTCGAACCCTGGGAGCTGCTGACGCTCGACGTCGAGGAGTCGCACCAGGGCGGCGTCATGGAAGCGCTCGGCTACCGGCGCGGCGAGTTGCAGGACATGGTATCCGACGGACGTGGTCGTGTCCGCCTCGAATACAGCATCCCGGCGCGCGGCCTGATCGGCTTCCAGGGCGAGTTCCTCAACCTGACGCGCGGCACCGGACTGATGAGCCACGTCTTCGACGAGTATGCACCGGTCAAGGGCGAATTGCCGGGACGGCGCAACGGCGTGCTGATCTCGGCCGAGCAGGGTGAAGCGGTCGCCTACGCGCTGTGGAAGCTGCAGGACCGCGGTCGCATGTTCGTGAACCCCGGTGAACGGCTCTACGAGGGAATGATCATCGGCATCCACAGCCGCGAGAACGACCTCGTCGTCAATCCGATCAAGGGCAAGCAGCTCACCAACGTGCGCGCCTCGGGCACCGACGAAGCCGTGCGCCTGGTGCCGCCGGTCGCGCTGACGCTCGAATCCGCGGTCGAGTTCATCGACGACGACGAACTGGTCGAGATCACGCCGAAGAGCATCCGCCTGCGCAAGCGTCACCTGACCGAGCACGAACGCCGCCGCGCAGCGCGCGACTGATCTTCGCGCCTTCAGCGCTGCGCAAGACAACGGCGGCCACGGGCCGCCGTTGTCTTTTGCGTGCCTTGCCGGCGCCGGCGACAGGCGCTATCGTGAAGGTATCGTCCGCCTGCCGGAGTCCCGTCATGCGCGCCATGCTTCTCGATGCTCCCCGCTTGCCGCTGCGCCTGGCGGAACTGCCGGTTCCCGTTCCCGGCCCCGGTGAGATCCTGCTCGAGGTCGAGGCCTGCGGCGTCTGCCGCACCGACCTGCACCTCGTCGATGGCGAACTGCCCGATCCGCGCTTGCCGATCGTTCCCGGCCACGAGATCGTCGGTCGCGTCGCCGCGCTCGGAGAAGGCGTCGAAGGAATTACGATCGGGCAGCGCTTGGGCGTTCCCTGGCTCGGCTGGACCTGCGGCCGCTGTGATTACTGCACGGGCGGGCGCGAGAATCTGTGCGACGAGGCACGTTTCACCGGCTATCAGATCAACGGCGGCTACGCCGAGTACGCGCTCGCCGACCACCGCTTCTGCTTTCCGCTGCCCGAGCTGCAACCGGCCGCCGAACTCGCCCCGCTGCTCTGCGCCGGACTGATCGGCTACCGTGCGCTGCGCCTCGCCGGCGACGCCCGCTGCATCGGCCTCTATGGCTTCGGCGCCGCCGCGCACATCCTCGCGCAGGTGCTCGTGCATCAGCGGCGCAGCTTTCACGCGTTCACCAGGCCGGGGGACGAAGAGGCGCAGGCCTTCGCGCGCCAGCTCGGCGCCGAATGGGCCGGCGCTTGCGACGAGGCCGCGCCGACCGCGCTCGACGCGGCGCTGATCTTCGCACCCGTCGGCGAACTCGTCCCGACGGCCCTGCGCCAGGTGAAGAAGGGCGGGGTGGTCGTCTGTGCCGGGATCCACATGAGCGACATCCCCGCGTTTCCCTACTCGATCCTGTGGGGTGAGCGCAGCCTCCGCTCGGTGGCCAACCTGACGCGCGCGGACGGCGACGAGTTTCTCTCGATCGTCGCCGCGGCGGCGCTCGCCAAGCCGATCCGCTGCCATGTCCGCAGCTACCCGTTGGCTGCAGCAAACGAGGCGCTTGCCGACCTGCGCCAGGGAAGGATCCGGGGCGCCGCGGTGCTGCTCCCCGGCTGAGCGCCGGTGCCTGCGCCGGTCCGGAGAAGAGCCATCAAGCTTGAAAAGGAAGTTGGCCACGAAATCCACGAAAAAAATCCTGACGGGCTCGGACGCTGATTGGAGATCTCACCATAGCTTGGACGGTAAACAGCTACAAGCCCACGTTCGTGTTTTTCGTGGCTGAAAAGAGGCGTCGGGAATGAAGCCAATGCCGAGGCAGTCGCGCAGGACGGTGGTGATCGGCGTCGCCGGTGGCTACGGCGCCGGCGAGCACGCGTGTCAGGACGGCCCCGAGGTGCTGCGCCTGCTCGGCTTCCTGCGCGAACTCGAGGCGGGGCCGGGGGGCGTGCACTGGCAGGAGGTGATCCACCTGTCCGCGGCTGGGCATGCAGGCGACGCCGCCAGTGCCATCGCCGGGATCACCGCGCGGCTTGCCGCCGCGGTGCAGCGCAGCCTCGACGATGGGCATTTTCCGTTGGTCATCGGCGGCGATCATTCGTGTGCGATCGGCACCTGGTCGGGGGTGCAGGCGAGCCTCGCCGCACATGCCGCAGACGACCGCCTCGGGCTGATCTGGCTCGATGCACACATGGACAGCCACAGCTTCCGTACCTCTCCCTCGCGGGCGATCCACGGCATGCCGCTCGCTTGCCTGCTCGGCGCCGGGATCGGCGACCTGCGCCTCGACGCGACCTGCGTCGCCGCGGGTCGCCTGCTGCCGGAGAACGTCTGCCTGATCGGCGTCAGGAGCTTCGAGTCGGGCGAAGCCCGCTTGCTCGCCGACCTGGGGGTGCGTGTGTACCTGATGGACGAGGTGAGGGCGCGCGGTCTGGCGGTGGTCTTCCGCGAGGCGCGCGCGCAGGTGGCGGCGACCAGTGCCGCTTACGGAATCAGCCTCGACCTCGACGCCCTCGATCCGGCGGAAGCGCCGGGGGTGGGGTCGCCGGTCCCCGGTGGAATCCTGCTCGACGACCTCGCCGCGGCGCTGCGCTCGCTGCACGACGACCCGCGGCTCCTGGCGCTGGAGATCGTCGAATACAATCCTTATCGTGACCGGCAGTTCGCGACTGCGCGCGCGATCCAGGCGCTGTGCCGGTCCCTGCTAGAGTGAACATCCACCTGCCGAAAGGGGGCTCGCCATGTTCTCCAGGGTTTTACAGCGGCTCTCAGCGGCCGTGCTGGCAATCTCGGTCACGGCCTGCGCGAGCTGGGGCGTCCGCCTGCAGCCGGGCGTGTCGACGCTGTCCGATGTGGTCGGCCTGCTCGGACAGCCGGCGATGGTCTGGCAGGATCCCGACGGTCGCCAGCAATTGGCGTATCCGCTCGGGCCCGAGGGTACGGAGACCTTCATGGTCTTCGTCGGTGCCGACGGCCTGCTGCAGACCATGGAGAAGGTGCTCGACACCGAGCACTTCGCGCGCATCGAGAGTGGCAGGAGCACGCAGGCCGACGTCTTGCGCCTGCTCGGGCCCTCGCTGCCCTCGGGGACCGCCTACTTCAAGTGGCGCGACGAACTCGTCTGGGAATGGCGCTACTGCGACGCCTGGGGGCAACGCGCCTTCTTCGACGTCCTCTTCGACGCGAGCACCGGGATCGTGCGCACGACCTATTCCCGGCCCGACCTGACGCGGCCACGCGGGCTGGCGATGCCCTGCTCGGCCTGGCTCCTGCCGCTGCAGCGATGAGCGCGTCGGGGTGTCGGCAGCGGTGTCGCGCCGGAGTTGCTCCAGATCAATTTTTACAAGTCTGCGACGGCGGGCGGCTGCCGGTGGTAGACTGGCGCCTGTCAAATTTCTGAAACAAACTCATGTTTGGACGTTTGCTGCCCAAAGAGGGCAAATTTTTCGATCTGTTCAACGCGCACGCCGAGCAGATCGTGATCGGCGCCGAGGCGCTGGTGGGGCTGATGGCGGAACTGAACAAGCCCGGCGGTGATGCTGCCGAGTACTTCAGGGCGATCGATCAGGCCGAGGACCAGGCCGACCGCATCACCCACGACACGATGGCGCTGCTGCACAAGACCTTCATCACGCCGCTCGACCGCGACGAGATCCACTCGCTGATCAACTGTCTCGACGACATCATCGACCTGATCAAGGGCGGCGCGCAGATCCTGAACCTCTACGACATCCGGCGGGCGACGCCGGAGGCGAAGAATCTCGCCGACATCATCCTGTCGTCGGCCAACCGGGTGCGCGCAGCGGTGCTACTGCTGCCGTCGATGGACAACGGTCCGGCGATCCTCAAGACCTGCGAGGAGATCGACCGCCTCGAAACCGACGCCGACCGCGTCATGCGCGGGGCGATGTCGCGACTGTTCCGCGAGGAACCGGACGTGCGCCAGCTGATCAAGCTGAAGGCGGTCTACGAGCTGCTCGAATCGGTGACCGATCGCTGCGAGGATCTGGCCAACATCCTCGAGGGCATCGTCCTCGAGAACTCCTGAGCGGCGGTCGCACATGGATGCGGTGAATATGGGCCTGGGCGTCGTGATCTTTCTCGTCGCCCTGGCTCTGGTGTTCGATTTCATGAACGGCTTCCACGACTCCGCCAACGCGATCGCGACGGTGGTGTCGACGCGGGTGATGAAGCCGCACACGGCGGTGATGATGGCGGCGGCGTGCAACGTGGCCGCCGTCTTCGTCTTCCAGTTGCACGTCGCCGCCACCGTCGGCAAGGGAACGATCGAGCCGGCGATCATCGACCATTACGTCGTCTTCGGCGCGCTGGTCGGGGCGATCGCCTGGAACATCCTCACCTGGTACTACGGGATACCCTCGTCCTCCTCGCATGCGCTGATCGGCGGCCTGATCGGCGCGGCACTGATCAAGGCGGGCCCGAGCGCGCTGATTGCCGGCGGCGTCCTGAAGACGGTCGCCTTCATCCTCGTCTCGCCGCTGCTCGGGATGGTGCTCGGCTCGCTGATGATGGTCGCCGTTTCCTGGCTGTTCCGCAGCAGCACCCCGCGACGGGTCGACAAGTGGTCGAGGCGCCTGCAGCTGGTTTCCGCATCGGCCTACGCGCTCGGTCACGGTGGCAACGACGCACAGAAGACGATCGGCATCATCTGGATGCTGCTGATTGCCGCCGGGATGAGCGGTGACGACCCCTCGTCGCCGCCGGTCTGGGTGATCGCCGCCTGCTACGGGGCAATCGGTCTCGGAACCGCCTTCGGTGGCTGGCGGATCATCAAGCTGATGGGGCAGAAGATCACCCACCTGCGTCCGGTCGGCGGCTTCTGCGCGCAGACCGGTGGTGCCGCGACCCTGTTCATGGCCACTGCGCTGGGCATCCCGGTGTCGACGACGCACACCATCACCGGCGCCATCGTCGGCGTCGGCGCCACGCGCAAGCTGTCGGCAGTGCGCTGGGGGATCGCCGGCACCATCGTCTGGGCCTGGGTCCTGACCATTCCCTGCAGCGCGCTGATCGCCGCGCTCTTCTGGTACCTCGGGCGCTTCGTGCTTTGAGCGATATGCATTCGGGAAGGCCTGCTTGATTCCACGGCATCAAGCAGGCCTTCCCGTTTCACATTTCACGCCGGGATGTCCGGCACCAGCATCAGTTCGATCTGCTCGATGCGGTCCTTGAGCATCAGCTTGCGTTTCTTAAGGCGGCGAAGGAGCAGGGTGTCGGCGGGCGGGTTCTGCGCCAGATAGCCGATCACCGAGTCGAGGTCACGGTGTTCGACCTGCATGGAATGCATTCGCTCGCGCAGGAAGCGGGCATCTTCGTTGTTCAGCGTCATGGGGAAACGTCCGAAGGTCGAGGCGAAGGGGTTCCATCAAATGATATGCCTGTCCCCGGCCGCTGACAATCAAAGGAGCCCGAGCAGCGCCCAGCCGGCGATCGATCCGCCGGCCAGGGCCGCGAAACCGGCGAGGGCCGCGCGCGCCAGCCGGCGTCCGCCGACCACGCCGATGATCCCGAGCTTGAAGACGAGGTTGGCGAGCAGCGCGATCAGGATCGAGGTCGCGGTCTCGTTCGCTGCGAGCTTGCCCTGTCCGAACAGGCGCAGGCTGGAGAGCGCGATCGGGTCGACGTCGGTGAAGCCGGTGATCAGCGAAAAGACGTAGATCCCCACGGTGCCGGCGGTCTCCGACAGCGCCGCCGAGCAGAAGAGCACGATGCCGTAGACGGCAGCGAAGCTCAGCGCGGTGCGCAGTTCGGTCGGGTTGCGCAAGGCCAGTTCGGGGGCATCGGCAGGCGCACCGAGACGACGCCAGGTCAGGAAGGCGATGCTGCCGACGGTGACGAGGCCGGCGGCAATGATCCACGGCGAATCGAGCCGGCTCGCGATCAGCGCGCAGACGGCGCCGAGCAGCCCCACCAGGCCGAAGGTGCGCAGCCCCGCGCGCGAAGCCGGGTTGCGTTCACGCTCGAGCCCGATCAGGAGGCCGACACCGAGGCTGATGAGGAGGTCGGGGAGGATGTCGAGCCCGGCCGTGTCGAGGAGTTCGCCGTTCATTTCCGTTAAAATTACGCCATGACCCGACACTATGCAATCGTTCCCGCCGCCGGCAGCGGTTCGCGCTTCGGCGCCGAAATGCCGAAGCAGTACCTGCCGCTCGCCGGCCGGCCGCTGATCCATCACACCCTCGACGCCTTGTGCCGCTGTCCGCTGATCGACCGCGTCTGGGTGGTCCTGTCGCCGGGCGACGAGCACTGGTCGGCGTGGGACTGGAGCGTACTCGGGCCGAAGCTGGAGACGGTCTATTGCGGCGGTGCGACGCGTGCGCAGAGCGTCGGCAACGGGCTGGCCGCCGCCGAGACGGTGGTTGCCGACGACGACTGGGTCCTGGTGCATGACGCCGCGCGTCCCTGCGTCTCGCAGGCGATGTTGCGCGCACTCTGTGCCGAACTCGCCGACGATCCGGTCGGCGGCCTGCTCGCGGCGCCGGTCGCCGATACGCTGAAGCGCGCCGACGGCGAACAGCGCGTGCTGGCGACCGAACCGCGCGACGGTCTGTGGCAGGCGCAGACGCCGCAGATGTTCCGCTACGGCCTGTTGCGCCGCGCGCTCGCCGAACACCCCGAGGTCACCGACGAAGCAGGTGCGATCGAGGCCGCCGGGTTCCGGCCGCGACTGGTGCGCGCCGACGCTTCCAACCTCAAGGTGACTTACCCGGCCGATCTGGCGCTGGCCGAAGCGATCCTGCAGCGCCGCAAGGAGAATTGATGAACACCCCCACCAGCACGCCCCGCCTGCGCGTCGGCCAGGGCTTCGACAGCCACGCGCTCGTCCCCGGCCGCGACCTGATCCTCGGCGGCGTCAATATCCCGCATACGCTCGGCCTGCTCGGGCATTCGGACGCCGACGCCCTGCTGCACGCGATCACGGACGCGCTGCTCGGCGCCGCCGCTCTTGGCGACATCGGCCGGCACTTCCCGGATACGGACGAGCGCTATCGCGGTGCCGACAGCCGTGTCCTCCTGCGCGGCGCGGTCGAACTGCTCGCCGCCGCCGGCTGGCGGGTGGTCAATGTCGATGCGACGGTGATCATCCAGCAGCCGAAGATGGCGCCGCACATCCCGGCGATGATCGCCAACATCGCTGCCGACCTCGGCGTTGCGCCGGGCGACGTCAATGTCAAGGCGAAGACGGCCGAGCGGCTAGGCTTCGTCGGTCGCTGCGAGGGCGTCGCCGTCGAGGCGATCGCGTTGATCGCCGCCACCTGAGGAAAGTGCGGCGGCGATCAGGCTGATCTCAGTCGAGCGCGCCGCAGCACTGCTTGTACTTCTTGCCGCTGCCGCAGGGACAGGGATCGTTGCGGCCGACCTTCGGCGTCTCGCGGCGGATCGGTGCGGTGCCGCGGCGGGCGAGCCAGAAGCGGTAGATCTCGCTCGCTGCGTACGGCAGGTTCTCCTCGCACTCGCGTTCGATGCGCTCGAGTTCGTCGCCGCTCGGCCACTCTTCGCCGTGTTCGCGTGCCGCGGTCTCGGCTTCGCCGGTGAGCAGCATCATCGGGAACAGGCGCTCGTCGAGGTAGTCGAGTTCCTCGCTGGCGGCTTCGGCGTCTTCGCCGGACTGGCTATCGACCTCGGCCTCCAGCGTCTCGAACCAGTCCTCGGGCGCGGTATCGACGGCGAACAGGTAGGCCTCGCACCACGGCCCGAAGTCGTTCGGCGCCGCTTCCTCGCCGTCGCGGGCGTAGAGCAGGAGCGTCGGCGCTTCGCCGCTGGCGAGAACGCTTTCCAGTTCGTGCGTGAAACGGCGCAGCAGTGCGACCGCTTCACGCCCCGGTTCGCTGTCCAGCGCTTCCTCGCTGCCGAGGATTTCGACCAGCCGCTCTTGCTCGGGGATCGGCACCGGCCCCGAGAGTGCAGCACACAGGTAGCCCTGGATTTCGTCGAGGCGCATCGGCTCGGGCAGCGAAGGATCGTCGAGCAGTATTTCGAGGCGGTCGAGTTCGGCTTCGCTGAGCGGAAGCATGGTGTTGGCAGCGGACATCGTTGGGCCCTGAGTGGTGGTTGAATGAGGCGGTTGGCGCAGCCGTGAAGCAGCCGTTGAGCATCCATGAAAAGGGGCGCGCAGGTGGCGCACCGCGTGGCCGATCCGGCGTCTGCCGCGCGCCGGCACGGCGCCCGGGCCTGGCCGGCAGCGCGGCGAATGCGAGCGAGATGCTATTATAAGCGGCTCGCGGCAAGCTGCGTCGCCCTTGCGGCACGGCTGGCCGTTTTCCGCTCCCAAGCTTTCCACCGGCGTGCACTTGCCTGCAGCGCGTCGTCTCTGCCTGTCCATGCGCCTGACCAAGCTCAAACTCGCCGGCTTCAAGTCCTTCGTCGACCCGACCACGATTGCCCTGCCCGGGCAACTGGTCGGCGTCGTCGGGCCCAATGGCTGCGGCAAGTCGAACGTGATGGACGCGGTGCGCTGGGTGCTCGGCGAGTCGAAGGCGTCGGAACTGCGCGGCGAGTCGATGCAGGACGTCATCTTCAACGGCTCGGGCAACCGCAAGCCGGTGTCGCGTGCTGCCGTCGAACTGGTCTTCGACAACTCGCTCGGCCGCATCGGCGGGCAGTGGTCGCAGTACGCCGAACTGTCGGTCAAGCGTCTGCTCACGCGCAACGGCCAGTCCGAGTACTACATCAACAACCAGCACGTCCGGCGCAAGGACATCACCGACCTGTTCCTCGGCACCGGCCTCGGTCCGCGCGCCTACGCGATCATCGGCCAGGGGATGATCGCGCGCATCATCGAGGCGCGCCCCGAGGAACTGCGCGTCTTCCTCGAAGAAGCGGCCGGCGTCAGCAAGTACAAGGAACGCCGGCGCGAGACCGAGAACCGCATCGCCGACACGCGCGACAACCTGGCCCGCGTCGAGGACATTCGTCAGGAACTGGCCGGGCAGATGGAACGGCTCGAAGCACAGGCAGCGGTGGCACGGCAGTACCGGCAGTTCAGCGACGACCTCGGCCGTCGTCAGCAACTGCTCTGGCTGTTGCGCCGCAACGAGGCGCAGGTCGAGCGCGAGCGGCTGGCCAACGAACTCACGCGCACGGCGACCGACCAGGACGAGCGAATTGCCGCCTTGCGCCGTACGGAAGCAGAACTGGTCGAGGCGCGCGAGAGCGTGTTCGCGGCCGGGGACGCACTGCAAGAGGCGCAGGCGCGTCTGTTCGAGGCCAACGCCGAGGTGGTCCGGCTCGAAGCCGAGATCCGTCACCGGCGCGAAGCACGCCAGGAATACGAAAGCCGTCTCGCCCAGCTGGCCGACGATCGCGAGCACTGGCTCACGCAAGCCGAACGCCACGCTGCCGACGAGCAACACTGGCGCGAGGCAGCGGCTGACGCGGGCGAGCGTGTCGAGGAGGAAGCGCTGCGCGTCGAGGCACTGCGCGAGCGCCTGCCGGTGGTGGAAGCCGCCTACGCCGAAGCACGCGAGGCGGTCACGCGCGAGCGCGCGCGGCTCGCCGCGCTGGAGCAGCGGCTGCGCGTCGAGGAGGCCAACCTCGGCCACGCGCAGCGGGCCCTGCTGCTGCTCGCCGGGCGGCGCGAGCGCCTGCAGCAGGAACGCGCGGCCTTGCCCGAGCCCGACGCCGACGAATACGCCTTGCACCAGGAGCAACTCGCCGAATTGAAGCTGCGCGTCGCCGACGCGCAGGAAGAGCTGGCGGCGCTGCAGCACGCGCTGCCGCAGCTCGAGGCGCGCCGGCGCGAGCAGCTCGCCGGCGTGCAGCAGGCGCAGAAGGAACGCGCCGATACCGCGGCGCGGCGGGCGGCGCTCGAACAACTGCAACAGCGCGTCGCCGGTGCGGGCGACCGCGCCGGCTGGCTGCGCCGGAACCGTCTCGACGGTCGCGCGCCCTTGTGGAAGTCGCTGCAGGTCGAGGCCGGCTGGGAGGACGCGGTCGAGGCGGTGCTGCGCGAGCGCTTGTCGGCGATCGCCGCCGACGCAGCCGACGCAGGCTGGGAAAAGGACCGGCCGCCGGCGCGGCTCGCCCTGCTGCTGTCGCAAGGCGCTGCCGGTGCAGCCGCGGGGGCAACGGTGCGTGCGGATTCGCTGCTGGCGCGCGTGCATTGCAGCGACCCGGTGCTCGCCGCCATCCTCCACGACTGGCTCGGCGCAGTGGCGACCGCGTCCGACCTCGCCAGTGCGCTCGCCCGCCGCGGCGAACTCGCAGGCGACGCCGTCATCGTCACGCCGCGCGGCGACCTGGTCGCGGCTGCCGGCGTCATCCTGTTTGCTCCCGACGCCGCCGAGCACGGCCTGCTCGAACGCCAGCGCGAGATCGACGAATTGTCGCGTGCGCTCGGAGAGCGGCAGGAGGCCGTCGATGCGGCGCAGGCGGCGCTCGCCGCCGGCGAGGACGCACTCGCCGACACGCAGCAGGCGCTGCAGGCGGCGCGCGCGCGCCTCGACCACGCGCAGAACGAGGCGCATGCGCTGCAGGTCAGGTCCCTCAAGCTCGCGCAGGCCATCGATCGTCACCGCGAGCGGCAGTCGCAGCTCGACGAGGCGCTCGCCGAGATGGCCGGGGAAGAGGAATCCGAGCAGGAGCGACGCTTCGTCGCCGAGGAGGCGCTGGCCGAGTTGCGCGAGCAGATCGACGAGGTGCAGAACGTCGTCGATGACGCGCTCGCGGCCTTCGAGGGCGCCGAGCGCTCGTTTCGCGACGCGCGCGAGCAGGTGGCCGGCGGCGAACGCGAACTGCGCGAGGCACAGTTCCGCGAACGCGAGTGCCGCAACCGGCTCGACCAGATCGCCGGCCAGCAGGACCTCGCACGGAGCCAGCTCGAACGCATCGAGGACGAAGTCGCGCGCTGCGCGGAGAGTGCCGGCGCCCAGCAGGCCGAGGACCTCGAACCGCAACTGCAGGACGCACTGGCCGCCCGCGTCGGCGCCGAGCAGGGCCTGGCCTGCGCGCGCGACGCGCAGGAAGCCGCCGCTTCCCGCCAGCGCGAACTGGAAGACTCGCGCCTCGCGGTCGAGCGCAGCCTCGACCCCTTGCGCGAGCGCATCGGCGAACTGCGCCTCAAGGAACAGGCCGCTGCGCTCAACGCCGCGCAGCTTGCCGAACAACTCGTTCAGGCGGGCGCCGACGAAGAGTCCTTGCTCCCCGAGCTGGCCGGCGCGCGCGCCGGCACCCTGCAGGCCAACATCAACCAGCTGCAGAAGGCGATCGACGCACTCGGCGCGGTCAACCTCGCCGCGCTCGACGAGCTCGAAGCGGCGCGCGAGCGCAAGGGCTTCCTCGACGCGCAGGCCGAAGACCTGACGCAGGCGCTGAACACGCTGGAGAACGCGATCCGCCGCATCGATCGCGAGACGCGCGACCTGCTGCAGGGCACCTTCGATTCGGTCAATGCCAGTTTCGGCGAGCTTTTCCCGCGCCTGTTCGGCGGCGGCGAGGCGCGCCTGATCATGACCGGCGAGGAGATCCTCGACGCCGGCGTCCAGGTGATGGCGCAGCCACCGGGAAAGAAGAACTCGACGATCCAGCTGTTGTCTGGGGGCGAGAAGGCGCTCACGGCGATTGCGCTGGTCTTTGCCATCTTCCGCCTGAACCCGGCCCCCTTCTGCCTGCTCGACGAGGTCGACGCGCCGCTCGACGATACCAATACCGAACGCTTCTGCGATCTCGTCCGCCACATGTCGGCGCAGACCCAATTTCTTTTCATCAGCCACAACAAGATCGCCATGGAGATGGCCCAGCAGCTCGTCGGCGTTACCATGCAGGAATCCGGCGTGTCGCGCATCGTCGATGTCGACATTGCCGAGGCGCTGCGCATGCGCGAGCAACTGGCCTAGGAGTTCCTATGAACATTGAATTGAACGAACTGCAGATCGGCATGATCGGACTGGGCGCCGCCGCCGTCGCCGGCGTGGTGTTTTTCAACCGCTGGCAGGAGGGCAAGCAGCGGCAACTCGCCGAGAAGGTGCTCGAACGCGCGCACAACGACGTCCTCTTCGCTGAAGCGGCGGAGAGCAGCGGCGAAGCCGCCACGAAATCCGAATCCCCGGCGGGTGCACGGATCGAGCCGGTGGTGGCCAGCGGCGAGCCAGCCGCCGACCTGGCGTTCGCTGCAGTCGACGGTCGCGCCGAGCCGCAGGGGGGCGATGCGCCCGCGGAGGCTGCAGCGGAGGCAGCAGCGGAGGTCATCGACCTCCCGATGAGCCAGGCGCTTCCCGCCGAGGCGGCCACGCCGGTCGCCCCCGTCAAGCTGCCGCCGGCGGCCTCCGCGCCGCTGTCGCCGCTGGTCGATCACATTGCCGTCGTCGATGCAGCCGAAGCGCTGTCGGCGACGCAGATCCTGGAGGCGCAGGGCGACTGGCTCCCGCGCGTGCGCAAGCCGTCGCGCTGGTTCGGCTGGAACGAGGCCGGCGGGCAATGGGACCGGCTCGACCCGACCACCCTCGCCGGGCAGCGCGAAGATCCCTCCGGCAAGTGGCGCCGCCTGTGCCTCGGCCTGCAACTCGTCGACCGGCGCGGACCGGTCAGCGAAGCCGAGCTCGCGCTGTTCGAGCGCGCCACGCACGAACTCGGCGAACGCTTCGCCGGCGTCGTCGAGTTGCCGCCGAGCCAGCCAGCGCTCGCCGCTGCCGCCACCCTCGACCAATTCTGCGCCGACCTCGACATCCAGATCGGGCTCAACGTCGTCAGCCAGGGACAGGCGTTCGCCGGGACCAAGCTGCGTGCGCTGGCCGAAGGCGCCGGCATGGCGCTCGAGGTGCTTGACGGTGAGGGGCGCTTCGTTCGCCGCGGCGACGACGGGCAGGTCCTCTTCGTCATGAGCCGCCAGGAACGCGGCGGCTTCCAGCCGGAAAGCCTGAAGACCCTGCAGGTGCAGGGTGTCACCTTCATCCTCGACGTGCCGCGGGTGGCCCACGGCGACCGCGTGTTCGCGCAGATGCTCGATCTCGCGCGACGCTTCAGCGCTTCGCTGCAGGGTGTTCTCGTCGACGACAACCGGCGGCCACTGATCGAGGGCTCGCTCGAACCGATCCGCCAGACCATCGCGCATACCCAGGCGGCAATGGCGGCGCGGCAGATCCCCGCCGGCGGCGCGCTCGCCTTGCGCCTGTTCGCCTGAGCCGAACGCGACTGCATGACTTTACCGCTCCCTCCTGAAGACCTGCTCGCTGGCGACACTCTCGCCACGCGCGCGCGCTGGCTGCGCGCAGAGATCGAGCGCCACGACCACCTCTACTACGATCTCGACGCGCCGGCAATCGGCGACGCCGAGTACGACGCGCTGTTCCGCGAACTGCAGGCGCTCGAGGCTGCCCATCCGGCGCTGCGCGCTGCCGACTCGCCGACGCAGCGCGTCGGTGGCGCGCCGCAGCCCGAGTTCCGCGCCGTCCGCCACGCCGTGCCGATGCTCTCGATCCGTACCGAGACCGACTTCGGCGAGGCCGCCGCGGTGGCCTTCGACGCACGCGTGCGCCGCGAACTGAAGCTCGGCGACGAGGCGCCGCCGGTCGAGTACTGCGCGGAACTCAAGTTCGACGGGCTGGCGATGAACCTGCGCTACGAGCACGGCCTGCTGGTGCTGGCGGCGACGCGTGGCGACGGCGAGACCGGCGAGGACGTGACGCAGAACGTGCGCACCATCCGCGAGCTGCCACTGCGCCTCAAGGGCGATCCCGAATCGCTGCCGGCCGTGCTCGAAGTGCGCGGCGAGGTTTACATGCGCCACGACGCCTTCGCCCGCTTCAATCGCGAGGCGGCCGCGCGCGGCGAGAAGACCCTGGTCAATCCGCGCAACGGTGCTGCCGGCAGCATCCGCCAGCTCGACCCGAAGGTCGCGGCGAGCCGCCCCCTGTCCTTCTTCGCCTACGGCATCGGCGAGACCGTAGGCTGGGATATTCCGGCGACGCATGCGGGAATCCTCGACGCGCTGGCGGCCTTCGGCATCCCGGTCTGTGGCCAGCGCGTCGTCGCCAAGGGCGGCTCCGAACTCGCCGAGTTCCACCGGCGCATCGGGGCCGCGCGCGCGACGCTGCCGTTCGCGATCGACGGTGTCGTGTATAAGGTCAATTCGCTGGCGCTGCAGTCCGAACTCGGCTTCGTCACGCGCGAGCCGCGCTGGGCGGTGGCGCACAAGTTCCCGGCCGAGGAGGCGACGACGCGGCTCCTCGCGATCGAGGTTCAGGTCGGCCGGACCGGCGCGCTGACCCCGGTGGCGCGCCTCGAACCGGTCTTCGTCGGCGGCGTCACCGTCACCAACGCGACCCTGCACAACCAGGACGAGATCACGCGCAAGGATGTCCGCGTCGGCGACACGGTGATCGTCAGGCGCGCCGGCGACGTGATCCCCGAGATCGTCGGCCCGGTCCTTGATGAGGAACATGCGCAGCGAGCGTGCTTCGACCTGATCGCCGCGTATCCTGAGTGCCCCGTGTGCGGCTCGCACGTCGTGCGCGGCGAGGATGAAGCGGTTGCGCGCTGCAGCGGCGGCCTGTGGTGCCCGGCGCAGCGCAAGCAGGCGCTGCTGCACTTCGCCTCGCGCAAGGCGATCGACATCGAGGGGCTCGGCGACAAGCTGGTCGAGCAGCTCGTCGACGCAGGCCTCGTGCAGACGCCGGCCGACCTCTACGCGCTCGACGCGGGAACGCTTGCCGCGCTCGAACGCATGGGCGAGAAGTCGGCGGCAAAGCTCGTCGCCGCGATCGGAAAGAGCAGGAAGACGACGCTGGCGCGCTTCATCTATGCGCTCGGCGTCCGCAACGTCGGCGAGACCACCGCGCGCGACCTGGCGCGCAGCTTCGGCGCGCTCGACCGGCTGCTGGCGGCAGCGGGCAGTGCCGATCTCGAACGCCTGCAACGGGTTCCCGACGTCGGCCCGACCGTCGCCGCCTGCGTCGTCGATTTCTTCGCCGAGCCGCACAACCTCGAGGTCGTTGCCGCCCTGCGTAGCGCCGGGCTCGAATGGGAAGAGGGTGAAGAGGCACTCGACGAGGCAGTCCTCGCCGCAGCGCCCGGCGAGGTCGCCGGCAAGACCTTCGTCCTCACCGGCACCTTGCCGTCGCTGTCGCGCGACGAGGCGAAGGCCCTGATCGAGGCCGCGGGCGGCCGCGTCAGCGGCTCGGTGTCGAAGAAGACGCACTACGTCGTTGCCGGCAGCGAGGCCGGCAGCAAGCTCGAGCGCGCACGCCAACTCGGCGTCGAGGTGATCGACGAGGCGGGCCTGCACGAGTTGTTGAAGCGGCAGGGGTTCCTGCCAGAACAGGGAGAAGAACAATGACGCAAAAGCGGGTACGCAAGGCGGTCTTTCCGGTCGCCGGTCTGGGAACGCGCTTCCTGCCAGCGACCAAGGCCAGCCCCAAGGAAATGCTGCCGATCGTCGACAAACCGCTGATCCAGTACGCGGTCGAGGAAGCGGCGGCGGCGGGAATCACCGACATGATCTTCGTCACCGGGCGCAGCAAGCGCGCGATCGAGGATCACTTCGACAAGGCCTACGAGCTGGAAAACGAGCTGGCACTCAAGCAGAAGAACGAGATGCTCGAACGCGTGCGCAACCTGCTGCCGAAGGGGATCAACTGCATCTACCTGCGCCAGCCCGAGGCGCTCGGTCTCGGCCACGCCGTGCTCTGCGCCAAGGCAGTGGTCGGCGACGAGCCCTTCGCAGTGCTGCTCGCCGACGACCTGCTCGACGGCGAGCCGCCGGTGATGCGGCAGATGGTCGACGTCTTCGCCGAGCGCGGTGCCTCGGTGCTCGCCGTGCATGATGTTCCGCGCAGCGAGACGAAGAGTTACGGCATCGTGCGCACCGCCGCCGGCGCGGACCCGGCGAACCGCATCGAACGCATCACCGGCATCGTCGAGAAACCGGCGCCCGAAGTCGCGCCCTCGACGCTGGCGGTCGTCGGTCGCTACATCCTGACGCCGCGCATCTTCGAACACCTCGAGAACGCCAAGCCCGGTTCGGGCGGCGAAATCCAGCTCACCGACGGCATCGCCGCGCTCCTCGCCGAAGAAGAGGTGCTCGCCTACCGCTACCAGGGCACCCGCTACGATTGCGGTTCCAAGCTCGGCTATCTGCAGGCGACGGTGGTGTTCGGCCGACGCCACCCGGAAGTCGGCGCCGCCTTCGACGATTACCTTCACCACCTCGATTGAGAATCTGCCATGGGAAATGACAAGAGCGCCGAGGCCCTCCTCGCATCGGCCGAACTGATCCACTCCGCCGAGACCGTGCGCGCCGCAGTCTCCCGCGTCGCCGCCGAAGTGAGCGAGAAGCTCGCCGGCACCCACCCGCTGCTGCTCTGCGTGATGAGCGGCGGCGTCCCCTTCGCCGGCCAGTTGATGCTGCAGCTCGACTTCCCGCTCGACTTCGATTACCTGCACGTCACCCGCTACGGACAGGATACGGCGGGCGGCGCGCTGTCGTGGCGCTCGGCGCCGTGGACCCCGGTCAAGGGGCGCACCGTGCTGATCGTCGACGACATCCTCGACGAAGGAGTGACGCTGGCCGCGATCCGCGAACGCATTCTGCAACAGGGTGCGGCCGCGTGTTACACGGCGGTGGCGACCGACAAGGAGAACGGCAAGCAGAAGCCGATCGCTGCCGACTTCGTTGCGCTCAAGGTGCCCGACCGCTTCGTCTTCGGCTTCGGCATGGACGCCTACGGCCACTGGCGCAACCTGCCGGCGATCTACGCCATGAAGGAGGCCTGAGATGCTGGCGATCATCGGTGGCAGCGGCCTCGCGCAGTTCGCCGCTCACTTCGACAACGTCCGCCGCGAGCTCAGGCGCACCCCGTACGGCGAGCCTTCGGGGCCGATCACCTTCGGCGAACTGTGCGGCCAGCAGCTCGCCTTCCTCGCGCGTCACGGCTACGGGCACACCATCCCGCCGCACGAGATCAACTACCGCGCCAACCTGTGGGCGCTGCGCGACGCCGGCGTGCGCGCCATCGTCGCCGTCGCCTCGGTCGGCAGCATCCGCGCCGACCTGGTCCCGGGTGCCATCGTCATCCCGCACCAGATCATCGACTACACCTGGGGGCGCAAATCGACCTTCCATGAAGGCCAGGATTGCACGGTGACGCACATCGACTTCACCGAGCCCTACGATCGCAAGCTGCGCGCACGCCTGATCGCCGCTGCCGCAGCAGCCGGCATCCCGGCCAGCGACAACGGCGTCTATGCGACGACGCAGGGCCCGCGTCTGGAGACGGCAGCGGAGATCAACCGCCTCGAAGGCGACGGTGCCGACCTGGTCGGCATGACCGGGATGCCGGAAGCGGTGCTGGCGCGCGAACTGGACATCCCGTACGCGGCAATCAACGTCGTCGCCAACTACGCCGCCGGCCGCGGCGACAGCGCCGAAGGCATCAGCTTCGACGCGATCCAGGGCATCCTCGAACAGTCGATGGCTCAGGTGCGGACCATCATCGAGCAGATGATCCGCGCCGATTCGGCCTGCGCAGGATAGCTTGCGACCCGGACCCTGGGCGCACGCCCATCCGGCACGCGCTGCGGGGCTTTTGCCGGGACGGGCGAGGCCGCAGCTGGAGCCCACGCCACCTCGAATGCGGCGGCGCTCAGACGCGCAGCTTGTCGATCAACTCGGTTTCGAGACGGATGCGGGCAGCGCTCTCGTCGAGGTCGCCGCCGCTGACGAGGAAGGTATCCTCGACGCGTTCGCCGAGCGTCGAGATCTTCGCGGTGTGCAATCTCACCCGGTGTGCCGCAAGCGTGCTGGCGACCGTGTACAGCAGGCCGAGCCGGTCGGCCGCACTGATCGAGAGGATGTAGCGCGCGCCACGGTCGTCGGCCTTGATCGTGACGCTGGGTGCGATCGGAAAGTGCCGGACCTGGCGCGGCAGGCGGCCTGCCGACGGCGCGGCCAGCGGCGTCTGCTCGATCAGCACGCGGGCCAGTTCGTGCTCGATGTAGCCGATCATCTGCCGGTCGCTGCCGCGATCGCTGGTGTCCTGCATGACGAAGCTGTCGAGCGCGTAGCCGTGGCGAGTGGTGTGGATCTTGGCGTCGAGGATGGTGTAGCCGGTGCGGGCGAAGAAGCCGACCAGGCGCGCGAACAGGTCGCGTTGGTCGCGCGTGTACACCATCACTTCGAGGCCGCCGCCCTTCGGAGTCAGGCGCGCCTTGACCACCGGCTTGTTCTCGTCGATGCGGTAGTGCAGTGCGCGCGTGTGCCAGGCGATCTCGTCGGCGCTGTGGCGCAGGAAATAGACGGTGTCGAGCTGTTTCCACAGGCGTTCGTGCACGGTGGCCGAGAGCGCGAAGTAGCGCAGGAGGCGCATCGCCTCCTGCTGCCGTTCGGCGATGATCCCCTGCGCTGCCGGCACCTGCCCGCCGGCGGCGAGGAGCTTCCTCGTGGCCAGATACAGGTCCTCGAGCAGCTGTCCCTTCCACGCGTTCCACACCTTCGGGCTGGTACCTCGGATGTCGGCGACGGTGACGAGGTAGAGTCCGACCAGGTGCCGCTTGTCACCGACGATCCTGGCAAACTCGGCCACCGTCGCCGGGTCGGAGATGTCCTGCTTCTGCGCGACCTGCGACATCAGCAGGTGGTTGCGCACGATCCAGACGATCAGCTCGGTGTCTTCGTCAGGGATGCCGTGCTCCACGCAGAACTCGCGCGCGTCGAGCGTCCCCAGTTGCGAGTGGTCACCGCCGCGCCCCTTGGCGATGTCATGGAACAGTGCCGCGATGTAGAGCACCCAGGGACGCTCGAAGTCGCTGATCAGCCGGCTGCACAGCGGGTACTCGTGCGCGAACTCGTCGAGCGTGAACCGGCGCAGGTTCCTGACCACCTGCATGATGTGCTGGTCGACCGTATAGACGTGGAAAAGGTCGTGCTGCATCTGGCCGACGATGCGGCCGAAGCAGGGCAGGTAGTGGCCGAGCACGCCGAGCCCGTTCATCAGGCGCAGCGCCTGCACCACGCCGCGCGGCTGCTGGAAGATCTTCAGGAAACTGGCACGGTTGACCGGGTCGTTGCGGAAGCCGGCGTCGATCCGGTGTGCCGCCCGCCACAGCGCGCGCAGGGTACCTACCGTCATCCCCTGCAACTCGGGATGCGCCTGCATGACCAGGAAGCTTTCCAGGATGGCGCCGGGGTTCCTGGCGAACAGGTCCGGGTCGACGACGTCGAGCAGGTCGCCGCAGGACTGGAAGTTCCCGTCGATCGGCTGCGGCGGCAGCGAAGGTGTCGGCGTCAGCGCCGCGGCGAGGTTCTGCAGCAGGATGGTGTTGAGCTGCGAGACGTAGTTGGCGGTGCGGTAGTAGCTCTGCATCAGCTCTTCGCTCGGACGGCGCGTCACCGAACCGGTGAAGCCGAGCTCGCCGGCGAGCGCCGTCTGGTAGTCGAAGAGCAGTCGATCCTCGCGTCGGCCGAGCAGGAGGTGCAGGCGTACGCGCAGCTGGCGCAGGAAGCCCTCGCAGCGTTCGAGGCGGCGCTCCTCCTCGCGCGTGATCAGGCCGTGCCGTTCGAGCGCGCGCCAGCGGTCGCCGTAGCCCGCGGCTTGCGCGATCCAGAGGATCATGTGTAGGTCGCGCAGTCCGCCCGGGCTCTCCTTGCAGTTTGGTTCGAGACTGAAGGGGGTGCCCTGGAAGCGCTGGTGGCGCTCTTCCTGTTCGAGCCGCTTGGCGCGGAAGAAGGCAGCGAGGTCGAGCTGCTCGCGAAAGCGCGCACTGAACGTGGCGAACAGGGGCTTGCTGCCGGTGAGCAGGCGGGCTTCGATCAGCGCCGTCTGGATGGTGACGTCGCCGGCCGCTTCGCTCAGGCACTCGTCGACGGTGCGCACGCTGTGGCCGATGTCGAGGCCGACGTCCCAGAACGAGGCGATCAGGCTTTCGATGCGCTCCTTCAGTTCATCGTCGGGCACCTGCGGCAGCAGCAGCAGGAGGTCGATGTCGGAGGCCGGGTAGAGTTCGCCGCGTCCGTAGCCACCGACGGCGACGAGTGCCACCGACGTCGGCAGGCCCGACTCGGCGAAGAGCTCGCGCAGGACCTCGTCGATCAGCCGGCATCGCCGCTGCAGCAGGCGTCGGCTGTCGCTGTCGGCGCGATAGCGATCGATGAGCGCCTGCTGGGCATCGCGCAGGCGCGTCCTGTGCGCCTGCAGTGCTGTCCCGGTCGTGGAGGCGGGCATGACCCGGGCACCGCCGCCTCAGATCCAGTCGGGCTTGGCGCGGTCGCCGGCGGTCAGCGTCAGCGCCTCGTAACCGGTCTCGGTGACGAGCACCGTATGCTCCCACTGCGCCGACAGGCTGCGGTCCTTGGTGACCACGGTCCAGCCGTCTGCCATCTGGCGGATCGCCGCCTTGCCGGCGTTGATCATCGGCTCGATGGTGAAGATCATCCCGGGTTCCAGCACGGGTCCCGTGCCGGCGCGGCCGAAGTGCATCACCTGCGGGTCCTCGTGGAATTTGGCGCCGATGCCGTGGCCGCAGTACTCGCGCACCACCGAGCAGCCCGACTTCTCGGCGTACTTCTGGATGGCGGCGCCGATGTCGCCGAGGTGCGCACCGGGTCGCACCTGCGCGATGCCGAGCCACATGCAGTCGAAAGCGATGTCGCAGACGCGCTTGGCCATGATCGACGGCTGGCCGACGATGAACATGCGGCTGCTGTCGCCGTGGTAACCGTCCTTGATGATGGTGACGTCGATGTTGACGATGTCGCCGTTCTTCAGCGGCCGGTCGTCGGGAATGCCGTGGCAGACCTGATGGTTGATCGAGGTGCACACCGACTTGGGGTAGGGCGTGTGGCCGTGCGGCGCATAGTTGAGCGGTGCCGGGATGGCACCCTGCACATTGACGATGTAGTCGTGGCAGAGCCGGTCGATCTCGGCGGTGGTGGTTCCCGCGACGACGAAGGGGGTGATGTAGTCGAGGACTTCGCCGTTGAGGCGGCAGGCGACGCGCATCTTCTCGATTTCTTCGGGCGTCTTGATGACAATGCTCATGGTGGTGGCCGGTACAAAACACCCGAGGATAATGGAAGGGGAGGGGCAAGGCAATTTCGGCGACCGACTCCCGTGTCCGCCGGACCGGTCGCAGCGCTTCCTGGCGCAGGCCGCGTTTTGGGTTTGAGTCGGTGCCCCTCGCGGTGGTACAATCGCCGGGTTTTGCTGACACCCCGTCGGCAAGATTCAATGCGCGCCATGTCGGTGCGCGGGCGCCGCGGCCTTCGCCGCAGCGTCTATCTCGCACGCTCGTCTGTTCAAGGGTGTCCGCCGGCCTCGGCGGACTGCAGGTGTACTGGGACGAGCGGCGGTTCAACCCTTATGGAGTTATCGAGTATGTCCACGACCATGCGTCAAATGCTGGAAGCCGGTGTCCACTTCGGTCACCAGACCCGTTTCTGGAATCCGAAGATGGCTCAGTACATCTTCGGCGCGCGCAACAAGATCCACATCGTCAACCTCGAGAAGACGCTCGCCAAGTACGACGAAGCGATGGCCTTCGTGCGCAAGCTGGCGGCCAACAAGGGCACCATCCTGTTCGTCGGCACCAAGCGCCAGGCACGCGAGATCGTCGCCGAAGAAGCGCTGCGCGCCGGTGCCCCCTACGTCGACCAGCGCTGGCTGGGCGGCATGCTGACCAACTTCAAGACGGTCAAGCAGTCGATCAAGCGCGTCAAGGAGATGGAAGCCCAGGTCGAAGACGGCTCGATCGAGCGGCTGGGCAAGAAGGAAGCGCTCGTGCATCAACGCGAACTCGAAAAGCTGCAGAAGTCGATCGGCGGCATCAAGGAAATGAACACGCTGCCTGACGCGCTGTTCGTCATCGACGTCGGCTACCACAAGATCGCCATCACCGAAGCCAAGAAGCTCGGCATCCCGGTGATCGCCGTGGTCGATACCAACCACTCGCCCGAAGGCATCGACTACGTCATTCCGGGTAACGACGACTCCTCGCGCGCCATCCGCCTGTACGCCCGCGGCGTTGCCGACTCGATCCTCGAAGGCCGCAGCCTGGTCCTGCACGAGATCATCGCCGGTGAAGGCGACGAGTTCATCGAAGTCGAAGAAGCGGCCGAGTAAGGACGCATCGTGAGTTCGCGGCCGCTGAGCGCCCCGGGGCGCCCGGCCGCTGTCTGAATCTGGCGCGGCCGGCAATCCCGGCCGCGTTCGCAAGTGGAGAAGAATATGGCGGCAATTACCGCAGGCATGGTCAAGGAACTGCGCGAGAAGACCGACGCGCCGATGATGGAGTGCAAGAAGGCGCTGGCCGAAGCCGACGGCGACATGGCCAAGGCTGAAGAAATCCTGCGCGTCAAGCTCGGTACCAAGGCAAGCAAGGCGGCGAGCCGGGTCACGGCCGAAGGCGTCGTCGCGATCGCGATCGACGGCGGTTGCGGCGCGATCCTCGAAGTCAATTGCGAAACCGACTTCGTCGCCAAGAACGACGACTTCCTGAAGCTGTCCGCCGACTGTGCGGCGCTGGTGATCAGCGCCAACCCGGCCGACGTTGCTGCGCTGTCGGCGCTGCCGCTGGGCGAGGGCACGGTCGAATCGACGCGCTCGGCGCTGGTCGGCAAGATCGGCGAGAACATGTCCCTGCGCCGCTTCGTCCGCGTCGAAGCCAAGGGCCAGCTCTACTCGTACATCCACGGCGGGGCCAAGATCGGCGTCCTCGTCGACCTCGTCGGTGGTGACGAGCAGCTCGGTAAGGATCTGGCGATGCACATCGCCGCCGGCAAGCCGAAGGCGCTCGACGCGTCGGGCGTGGATGCCGAGCTGATCGAAGCCGAGCGTCGCGTCGCGATCGAGAAGGCACGCGAAGCCGGCAAGCCGGAAGCGATGATCGAGAAGATCGCCGAAGGTTCGGTGCAGAAGTTCCTGAAGGAAGTGACCCTGCTCGGCCAGGTCTTCGTCAAGGCCGAAGACGGCAAGCAGACGATCGAGCAACTCCTGAAGGCGAAGAAGGCGTCGGTTGCCGGCTTCACGCTGTTCATCGTCGGCGAAGGCATCGAGAAGAAGGTCACCGACTTCGCTGCCGAAGTCGCCGCGCAGGCCGCTGCTGCCGCGCAGAAGTAAGGTCGTTCCGGCCGGTCCCGGCAGTTGCTGCCGGACCGGCCGAGCAGTTTTCACGCCACATGACGATAACCGGAGCCAGCATGGCCGAGCCAAAGTACAAGCGAATCCTGCTCAAACTGTCGGGTGAGGCCCTGATGGGTCACGACGCCTACGGAATCAACCGGCAGACGATCTCGGAGATCGTTGCCGAGATCAAGGCGGTGGTCGATCTCGGGGTGCAGGTCGGCGTCGTCATCGGTGGTGGCAACATCTTTCGCGGTCTCGCGCACGCGTCGACCGGAATGGATCGTGCCCAGGCCGATTACATGGGCATGCTGGCGACCGTGATGAACGGCCTGGCCTTGCAGGACGCCATGCGCGCCGCGGGCATCGCCTCGCGCGTGCAGTCCGCGCTCAACATCGAGCAGGTGGTCGAGCCGTACATCCGCGGCAAGGCGATCCGCTACCTCGAACAGGGGCGCACGGTGATCTTCGCCGCGGGCACCGGCAACCCGTTCTTCACCACCGATACCGCCGCAGCCCTGCGCGGGGCAGAGATCGGGGCCGAGATCGTGCTCAAGGCGACCAAGGTCGATGGCATCTACTCGGCCGACCCGAACAAGTTTGCCGACGCGGTACGTTACGAACAGATCAGTTTCGACGAGGCGATCGCGCAGAACCTGGGCGTGATGGACGCCACCGCCTTTGCGCTCTGCCGCGACCAGCGCCTGCCGATCAACGTGTTTTCGATCTACAAGCCGGGCGCGCTGCTGCGCGTCGTCATGGGTGAGAACGAAGGTACGCTGGTCGTTTGCTGAGGGAAGAAAAATGTCTATTGCCGAATTGAAGAAAAGCATCGAGCACAAGATGGGGCGCACGCTCGAAGCCCTGAAGACCGACCTGGCCAAGGTGCGGACGGGGCGCGCGCATGTCGGCCTGCTCGACCACGTGCAGGTGGAATACTACGGTTCGCCGGTGCCGGTCAATCAGGTCGCCAACATCACGCTGATCGACGCGCGCACGCTCGGCGTCCAGGTCTGGGAAAAGGCGATGGCCGGCAAGGTCGAGCGCGCCATTCGTGATTCCGACCTCGGTCTCAACCCGTCGTCGATGGGCGAGCTGATCCGCGTGCCGATGCCGGCGCTGACCGAAGAGCGCCGCCGCGACCTGACCAAGGTGGTCAAGGGCGAAGGCGAGGGCGCCAAGGTTGCGTTGCGCAACCTGCGCCGCGACGCGCTCGCGCAGCTGAAGGAGATGGTCAAGGCCAAGGAGATCTCCGAGGACGACGAGCGCCGCGCGCACGACGAGATGCAGAAACTGACCGATCGTTTCGTTGCCGAAGTCGACAAGCAACTGACGCAGAAAGAAGCCGAGCTGATGGCGATTTAGCCCGGTCCCACCGGAGCACCACGATGGCGAAATTCACGAGTTCGACGCAGGCCATTCCCGAGGCTGGCGTGGTGCCGCAGCATGTGGCGATCATCATGGACGGCAACGGGCGCTGGGCGCGGCGGCGCTTCCTGCCGCGCGTCGCCGGCCACCACCGCGGTGTCGAGGCGGTGCGCGAGTCGGTGCGCACCTGCCTCGACCGTGGCATCCGCTACCTTACGCTGTTTGCTTTCAGTTCCGAGAACTGGCGGCGTCCGGAAGAGGAAGTGACGCTGCTGATGCAGCTCTTCGTCCGCTCGCTGCGCAACGAGGTCGCGCGCATGCACGAGAACGGCGTGCGGCTGAAGATCGTCGGCGACCTCTCGCGCTTCGACGACTCGCTGCGCGCGATGATCGCCAGCGCCGAGGAGCGCACCGCCGGCAACGATCGGCTGACGCTGACCATCGCTGCCAACTACGGTGGTCGCTGGGACATCCTGCAGGCTGCCAACCGCCTCGCCGAGGCGCATCCGGAGCGGCTCGGCAAGTGGCAGGAAGACGACCTCGCGCCCTACCTGTCGATGGCCTACGCGCCCGAGCCCGACCTCTTCATCCGCACCGGCGGCGAGGAGCGGATCAGCAACTTCCTGCTCTGGCAACTCGCCTACACGGAGTTCTACTTCATCGACACGGTCTGGCCGGACTTCGGCGTGGCGGCCTTCGACGCGGCGATCGCCTCCTACCGCAAGCGCGAACGGCGCTTCGGCAGGACCAGCGAGCAACTCGCGGCGACCCAGCCCGCGGCTGACGCAGCGCCGGCGGCGCCCGGCGCTGCAGACGAACCGCCCAAGGAAAACCGTATTCATGCTTAAGACGCGGGTCATCACCGCGGTCTTCCTCCTCGCCGCTTTCCTGTCCGCGCTGTTCGCGCTGCCGCCTTTCGGCTGGGCGGCGGTGGCGGCCTTGGTCGCCGCGCTCGCCGCCTGGGAGTGGGGCGCGCTGCTGCGCTGGTCGGCGCCGGCGCGGATCGGTTTCGGCGTCGCCACCCTGGTGCTGTGCGACGCCCTGGCCTTCGTCTTTCCCGAGGCGCTCGGTCTCGGCGACTTCTTCCCGCTCGCCAGCGCCTGGGAGTTCGCGCGCTGGTTCTACCTGCCGGCAGTCGCTTTCTGGCTCCTGCTGGTGCCGGCATGGATGGCGAAGCGCTGGCCGCTGCCGGGCGGCATCGGCGGCGTCGCCGTCGGCGCCGTCGTCATCCTGCCCACCTGGCTCGCCCTGCTGCACCTGCACGCCGGTGGTGGCTTCTTCCTCCTGGGGATCATGGCCATCGTCTGGATCGCCGACATCGCCGCCTACTTCAGCGGACGTGCCTTCGGCAGGCACAAGCTGGCGCCTTCGATCAGCCCCGGCAAGACCTGGGAAGGCGCTGCCGGCGCCGCCATCGCGGTCCTCGCCTACGGTTTCCTGCTCGCCGACCACCTGCCGCCGGCGCTGCGCGATTCGCCCGCGCGCCTCGTGCTCGTTATGCTCGCGCTGACCGTGGTCAGCGTCGTCGGCGACCTGTTCGAGTCGCTCCTGAAGCGCCAGGCCGGGCTGAAGGACAGCAGCAACGTGCTGCCCGGCCACGGCGGCGTGCTCGACCGGATCGACAGCCTGACCTCAACCCTGCCGCTGGTCGCGTTGGTGTGGCTGGCGGCACAGCTCTGAATCCTCCCTGCGAGAAGCCCATGCAGAAGCTCACCATTCTCGGCTCCACCGGTTCGATCGGCGTCAGCACGCTCGACGTCGTCCGTCGTCATCCCGAACGCTACCGCGTGCTCGCGCTGTGCGCGCACCGGCAGGTCGACAAGCTGTTCGAACAGTGCATCGAGTTCCAGCCGCGCTTCGCGGTCGTCGGCGACGCAGAACTGGCCACGCGTCTGCGCACGAGGCTCGCCGCTGCCGGCTGCACGACCGCAGTCGAGCATGGTCCGGAAGCGCTCTGCCGGCTGGCCAGCCTGCCCGAGGTCGACGCGGTGATGGCGGCGATCGTCGGCGCCGCCGGTCTCGAGCCGACGCTGGCGGCGGTGCGTGCCGGCAAGAAGGTTCTGCTCGCGAACAAGGAAGCGCTGGTGATGGCTGGCGCGGTGTTCATCCGCGCCGTCGCCGAAAGCGGCGCGACGCTCTTGCCGATCGATTCCGAGCACAACGCGATCTTCCAGTCGCTGCCGGCCGATTACCGTGGCGACATGGCGGTGAGCGGCGTTTCCGGCCTGCTCTTGACCGCGTCGGGCGGACCGTTCCGCAAGACGCCGGTCGCCGACCTCGTCGCGGTGACGCCGGACCAAGCCTGCGCGCACCCGAAGTGGTCGATGGGGCGCAAGATCTCGGTCGATTCGGCGACGATGATGAACAAGGGCCTGGAGATGATCGAGGCGCGCTGGCTGTTCAACGTCCCTGCCGAGAACATCCAGGTGGTGATCCACCCGCAGAGCGTGGTGCATTCGCTGGTGCAGTACGTCGATGGCTCGGTACTCGCCGAACTCGGCAATCCCGACATGCGCACGCCGATCGCGCACGCGCTCGCCTATCCCGAGCGGATCGCTTCCGGGGTGGCGCCGCTCGACCTCTTCGCCGTCGCCCAACTCGAATTCGAACGCCCCGACTTCGCGCGTTTCCCCTGCCTGGCGCTCGCCTATCGTGCGCTGAAGGCCGGGGGCAGCGCGCCGGCGACGCTCAACGCAGCCAACGAGGTCGCGGTGGAAGCCTTCCTCGACGGCCGCATCGGCTTCACCGAAATCGCGCCGCTGATCGCCACCGTGCTCGACGCGCTGCCGGCGGGCGAGGTGACGACGCTGGCCGAGGTGCTCGCGGCTGACCGCGCTGCCCGTGAACTGGCCGGCCAGATCGTGGCCGAGAGGGCGTCGGCAGGCGCCGCGGTGATCGGGGTGGCGTGAGCCAGCTGCCGCACACGCTCGCCGCCTTTGCGCTGGCGCTCGGCCTGCTCGTCTTCGTCCACGAGTTCGGTCACTACTGGGTGGCACGTCGTCTCGGCGTCAAGGTACTGAGCTTCTCGATCGGCTTCGGCAAGCCGCTGTGGTCGCGCCGCTTCGGCGCCGACGGCACCGAATGGATGATTTCGGCCATCCCGCTCGGTGGCTTCGTGCGCATGCTCGACGAGCGCGAGGGCGAGGTGGCGCCGGCCGAGTTGCATCGTGCCTACAACCGGCAGCCACCGCTGCGGCGGATGGCGATCGCGGCGGCCGGGCCGGCCGCCAATTTCCTGCTCGCGATCGTGCTCTACTGGGCGCTCTTCTGGCACGGCGTCGAGGAGCCACGTCCCTTCCTGGGCGAGCCGCCGGCCGCGAGTGCCGCTGCGGCAGCCGGCGTCGTCCGCGGCGAGCGCGTGCTGAAGGTCGGTGGCGTCGCCGTCGACACCTGGCAGGACCTGCGCTGGGCGCTGCTGCGCGAGTCGCTCGACCGCGATGCGATCGAACTCGAAGTGATCGACGAGCAGTCGAACGTCGCCGTTCGCCGGGTCGATCTTGCCGCTGTCCGCGAGTCGGCTTGGGAGGGTGACGCGCTCGAACGCATCGGACTCGTTCCCGGGCGGCCACGGCAGGCCCCAGTCATCGGCGAGGTGCAGGCCGACGGTGGCGCGGCCTCGGCAGGCCTGCGCGTCGGTGACCGCATCGTCGCCATCGACGGGCGGACCATCGACGACTGGGCCGAGGTGGTCGGCACGATCCGCGTTTCCCCCGGAAAGTCCCTGCGCATCACGTTCCTGCGTGGCGACGGCGAGTTCTCGACGCGCGCGGCAGTCGGCAGTGAAATGCGCAGGGGCAGGGAAGTCGGCCGCATCGGCATCGGCGTTCTGGCCGACGAGGCGACGCGTGCGGCCTGGCTCGTCACCGTGCGTCATCCACCGCTCGTCGCCTTCGGCAAGGCCGTCGCCGAGACCTGGGACAAGAGCGCACTCAGTCTCGTGATGATGGGGCGGATGCTCACCGGCGACGTTTCCTGGCGCAATCTCAGCGGTCCGGTGACGATCGCCAACTATGCCGGGCAGTCGGCGCAACTGGGCGTCGATTATTACCTGCGCTTTCTCGCGCTGATCAGCCTCAGTCTCGGCGTGCTCAACCTGCTGCCCATCCCGATATTGGACGGCGGGCATTTGTTGTATTATCTGGCCGAAATTATCAAGGGTACGCCGCTCTCCGAACGCACCATGGAAATCGGGCAGCGCATCGGCATCGCGCTGATTGCGCTCCTGATGGTGTTCGCCTTCTACAACGATTTGTCTCGATTGCTTTCCGGCTAATCTTATGAACAAAAAAATGGTCGCAGGCTTGATTGCTGCGCTCTCCGCGTCCGGTACCTTCGCTTTCGAGGCCTTCACCGTCAAGGACATTCGCGTCGAGGGCATCCAGCGCACCGAGGCGGGCACCGTCTTCAGCTATCTGCCGGTCAAGGTCGGCGAGACGATGAGCGACGAGAAGGCCGCGCAGTCGATCAAGGCGCTTTTTGCGACCGGTTTCTTCAAGGACGTGCGCATCGAGGTCGAGGGTGACGTGCTCATCGTCGTCGTCGAGGAGCGTCCGGCGATCGCGCAGATCGACTTCGTCGGCCTGAAGGAATTCGACAAGGACCAGCTGAAGAAGGGCCTGAAGGAGATCGGCATCGCCGAGTCGCGCGTTTTCGACCGCGCGACGCTGGACAAGGCCGAGCAGGAACTGAAGCGGCAATACCTGTCGCGTGGCAAGTACAGCGTCGCGATCACGACCACGGTGACGCCGCTCGAGCGTAACCGGGTGGCGATCAACTTCAGCATCAGCGAGGGCGAGGCGGCCAAGATCAAGCAGATCAACCTGGTCGGCGCCAAGGCCTTTGCGGAGAAGGAACTGCTCGACGTCTTCCAGCTGCAGACGCCGAACTGGATCAGCTGGTACACCAAGAACGACCAGTACTCGAAGCAGAAGCTGTCGGCCGACCTCGAGTCGCTGCGCTCCTTCTACCTCAATCGCGGCTACCTCGAATTCAACGTCGAGTCCACGCAGGTGTCGATCAGTCCGGACAAGAAGGACATCTACATCACGGTCAGCGTGAACGAGGGCGAGCGCTACATGGTCTCGTCGGTGAAGCTCGCCGGCGACCTGCTGCTGTCTGAAGAGGAATTCCGCAAGGCCGTGCAGATCAAGCCGGGTGACGTGTTCTCGCGCGAGAAACTGAACGAGAGCAGCAAGGCCATCTCAGACCGCCTCGGTGCGCTCGGCTATGCCTTCGCCAACGTCAATGCGGCGCCCGACGTGGACAAGGAAAAACGCCAGGTCGCCTTCACCATCTTCGTCGATCCGGGCAAGCGCGCCTACGTCCGTCGCATCAACGTGGTCGGCAACACCAAGACCGCCGACCAGGTCATCCGCCGCGAGATGCGGCAGATGGAGGGCGGCTGGTACGACGCCGACCGCGTCCAGCTGTCGCGTCAGCGCGTGGACAAGACCAACTACTTCAGTGAGGTCAGCGTCGAGACGCCGCCGGTTCCGGGAACCAACGACCAGGTCGACGTGAACCTCAAGGTCGTCGAGAAGTCGACCGGCACCATCTCGCTCGGCGCCGGTTTCTCCAGCGCCGAGAAGGTGATCCTGTCGGGCGGCATCTCGCAGGCCAACCTGTTCGGTTCGGGCAAGTTCGCTTCCCTCCAGCTCAACACCGGCAAGCTCAACCGCAACATCAGCCTGTCCTACACCGACCCGTATTTCACCGTCGACGGCATCAGCCAGGGTTTCGACCTCTATCAGCGCAACCTCAACCCCCTGTCGCTCTCGTATCGCTACAAGACGAGTTCGATGGGCGGCGGCATCCGCTTCGGTTTCCCGATCGCCGAGAAGGAGTCGATCTCGGTCGGCTTCGGCATCGACAACACGAAGGTGACCACCTACGAAGACAGCCCGCAGCGCTACCTCGACTTCGTCAAGGAGTTCGGCGAGAGCAACATCAGCCTGCCGGCTACGGTCGGCTGGACCTCCGACACCAAGGACAGCGTGATCTACCCGACCCGCGGCGGCATCCAGCGCGCGGGGCTCGAAGTCGCGGTACCGGGCGGCTCGCTGCACTACTATCGCGCCACCTACCAGCATCAGCGCTATTTCCCGCTGAGCAAGACCTTCACGCTGATGCTGAACGGCGAAGCGGGTTACGCCGACGGCTACGGCGGCCAGAGCGTTCCCTTCTACAAGCGCTTCTACGCAGGCGGCGTCACTTCGGTGCGCGGCTATGACACGGCGAGCCTCGGCCCGCGCGATACTGTGAATGGCGTGGTCTCCGATCAGCGTACAGGCGGCAACAAGCGCCTGGTCTTCAATTCTGAACTGCTGTTCCCGCTGCCCGGCCTCGGTGTCGACAAGTCCTTCCGCCTCGGCGCGTTCTTCGACGCCGGCTGGGTCTGGGACAAGGAGGACAAGATGGCGGTCGGCGACCTGCGCACCTCCACCGGTATCTCTGCGGTATGGACCTCGCCGCTCGGCCCGCTCAAATTCAGCATCGCCCAGCCGCTCAACAGCAAGGACGGTGATAGACTGCAACGTTTTCAGTTCCAGATGGGAACGACCTTTTAATCGGGGAGAAACAGCTTGAACAAGAAAATTTCCACGTTGTTGCTGGCGCTGGCCGTGTCGCTGCCCGCTTCCTACTCGTTCGCCTCGGACCAGTTGAAGATCGGCTACGTCAATACCCAGCGCATCTTCCGCGATGCCCCGGCGGCGCAGAAGGCAGGAAAGAAGATCGAGCAGGAGTTCTCCAGGCGTGACCAGGAGTTGCAGCGCGTCGCCAAGCAACTGCAGTCGATGCAGGAAAACCTCGAGAAGAACGCGGTGACGATGGCCGATTCGGAACGGCGCGCCAAGGAAAAGGAACTCAACGAACTGTCGCGCGAATTCCAGCGCAAGCAGCGTGAGTTCCGCGAGGACCTCAACCTGCGCCAGAACGAGGAAAACGCCGCCATCATCGAGAAGGCGAACAAGGCGATCAAGCAGATCGCCGAGAGCGAGAAATACGATCTGATCCTGCAGGACGTGGTCTGGGTCAGCCCGCGTCTCGACGTCACCGACAAGGTGATCAAGGCGCTGTCGGAAGGCAGGGACGCCAAGTAAGCGGAGTGCAAGTGCAAGGAGGAATGCGTCTCGACGCGCTCGCCGAGCGGCTGGGCGCACAACTCGCCGGCGATGGCTCGGTGCTGGTCCATCAGGTGGCCGCCCTGGCCTCGGCCGAGCCCGGGCAGATCGCCTTTCTCGTCGGTGCCAAGTACCGCCAGCAGTTGCGGACGACACGCGCGACGGCGGTGATCGTGCCGCCGCAGTTTGCCGACGACACGACGCTGCCGCGGCTGATCCACGCGAACCCCTACGTCTGTTACGCGCGCGTGGTCGCGCTGCTCAATCCGCCGCCGCAGCGTGCGCGCGGTGTGCATCCGTCGGCGGTCGTGCATTCGGAACTGCCGGCCTCGGCCAGCGTCGGCGAGAACGCGGTGGTCGGCCGTGACGTCGTCATCGGTGAGAACGTGGTCATCCATCCGGGCTGCGTCGTCGGCGACGGCGTCGCCATCGGTGACGATTCGCAGCTCTACCCGAACGTGGTCGTCTATCGCGACTGCCGCATCGGCCGGCGCGCGGTGATCCAGGCCGGTGCCGTCATCGGCAGCGACGGCTTCGGCTTCGCCAGGGACGGCGAGCGCTGGATCAAGATCCCGCAGATCGGCCGCGTGATCATCGGCGACGACGTCGAGGTCGGCGCCAACACCTCGATCGACCGCGGCGCGCTCGACGACACCGTGATCGGCGACGGGGTCAAGCTGGACAACCAGATCCAGGTCGCGCACAACGTGGTGATCGGCGAGCATTCGGCGATGGCCGGCTGCGTCGGCATCGCCGGCAGTGCGAAGATCGGCAAGCGCTGTACGGTCGGCGGCGCCGGCATGATCCTCGGCCACCTCGAACTCGCCGACGACACGCACGTCTCGGCCGGGTCGATGGTGAGCAAGAGCCTGAAGAAGCCCGGGCAATACACCGCGATCTATCCGCTGGAGCCGCACGCCGACTGGCTGCACAACGCGGCGCAGATCCGCCGCCTGGCGACGCTTGCCGATCGCGTCGCCGAACTCGAAAAGAACCTCGCCCGCCTGATCGCAGCCGCTCCCCGCAGCGCCGCTCCCGGGACCGACACCACTGAATGAAGACTGCGGACGATCGCCTCGATCCCGCGCTGACGGAGCAACCAGCTTGAACTCAATGGAAATCAAGGAAATCCTCGAACACCTGCCGCACCGCTATCCCTTCCTGCTGGTCGATCGTGTGGTCGACTTCACGCCGGGCGAGAAGATCCATGCCTACAAGAACGTGACCATCAACGAGCCGTTCTTCGTCGGTCACTTCCCGCATCACCCGGTGATGCCGGGCGTGCTGATCATGGAAGCGCTGGCGCAGGCGGCCGGGATCCTCTCGTTCAAGACGATGGGGGCCAAGCCCGACAACGATTCGGTGTTCTACTTCGTCGGCATCGACGGTGCCCGTTTCAAGCGTCCGGTCTCCGCGGGTGACCGCCTCGACCTGCACGTCGAGATCGTGCGCAACATGCGCGGCATCTGGAAGTATCGTGCCGTCGCGCGCGTGGACGGCCAGGTCGCCGCCGAGGCCGAACTGATGTGCGCGCAGCGCGCCGTCGCCTGAGCGGGTGGGGGAGCACATGATTCACCCTAGCGCCATCGTCGATCCGGGTGCCCGTATCGGCCAGAATGTCAGCATCGGTGCTTATTCGATCATCGGCCCCGACGTCGAGATCGGCGACGGCACCAGCGTCGGTCCGCACGTCGTCATCAGCGGTCACACGCGCATCGGCCGCGATAACCGCATCTTCCAGTTTGCCTCGCTCGGTGAAGTCCCGCAGGACAAGAAGTACGCGGGCGAGCCGACGCGGCTGGAGATCGGCGACCGCAACACCATCCGCGAGTTCTGCACCTTCAACGTCGGCACCACGCAGGACGAGGGCGTCACGCGCATCGGCGACGACAACTGGATCATGGCCTACGTGCACATCGCGCACGATTGCCGGGTCGGCAACAGGACCATCTTCGCCAACAACTCGCAGCTGGCCGGCCATGTCCATGTCGACGACTGGGCGATCCTCGGCGGTTTCACCGGCGTGCACCAGTTCTGCCGCGTCGGCGCGCACTGCATGACCGCGGTCGGCACGGTCGTCCTGCAGGACATCCCGCCCTACGTCACCGCCGCCGGCAACACCGCCAGCCCGTTCGGCATCAACAGCGAAGGACTGAAGCGCCGCGGCTTCTCTGCCGACGCGCTGCTGGCCCTGAAGCGTGCCTACCGCACGTTGTACAAGTCCGGCCTGCGCCTCGAAGAGGCGCGCGCCAAGCTCGAGCAGGATGCCGTAGCGCACCCGGAAATCCGGCCGATTCTGGACTTTCTCGCAGCCTCGAAGCGCGGCATCATCCGATGACCGCCGTGCGCATCGCCATGGTCGCCGGCGAGGCGTCGGGCGATCTGCTGGCGAGTCACCTGATCGCCGCGCTGCGCGCGCGCCTGCCCGATGCCGTCTTCTACGGCATCGGCGGGCCGAAGATGGAGGCGCAAGGCTTCGACGCCTGGTATCCGCTGGAAAAGCTGGCCGTGCTCGGCTACGTCGATGCGTTGCGCCATTACCCCGAGATCGCCGGGATCCGTAGCGAACTGCGCCGTCGTCTGCTCGCCGACGACGGCCATCGCCCCGACGTCTTCATCGGCGTCGACGCGCCCGATTTCAACCTCGGGCTGGAGCAGGCGCTGAAGGAGCGCGGCATCACCACGGTGCACTACGTCAGTCCGTCGATCTGGGCCTGGCGCGGCGAGCGCATCCGCAAGATCGCCGCGGCGGTCAACCGCGTGCTCGCCCTGTTCCCGTTCGAACCGGCGCTCTACGAGGCGCGGCAGATTCCGGTGAGCTACGTCGGGCATCCGCTCGCCGACGTCCTGCCGGTCGAGGACGGGCGCGTCGGCGCGCGCGAGTTGCTGGAGATCCCGGCCATGCAACCGGTGTTCGCGCTGCTGCCCGGAAGCCGTCAGTCCGAATTGCAGTACATGGCCGACATCTTCATCCGCACCGCGCGCAGGATCGCCGAGAAGCTGCCGGATGCGCTCTTCCTCGTGCCGCTGGCGACGCGCGAGACGCGGCTCATGTTCGAGCAGGCGATCTATCGCTGCGAGGCGCACGACCTGCCGCTGCGCCTGCTCTTCGGTCATGCGCACGACGCCATGGCCGCTGCCGACGTGGTCCTCGTCGCCAGCGGAACGGCGACCCTGGAAGCGGCGCTGCTCAAGCGGCCGATGGCCATCGCCTACCGCATGTCGCCACTCTCGTACCGGCTGATGAAAGGCAGGGGTTATCTGCCCTACGTCGGGCTGCCGAACGTGCTCGCCGGCCGCTTCGTCGTCCCGGAGTTCATCCAGGACGATGCCACGCCCGAGAATCTGGCGCAGGCCCTGCTCAATCTCTTCGCCGACCGCGAGACCGCGGCGCGCATCGGCGAGGTGTTTCGCGGCATCCACCTGCAGTTGCGCCAGAACACCGCCGAGAAGGCGGCGCAGGCGATCATCGACTGCCTGCCGGCCACGCATGGCTGAGCTGATCGTTCCCGCCGGCCTCGTCTGTGGCGTCGACGAGGCCGGCCGCGGTCCGCTCGCCGGTGCCGTCGTCGCCGCGGCGGTCATCCTCGACCCGGCGTGGCCGATCGCCGGACTCGACGACTCGAAGAAGTTGTCGGCGAAGAAGCGCGAGGCGCTGGCGCTCCTGATCCGCGAACGGGCGCTTGCCTGGGCGGTGGCCGAGGCCAGCGTTGCCGAGATCGATCGCCTGAACGTCCTGCAGGCGAGCCTGCTCGCCATGCAGCGCGCCGTTGCCGCGCTCGCCGTTCCCCCCGAGCGCGCGCTGATCGACGGCAACCGCTGTCCCCAACTTCCCTGTCCGGCCGAGGCGCTGGTCGGCGGTGACGCGCGCTCGGCGCCGATCGCCGCCGCGTCGATCCTGGCGAAGACCGTGCGCGATGCAGGGATGCTCGCGCTGCATGAGCGCCACCCCGAGTACGCTTTCGACCGGCACAAGGGCTACCCGACCGCGCAGCACCTCGCTGCGCTGCGCCGCCACGGGCCTTGTCCAGAGCACCGGCGCAGCTTCGCGCCGGTGGCGCAACTGAACCTGCTGTAAGCCTGGCGCCGCCAGCGGAGACACCCGCCCATGTCCGTCAGACACATCGTTTCGCGCGATAACCCGCGCTTCAAGGCGCTGAAGAAGCTGGCGCAGAGCGCTCGCGAACGCCGCCGCGAAGGGCTCGCGCTGCTCGACGGCATGCACCTGATCGAGGTTTACAGCGAGCGCTGCGGCCGGCCGGAAGCCTTGATCGTCAGCGAACAGGGAGCGTCCCGCGCCGAGATTGCCCGCCATCTGGCGGCGCTCGACCCGACGATCGAGGTCCTCGCCCTGTCCGCCCCGCTCTTCGCCGAGCTCGCCGCGGTCGACACGCCGAGCGGCATCATGGCGCTGATCCGCCAGCCGCAAGCGGCTGGCGCGCCCGATCCCGATGCCGATGCCGTCCTCCTCGACGGCGTGCAGGATCCGGGCAACGTCGGCTCGATCCTGCGCAGCGCCGCCGCGGCGGGTTTCCGCCAGGTGCTGTTGTCGCCCGACTGCGCTCAGGTCTGGTCGCCGAAAACCCTGCGCGCCGGGATGGGTGCGCATTTTGCGCTCGAGCTCTTCGAAAACGCCGACCTGTGCGCCTTCATCGGCGCCTATCGCGGCGTGGCTGCCGTCACCGAGCCCGCAGCCGGCCAGTCGCTGTTCGCCGCCGACCTGACGGGGCCGCTGGCCTGGATCTTCGGCAGCGAAGGCGCGGGCGTGCGCCCGGCGACGGCGGCTGCGGCACGGGCACACTTCACCATCCCGATGCCGGGCGGCAGCGAGTCGCTCAATGCCGCGGCGGCGGCTGCGGTCTGTCTGTTCGAGACGGTCCGCCAGCGCCTGCCGCGGAGCCAGGCGCCGGTCACGGGGAGCGGCTAGAACGCGTGGCCCTCGAGCTTGATCTCGTGCATGATCGTCGTCGAGATCTCCTCGATCGACTTGGTGGTCGAGTCGAGCCAGCGGATTCCCTCGCGCTGCATCAGGCGCTCGGCCTCGGCCACCTCGCGGCGGCAATTCTCGATCGACGCGTAATGGCTGTTCGGGCGCCGCTCGCTGCGGATCTTGTGCAGGCGCTCGGGCTGGATGGTCAGACCGAACATGCGCTGGCGGAAGCGATCGAGTCCCTGCGGCAGGCGGCCGCGCTCGAAGTCCTCGGGAATCAGCGGGTAGTTGGCGGCCTTGATGCCGAACTGCATCGCCAGGTAGATGCTGGTCGGCGTCTTGCCGCAGCGCGAGACGCCGACCAGGATCACGTTGGCCTGCTCCATGCCGGCCATGGTGATGCCGTCGTCGTGGTTGAGCGCGAAGTTGATCGCGTCGAGACGGTCCTCGTAGTGCTTGTTCTCGGTGAAGGAGTGCGAACCGCCGATGGTGTGTGTCGACTCGATGCGCAGCTCGTTCTCTAGCGGCGCGAGGAAGGTTTCGAGCAGCGGCACGCAGAAGCCCTGCGAATCGTCGAGGATCGCGTTCAGCGCCGGTTCGACCAGGGTCGTGAAAACGATCGGTCGCGCGTTGTCCTCGCGCGCGGCCTGCGCGATGCGTGCGGCGGCAGCGAGTGCCTTTTCCTCGTTGTTCACGAAGGGGATGCGGGTCTGCCTGAACTTGATTCCCTTGAACTGGGAGAGCAGGCTGTGGCCGAGGGTTTCGGCGGTGATCGCGGTGCTGTCGGAAACGAAGAAGGCACTGCGCACGGGATGTGGCTGGTTCATGGAAAAAGGCTTTCGCAAGTGATGGAAGGTGGGCGCTGAAGGGAAGCTAGCCGCTGTTGCGCAGGCCGGCGGCGATGCCGTTGATGGTCATGTGGATGCCTCGGCGGGCGCGTTCGTCGATCTCTCCTGCGTGTTCGCGGTGACGGCGCAGGAGTTCGATCTGCAGGTGGTTGAGCGGGTCCATGTAGGGGAAGCGGTTGCGGATCGAGCGGCGCAGCGAGGGGTTGTCGGCGAGCAGGCAGTCCGTCTCCTCGATCGCCAGCAGGTGGCGGCGCGTGCGCGCGTGTTCGCCGGCGATGCGCGCGAACACCGCGTCGCGCAGTTCGAGGTCGGTGACGAGTTCGGCGTAGCGCGAGGCGATGCCGATATCGGTCTTGGCCAGCACCATGTCCATGTTCGAGAGCAGCGAGCGGAAGAAGGGCCACGACCGGTACATGCGGCGCAGCGTCGCCAGACCGTCGGGATGACCGGCGAGGAAGGCCTCGACTGCGCTGCCGAAGCCGTACCAGCCGGGGATCATCAGCCGGCACTGCGACCAGCTGAACACCCAGGGAATCGCGCGCAGGTCCTCGATCCGCTGCGAGGGCTTGCGCGAGGCCGGACGGCTGCCGATGTTGAGTTCGGCGATCTCCGATATCGGCGTCGACTCGCGGAAGTAGCGGTCGAAACCGGGCGTCTCGTACACGAGGCCGCGGTAGGCGCGGTAGGCGTGCTGCGACAGCGTCTCCATCACCGCGCGCAAGGGGGCTGGGTCGGTCTCCTGCTCGCGCGCGAGCAAGGTCGCTTCGAGCGTCGCCGCCGCCAGGATCTCGAGGTTGCGCCGACCGACCTCCGGGTGTGCGTACTTTGAGGCGATCACCTCGCCCTGCTCGGTGATGCGGATCTGGCCGGAAACGGCGCCGTCGGGCTGGGCCAGGATCGCCTGGTAGCTGGGGCCGCCGCCACGACCGACCGAACCGCCGCGGCCATGAAAGAGGCGCAGGCGGACGCCATGGCGGGCGCAGGTCTCGGTCAGCGCGACCTCGGCCTTGTACAGTTCCCAGCCCGAGGTGAGGAAGCCACCGTCCTTGTTGCTGTCCGAATAGCCGAGCATCACCTCCTGCTCGTCGTCGCGCGAGGCGATCAGGGCACGCCAGACGGGGAGCGCGAACAGCTGCGCCATCACTGCGGCGCTGCGGCGCAGGTCGTCGATGGTCTCGAACAGCGGGATGATGTTCATCGCCAGCGACGGGGTCTCCCCGGCAACGAGCAGCCCGGCCTCCTTGAGCAGCAGCGCGACTTCGAGCAGGTCGGAGGCGCCGTCGGTCTTCGAGATGATGACATTCGGCAGTGCTGCGGCGCCGTAGCGCGCGCGCAACTCGCGGGCGGCGAAGAAGATCGCCAGTTCGTCGGCGGTCGCGCGCGACAGTTCGACGCCGGCGAGCAGCGGCGAGTAGAGGGGGCGCGGGCTGGCGATCTCGGCGGCGAGCAGCGCGATCCGCTCCTCCTCGCCGAGCCTGCTGTAAGCGTCGGGCGTCGGCAGCCGTCCGGCGCTCGCCAGCAGTTCGGCGACGCAGCGCTCGTGCACGTCCGAGTTCTGGCGCAGGTCGAGCGGCGCCAGGTGGAAGCCGAACACCTGCACGGCGCGTCGTAGCCGGCGCAGGCGGCCGTCGGCGAGCAGCGCGGCGCCGTGCTCGCGCAGCGAGGCGGCGATCGTTCCCAGGTCGGCGAGAAAGTCGGCGCTGTCGGCGTAGGGGGGCGCTGCGCCGAGCGGCACGCGTTCGGACGCGTGCTGGTCGAGCGCGCGCGCGGTTGCGGCCAGGCGCGCGTAGATGCCGGTCAGCGCGCGCCGGTAGGGCTCGTCGGCACGGTGCGGTGAATGGTCGGGCGAGCGTTCAGCGAGTTCCGCGAGCGCGGGCGACACCGGAACGAGCAGTTGCGACAGCGACAGCTCGCCGCCGAGCGCATGCACCTCGTGCAGGTAGAAGTCGAATACTGCCGCCGACTGTAGCCTGAGCGCGCTGCGCAGGATGTCGGCGGTGACGAAGGGATTGCCGTCGCGGTCGCCACCGATCCAGCTGCCGATGCGCAGGAAGGGCGGCAGGTCCCAGTCTTCTCCGGGAAAGCTGCGCGCCAGCAGCTCCTCGAGCTCGCCATAGAGGCGCGGCAGTTCGCTGAAGAAGGTCGACTCGTAGTGGCTGATGCCGTTGTTGATCTCGTCGACCACCGCCAGTCGGCTGGGGCGCAGCATCCGCGTCCGCCACAGCGTCAGCACCGCGCGCCGCAGCGAGCGCTCGTTGTCGGCGCGTTCGCCGGCGGTGAGCTGCATGCGGTCGCGGCCGTCGAGCAGGCGCGCGATCTCGTGCTGCGCCTGCAGGATGCTCTTGCGGCTGACCTCGGTCGGGTGCGCGGTGAGCACCGGCGAGACTTGGGCGACGGTGAAGAATTCACGCAGGCGCGCGAGCGGTACGCCGGCCGCGACGACGCGTGCCAGCGAATGTTCGAGGCTGCCTTCACGCGCCGGCGACCCCTGCAGCTCGTGCGCGCGCCGGCGACGGATGTGGTGCTGGTCCTCGGCGATGTTCGCCAGATGCAGGAAGTAGCTGAAGGCGCGGACGACCGACAGCATCGTCTCGCGCGGCAGCTTGTTGAGCAGCTGCGCGAGCTCCGCGCGGCTGGCTTCGTCTGCCGGAGCGACGGCCGGTAGTGCGTCTTCCCGGGCGCTCTCCCGGTCGAAGCGCACCGAGGCTTGGCGAATGCGTTCGACGACCGCGAACACCGCTTCCCCTTCCTGCTCGCGCACCGTGTCTCCGAGCAGGCGGCCGAGCAGGCGGATGTCGGCGCGCAGCGGCTGGTCCTTGTCGTCAGCTGAATCGGTCTCGGGGATGGGCATGGGCGTGCTCCGGTGATCCGCAGCAGCGCATTATCGCCGATTCGACCTTGCCGGGAAATGCGCCTGCGCGGCGGTCGCGCAGGCGCGCCGCAAGCCCACAACGACGGGAAAATGATAAGATGACACCCTCTGCGGCCGGTACTGTGCCGGCCATTTTCTCGCATCGGACTTTAATTTCATCAGGGGCGAACTACGGTGGCGACGAACGAATATGTGATCAGCTTCGAGAATCTGCGCATGACCGACGTTGATCGGGTGGGCGGCAAGAATGCCTCGCTCGGCGAGATGATCAGCCAGCTCTCGCACATGGGGGTACGCGTTCCCGGCGGCTTTGCAACGACGGCGCAGGCGTACCGCGATTTCCTCGCCCACGAAGGCCTCGCCGAGCGCATCGCCAAGGCGCTCGAGACGCTTGACGTCGATGACGTCAGCGCGCTGGTCGCCTGTGGCGCACAGATCCGCCAGTGGATCATCGACACGCCTTTCCCGCCGGCACTCGACGCAGCGATCCGCGATGCCTACGCGGCGCTGGTCGCCGAATCCGGCGACGGCATGAGTTTTGCCGTACGTTCTTCGGCCACCGCCGAAGACCTGCCCGACGCTTCCTTCGCCGGCCAGCAGGAAACCTTCCTCAACATCGAAGGCCTGGACAACATCCTGCACGCGATGAAGGAGGTGTTCGCCTCGCTGTACAACGACCGCGCCATTGCCTACCGCGTGCACAAGGGCTTCGTGCACGCCAACGTCGCGCTCTCGGCCGGCGTGCAGCGCATGGTCCGCTCCGACACCGGCGCCGCCGGCGTCATGTTCACGCTCGACACCGAATCCGGTTTCCGTGACGCGGTGTTCATCACCTCCTCGTGGGGCCTGGGCGAGACGGTGGTGCAGGGCGCGGTGAATCCCGACGAGTTTTACGTGCACAAGCCGATGCTCAAGGCCGGCAAGCACGCGGTGATCCGCCGCACGCTCGGTTCGAAGATGATCAAGATGGTCTTCGCCAGCGAGAAGGTCGCCGGCCGCTCGACGGTCACGACCGACGTCGCCGAAGCCGACCGCAACCGCTTCTCGATCAACGACGCCGAAGTCCAGGAACTGGCGCGCTACGCGATGATCATCGAGGCGCACTACCAGCGCCCGATGGACATCGAATGGGGCAAGGACGGTCGCGACGGCCGCATCTACGTGCTGCAGGCGCGTCCGGAGACGGTCAAGTCGCAGGAAGAGGGCGCCAGCACGGTGCAGAAGTTCCGCCTGAAGAGCTACTCGAAGGTGCTGGCGTCGGGCCGCGCCATCGGCCAGAAGATCGGCGTCGGCCCGGTCCGCGTCGTCCATGACCCTAGCGAGATGCACAAGGTGCAGCCGGGTGACGTGCTCGTCGCCGACATGACCGACCCGAACTGGGAACCGGTGATGAAGCGCGCGGCGGCGATCGTCACCAACCGCGGCGGACGCACCTGCCACGCGGCCATCATCGCGCGCGAGCTCGGCATCCCGGCGATCGTCGGCTGTGGCGACGCGACCGACATGCTCTACGAGGGCGAGATCGTCACCGTGTCCTGTGCCGAGGGCGACACCGGCCACGTCTATCGCGGCAAGCTCGATTTCGAGGTCACCTCGCGCGACGTCGCGGCGATGCCCGAAGTGCCGGTCAAGGTGATGATGAACGTCGGCAACCCCGAACTCGCCTTCGAGTTCTCGCAGCTGCCGAACGACGGCGTCGGCCTGGCGCGCGTCGAATTCATCATCAACAACGTGATCGGCGTGCACCCGAAGGCGATCCTCGACATCGAACACCTGCCCGTCGACCGGCGCGAGGAAATCGAACGGCGCGCGCGTGGCTACGCCGACGCCAGGACCTTCTTCGTCGAGAAGCTGGTCGAAGGCGTCGCGACCATCGCCGCCGCCTTCTGGCCGAAGCCGGTGATCGTGCGCATGTCCGACTTCAAGTCGAACGAGTACCGCAAGCTGCTCGGCGGCGATGTCTACGAGCCTGAGGAAGAGAATCCGATGCTCGGCTTCCGCGGTGCCTCGCGCTACATCGCCTCGACCTTCCGCGACTGCTTCGAGATGGAATGCGAGGCGATGCGCAAGGTGCGCAACGAGATGGGCCTGACCAACGTGCAGCTGATGGTGCCCTTCGTGCGTACCGTCGGCGAAGGCGCTGCGGTCGAGCAACTGCTCGCCGAGCACGGCCTGAAGCGCGGCGACAACGATCTCAAGCTGATCATGATGTGCGAGATCCCCTCGAACGCGCTGCTCGCCGAGGAGTTCCTCAAGCACTTCGACGGCTTCTCGATCGGCTCGAACGATCTCACCCAGCTCTCGCTCGGCCTCGACCGCGACTCGGGTCTGGTCGCCTCGCTGTTCGACGAGCGCGATGCGGCGGTGAAGGTGCTGCTCGACATGGCGATCACGGCCTGCCGTCGCCAGGGCAAATACGTCGGCATCTGCGGCCAGGGGCCTTCCGACCACCCCGATCTCGCCGAATGGCTGATGGACCAGGGAATCAGCAGCATTTCGCTGAACCCGGACACGGTCATCGAAACTTGGACGCGGCTGGCGGCGCACCGCGCCTGATCCATCGATCCGGGGCTGGCGGCAATGCCGCCAGCAGCGAGTGCAAACGGCTCCGCGCACGCTCCGTGCCCGGAGCCGTTTTTCCAGGGGGCGGCATGGTTCAGGCCGTCACTTGTCGGGTTAGGCTGCGCTAACCCGACGGTCCGCCCATCAAGGCGACTTGAAGGTCGGCAGGCGGATGCGGAAGCGGATTGCCGCCGCGCGCACGGCCAGGATCACCGCCATCGCGACCCAGGTCGAGGTCGTGTCGTCGACACCAACCTCCTGCAGTCCGATCAGGGTCAGCGCGCCGATCCAGGCGACCGATGCGTAGAGTTCGCCGGGCAGGAAGATGAGCGGTACCTGGTTGCAGAAGAGGTCGCGCAGGACGCCGCCGAAGACGCCGGTGATGACGCCCATGATGCTCGCGACCAGCCACGGGGCCTGCCATTGCAGTGCCATCTGGGCGCCGAGCACGCTGAACAGTGCCAGGCCGACCGCATCCGGGTAAAGGAAGCGCGCCTCCGCGATGCGTCGCTGCCGTGCCCAGAAGAAGGTGACGATGCCGACGACGATGGCGATCGCCAGGTAGGCCTGATCGGCCACCCAGAAGACCTCGCGCTGCAGCAGCACGTCGCGCAGGGTGCCGCCGCCGATCGCGGTGGCCGTCGCCACCGTGGTCGCGCCGACGAGGTCCATCTGCTTGTGCTGCGCGACGAGAACGCCGGTGATGGCATTGACCGCGACTGCGGCCATCCCGGCCCAGTAGAGAAGTTCTTCCATCAGTTTGCGCTCCGCAGCGGCGCGCGCCGGTCGGGGCTCGGCGCGCGGGGGGCTTGGTCGTGAATGTCGGCAAGAAGCATCGGAACGGTGCTGGGCAGGGTTTTGCGCTAGAATCGCCGGCTCTTGATGATGTTCTCCGGAGCGGTGGCAGATGGCGTTGGTTGAAAAATCGGTCCTGATCGAGCGGTCGGCGAGAGAGATGTTCGATCTGGTGGATGGCGTCGAGCATTATCCCGCTTTCCTGCCCTGGTGCAGCCAGACGCAACTCAAGTACCGCGACGAGAAGAAGACGGTCGCCACCTTGTTCATCAATTATCTCAGCGTGAAGTCGCACTTCACCACCGACAACGACAAGGAAGTGCCGCTGTGGATGAACATCAAGCTGGTCGACGGGCCTTTCCGCCGGCTGGAGGGGATGTGGCGCTTCAAGCCGCTCGGCGAGACGGCGTGCAAGGTCGAATTCCAGCTCTCCTACGAGTTTTCGAGCAAGATGTTCGAGAAGGTGATCGCGCCGGTATTCGGGCAGATCATGAACACCTTCGTCGATGCCTTCGTCCGCCGCGCTGCGGTCGTCTACGGAAACCGCTGAGCCGATGACTGACAACAACATCCGCGTCGAGGTCGTCCATGCGCTGCCGGCCCGCCAGGACCTGGTCGCGCTGAACCTGCCCGCAGGTGCGACCCTGAAGCAGGCGCTCGAGGCCTCCGGGCTGCTGCAGAAGCACCCGGCGATCGACCTGGCGAAGGGCAAGTTCGGCATCTACGGCAAGCTCTCCAGGCTGGACACGGTGCTGCGCGATCGCGACCGCGTCGAGATCTACCGCCCGCTGATCGCCGACCCCAAGGAAATGCGCAAGCAGCGCGCGAGCGAGGGCAAGGCGATGAAGAAGGGCGCCGGCGAGGCGGACGCCGGCTGAAGCAGGCTGCACGCGGGCCTGCCGGCTGGGCCTTGTCTGTCCTGCGGTGGCAGGCGGCCTTGCTGTATAATCCTGCTTTTGTGAGCCTGGATAAAAGCCATGCGTTTAATTCAGAAGGCGCTGACGTTCGATGACGTCCTGCTGGTTCCCGCCCATTCTGCGATCCTGCCGCGCGACGTTAGCCTGCGTACCCGCCTGACGCGCAACATCAGTCTCGATCTGCCGCTGGTGTCCGCTGCGATGGACACCGTCACCGAAGCCCGCCTGGCGATCGCGCTGGCGCAGGAAGGTGGCATCGGCATCGTGCACAAGAACCTGAGCCCGAAGGCGCAGGCGGCCGAGGTGTCGAAGGTTAAGCGCTTCGAGTCGGGGATCCTCAAGGACCCGATCACGATCCCGCCGACGATGACGGTGCGCGAGGTGCTGGCGCTGACGCGTCAGCACAGGATCTCCGGGCTGCCGGTGGTGCAGGGCAAGCAGGTGGTCGGCATCGTCACCAACCGCGACCTGCGCTTCGAGACCAACCTCGACCAGCCGGTGAGCAACATCATGACGCCGCGCGAGCGTCTGGTGACCGTGCAGGAGGGCGCCTCCGTCGCCGAAGGCCAGGCGCTGATTCACAAGCACCGCCTGGAGCGCGTCCTCGTCGTCAATGACGACTTCGAACTGCGCGGACTGATCACGGTCAAGGACATCCTGAAGTCGAGCGAGCACCCGAATGCGAGCAAGGATGCTGCCGGCCGCCTGCGCGTCGGTGCGGCGATCGGTGTCGGCCCCGGTACCGAGGAACGCGCCGCACTGCTCGTCGAGGCCGGCGTCGACGCGCTGGTGGTCGATACCGCACATGGCCACTCGCAGGGCGTGCTCGACCGCGTGCGCTGGGTGAAGCGCAACTTCCCGAACGTCGAGGTGATCGGCGGCAACATCGCCACCGCTGCGGCAGCGAAGGCGCTCGTCGACCACGGTGCCGACGGGGTCAAGGTCGGCATCGGTCCCGGCTCGATCTGCACGACGCGCATCGTCGCCGGCGTCGGCGTGCCGCAGATCACCGCGATCCAGAACGTCGCCGATGCGTTGCGCGGAACGGGCGTTCCGGTCATCGCCGACGGTGGCGTGCGCTTTTCGGGCGACATCGCCAAGGCGATCGCCGCCGGCGGCAACGTGGTCATGCTCGGCGGCCTGTTCGCCGGTACCGAGGAAGCCCCGGGCGAGGTCGAGCTGTTCCAGGGCCGCTCGTACAAGTCCTACCGTGGCATGGGCTCGATCGGCGCGATGGCCGCCGGTGCTGCCGACCGCTACTTCCAGGAAACCACTGCCAACGTCGACAAGCTGGTGCCCGAGGGCATCGAGGGACGCGTTCCCTACAAGGGCTCGGTGCTCGCGGTGATCCACCAGCTGATGGGCGGCCTGCGCTCGTCGATGGGCTACCTCGGTTGCGCTACGATCGACCAGATGCACGCGCAGGCGACCTTCGTCGAGATCACCTCGGCCGGCGTGCGCGAGTCGCACGTGCACGACGTGCAGATCACCAAGGAAGCGCCGAACTACCACGTCGAGTGAGGCGCAGGGCGGATCCTCAGGGGGCGGCTTGCGGGCCGCCCTTTGTTCATCGGCCTTCATTCGCCTCGATTCGCCAGCACGCCGATTCCCGCACTTCCCGATGCGCGCCCTCCGGCGCTCCGACAGATTCCGACTTCCGGTACTCCACCATGGCCCACAAGAAGATCCTCATCCTCGACTTCGGTTCGCAGGTCACGCAGCTCATCGCGCGGCGCGTGCGCGAGCAGCAGGTCTATTGCGAACTCCATTCGTACGACGTCAGCGACGAGTTCGTCCGCAACTTCGGCGCCAGCGGCATCATCCTCTCGGGCGGACCGAATTCGGTCTATGAGGCCGTCGACTGCCGCGCGCCGCAGGCCGTTTTCGAACTCGGCGTGCCGGTGCTCGGCATCTGCTACGGCATGCAGACGATGGCCGAGCAGCTCGGCGGCAAGGTCGTCGGCGCCGACAAGCGCGAGTTCGGCTACGCGACGATCGAAGCCGACGACTGTGCGCTGTTCCGTGGCCTGGCCGACAGCCGCAGTGCGGCTGGCAAGGCTCAGCTGGAGGTGTGGATGAGCCACGGCGACAAGGTCGTCGAGCTGCCGGCGGGTTTCCGCGTGACCGCTTCGAACGCGGCGACGCCGATCGCGGCGATGGCCGACGAGGCGCGTGGCTTCTACGCGGTCCAGTTTCATCCGGAAGTCACGCATACCATCAAGGGCCGCGAGATGTTCGCGAACTTCGTGCACGACATCTGCGGCTGCGGTCGCGACTGGACCATGCCGGGTTACATCGACGAGGCGGTCGCCAGGATCCGCGAGCAGGTCGGCAGCGACGAGGTGATCCTGGGCCTCTCCGGTGGCGTCGATTCGTCGGTCGCTGCCGCGCTGATCCACCGCGCCATCGGGGACCAGCTCACCTGCGTCTTCGTGGACAACGGTCTCCTGCGCCTCAACGAGGGCGAGCAGGTGATGCAGACCTTCGCGCGCAATCTCGGCGTGCGCGTCATCCACGTCGACGCCACCGAGCAGTTCATGGGGCATCTCAAGGGGGTCTCCGATCCCGAGCAGAAGCGCAAGATCATCGGTCGCGAGTTCGTCGAGGTGTTCCAGGCCGAGGCCAAGAAGCTGCCCGCGGCGCGCTGGCTGGCGCAGGGCACGATCTACCCCGACGTGATCGAGTCGGCCGGCGCCAAGACCGGCAAGGCGCACGCGATCAAGAGCCACCACAACGTCGGCGGCCTGCCCGAGACGCTCAACCTGAAGCTGCTCGAACCGCTGCGCGAACTGTTCAAGGACGAAGTGCGCGAACTCGGCGTCGCGCTCGGCCTCGCGCACGAGATGGTCTATCGCCACCCCTTCCCCGGTCCCGGCCTCGGCGTGCGTATCCTCGGCGAAGTGAAGAAGGAATTCGCCGACCTCCTGCGCCGCGCCGACGCGATCTTCATCGACGAACTGCGCGCCGCCGACTGGTACGACAAGACTAGCCAGGCCTTCGCCGTCTTCCTGCCGGTGAAGAGCGTCGGCGTCATGGGTGATGGCCGCACCTACGAGTACGTCGTCGCGCTGCGTGCCGTCGAGACGCAGGACTTCATGACCGCGCGCTGGGCCGAACTGCCGCACAGCCTGCTCGGCCGGGTGTCGAACCGGATCATCAACGAAGTGCGCGGCATCAACCGCGTCGTGTACGATATCTCGGGCAAGCCGCCGGCAACGATCGAGTGGGAATGATTTGCCCTAGTGTGGTGCCAGGCACGATCTGGCACTAGAATCAACATAAGCCCATGTAAAAATGGGCTTTTTTTACGTCTGCCCTCGCATCTGGATGCATGACAATGAATTACAAAGCAACCCTTTCCCGTGGTCTGTCTGATGGTATCCTTTTGCCCGTTCAATCGATCTTGGCCGATACCATCCATTGATGTCTTGGTCTATCATGGTATCAAAAGCCGTGAAAGCCAGTCGTGGCAAGAAATATGACAGTTCTCGGTGGTGTGCTGGATCATGGTATCAAAACCACTGCGCGATACCATGGGTTTTTCGCGGAACCCAGTAAACAAGGGGAAGACAGATGCTTTCCGATACCAAGCTGCGAAATCTGAAGCCACAGGAGAAAATGTACAAAGTGGCGGACCGGGATGGCCTGTACGTAGCCGTCTCCCCTGGAGGTTCCATTTCCTTCCGCTACAACTACTCGCTGAACGGCAGGCAAGAGACGGTCACCTTCGGGCAGTACGGCTTGGGCGGCATCACTTTGGCGGAAGCACGGGAACGGTTGGGTGAGGCCAAGAAGATGCTCGCCGACGGCAAGTCACCGGCGCGGGAGAAGGCGCGTGCCAAGGAGCGCGCGAAGGAGGAGAAGACTTTCGATGACTGGGCGCAGGACTGGCTGCGCGGCTACGAGATGGCCGACTCAACCCGCGATATGCGCAGGGCGTGCTACCAACGCGACCTCAAGCGTCCGTTTGGCAACAAGCTGCTGACCGAGATCACCCACGACGATCTGCGCCAGCTCACCGACAAAATCGTGGAGCGTGGGGCGCCAGCCACGGCGGTCCATGCCCGTGAAGTCGTGATGCAGATTTACCGCTGGGCCAATGAACGTGGGCAGAGTGTTGAAAACCCGGCAGACAAGGTAAGGCCGACAGCCATCGCCAAGTTCCAGCCACGGGAACGCGCCCTGTCGCCGGACGAAATCGGCCTGATGTACGAGTATTTGCAGAAGGTAGCAGCCGGCCCCCAGTTCAAGGTGGCATGCAAGCTGCTGCTACTGACGATGGTGCGCAAGGGCGAACTGACCAATGCCAAGTGGTCGGAGATCAGTTTCACCGATGCACTGTGGACGATTCCCAAGGAGCGGATGAAGCGGCGCAATCCGCATCTGGTTTTTCTGTCCAGGCAAGCTCTTGACATATTTATGGCGCTCAAGACCTTCGCCGGTGGATCTGAATGGGTACTGCCATCAAGGTACGACGCCAGGAAGCCGATGAGTGACGCGACACTGAACCGGGTGCTGGAACTGGTCTACACGCAAGCCCAGAACGATGGCAAGGAGCTGGCCAAATTTGGCCCTCACGACTTGCGGCGCACAGCGAGCACTTTGCTACACGAGGCAGGGTACAGCGCGGACTGGATTGAAAAGTGTCTCGCCCATGAGCAGCGCGGAGTGCGGGCTGTGTACAACAAGGCCGAGTACCGCGCGCAGCGCACGGCCATGTTGCAGGACTGGGCGGACATGATCGACGGCTGGACGATCAAGAAGCAATGATCGTCCGGCCGGGACGAGCTGCTTGGCTACCTCTGGCTTTGCGGTCCTCGATCCACGCCTTCACCTCTCCCAGGTTCCAGGCAACGTTCCGGCTGGTGAGCGCGATCCGGGTCGGAAAGTCCCCTCGCTTCTCCAGGTTGTAGATCGTTCGATCGGACAACGGAACCATGCTGAGAAGCTGTTTGCGGTTGATCAGAACCAGTCCGGGGCTCTTCAGCTCGTGGTCTTGAATGGTGCGCATATCGTCCTCCGCTAGGTGCTGGGTGTTGCCAATGTAGTCCGTGCCAGTGGCATTTTTCCGGCGAAAAGCGCGCACTTCTGAAGCGTTTAAGCTCAGCTCGGCTGCATGCGAGGTGGAACAGTGGGGAACACCGGCCGGGGGGGCTGCGCGGGGCCAGGACGGCAAAATACGCTGTGATCGTTGTCCGATTCCTTGGGCGGAATACGAAGGCATCGCTTTCATCGATGCTTGGGATGCTTACGAGTGGTGTGAGGAAAGGGGCGTAGTCAGTGGCCGCTTCTGGGAAGGCGACATAGGGCACACGTCTTGGGGTGCGTACAAAAACGTGAAGGTCACCTTCCGCGTTGTGCTGGACGTTGAGGAGTGAAGCGATGTTCAACGACCACAATACAAACTGCGTTAACCGTCAAGGCAAACCACGTCGTTCCTTCCTAGAGCGACAATCGGCAGCGGAAGGTGCTCGGTACGTTCTCGAAGTTTATGGCCATAGCATGGAGCCGTACCGCTGTCATCGATGCGGATCTTGGCACCTAAGTCCTGCCGAAAGGCACACTCCGTGCCATTATTGCCATGATTGTGACAAGCAAGCGTACAACTCGGAGGTATCTGCCGAACGTCAGGCCCTTATCTTGGAGCGAGAGCAGGGAATTCTGCTTCGTGTCTACGAATGCCCATACGGTGAGGGGTGGCACCTAACAAGCCGCCTTTAAACCGCTAGCGTCCCCTCGCGAATGAGTGGCGGAAACCTCTACTCATTCGCGAGGCAAAACTCTATCGTACTTATTCCCAGGTAAATGACAGGAGGTCCGCGCTTGTGCAAGCGGCCCGGACGCGGCATTCCGCCTGCGCCACTGAGGTCACAATAGTTGTATCGTTCATCTGCCGGCAAGGCCATCGCCGACTTCGCGATTCAAGTCTCCTCGTCACACGGTAAGTGCGCCGCTACTGGGGCAACCGGTAGCGGCGCATTGTTTTTAACGACAGCGATTTTTGGGTTAAAGCCTGCCTTTTAAGGGATATCCTGTCAGAAGAGCTTCGTGCTCAAGCCCTCCTGCGTACTCCTGCATTAAGGACAGTACGCGCTGGACACCCGGGTGCGCACTGCCGGCAAGTTTTGGCAGCAGACGGGAGGAGGCTGCGAGCAAATCACGCTGCTGGTACGTGTGGAATAACTCCTCAAGATTATCTGGCAAAAACAGGCTGGCGCGTTCGCCCATCGCGGAGTTCAATCGCAGGAATTCACTGAGACCGACTGGGTCGTAGTCCCCGTAGTGAGTAATTGTTGAACCGCTCATTATGGGGCTGGACAACCAGGCGACCAGCCGGCGAGACATCCGTCCGTAGGTGGCAATAACGAGATCGATGCTGTCATTTTTCCAGGGGGCGTCCGCAATAAAGACTGTCGGATTCTCGCAGGAGGCAACTCGTCCGTTAAAGACCGGCAGAGGGAACTCGTCATGTCGTCGGTCATGCAGGACAAACGCACCAAATCCTCCGGGCGTCCCAGATCCAAATACGAGTCGATGACCGATCTGTAGCGGAAGCTTACCGGTCAACCGGAACTCGACGATCTCAAAATCGAGTCCTCCCATCGCCTTTGTGTTTCTGTGACGCGACAGTGCAAAGGTTCGCCGATCGAAGTCCTCCTCATCCGCTCCTTCTGGATGCATGAGTCCCGCCGGGTATTGCTTATCGATGAACGCCCTCAGCGCCTCCGGGTTGCGAACCACAATTGCCCGTCCCGCGCCGACGCGCACCGCCTGGAGAACATCGGCGTGCAACAGGGGAAGCAGGCGATCGCTGGATTTCCCTCTTACACGGCTGTGCGGAATTGACCCTTGTTCCCGCAAATCGGCCAGCAGTCCGGCAAAAGGATCAAGAGGCGTTGGCAAATTCCGCCTCCGGAGATTTGGTACGGCGCTCGATGCGGCGCTTCGGGTCGATGAACGTCCGTCCCCCGATGCGCTGAACGAAATCAATGTTCGACGCTGACGGCGATGGCAGGGTCGACGCCATTACTGGGCAGAAACCGTTCTTTTCCGCCATGGACAGGATCGCATGCAAATTCGCAGCATCAATCTGGTGAGCCTCGTCGAAGAAGAACGGAAGCATGAACGCCTTGTTCTTGCGCATCATGGCCCGGATCAGGACGATGTTGAACAGAATCTTGATCGTCAGTGTGGTGCCATTGGACTCGATGGTGCTGATGTCGTCGTAACGCTTGGTTTCCCCTCTGTCGGTGACAATGCTGAAACGCACGCCAAACCAATCAGACAAGCGAAGCACGCGCGTCGCTTTGATCGTTTGGTCGATCATGCGAATGGCTTCATCCGTCTTCGCGGGGTCCTCCAGGAGGTCTCCTCGAGCGGCCAGTTGCCGATAGTGCCTTGTCGTCTCGGTGTTCTCGTAGACTTCGAGGGTCATCTTGCTCAGGTTCGAGACGGCTACGCCGGCGATCTCGCGGTTGAACCGATCGATACATCCCCGGAGACCGTCGAATCCGTGGCACATGTTGTTGAACGATGCGCGCATCCCGTTAACGACATCGCCAAGCAGCCGATGGAATGAACGATCATGTTCAGGCAGGGAGTCGATCGCTTCGATCATGGCGTCGATTCGTTGGTCAGGGGTAGAGCCTTCAAACCCGTCCTGGGTGACGACCTCGGCGTTCCCGAGAATCTGGAGCATTTTTGCTTCAGCCTCGGTGTATCGCACGAATAGCGCAGCATACTGCGAATGCAATTGTTTCGCGTCGCAGTCCTGCCATTCCGGATCGGGAACGCCAACCGGCCACGCAGGATCCGGCGGTGTGGGCCGCATGCCATCGAGTGCGTGTTGACGTTCTCTGTACCCGTTGTTCGCGCTCTGCAGGGCGCTGCGCAATTCGACGCGTTTTTTTGCCGCCTCGGTAATCTTGTGGCGACTGGTTGCATTGTCTGTTTGCCTCTGCGTAACCCCAGCGAGTTCCTTCTTTTTGCCCGGCTCGAGTTCGGCGTTCGCAGTCCAATCTGCATAACGTCGAGCCTTCGCTTTGGCAGCGTCCAGTTCTTTCTGCAAGTCAGATCGCCGTGACTTCAGCGCCGCCATATTGCGTGCCGCCTCGAGGTCGTCTGCGATCTTCGCCACCCGCTGCTGAAGACTCTCGATTTCGGCGTTCAGCGTTGCGATATCGACCACGGCAGCGCCGCCGCTGTCGGGAAGCTGATCGAGGAAGATGGTAGCGCCGGCGGCTTGCAGTTGCCCGATGTCGACATGGCCATGAACAGCCTTCAGGGTTGCCACAAGAAGTGCTTCATCGGCGATTTCGACAACGCCGGGCTCAACTGGCAGACGCAGGATTGCGGGGTTGAATATGCGCGCAAGATCCGTGATGGCCTCGTGCCCGAGGCGTTCGAGCAACCGGGTGCCAACGAGCGACGCATGCTTGTCACGTTGTTGCGTGGTCAGCAAAAGCTTGCGCTGCGCCTCGATCAGTTGCCGCTCGATCACGGTCGGGTCACCGGCATTCACGATTTTCCCCGTGAGAACGTCGATCTCCTCGGCGAGGCTCGCGGCCTGTTGCTCTGCGAGCTTCGGGAGGTAATCACGCAAGGCAAGCGTTTCGGTGGCGAAGGCCGAAATCCAGTCGCCCACACGCGTCAATTCGCGAACGATCTGGGTGTTTTCCGCCTCCAGTCGCAGCATCTCTTGCCGTTCGTTTTCGTCCTCAGCCTCCAATGCCTGCAGCCGCTTCTGATCGTTGGCCTTGGCGGTTTCGAGGTCATTTTGTTCTCGGGCCTTCGTCGCCACCAGCGTTGCATAGAGGGCTGGCAGGTTGCGCCGGGCATTGTCGCGCTTGTTTCGTTCGTTCTTGAGCGACCCCGCCATCTCCCCAACTTTGCGCAGGTTGGCCAGCTTGGCGCGTTCCGCGGTGAGCGTCGAGAGCAGGTCGGCATATTCCCGGTAAAGGTCGATTTCGGCCGTGGGAATTTCATGCCTGTAGGTATTGAGGAGGGTGCCTTTCACGTCGTCTTGTGACAGGTGCTTCAGGCGCAGCAGGTTCTTCAGCAAGAAGGCGAAATCGCTGTAACGACTTGGGTTTTGAAGTGGCACGATCCCCATGTTCAAGGCCGGCACAGAAAAATCGCCGACCAGCGCAGCGCGCAACTCATTGGGTTCGAGGAGTCTGAAATCCCGGTCCGACAACCGCGCCTTGACCTCGGCAAATGGGCGCAGTCGCCCATCCTCGGACATGAAATCCTCAGAGCGATACGAACCGACGAAAGCGAAGCGCTCGACGTGGAAATTGCCTACCTGCCCTCGTCCGCGCAACCCCACTGTAACGAAGTTGCCGCTGGCCGTTGCAACCTCGAAGATCACGGTGCTGGCGTCGCTGCCGAAGTAGTAGCGCCGCGTTTCTTCCCAGTGATGGTCGCCGAAACGCATCTCGTTGAACGACGGGATATACAGGAAATTAAGCGTCGAGATCAGAGATGTTTTCCCGACATTATTTGGCCCCACCAGCAGCGTAGAAGAGCCCAGCACTATCTCTGCGTACTCGAAGTTGCCGGCGCGCATCAGGATGAGGCGCCGCGGTCCGGGTGTGATCAGCATGCCGCCTCCGCGACTGGTGTCTTTGTGGTTTCGGACGTTGGAGCCTCCTGCCGGCAGGCATCGACAATCCGATGAATAGGGGGCAGAAAGCGAAAGCCGTTGTTCAACTGCACCACGAAGCCAAAGTTCTCGAGGGTGCGCACAATGTCGCTCAAGTCGCCCTGGTTCGTTACTTCAACATGGGCCATGTACCCGCGATAGCGTTCGCTGCTGAGATGGGGAAGTGCATCAACGAACAGTTCCTTCCCGGACAGCAACTCGGAGATGCTTGCTCCGGCGTCGGCGGCCGCGTCGATCAATATGTACACGAACAGGGCAAGGCGCTGGACCCGGTCCGCAAGCCCGCGGTTGGACCCTTCGAAGTAGTAAAAGGCTCTGGCGTCCTGGACCAGCTTGAAGCCGAGGGCCGCAAATATCTGAACGTAGTCGTCGGGACGCTGCTGCAACGCAATGAACAGTTCGCCATCATGTGCAGATAGGTGCCTTCCCCGCGATAACTCGCGGAAGAGCGGTTCGAGTTTGTCAGGGAGGTCAAGCACGGGCGATCCTTATCGGAAAGTAGGAATAGTCGGCGTCGGCGGTTTCCAGCAGTGCGCGGCTATCCCCTATGGACACGGCAAAATCAGGATGAGCGCCCAGATGCATCATCCCGTGGAGGCGCTGTTGCTCCGGGAAATCTGGGTAGCAGGCAAATAGCCATTGCAGCAGATCGGGCTGCTGTCCAGCTGCACGCAGTTCCAAAGCGGCTTGCTCGAAATCTAGAACCTTCATCGAGGGGTCGGTTCTGCCGGCAGCCTCATCCATCCTGATCGGACCCGGATCAGGTCTGTTTGCATGTTCCGCTACGCCGGCGAGGTAGTCGGTGAGCACATACGCGGAAAACAGGCCATCGGGCCGCCAACGGGCAATCGGCAGCTGCGCAACCACTTCGTCCAGTGCCCGAACGCCTTCACGTCCGACTCGCTCGAGCGTTGTACTCACCGATGCCGCCAGAGCGTGGTCACGCCGGATCTGCTTAAACAGGGGGGTCACTTCGCGCAGGCATGAATGGAAATCTGTCCACGCAACGTCCTTGAGCTTTCTGACTGAAGCGATAATCCGCGTAGCGATTTCCGGAACGTATGGATTGTTCGACATGCGTTCACGCGCACCGCGTGCTACGGCGATGAGTTCGGCAGCGCGCTGCTCCATCGCTCCACCGACGTCGACCAAGGCTCCAAGCGGGGTCAGGTGACGCTCCTGTAACTGGGTGATGAAAAGATAGCGTTCGCGCAGCGAGCGATTATCCTGCCTGCTTTTGATGCGCATGATTTCGTGCAGGACGGCTTGGTGGTTCTGCTGCGACAGCGCCCGCGCAGCGTCAAGCCCCTGCTTTAGCCCAGTACCGGCGATGCGCACAAGATCGACGTCTTCCTGCTCCACCGCTTGCCGGAAGTCTTCGGTCAGGTGTGCGATCTCATCGATCAGCGGGGTAAGCTGCCCGGGCGCCGCCAGGCGCTGACGCATGGTCAGGTGGCGCAAAAACTCGCCAACGATATGCGGGACTTCCCATTCGAACCCAGACTCGTCCGTCGCATCCAGTAATCCGTACTCGCTCAGCAACTTGATGGCTAGCTCGATCGGGCGGGTGTCATCCGGCTTGTACTTCTGTTGCAGGGATCGCAAGTCCGACAGCATCAGCGGATCATTCCTGCCGGCCATGTCCGCAAGCATCGGGAAATACTCTGCGGCGAGCTGCAGTGTACGAAAGGGGTTGGTGGTTACGGTGTCCAAAACAGTCTCACGTCAGTGCATCGATCTTCTCGGGCGCTCTGGTAGCAGCAGTGGCGGCACAGCAAAAAGGCTTTCATGGTAGCAGCAGGGACGCCACAATCGGCGCGACTGCTGTTGCGACGGCGCCCCATAAGAGAATAATCGCCACCGCCGCTATTTTATATTGCTCGGCGCACGATCAGCCTCTCGGCATTTTTCGGACGATCAGCAGCATCTTCCCGACCCGCAATGCGTCGAGCGCCAGCAGCAGCCAAAACGCGGCACTCCTGCTGCGGACCCACTCGATGGCGGGCCAGATTGCACTACTGGCGGACCACTGGGGGAACGACACGAATCGTTGCATTGATTGCCGAACGATGCGGCCCACCGTCAGTGGGCACTGAACTATTCCGCTGTTGCTCTACAGCTGTAGACTGCTGGTCGCGTGGGTCGCCACGATCACGGCATTGTGCTCCTGATAGCCGGAAGCAATCTTCGCAGGAGCGGATGCCAGGTGGCGACACTGATCTGTGGGAACGGCAGCCCGTGGCCTCTACTCCTGGCCTTGCTCTGCATTCGTTCAACGAACGTGTCATTACCGTGATAGATCTGCTGGCCCAACGGTACTGAACAATGCGAGACCTGACCCCCATGTGCTTTTTTCACGGTAAGGTCCCCAGAATTCAGAGCCGCCTGGCCGAGGCATTCAGGCCATTGGCGACGGCTGCGAAGACATCCTCGGGGAAATCCGCTGGCAGCACTCGACTCACTGCTTCCAGCACGCTCGGGACACGCGAAATCAGTGTGTCGATGAGGGAATTCATGTCGGCGCCGAGACCACATCGCTGCGCCATCTCGATGAAATGACGTCGCTGGATGTCGCGCAGCCGGTAGTGGCGGTTCTTGCCGCGCACGGCCATGGCCAGGCGGAGCTTCTCGTAGTCGAGGTGATTCGCGCCCGTTCCGGTGACTGGCCAGGCGGACAACACGTCGTAGAGGGGCGTCAGGCGGTAACGCCCGCCAGAGTGCACGAAGAGCGAGAAGTTCTTCGCGTGACCATCCGTCGCGGCGAGCATCCAGAAGAGTAGTTGCGCCTGCAATAGCGTCTGCAGGTCGGCCTCGCGCGTCTCCGAGTTGTGCAGGATGCGGGCGATGTCCACCAGTCCGGGACCGCCATCGGCTTCGTACTTGGCCCGAGGGGGCGTGCCGGTGGCCTGGCAGAAGTCTTCCTGGGGTAGGCGCAGCCAGTAGTCCCCGGAACTCGCCAGCCGGCGGTCGAAGCGTTCGACGACCAGCACCTTCTGGTCCCCGAAGTGCTGAATCTCGCACGCGGCGACCGGTAGACCGAAGCCAGCCAGGATCCGGGCGCAGAGCCACTCGTTCTCGACGGAGGTGCGCATGTCCGCCTGACGGTTGCCGACCAGGCCGAGCGGCAGCTTGAAGATGTGGGTCGTCGGCGTGGCCCGCAAGGGGCGGCACCAGCGTCCTTCATGCCAGGTCAGCGCGGTCTTCTCCTGGGCTCCGGCGATGGAGATGCGAAAGTCGTCGTCGGCGCTGGTCTGGCCAAGCGCGGTGCCCGGGGCAACCGTGCTTTTCAGGATGCGTGCCACGCCGGCTTCGTCGAGCGGCTCCACCTCGATGCGGAACACGTTGTCGGGTTCGACGTCATCGGCCAGGAGCTGCACGGCGCCCACGCAGTCCCGACCGATGGCCTGGAGGAGGTCGAAGGCACCGGTACTTTCGGTGCGGAAGCGTGACTGCAGGCGCGCGCGGATGCGGCCGCTGTCCGGCAGCAGGTTGTCGAAGTAGTTGCCGACGAGTTCGCCACGCAGAGGCAGATTGTCGAGCGTGAAGGGCAGGGAGAGGGACAGGGGGCGGCCTTCGGGCGACGCCATCCAGCCCGGTTCGTACTGAAACTCGGTCGCTCCCCGCGCTGGCAGGCGCCACTGGCCAACCCGCTTGCCGTTGGTCCAGACAGTCAGGGAGCGTGCGTGGGAAGGGCGGCCCATGGCTACCACTCGCTTTCGGAGGAGGGGGACGTCTTCTCCTGCAGCACCAGTTCCAGTCCGAGCAGGCTCGCCAGCGCGAGCAGGCGGTCGAGGTTGAGGCGATCGGGGTTCGCTTCAAGCTCCGACAGACGGTTCTGGCTGAGACCGAGGCGCGCGGCGACGGCAGCCTGGGACAGACGCAGTGCCTTTCGTCGAGTGACGAGAATCTGGCCGGCCTGCTGGGGCGAGTTGAGCTTGAGCATGAATTTAGATCGGAAATGTCGATAAAAAGACGATATCGTTTTTTTCGATAAATGTTAAATATCGGATTTAACGATTATGTTATGGTGAGCCCTCCTCGAGCGATCGTCAAGCGTCATCGAATTACGGGGACGCTATATTTAATTCCGATCGCTCGCTCAGAGTTCCGGGTGAGTCCACTCGCTTCCATTCATTTGATGCGCTTGCTGCATTTAGTGCACTTGCTGTGCTATCCTGTGTTTGGCTGGGTGTCGATGCCCTAGCTCACCAAGACCGGAGAAAGACATGCGTACGATTGATCGTGTTCGGGAGGTTTCACCTCCGCCGCTGAACGCCAAGGACAAGGAGATGGTCCGGGTTGCCCAGCGTTGCATCATGGCTTCCCTGGACCATTCTCGTGCTGCCGCCATCACGCTGACTACCGACACGGGTGAGCACCCCACGGTCGAGGTTCCTCCTGCCGCCCTCAAGCTGATCGGTCAACTGCTGGGGGCCATGAGCGAAGGACGCCCCATCGTTTTGATGCCGACCGAGCAGGAGTTCACGACGGTCGAAGCGGCTAATTTTTTGAATGTCTCCCGCCCGTTTGTGATCAAGGAGATGGAAGCCGGTCGGCTACCTCATCGAAAGGTAGGCTCGCATCGTCGCATCGCCTTGGAGGACTTGCTGGCCTACGCAGAGAAAATGCGAGCACAGCAAGCCAGTGCCCTGGAGCGACTGGCCGATAATGCTCGAGAGTTGGGGTTGGATTACTGATGGCCGGGCACGCCCGCTACACGGCGCTGTTGGATGCCTGCGTCTTGTATCCGCTGGCGATGACAGATGCGCTGATGAGCTTGGCCACGGCTGGATTTTTCGCGGCCAAGTGGACAACCAGGATTGAAGACGAGTGGATACGCTCACTCGAAAAACAGCGCCCAGACCTGGTGGGGAAACTCGGTGTAAGGCGCGACTGCATGCGGGATGCCATCCCGGACTGGGAAGTGCCGGAGTCGGCTTGGTCTTCACTCGTGCGCGGGATTGAGCTGCCAGATCCCAACGATGTTCATGTGTTGGCAGCCGCCATTGCCGGGCACGCCGATTGTATCGTCACCTCCAACTTGAAGGACTTTCCGGACGCAGTCCTGCTGGAGTATGGCATCGAGGCCATCGACCCTGATACCTTCATCATCAACCAGTGGGACCTTGATCCCGTGAATGCCATTGCGGCGTTCAAGCGAATGCGTGCTCGGCGCAAGAAGCCTCAATCCAGTGCCGAAGATTTTGCTTACGCGTTGGAGTTGGGCGGTTTGCCAACGACCGCTGAAAGGCTTAGGTTGGCCGCCGAATTGATTTGATACGGTGCCATGTTGCATGCGCACGACCGAGAGGTTTTCCCCAATTCTGGGGACTTTAGGCTTGATTCGGACGCTTGCTCGTGACGGTGGGCAGGTGCAAGCCTCGCCGGCCACTATTGTGGGAGCGGCGGCAGCCGCGAATGGGCGCGTGCCTTGCGCCGAGGTGCCAGCCCGGTTCTCGGCTGTCGCCGCTCCTGTAGAGATCAAAGCCGCTGGCATCCCCGGATCTGGCACTTCCGGATCGCGGCATTTACGACGCGCTGAATAAGGGCATCGCCGGCGCCAGGGGTGATGTGGTCGGGTTCTTGCACGCCGACTATGTGTTCGCCGGACCGGACATGCTGGCCTGGGTGGCCGCGGCCTTTGCCGACCCGACGGTGTCCGCGGTTTATGGTGATCTGCAATACGTGCGCAAGGTTGACGTCAGCAAGGTGGTGCGGGGGATCAGAGCACCTATTCGCTTGGCGCAGTGACGCCCGCAGCCACTGTGTCGCCAGCGCTTGCACCGTCATCCGTTGTGTCTTTGGCACCATCTTCCTTCCTGCGAGCAGCGATGATGGCGCGTCCGGCGATCGTCCTGATTCCCCCCGCCAGCCGCAACAGCCGGCGTTTCCATTCGTAGATGCTGCGCGAGTAGACGCTGTCCGCGATGACGCCCGACAGCCATAGCGTGTCGAGCTTGGCGATCAGGCCGTCGAATTCCCGGATGAGGCCCACGTAGCGCACGGCACGGGGGGAGGTGATCCTGGCTTCGACTTCCTTGGGGTGGGAGTAATCGATCCCCTTGAATTCGATGCCGTTTGCTTCGGCCATCTTGTCCAGGCGGGATCCCTCGTTGCGCATGTCCTCGAACAGCTTGTTCAGTCGCTCATCGACGAGTTGCTCGACCTCGTGCGCCTGGTCGTCGGTTCCGATGATCCGCAAGACGACGGATAGGGAGAAGATGGCGTTCGCGCACAACTCGAAGCCACGATCGAAGGCTTGCTGGGCATGGAACGATTGCAGCTGTACCTTCTGGGTGAAATAGGGATGGCTCTTGGCGTTGTCCCGAGATGTGCCGGGCATTGGATTCTCCCGAGGAAGAGGACGGGAGCCATGCTATGCAATGTCATGGGGATGGCCGGCGATGAAAAGCGCCCATAAACGCAACGTCTTGGAGTTGCCGTGGCTGCGGTGATGGCTAGAATTTCCATCATCATGTGAAGTGCGTGATGCCTTCGCTGTAGCGGTAGCTGGCCGCTTGAAACAAG
>NZ_NHRX01000068.1 GCF_016653115.1 Rhodocyclus purpureus
TCGCCAAAGACCTCTATGGAAGCCTTGCGGCACTGCGCACGATCGAAAGGCTCCAGTAGTTCGGCGAACTCGTAGTAGCGCCGGCCCGGTACTGCGAGGATGAATTCAAGCGGCGCGCCGTGTTCCAGGCGCATGGCCGAAAGGGCTTCGAGGTTGTCCAGACTGAGCAGTCCGCGGTCGGCGATCAGAACGACGCGTCGGATGCTCGGATAGCGTTCGAGAATCTTGGTGACGGTCGGCATCAAGGTGTGCGTCTCGCTCGCGTTGCCCTCGAAGACCTCATGGAACAGGGGCAAGCCTTCCGCCGTCTGGACGAGGCCGAGCATGAATTGCCGGGCAATCAGACCTTCCTTGGCCATCCCGAACTGCCGAACATCATCCTTTTGCTCGCTCTGACCTTCGGCCCGGATCGTGGCCATGTCATAAAACAGCACGGAAAGATCCTGATCGATCAGGGGGCAAAGCAGTTCAGCGACGAGCTTTTCGACGGCTTCGCGACGATCGATGAGCGCATCCATGGCGCGAAGCAGGTGGTCGTGACTGACTTGGCTGGCATTGAGGCCGGCGAGGATCAGCGGCAGCTCGGTCTGCTTGTCGAGCTTCAGACCCTTCTCGTTCACCTCGCGGTTCATGTGGATGGCGAGGTTCGGCAGGCGCAGCAAGGGCTGGTCGAAGCGCAGCAGCCGCGTCCGTGGACCGGCTTCCGAGTTCACGACGACCCGCCCGGCGAGGCTGAGATCGCGGTCGGTGAAGGTCGCGATGATCGGCCCGCCATAGACCTCGACCGCCAGCCGGAGCAGCACGTCGCCACCGAGCGCCGGGCGCGGCTTGACGCGCAGCCCCGGCGAATCGGTGTGCGCACCGACGATGCGGAAGCCCTGCTCCACCAGCGGCTCGCTGCCGACGACGAAGGCGATGATCGACGCACCGCCGCGCACGACGTAATGGCGGCTGCCCGGATTGAGCTGCCAGCGCTCGCCCTCGTCGAGCCGCACGAAGCCCTGTGCCGACAGGCGCTGCGCGCAGCTGGCGACGGCGTGCCACGGGCTCGGGCTCGCGTCGATGAAGTCGATCAGATCAAGCGCGGCGGCGCGGGCGGGCGGGCAGAGGGGACATGGGGGACTCGCGGGAGTTTTGAAGCTGAAAGTTGACCACGAAATGCACGAAAAAACACGCACGAAAAAACACGCACGAAAAAACACGAAATCATTCATCGGCTTCGACGCCGACGGGTTGGACAGCGAGCGACCGCCCCACTGTCTCGTTTCGTGACTTTCGTGTTTTTCGTGGATGAAGTTTTAAGCTTGTATCGAGAGGCAGCGGAGGCAGGACATTATCAGCGCCGCGGCGTTCAGGCGGAAGGGCGCCAACGCTCCTGCACTCGCCGGACCCGGCGGCGTCGCCTCACGCCCACGCACGTCGCTGGTCGAGCAGCGCCGGCCGGTCGATCTGCTGCGCGAGCGCATCGATGTCGGCAGCGCTCACCCCAGCCTCCCTGAAGCGCTGGCGCCAGTGCCCGACGACACCGGCGACGAGCCGGACGTCCTGCTCGGCCTCCTTCATCGTCAAGCCGAACTGCCCGCACTCGGACAAGGCGTTGGCCAGGGTCGAGTCGGCCCCGTCGCTGCCGACGCGCATCTGCTGGTAGCCGAGTGCCTGCCCCGCGGGGAGCACGTCGAAGGCCGGCGACAACTCGTACTCGCCCCGGTCGTTCATCAGCAGCGCATGGTTCTTTTCGTGGTCGTCGGTGTTGTCGATCAGGATGTTGAACAGCATCCGGCGAAACAGCTCGCGTCGCTGCAGCCGGCTGACGCCGCCGGCCACGGGTCCGCGCCGGCGCAAGAGTTGTGCGAGTTCCGGATAGCCCATCTCTTCGCCGGCAGCTTTCAGCGCGACGCAGGCAGAAAGCGCGTGCCGGCGCCGCCCATCTGCGCGATCGAAACGCCTGATGGCGACGGCGTGCCCGCGACCCAGATCGATCGGCCGGGTCGCGGCGACGCGGATTGAACATTCCGCGGCAAGGCGCATCGTCGCGTGCTCGATCAGCGGGCTGTCGGTCGTGTCGCCCTCCTCGCCGAACTTGAGCACCCACTGTGCCCCGTCCATGTCGAGCAAGGCCTTGGGCCGTGCCCCGCCCATGGTGACGCCGGGAGCGACCAGGCGCGCGAGCGCCGGCGCCACCGCTTCGCCGGCAATGACGCTGCGCACGACGCCCTCGATCGCCGTGACATCCCCGAGTTTGGGCAGCGATCCGACCCGCCGCGGCAGGTAGCGGTCGCGCGCGAGCGAAACACCGAGCGCGCCGAAGCGCTCGTCGCCGGCGAAATACAGGTACTCCATCAGCGACAGGCGCGCCGGTCGGTCGAGGTAGCGGATCACTCGCTCGCCCCAACGGTCAGGCCTGGCGTCGTCGACCGCGCCGGCGGCGACATCCTTTTCCGTGGGGATGAACTCGTGATCGAGCAGCGGCAGATCCTCGCTGAGCGGAAATCCTGCGGCGAGCCAGGTGGGCGAGTAGCGCAGCGAAACGCCACGCAGCGACCGCACCAGATGCAGGTCGCCGATGAGGACGGGCGCATCGGGTTGCCCCAGCCACCAGAGGTACAAGGTGTCGCGCGCTTCGTACGCGGCCTGATTCGGCGCCTCGCTCACGGCTCGTCCTTTCCTGGCGATGCCGCCGCCCGGCGCATCCGCTCTTCGATCGACGCCGGCTTGCGCACCGAGCGCAAGCGGGCGGCGCGGACATCGTTCTCCAGCGCGCCACGGTCGAATTCCGGCGCGGCGAGTTCGGCGATCGCCTGCGCGCGGCCGATCAGCCAGAGGGCCGTCGCATAGGTGCCGAAGGCCACCGAAGGATCGCCCTTTTCCATTCGCGCCAGCGTCGGCTCGGTGACGCCGATGCGCTCGGCCCACAGCCGCCGTGCCTCCTTGCGCCGCTTGCGCGCGATGGCCAGGTTCTCGCCCAACTGCTTCAGTTGCGCGAGCACCAGCGGCGGCATCGAGCTGAGCGAGCGGGACTGTTTCGGCATAAGTAGATGCTAGCAAAAAGCCGAAAAATATAAATCTATTTTCTTTCAGTGATCCAGGCTTGATTCACTCCCTTACGCTCGGGCTGAGCCTGTCGAAGCCCTATCGACGCCCGCTGTCGCCAATGCCCTTCGACAAGCAGAGGGCGCAGGGAAGATCAATATTCAAGGGCCGGGCTAACGGTCATGGCGAGTTGCGCCGCCCCGGAGCACTAAACGCGCTGATCAGCTGCCGTCATTGCGAGGCGCGCAGCGCCGTGGCAATCCAGTTCGTTTTCTGTCTCCTCGTCCTTGCCGGCCACCCTATACCAGCCCTACGCACTGGATCGCCACGCCCTACGGGCTCGCGATGACGGTTACGGTCTCAGCCTCTCCGCATGCCCCCCCTGGCACTGCCGACATTGCGAGGCGCGTAGCGCCGTGGCAATCCAGTTCGTTCTTCCGTCTCCTCGCCCTTGCCGGCTACCCTATACCAGCCCTACGCACTGGATCGCCACGCCCTGCGGGCTCGCGATGACGGGCTGCTGCTCCGGGGCCGCGCCTTTGCTTCCCTTCGCAGCTTCACCTTATCCGAAGTCAGCACGGACCGACGCCTGCCGACGGCGGGCGCCGGCCATCAGGCCTGCGCCACACCCTTGCGCTGCGCCAGCAAGGTATACACCGTCGGCACGACGAAGAGCGTGAACAGGGTGCCGAGCACAAGTCCGCCGACGATCACCCAACCGATCGGCTGCCGGCTTTCGGCGCCGGCGCCCTGCGCGAAGGCAAGCGGCAGGGCACCGAGGACCATCGCGCCGGTGGTCATCAGGATCGGGCGCAGGCGCAGCGCCGCCGCTTCCGCCACCGCCTCACGCAGCTCGCGCCCCTGCTCCTGCAGCTGGTTCGCGAAGTCGACGATCAGGATGCCGTGCTTGGTGATCAGGCCGACCAGGGTCACCAGTCCGATCTCGCTGTAGACGTTGAGCGTGCCGCCGGAGAGGAAGAGCGCGAGCAGCGCGCCGGTGATCGACAGCGGCACCGTCAGCATGATGATCAGCGGATCACGGAAGCTCTCGAACTGCGCGGCGAGGACGAGGTAGATGAAGGCGAGCGCGAGCGTGAAGGCGATCGCGAGCGACGAGGACGACAACTTGAACTCGCGCGACTGGCCGGCGTAGTCGACCGCGTAGCCCGGCGGCAGCACGCGCGCGGCGATCTCCTCCATCGCCTGCAAGGCCTCGCCGAGCGTGTAGCCGGGTGCCAGGTTGGCGGTGATCAGCACCGCGCGGCGCTGGGCGAAGTGGTTGAGTTCGCGCGGGCTGACCGTCTCGTCGACCTGCACGAGGCTGGCGAGCGGCGTCATGCTGCCGTCGCGCGCGCGCACCTGGATGTCGCGCAGGTCGGCCGGCGTCACCCGCCCGGCGTCGGCGACCTGGACGATCACGTCGTACTGCTCGCCATCGCGCTTGAAGCGGGTCACCTGGCGGCCACCGAGCATCGTCTCCAGCGTCTGCCCGACCGTGTCGATGTCGACGCCGCTCGCCGAGGCCTTGTCGCGGTCGACGGCGACGGCGACTTCGGGCTTGTTGAGCTTGAGATCGGTGTCGAGGTTGGCGAGTCCAGGGTTCTTTGCCGCCTCGGCGACGATTTTCGCCGCGATCTCCTGCATTTCCGCGTACGGCGCCGAAGACAGGATGACGAAGCTCACCGGCCGCTCGCGCGCTGAGAGGCCGAGCGAAGGCGGCTGCACCGGGAAGGCGAGCACGCCGGGGATGGCCATGAACTTCGGAAACATCTCTTTGACGATCGCCGGCGCCTTGCGCTCGCGCTGGTCCCAGTCGGCGAGGCCGACGAAGGAAATCCCCTGGGTCACCGTCGGACTGCCGACCACCATGTTGTAGCGCTCGACCTCGGGCGTGGCGGCGTAGATCGCCTCCAACCGGCGCGCGTACCTGTCGCTGTAGTCGATGGTCGCGCCTTCAGGGCCGTTGAAGATGCCGATCAGGATGCCGCGGTCCTCGACCGGCGCCAGCTCCGACTTGAGCGACTTGAAGAGGAAGACGCTGGCAGCCGCGACCAGCGCGAAGACGAGCATGACCAGCCAGCGCCGGTCGAGCGCACGCGCCAGCACGCGGCGGTAGCCCTCGCCGAGCCAGCCGAGGAAGTTCTCGACCGCGCCCCAGGCGCGGCCGTGGCCCTGCTCGTGGCGCAGCAGGGCCGCGCACATCATCGGCGACAGGGTCAGCGCGACGAAGCCGGAGACGAGCACGGCACCCGCCAGGGTCAGCGCGAACTCGACGAACAGCTTGCCGGTGCGCCCGGTCATGAACGCCACCGGCGCATAGACCGCAGCCAGCGTGATCGTCATCGCGACGACGGCATACGAGATTTCCTTCGCCCCCTGCAGCGCCGCCTGCAGGCGCGGCATGCCTTCCTCGATGTGGCGGTAGATGTTCTCGAGCACGACGATGGCGTCGTCGACGACGAGGCCGATCGCCAGCACCAGCGCCAGCAGCGTCAGCGTGTTGATCGAGAAACCGAGCGCATACATGAGCGCGCAGGCACCGATTAGCGAGACCGGGATCGTCACCAGCGGGATCAGCGTCGCGCGCAGGTTGCGCAGGAAGAAGAAGATGATTGCCAGCACCAGCAGCACGGCCTCGCCGATGGTCGCAAACACCGACTTGATCGAGCGGTCGATGAACACCGACGAATCGTAGGAGATGTCGGCGCGCATGCCCTCGGGCAGCTGCTTGACGATGGTAGGCAGTTCGGCGCGCAGCGCCTTCGACAGTTCGAGCGGGTTCGCCGTCGCCTGCTTGACGACGCCGAGCGAGACCGCCGACTTGCCGTTGAAGCGGACGATGCTGCGTTCGGACTCGGCGCCGATGTCGACGCGCGCCAGGTCGCGCAGGCGCACCGGGTAGCCAGCCGCCTCCTTGACGATGATGTCGCGGAACTGCTCGGCGTCGTTGAGATCGGTATGCGCGGTGACCGAGAACTCGCGCTGCGCGCTCTCGATCCGCCCGGCCGGCAGTTCGACATTCTGCCGCCGGAGCGCCGCCTCGATGTCCTGCACCGTCAGCGCGTAGGCGGCCAGCCGCTCGCGGTCGAGCCAGACACGCATCGCGTAGCGACGCTCACCGTCGACGCGGACGTCGGCGGCACCGGGCAGCGTCTGCAGGCGCGGCTTGACGATGCGGTTGGCGAAGTCGGTGACCTCGAGCGCCGAGTGCCGGTCGGAAGAGAAGGCGACGCGGATGATCGGATTGGCATCGGCCTCGACCTTGGCGATCACCGGCTCGTCGACGTCGGCAGGCAACTTCTTGCGCACGCGCGAGACGCGGTCGCGCACGTCGGCGGCCGCCGAGTCGGGGTCGCGCTCGAGCTTGAAGCGCACCGTGATCTGGCTGCTCTCTTGGCGCGAGATCGAGGTGATGACGTCTACGCCCTCGATGCCGGCGAGCGAGTCCTCGAGCGGCTTGGAGACGCGCGACTCGATGATCTCGGCCGAGGCGCCACGGTAGCTGGTCGACACATTGACCACCGGCTCGTCGATCTTCGGGTACTCGCGCACCGAGAGGCGCGTCCACGAGACGAGGCCGATCAGGACGACCAGGAGCGACAGCACGGTCGCGAAGACCGGGCGGCGGATGCACAGCTCGGAGACGATCATCGGCCCGACCCGGCCGCGTCGCGCGCCTTTCCGCCCTCCCCGCCGGCCGGCCTGGCGCTCCCGTCGCCGAGCACGCGCACCGGCACACCGTCACGCAACTTGAGCTGTCCGGCGGTGACGACCTCGTCACCTGCCTTGAGAGAGGACACTGCTTCGGCCACCGATCCTGCCTCCGCTCCGGCACCGGATCCGGGTTCCAATCCGCCGACGATCTCGACCAGCCCGTCGCGGCGCAGTCCGGTCCGTACCGGCGTGCGCAGCGCCTTGCCCTCGACGACGCGATAGACGAAAGGTGTTCGCGCGTCGGGGACGATCGCTTCCTCAGGGACGAGCAGCGCGTCCTGGCGCTCGCCCAGTTCGAGCCTGACGCGCGCGAACAGCCCCGGCCGCAACTTGCCGCCGCGGTTGTCGAGCTGCGCGCGGCAGGAGAGCGAGCGGCCGCTCGCCTCGATCAGCGGATCGATCGCGGCGAGCGTTGCCGTGAAGCGCTGGCCGGGCAGCGCGTCGCTGGTCACGGCCAGCGTCTGCCCGCGCCGGACCTGGCCGAGATAGGCGTCGGGCAGGCGGAAGTCCACCTTCAGCGCAGAGATGTCCTCGACATTGACGAGGTCCTGCCCTTCCTTGACGTAATCGCCGACGCTGATCTTGCCGATGCCGACGACGCCGGCAAACGGCGCGCGAATGCGAGTCTGCTCGAACTTCGCCTGCGCCAGCGCCAGCGCGGCCTCCTGCACGGCGAGACTCGCTGCGGCGGAATCGAGTGCCTGCCGGCTGATGAAATTCCTGGCGAAGAGCTCCTGCTGCCGTTTGAAGGTCAGCTGCGCGAGGCCGAGGTTGGCCTTCGCCTGCGCGAGTTCGGCTTCCTGCAGCGACGCTTCGAGGCTGATCAGCAACTCGCCGCGACGCACGACGGCGCCGTCACGGAAGTGGATGGCGGCGATCCTGCCGGCCGTCTCCGGGCGCAGGATCACCGACTCGTTGGCGCGCAGCGAAGCGACCGCGCTCGCCACCAAGGGCAGATCGATCGCCTGCGCGCGCGCCGTCTCCACCGCAACGGGCATGCCGCCCGGGCGTCCTGCTACCGGAGGTCCGCCGGCAGGCTTGTCGCCCACCGTCTGGCCGGCCGGGCCGGGAGGTCCCGAGGGCGCCGCGGGGCCGGCATCGCGCAAGGCGTAGTGCGCGACGAAGCCGAGAGCGAACAGACCGAGGCCAGCGAGCACGCTGACCCATGCACGGCCGCGCCGGGGCCGCAGTGCCGGGACCGCTGGCGTGCTGCTGAGTTCGTCCGCACCCGGCATCAACGAGTCCCCGCCAGCACTCGCGGAATCCGACGAGAATCAGACGAGAATCAGACGACGATCGTCGCCGCTTCGCCTTCGCTGCGCGCCTCGATGCGGCCGATCAGCTGCGAGGGCTGGCCGGCGGCGGCGAGCACGGCCTGCGCCTCCGCCGCCTGCTCGGGGCTGACGATGACGACCATGCCGATACCGCAGTTGAAGACGCGGTGCATTTCGGCGTCGGCAACCTGGCCCTCGCGCTGCAGCCAGTCGAACAGCTTCGGGCGCTGCCAGGTCGAGCTGTCGATCACCGCCTTCACCGCCTCCGGCAGCACGCGCGGAACGTTCTCGGTGAGACCACCACCGGTGATGTGCGCCATGCCCTTGACCGGCATGGCTGCCATCAGCGCCAGCAGCGGCTTCACGTAGATCTTCGTCGGCGCCATCACCGCGTCGGCGAGCGTGCGCGGCTGGCCATCGACTTCGTCGAAAGGCGCGTCGAGGTCGGGCTGCGAACGTGCGATGATCTTGCGTACCAGCGAATAGCCGTTCGAGTGCGCGCCCGACGAGGGCAGGCCGAGGACGAGGTCACCGGCGACGATGTCGCGGCCGGTGATGATCGCCGACTTCTCGACGGCACCGACGGCGAAGCCGGCCAGGTCGTACTCGCCTTCCGGATACATGCCGGGCATCTCGGCGGTTTCGCCGCCGATCAGCGCGCAGCCGGCGTCCTCGCAGCCGCGCGCGATGCCACCGACGACTGCGGCCGCGGTGGCAACGTCGAGCTTGCCGCAGGCGAAGTAGTCGAGGAAAAAGAGCGGCTCGGCGCCCTGCACCAGGATGTCGTTCACGCTCATCGCGACGAGGTCGATGCCGACCGTGTCGTGGCGGTTCAGCTCGAAGGCCAGGCGCAGCTTGGTGCCGACACCGTCGGTGCCGGAGACGAGCACCGGCTCGCGGTAGCGCTTGGGCACCTCGAACAGCGCGCCGAAGCCGCCGATACCGCCGAGGACACCTTCGCGCAGGGTCTTCCTGGCGAGCGGCTTGATGCGTTCGACGAGTTCGTCACCGGCGTCGATATCGACACCGGCATCACGGTAGGAGAGCGATTGAGGAGCGGAGCCCGCTTGCGCAGCGGATTGGAATTCCTGGGTCATCGTGGGAGGCGTCCCGAGCAAGGCTGGCGAGTGATAGAATGCTGCCGCACACGCCGTGGCGGTTGAAGGCAGGCTGCAAACCTGCGATTCTAGCCCAAATGCGCCGCCGCGCCGAGGGCGACACCGCCGCCCATGAACCCTGCCACTCACTCGTCTTTGCAAACCTTCGCCGCCGACCGCGCCCGATGCGCCAACTGATCCTCGAACTGCTGCCCGAAGCTGCGCCCGGCCTCGACAATTTTGTCGCCGGCAGCAATGACGAGGTCATCGCCGGCCTGCGCCGCTGGCTGCAACCGGGCAATGGCGAGACCTGCCTGTTCCTGTGGGGCGACGCCGGCGCCGGCAAGACGCACCTCCTGCGCGCGAGCGGCGCCCACTACATCGACTCGGCCGCGGACCCGGCGCTGGCGACGCTGGCCGAAGACGACACGCGCAGCGGTGGCAGGATCGCCATCGACAACGTCGAAGCGCTCGATGGCAGCGGCCAGATCGCGCTCTTCAACGCCTTCAACCGCCTGCGCGCGAGCGGCGGCGCCCTGCTCGCTGCCGGTAACGAACCGCCGCTGCGCCTCAAGTTGCGCGAGGACCTGCGCACGCGCCTGGGTTCCGGGCTGATGTTCCGCGTGCATGCGCTGACCGACGCCGAGAAGATCGCCGCGCTGGCGGCGCAGGCCAAGGCGCGCGGACTGCGCCTGCCACCGGAAGCCTTCCCCTACATCCTGGCGCGCGCCCCGCGCGACATGCGCAGCCTCGCTGCCATCCTGGTCGCGCTCGACCGCCTCTCGCTCGAACAGAAGCGGCCGATCACGCTGCCGCTCCTGCGTGAAGTGCTGCAGGGACCGCGCTGATGCCGACCCATGCCCGCCTTGCGGGGCGCCTACCTACTGCCGAAAAAAGATGACCGCACTCCAGCACCTGACTCCTGTCGAAGGCCGCGAACTCGCCCTCTTCGACCTCGACAACACCCTGCTCGCCGGCGACAGCGATTTCGAATGGGCCCAGTTCCTGATCGGGCGCGGCAGCCTCGACGGCGAGCTGCACGCCGCGCGCAACCGCGACTTCTACCAGCAGTACGTCGACGGCACCCTCGACATCTTCGAGTTCCTCGAATTCCAGTTGGCGCCGCTGTCGCGTCACGACCGCGCCCAACTCGACGCCTGGCACCGCGAGTTCGTCGCCACGCGCATTCGTCCGATCATGAGCGAGCGGGCACGCGAACTGGTGCGCATGCATGTCGAACGCGGCGCCCTGTGCGCGCTGGTCACCGCGACCAACAGCTTCGTCACCGGACCGATCGCCCACGAGTTCGGCATCCCGCACCTGATCGCGACGGTTCCGGCGCACAGCCACGGCCGCTTCACCGGCAAGCCGCGCGGCGAACCTTCGTTCCGCGAAGGCAAGGTGCAACGCGTCGAAGCCTGGCTCGAGTCGCTCGGCCTGTGGCGTGGCAGCTTCACGAAGAGCTGGTTCTACAGCGACTCGCACAACGACCTGCCGCTGCTGGCCTGGGTCAGCGACCCGGTCGCGGTCGATCCCGACGCGCGCCTCGCCGAGGCCGCGCGCAGCAACGGCTGGCCGACCATCAGCCTGCGCGGCTGATCGCCTGGCCGCTCCAGCGCGTGGCACCAGCCCTCACGCGCATTACCGTCGGACCCATCATGATTCGCAAACTGATCCATCGTGTTTTCGGCGCGCGGGCGGCCAAGCCCGCGCCGGCCGCGCCTGCTCCCGAAGGGCCGGCGCTGATCCAGGCCGCCCGCCACGGCGTCCATCGCGAACGCATCTCCAGCGGCGCCCGCCGCACCGTCGAGACCCTGCAGCAGCACGGCTACAAGGCCTATGTGGTCGGCGGCGCGGTGCGCGACCTGCTCGCCGGCATCCCGCCCAAGGACTACGACGTCGCCACCGACGCCACCCCGGAGCAGGTGCGCCAGTGCTTCCGGCGCGCGCGCCTGATCGGGCGCCGTTTCCAGATCGTGCATGTGCTGATGGGCGCCGAGACGATCGAGGTCGCCACCTTCCGTGCGCCGCACGACGAGGACACGCAGACCGACGCACATGGCCGCGTGCTGCGCGACAACGTCTTCGGCACGCACGCCGAGGACGCCGCGCGGCGCGACTTCACCGCCAACGCGCTCTACTACGACCCGGTCGCCGAGACGATCGTCGACTTCCACCACGGCGTCGCCGACATCGAGCAGAAGACGCTGCGCATGATCGGCGACCCGCTGACGCGCTACCGCGAGGACCCGGTGCGCATGCTGCGCGCAGTGCGCCTGGCTGCCAAGCTCGGCCTCACGATTGACCCGGAAGCGCGGCGGCCGATCCGCGACCTGGCGCCGCTGCTCGAAAACGTACCGCCGGCGCGGCTGTTCGACGAGATGCTGAAGCTCTTGAGTTCGGGGCACGCCCTGCGCTGCCTGAAGCAACTGCGCGAGGAAGGACTGCACCACGGCGTGCTGCCACTGCTCGACGTCGTGCTCGAACAACCGCTCGGCCAGCGCTTCGTCGTCCTCGCACTGGAAAACACCGACCAGCGCGTGCGCGAGGGCAAGGGCATCTCGCCGGGCTTCCTGTTCGCCACCCTGCTCTGGCACCAGACGCTGGCGCGCTGGAAAAAGATCGAGGCCGCCGGCGAGCGTCCGATCCCGGCGCTGTTCCAGGCCATGGACGAGGTGCTCGACGCGCAGTCGGAGAAGCTCGCGATCACCCGCCGCGTCGCCGGCGACATCAAGGACATCTGGGCGCTGCAGCCGCGCTTCGAGCAGCGCTCGGGCAAGCGCCCCTACGCCCTGCTCGAACACGAGCGTTTCCGCGCCGGCTGGGACTTCCTGCAGTTGCGCAGCGCCGCCGGCGAGATCGACCGCGAGATCACCGACTGGTGGGAAGCCTTCCTCGCCGCCGACGGCGACGAACGCGCAGCGCTCCTGCAGCCACCGCGCGCCGACGAGGCGAAGAAGCGCCGCCGTCGCCGGCGCAAACCGGCGGCCGGTGCGCCAGCCGCGCCCGTCGCCGATTGACCCACAGCGCGCATCAACCGGGCGCCGGCATCGAGCAGCGCCCCGCCACAGGCAGCACCATGACCGACACGCATCGCCCCCACCGCGCCTTCGTCGCCCTCGGCGCCAACCTCGACGAGCCCGCGGCGCAGGTGAAGGCAGCAGCCGCCGCGCTCGCCGCGCTGCCGGGGAGCCGCCTGCTGCGCCTCTCCTCGCTCTACCGCAGCGCACCGGTCGGCGTCGGCGCCGAGGCGCAGCCCGACTACGTCAATGCGGTCGCCGAGCTGGCGACCGGACTCGGCGCGCATGAACTGCTGGCGGAGCTGTTCGCCATCGAGCAGCGCTTCGGCCGCCGGCGTTCGACACGCAACGCGGCGCGCACGCTCGACCTCGACCTCCTGCTCTTCGACGGGCAGTGCATCGACGACGCCGTCCTCACCCTGCCGCACCCGCGCCTGCACCTGCGCGCCTTCGTCGTCCAGCCGCTGGTCGAGATCGCACCGGAACTTTCGATTCCGCGCCGTGGGCTGGCCGCCGCGTGGCTGCCGGCGGTCGCCAGCCAGCGCATCGAGAGGATGCGCGGGTGAAGCTGCCGATCCTCTGGCAGACGGCGCTGCTGCTCGCCGCGTCGAACGTGTTCATGACCTTAGCCTGGTACGCGCACCTGAAGAACCTCGCCGACCGGCCGTGGTGGATCGCCGCGCTGATCTCCTGGGGAATCGCGCTGTTCGAGTACATGCTGCAGGTGCCCGCCAACCGCATCGGTTCGAGCGAACTGTCGCTCGCGCAGCTGAAGATCATGCAGGAAGTGATCACGCTGACCGTGTTCATTCCCTTCGTCGTCTTCTACATGCAGCAACCGCTGAAGCTTGACTATCTATGGGCGGCTCTGTGTATCCTTGGCGCCGTCTATTTCATTTTCCGCTCGTGAAACGCCCGCCACCGCCCGCCGTGGCAACGACAGGAGCGCCGAGCGCCGCTGCGCAGCGCCCCGGGATAACCCGGCGGCCTGCGCATCACTGATCAGGGGAGCCCACCCATGTCCGTTCACCCTCCGGCCGACGCGCCGGTCCGCCGCCTCACCCACGTCGACCTCGCGCGCATGCATGCTGCCGGCGAGAAGATCGCCATGCTCACCTGCTACGACGCCGGTTTCGCCCGCGCCTGTGAGGTTGCCGGCGTCGATTCGCTGCTCATCGGCGACTCGCTCGGCATGGTCGTGCAGGGGCACGACTCGACCCTGCCGGTGACCGTCGCCGACATCGCCTACCATGTGGCGGCGGTCGCGCGCGGCAGCCGCAGGCCGCTGATCGTCGCCGACATGCCCTTCGCCAGCTACCAGGAGAGCCCGCAGCAGGCTTACCGCAACGCGGCGACGCTGATGATCGCCGGCGCGCAGATGGTCAAGATCGAGGGCGGGGTCGACATGGCAGAGACGACGCGCTTCCTCGCCACGCGCGGCATTCCGGTCTGCGCCCACATCGGCCTGACACCGCAGTGGGTGCACCAGTTCGGTGGCTACCGCATCCAGGGCCGCGACGAGGCCGGTGCCGCACAGGTGCTCGCCGACGCGCTCGCGCACCAGGAGGCCGGTGCCACGCTGGTCCTCATCGAGGGCGTGCCGGCGGCGCTCGCCGCTGCCACCGCACGCCAGCTGCGCGTGCCGACCATCGGCATCGGCGCCAGCCCCGAATGTTCGGGCCAGGTGCTGGTCCTGCACGACATGCTCGACGTCGCGCCGGGCAAGAAGGCACGCTTCGTCAAGAACTTCATGGCCGGACGCGACTCGATCGTCGACGCCATCTCCGCCTACGTCGCCGCGGTCCGCGACGGCAGCTTCCCCGCCCCCGAACACTGTTACTGAACCGGCGCCTCCCAGGACACCACCGACCATGCAAGTCATCACCTCGATTTCCGCACTGCGCGCAGCCCTCGCCGGACGCCGCGTCGCCTTCGTCCCGACCATGGGTTCGCTGCACGCCGGCCACATCTCGCTGATGGAGGCGGCGCGCCGCCACCCGGCCGCCGACACCGTCGTCGCCAGCATCTTCGTGAACCGCCTGCAGTTCGGCCCCAACGAGGACTTCGACCGCTACCCGCGCAGCCTGGAGGCCGACTGCGCCAAGCTCGCCGCTGCCGGCGTCGATTTCGTGTTCGCACCGGACGAGGCCGAGCTCTACCCCGAGCCGCAGGCCTACAAGGTCGAACCGCCGGCGATGGGCAACGAGATCGAAGGCGAATTCCGCCCCGGCTTCTTCCGCGGCGTATGCACCGTCGTCCTCAAGCTGTTCAACATCGTCCAGCCGAAGGTCGCGCTGTTCGGCAAGAAGGACTACCAGCAGCTCGCGATCGTGCACGGCATGGTCCGGCAGCTCGCGCTGCCGATCGAGATCGTCGGCGTCGACACCCTGCGCGCCGACGATGGCCTCGCGCTCTCCTCGCGCAACCTCTACCTGTCGCCGGCCGAACGCATCGAGGCGACGCAGCTCCACCAGTCGCTGTGCGCGCTGCGCGACGCGATCGGTGCAGGCCAGCGCAACTTCGCCGAACTCGAACGCAGCGCCGCCGCCGCGCTCGACGCACGCGGCTGGAAGACCGACTATTTCGCGATCCGCCGCCGCGTCGACCTGCAGGTACCGCAGGGCGCCGACGACGCGCTGGTGATCCTCGCCGCCAGCCGCCTGGGAACGACCCGGCTGATCGACAACCTCGAGGTCTGAACGGATTACGTGCCCCCCGCGGCAGCGCCGGACGGAAACGCATCGCATGGATCAAGGGCGTGCCCTGCGCCGACAAGAAAGCGCCGCAGAGGGGCAAAGCGACGCACGCAGGCGGCGAAAAAAGACCGAAAAAAGCCGTTGACAGCGGCGGATCAGGGGATAAAATGCGACACCCTACGGCGGGCCGGGCGCAAGTCCGGTCTTTTCACGTGGAAATTCCGCATGAATGGCACCCCTACGGCGCTGGCGGAAACTTACCGATCACTTTTCATGTTTTTCTAACGGCGCCGGAGCCACGGGCGTCCGCGCAGAGGAATCCAGCATGTACAGAACGATGCTCAAGTCGAAGTTGCACCGCGTGACGACGACGCACGCCGACCTTCACTACGAAGGCTCGTGCGCCATCGACGAGGATCTGCTTGAAGCCGCCGACATCTACGAGAACGAGCAGATCGACATCTGGAACGTCAACAACGGCGAGCGCTTCACGACCTACGCGATCCGCGCCGAGCGCGGCTCGGGCATCATCTCGGTCAATGGCTCGGCCGCACGCCGCGCCGCGCCCGGCGACATCCTGATCATCGCCACCTTCGGCAACTTCGATGAAGCCGAAATCGCCAAGCACGACCCGAAGCTGATCTATGTCGACGCGAAGAACCGCATCGTCCGCCGCGGGCATCGCGTTCCGCTGCAGCTCGCCTGACACTGCCGATCAGGCCCGGTCTAACCAGACCCGGCGCCCGCAACAGCTGACAAAAAAGCCGCGTTCGACGCGGCTTTTTTTGTTGCTGTCAAGCGGTGTCCTTCTTTGCCGTAGCGCGCGGTCGCCGCGGGCGCGACGATGCTGCCTTCTTCTTCGCCGCTGCCGGCTCCTCGCCGGCGCTGCCGGCCTCCGCGACCGGCGGCGCGACGGGCGCCGTCTCGCCGCTCGCTGCAGCGGCATCGCCGGTATCGGCTGCCGGCGGCGCGTCCTGAGCGGCCTTGCCGCCCTTGCGCTGACGACCCTTGCCGGACCCCTGAGCTTCTTCCTGGCCAGCGCTCTTGCTCGCGCCCTTGCCCGAGCTCTTCCTGCCCGCCGACTTGCGCGCCTTGCCGGCGACCTCCAGCGGGCGTTCGGTCGTCGACGCGAGCGCCGTGCCACCCTCTTCGACGCCGGCAGCCTCGATTTCACTCTGCAGTGCGGCCGGAGTTTCATCCTGGACCGCGACCGGGCTCGCCGGCAGCTGCGCGGCCGGTTCGGGCACGCGCTCGACGGCTGGCGACTCCGCAGGTGGCGACGCCTCGGCCGCGAACGGCGCTGACGCCAGTTCCGGGACCGTCCCCGCTGCCGGGGATAGTGCTACTGCGGCGGCTTCGGCATCCGGCTCGCTGCGCTGCCCCTTGCGTCCGCGACCGCGGCCACGACCCGGAGTGCGTGCGCTCGCGCCGGCTTCGGCAGCGTCAGCAACAGGTTCCGGCGCTGCTCTCGTCGCGCCGCTTGCCGCATCCGCCGCGGGTGCAGCCTCGGCGACCTCGGCGACAGGCGCTTCGACCTTCGCCGGAGCGGCTTCAGCCGACACTTCCGGACGCTGCGCGCGGCTGACCCAGTTGCCGGACTTCTCGTCGCGGCCGATCTCGAAGAAGCCGCGCAGCTGTGCTTCCTCGAGCAGGTTGCCGAAGGCTCGGAAACCGTAGTAGGACTCGTTGAAGTCCGGCTTGCGCCGCTTGATCGCGTCCTTCAACTGCGAGGCCCAGATCTTGCCGCTGTCGCCGCGTTCGGCGATCAAGGCGTCGAAGGTCGCCACCGCCAGGTCGATCGCCTTGGTCTTGCGCGCGTCCTGCTCTTCCTTGCGCTTCTTGTCCTCCTCGCTCGAACGGCGGCCGTTGCCCGGCGCCTCGCGCGCCTCGCGCTTCGCGTTGGCACGCTGCGTGTCGCGGACAAGGTCGTCGTAGAAGATGAACTCGTCGCAGTTGGCGATCAGGAGGTCGGAACACGACTGCTTGACGCCGACGCCGATCACGCGCTTGGCGTTCTCGCGCAGCTTGGAGACGAGTGGCGAGAAGTCCGAGTCGCCGCTGATGATGACGAAGGTGTCAACGTGCGCCTTGGTGTAGCAGAGATCGAGCGCGTCGACGACCATGCGGATGTCGGCCGAATTCTTGCCCGACTGGCGCACGTGCGGGATTTCGATCAGTTCGAAGTTGGCCTCGTGCATGGTCGCCTTGAAAGCCTTGTAGCGATCCCAGTCGCAGTAGGCCTTCTTGACGACGATGCCGCCCTTGAGCAGGAGGCGTTCGAGGACCGGCTTGATGTCGAACTTCTCGTAATTCGCGTCACGCACGCCGATGGCGACGTTCTCGAAGTCGCAGAAGACGGCCATGCTCGGCGTATCGGCAAAAGCCATGCGGGTTTCTCCGGAAAAAAGATGATGGAAGTCTAGACCGAACGCAGCGCGTCGACGATGTTCATTCGCGCCGCGCGGACAGCCGGCAGCACGCCGCCGACGAAGCCCATCGCCAGCGCGAAGAGCAGACTCTGGACGACGATCGCGGGCGTCATGCTGAAGCCGAAGGCGAGTTCGGAGAAGGACTTGAAGTTGGTCGTCGACAGCGTCACCAGTTGCAGCAAGGAAGCGGCAAGGATGCCGGCGCCGCCGCCGAGCAGCGCCAGGAACAGCGATTCGAGCATGAAGGCGACGAGGATGCTGCGCCGGCGGAAGCCGAGCGCGCGCAGGGTGCCGATCTCGGCGGTACGGTTGGCGACCGACGCGTACATGGTGATCATCGCGCCGATGATCGCCGCCAGCGAGAAGACCACCGACAGCGACAGCCCGAGGATGCGAATGAACGCCGACAGCGTCTCCGACTGCTCGGCATAGAAATCGCGCTCGCGCAGGGCTTCGAGCATCAGGCGCGGATCGCTCTCGATGGCCTCCTTGGCCTCCGCGAACGCGGATGGGTCGGCCAGACGGAAGATCAGCGACGAGTAGACCTGGCGGCGGAAGGACTGCATCAACTGCTCGGCGTCGCCCCAGATTTCCGAATCGAAGCCCGATTCACCGGCGTCGAAGAGGCCGACGATCCGCCACTCGCGACCACCGAAGCGCAAGGACTCGCCGAGGCCCGCGCTCTCGAAGCGCTGGGCGATGCTGCGGGCGACGACGATCTCGGCGACGCCTGGCCGGAACATGCGTCCGGCGACGATCTTCACCTGCGGGCGCAGGTACAGGCCCATCGCGTCGACGCCGCGGATGATGACGTTCGACGGGCGCGGCGCTTGGCCTTCGGCGACGCGCTTGTTGAGCGTGATCAGGACGACCGACTCCTTCGAGATCAGCGGCTGGCCGCCGGCGCCCAATGCCACCTGCGGCAGGCTCTCGACGATCGCCGCCGGGACGCGCTCGACGTTGCTCGCCACCTCGCTGCCCGCCGAGCGACGGATGACGACGACGTTGTCGTCCTCGCCGGTATCGACCAGCGTCTGCTTCAGCCCCGCGTCGAGCATCAGCACCGCGGCGAAGACGAAGACGACCAGCGCCATGCCGCCGGCGGTCAGCGCCGTCGTCATCTTGCGCACCGCGAGGTTGCGCAGCGAGTAGCCGAGCGGTACCTGCATCAGCCGATGCTCCGCAGGCCGTCGACGATCTTCACGCGCGCCGCGCGCCGCGCCGGAAAGAAGGCCGAGACGAGACCGACCGCCAGCGCGCACAGCGCCTGCAGCGCGACCGTGGTGTTGGCGACTTCGAATACGGCGAAGAACTTGCCGAGCGTCGCGGCGAAGGCCGCCGCTGCCGGGAAGGTGGCGGCGATGCCGAGGAGGCCGCCGAGCGCGGCGATCGCCAGCGACTCGCCGTAGATGAGCAGCATCACGAACAGCGGCGCGAAGCCGAGCGCCTTCAGCGTCGCGTATTCGGCGGTGCGCTCGCGCACGGTCATCGCCATGGTGTTGGCCATCACCGCGAGGATGATGAAGATGACGAGGTAGGAGACGATGCGCACGGCGACGACGATAGACTCGGTGCGCGAGACGAAGCCGAGCTGGAAGGCGCGGTCGGTCTCGGTCAGCGTCTCGGCCATGCTGTTCATGAACTGGACGTCGATGGCGCGGCTGATCTCGGCAGCGCGCGCCGGATCGGCGATATCGACGACGTAGGCGCCGACTTCATTGACCCGCGCAGGCGCGCGCTTCTTCATCGTCTCGTTGACGTAATCCCAGTGGAACAGCATCTGGCCGACATCGGTCCTCGCGTCGCGTCCGGTGTAGATGCCGCGAATGACGAAATCCCACTGCCCCGGATAGAGCCTGCCGGACAAGGTGATCGTGTCGCCGACCTTGAAGCCGTAGGTCCGGGCGAGCTTGGCACCGACGATGCAGGCCTTGCGGTCGCGCAGGAACTCGCGCCGCTCGGCGTCGGTGAGACGGTACTCCCGGTAGATGTCGAGGTAGCTCTCCGCCTCGATCGCGAACTGCGGAAAGAAGTTCTTCGGCTCCTTGTACACGCCGCCGAACCAGTTGGTGACGGTCACCGCGCGCACGCCGTCGACCTGGCGGATCTTTTCCCGGTAGGTAAGCGGCAGCGGGAAGATCAGCGAGGTCGAGTTGCGCGTGATCAGCCGCGCCTGCGATGCCCCTTCGGCGCCGGCGTACCAGGCGCTGATGACTGTCGACAGGAGGCCGAAGGCGAGAACGGCGACGGCGAGCCCGGCGATCGTCAGCAGCGTGCGCAGCCGGTGACGGAAGGTGTTGCGCAGGATCAGCGAGAACAGCATGCGGGGTGATCAGCGCCGGCCAGAGCGCGAGGAGAGCGGCTCAGGCACGGACTTCCTCGCGTGCCGAGAGCTCGCCCTTCTCCAGGTGCATGATCGCGTGCGCGTGTTGCGCGGCGCGGCTGTCGTGCGTGACCATGACGATCGTCTTGCCGATCTCGTCGTTCAGCCGCTGCATCAGGCGCAGGATGTCGCTTGCCGATTCGCGGTCGAGGTCGCCGGTCGGCTCGTCGGCGACGATCAGCGTCGGGTCGGTGATCAGCGCGCGCGCGATGGCGACGCGCTGCTGCTGGCCGCCAGACAGTTCGGAGGGCGCGTGCTCGGCACGCTCGGCGAGGCCGACCATTTCCAGCGCCAAGAGGGCGCGCTCACGGCGCTCGCGCTTCCCCATGTCCTTCAGCAGCAGCGGCAGTTCGACGTTCTCGAGCGCCGACAGCACCGGCATCAGGTTGTAGAACTGGAAGATGAAGCCGACGTTGCGCGCGCGCCAGTCGGCGAGTTCGGCTTCGTCGAGCTGGCCGATATCCTCGCCGGCGACGATCAGCTGGCCGGAATCGGGGCGGTCGATGCCGGCGATCAGGTTGAGCAGCGTGCTCTTGCCCGACCCCGACGGCCCCATCAGCGCGAGGAACTCGCCCTTGCCGATGTCGAAACTGATGCCGCCGAGGACCGGGACCTGCTGCTGGCCACGCCGGTAGGTCTTGACGATGTCGCGCAGCGAAATCAGCGGCGAGGCGAGCGCAGCAACGCCGGGAAACGCGAGCGGAGCGCTCATTTCTGCTCCACGCGCACCCGGTCGCCGTCCTGCAGGCCTTCGGCCGGGCGCAGGATCGCCTTGTCGCCCGGCTTGACGCCGCTGACGACGACGAGCTCGTTGATCGTCTGGCCGACCTCGACCGGAACCAGCCTGGCACGGCCGTCGCTGACCAGGAACAGCGCACGCAGCCCGCCGCGCTCGACCAGCGCATCCTGCGCGACCGCGATCAGCGGCTTGCGCTCGTCGGCGGCGGGCTCCTTGTCGAGGAAGGCGATCTTGGCGCTCATCTCCGGCAGCACGTCGGGGTCGCGGTCGAGGAAGCGGACCTTGACCAGCACGCTCGCCTTGCTGCGATCCACCGTCGGCACGGTACGGCTGACGACGCCGCGCAAACGACGGTCGGGGAAGGCGTCGAGCTGGATCTCGCACGGCTGGCCGACGCTGATCTTCGAAAGATTCACTTCGGAGACGTCGGCTTCGACTTCGAGCGTGTCCATGTCGGCCATCGTCACTACCGCCCCCTTGCTTTCCAAAGCCGAGGAGAAGGGCGTGATCACGTCGCCGACGTTGGCCGACTTGGTCAGCACGACGCCGTCGAAGGGCGCACGGATCTGCGTCTGGTCGACCGACACCTGCGCCGCGCGCTGGTTGGCCTGGGCCACGGCGAGTGCCGCACGCGCCTTGTCGAGCCGCGCCTGCGCCGAATCGAGCGCCGACCCGGAGACGTAGTTCTGCGCGGCGAGGTCGCGCGCACGCTGGTAGGCGCGTTCGGCATCGGCGAGTTCGGCGCGCGCCGAGAGCACGTTCGCCGCCGCCTGCTCGACCTGCGCGACCATGTCGCGATTCTCGACGCGGGCGATCAGCTGTCCCTTGCGCACGCGGCTGCCTTCGACGACGCCGAGCCATTCCAGGCGCCCGGTCGCCTTCGACGCGACCGACGCCTTGCGCTGCGCGACGACGTAGCCGGCGGCATTCAACAGCGTCGACGCCTGATACGGATAGGCGGTGGTGACGCTGACCGTGTCGACAGTCTTCTCGCCGGACACGTAAGTCATCGCCACAGCGACCGCGGCGAGCACGGCCGCCCCGATCGCCCATGGCTGCCAGTTGAAGCGACGGGTCCGCACAGGCGAATTGCGGTCGATGGTCAGACGGGAAATATCCGTTTCGGACATGGGTGAGCGATCACTCTGAGGCAGGATTGCACGATTATACGCTAGTGCCCATGGGCATTTCCGCGGCCGGCCAATCGCTGCCGGGGAGGCCCGCAGCTTGCCCAGGCCCCCGCGCTGGTGCGAAGATTGGCTGCCCGCTTCCCATCATGCCCACCAAGGAAGGCCCGCATGCACGGACACCGTCCTGCCATCAACATCGAGGCGCTGCTCGCGCACGTACCGCTGTTCAAGGGGCTCTCGCCCGAAGAAATCTCCCGCCTCGCCCGCGGCACGCGCGACCTCTCCGTCTTGCGTGGCGAACTGCTGTTCAACAAGGGCGACATCCCGACCGGCATGCACCTCGTCGTCTATGGGCAGGTCAAGCTCGCCTTCACCTCGCCGCAAGGCGGCGAGAAAGTCGTCGAGATCCTGGGCCAGGGCGAGACCTTCGGCGAGGCGGTGATGTTCATGGACAAGCCCTACATCGTGCACGCGCAGGCCCTGTGCGACTCGCTGCTGCTGCACGTGTCCAAGTCCGCGATCCTCGACGAGATGGACAAGGACCCCGGGCTCGCGCGCAAGATGATCGCCGGACTGTCGCTGCGCCTGCATCAGGTGATCAGCGACGTCGAGTCCTTCTCGCTGCAGTCGGCGCGCCAGCGGATCATCGGCTACCTGCTGCGCGACGTCGCCGACGACGCGACGGAGACGGCGACGATCACGCTGCCGACGCAGAAGGGGGTCATCGCCTCGCGCCTGAACGTCACCCACGAGCACTTCTCGCGCATCCTGCAGGAACTGTCGCAGCAAGGCCTGCTCAAGGTCGACGGCCGCCGCATCGACATCGCCAACGTCGCCGCCCTGCGCCGCTACGAAGGATGATTGCGGCCAGTCTATACTTGATGAATCCCTATCTTCCGGACAAGCGCGGTGCCGGATCTGTCACGTCGGCGAGGTGACGGCAAGAGCCTCTCTTTGGTTAGAATCGCGCGCATGGCACTCGAAACCGAAATCAAGCTCGCGCTGCCGCCGCGCGCCGCAACCCGGCTGCTGCGCCACCCGCTGCTCGCCGCGACGACGCCGCGGCGGCAACGGCTGGACAACGTCTATTACGACACCCCCGAGCTCGCACTGCTCAAGGCGCTGGTCGCCGTCCGCCATCGCCGGCAGGGGCGCCAGCACCTGCTGACGGTGAAGAGCGCCGCGCCCGCGGTCGGCGGTCTCGCCCGGCGCAACGAATGGGAGGCGCCCTGCACCCCCGGCGAATTCGACTTCGGCGGGATCGACGTCCCCGAACTGCGGCAACGGCTCGAAGCGCTGCGCGAGTCGCTGCTGCCGGCCTTCCGCACCGACTTCACCCGGCTGGCCTGGATCGTCGAACCGCGTCCCGGCGCGCGCGTCGAGATCGCCTTCGACCGCGGCGACATCCGTGCAGGCGACCGCCGCGAGGCGATCTGCGAACTCGAACTCGAATTGCTCGACGGCGAGGTCGCCGACCTGTTCACGCTCGCGCAGACGCTGCAGGAAACGCTGCCGCTGCACCCGGCGACGGCGAGCAAGGCCGAACGCGGCTACCGCCTGTTTGTCGGCGAGCGCGCCGCGCCGACACCGGTCAAGGCCAGGGCCGTCGCACTCGACGGGAGCATGAGCAGCAGCGACGCCTTCGTCGCCGTCGCACTGTCCTGCCTCGCACACCTGCAGGGCAACGAAGCCGGCGTCGGCAGCAGCGACGACCCCGAATTCATCCACCAGGCACGCGTCGCCATCCGCCGCCTGCGTTCGGCGCTGCGCGTCTGGCGCCCCCTCCTGCCCGCAAGCTTCGTCGATCTCGACGCGCGCTGGCGAACGCTCGCCGTCGCGCTCGGCGACGCGCGCAACCTCGACGTCTTCGTCGGCGAGACGCTGCCGCCGCTGCTCAAAGCCTTCCCCGAGTGCAAGGCCACGGCCCGCCTGCGCCGGCACGCGGAAAGCTGCCGCGAGGAGAGCCGCAAGGCGGCGCGCAGCGCGCTCTCCGCCAGCGAGTACTCGCGCCTCCTGCTCGACACCACCGCAGCGGCGCTGGCTCTGGCCGGCGGGCAAGCTCGGGGCAGTGAAACGCAGCCGGGAAATGTGCCGGAGCGTAAAGGCGCGCCGGAGTCCAAAGCCGTCAGGCTGAAGGACTTCGCGCGCGACTGCCTCGGCCGCAACGCCCGCCGCGTCAGCCGCCTGGCAGCGACGGCGCAGGGTGGCGACGCGGCGACGCGTCACCGTCTGCGCATCGCGCTCAAGCGCCTGCGCTACGCGACCGAGTTCTTCACCCCGATCCTCCCCGACAAGAAAGTGCGGCGCTACGTCAGCGCGGCCGCCGCGCTGCAGGAACTACTCGGGGAGATGAACGATCTCGCCGTCGCCAGCGAACTCCTCGCCCGCTCGCCGAGTACCGCGCACAGCCCGCTCGCGCGTGGCTGGCTCGCCGGACGCAACGAACTCATGCAGCGCGAAATCGACACCGCGATCACCGCCTTCGTGCGCAAGGCACGGCCGTGGAAGAAGGCGAAGAAGCGCTCCGGCTGAACAAGGAGAAGACGATGGACTTGCTGCTGTGGCGTCACGCCGAAGCCGAAGATGGGTTTCCCGACCAGGAGAGGCGGCTGACGCCGCGCGGCGAGAAGGAGGCGCGGCAGATGGCTGCCTGGCTGAAGGCGCACGCGCCGAAGCAGCTGCACATCATCGTCAGCCCGGCCGTGCGCTGCCAGCAGACGGCCGGCGCGCTCGGCCTGCCGTTCGCGACGAGCGCGCAGCTATCGACCGACGCCGACGTCACCGACCTCCTCGCCGCAGCCGGCTGGACCGGGAACACCGGGCAGGATGCTGCCGGAAAACGCGCCAGCGACGAGGGGAGGCGCGCCGTGCTCGTCGTCGGCCACCAGCCCACCCTCGGCCGCGTCGCGGCGCTGCTGCTCGGCGGCAGGGAAAGCGAGTGGTCGGTGAAGAAAGGCGCGGTGTGGTGGCTGTCGCGCCGCGTCCGGCAGGGCGAAGCGCAAACGGTGCTGCGCGCCGTCGTTGCGCCGGAACACATAAGTTAGGGGGACGGCATACGCAATCAAGTATGCCGTCTCCTTACGCTACGCCCCCACGCTCACTCCAGGGTGATGTCGCGCTCACTGGCTTTCTGACGCTTCGCCAGCCAGAGGCCGGTGCCGACCACCAGCAGCACGCCGGCGACCGGGGCTGCATGCGACGCCAGCGGTGCGGTCGCGGCCAGCCACTCCTTCCAGAAGTTGTCGGCGACGATCATGTCGCCGGCGACCCAGCCGAGCAGGCCGGCACCGCCGATGACGATCCACGGGTGCTTTTCCATGAGCTTCAGGATCAGCTGGCTCGACCAGACGATCAGCGGGATGCTCACCAGGAGGCCGAAGATCAGCAGGTAGATGTTGTCCTTGGCGGCAGCGGCGACGCCGACGACGTTGTCGAGGCTCATCACGAAGTCGGCGATGATGATCGTGCGGATCGCACCGAACAGGTGGTTGGCCGGCTGGATGTCGTGCCCCTCCTCGTCCTCGGGCAGGAGCAGCTGGATGCCGATCCACAGCAGCAGCAGTCCGCCGACGATCTTCAGCCCGGGGAAGGCGAGCAGGCCGACCGCGAAGAAGGTGAGCACGACGCGCAGGCCGATCGCACCGGAAACGCCCCAGAAGATACCCTTCTTCTTTTGCTCGGGCGGCAGGTTCCGGCAGGCGAGCGCGATCACCACCGCGTTGTCCCCGGAGAGGACAAGGTCGATCAGGATGATTTGTACGACGGCCGTCCAGAAGCCGGGGTCGTTGAACATTTCGAGCATGTTGCGGTCACCGACGCGGCGCCGCGGCGCCACGAGAAGGGAAGAGGAGTTTCATTGCGGGCGGATTCTACAGGGAAGTTTCGTGGGTCGGGTTGGCGCAACGTAACCCGAGATGATGACCGGCACTTGTCACCGGCACGGCACCGCTGCGCCGGTACGGCAGCTGACGGCGATCAGGTGTTCTGCACGACGATGTTCGGGAAGCGCGCGCTCATGTCCTTGGCGCGTTCGCCGACCTTGACCGCGACGCGGCGGGCGATCGCACGGTAGATGTCGGCGGCCTTCGACTCGGGGGCGCCGACCACCGTCGGCCGGCCGGCGTCGGCGAGTTCGCGGATCGAGCGGTCGAGCGGCAGCGAGCCGAGCAGTTCGACCTTGTAGTCGGCGGCCATGCGTTCGCCGCCGCCCTCGCCGAAGATGTGCTCGGCGTGACCGCAGTTCGAGCAGATGTGGATGCTCATGTTCTCGACCAGGCCGAGGATCGGGATGCCGACCTTCTCGAACATGGCCAGCCCCTTGCGCGCGTCCAGGAGTGCGATGTCCTGCGGCGTGGTGACGATCACCGCACCGGTGACCGGGAACTTCTGCGCCAGGGTGAGCTGCGTGTCGCCGGTTCCGGGTGGCATGTCGACGATCAGGTAGTCGATGTCCTGCCAGCGCGTCTGGCGCAACAACTGCTCCAAGGTCTGCGCCACCATCGGCCCGCGCCAGACCATTGGCGCGTCCTCATCGACCAGGAAGCCGATCGACATCGCCTGCAGGCCGAAGGCTTCGAGCGGCTCCATCGTCTTGCCGTCGACGCTCTCGGGCTGCTGGCCGCCGAGACCGAGCATCTGCGGCAGCGAGGGGCCGTAAATGTCGGCGTCGAGGACGCCGACGCGGGCGCCTTCCTGCGCCAGCGCGAGCGCCAGGTTGACCGCGGTCGCGCTCTTGCCGACGCCGCCCTTGCCCGAGGCGACGGCGACGATGTTCTTGACGCCGTCGAGCGGCTTCAGGCCGCGCTGCACCGCGTGCGCGACGATCTTCGTCCTCACCACGACTTCGACCTCGCTGACGCCGGGCAGTGCCGCGACGCGCTCGCGCACGGCAAGGCGGATCGCCGCGTGCCGCGACTGCGCCGGGATCGGCAGCTCGATCTCGAGCGCGACGTTGCCGCCATCGACGCGGACGTTCTTCAGCGCGCGCGCGGCGACGTAGTCCTTCTGCAGATCGGGGTCGATCAGTCCGGCGAGCGCCGCGGTGACGGTTTCGGGGGTGACGGTCATGTTTTCCTCTCGGGATTCGTCGGGCTAATGAAATACCTGATCATTTTACTCCGGTTTAGTTCCTCGATCACCTGCAGACTTGCGCGCGCGGGCGACGCGCCGCAAACCGCTCCCACACGCAGCGACGGCAGGCGGCCGCAGTTTGTTAGAATGACCCTTTCGTAACATTCGGCATCGTCACGCCCATGACCCGCAAGATCCTCGTCACCTCCGCCCTGCCCTACGCCAACGGCTCGATCCACCTGGGTCATCTCGTCGAATACATCCAGACCGACGTCTGGGTGCGCTTCCAGAAGATGCGCGGCAACGCGTGCTGGTACGTCTGCGCCGACGACACGCACGGGACGCCGGTGATGCTGCGCGCCGAGAAGGAAGGCATCAGCCCCGAGGCGCTGGTCGAGCGCGTGCGCGGCGAGCACATGCGCGACTTCGCCGGCTTCCACGTCGGCTTCGACAACTACTACAGCACGCACTCGGAAGAGACGCGCCACTTCGCCAACGAGATCTACCGGCGCCTGAAGGACAAAGGCCTGATCGAGGCGCGCACCATCGAGCAGTACTTCGATCCGGTGAAGTCGATCTTCCTGCCCGACCGCTTCATCAAGGGCGAGTGTCCGCAGTGCCACGCCAAGGACCAGTACGGCGACAACTGCGAGGCCTGCGGTGCCGCCTACGCGCCGACCGACCTGATCGAACCGTACTCGGCGGTGTCCGGCGCCAAGCCCGAACTGCGCCATTCCGAGCACTATTTCTTCCGCCTGTCCGACCCGCGCTGCGAGGAATTCCTGCGCGCCTACACGGGCAAGGACTCGGGCGTGCTGCAGACCGAGGCCGGCAACAAGATGCAGGAATGGCTCGGCGAGCCCGGCGAGCACAAGCTGACCGACTGGGACATCTCGCGCGACGCGCCCTACTTCGGCTTCGAAATCCCCGACGCCCCCGGCAAGTACTTCTACGTCTGGCTCGACGCGCCGATCGGCTACATGGGCTCGTTCAAGAACCTGTGCGACCGCCAGGGCATGGACTTCGACGAGTACTGGAAGAAGGACTCTGCCGCCGAGCTCTACCACTTCATCGGCAAGGACATCCTCTACTTCCACGCACTGTTCTGGCCGGCCGAACTCGCGCACGCCGACTACCGCACGCCGACGAAGATTTTCGCGCACGGCTTCCTCACCGTCGACGGCGCCAAGATGTCGAAGTCGCGCGGCACCTTCATCACCGCCGAGAGCTACCTCGCGCAGAAGCTCGACCCGGAATGGCTGCGCTACTACTACGCGGCCAAGCTGTCGGCGAGCATGGAGGACATCGACCTCAACCTCGACGACTTCATCGCGCGCGTCAATTCCGACCTGGTCGGCAAGTTCGTGAACATCGCCAGCCGCTCGGCCGGCTTCATCAGCAAGCGCTTCGGCGGCCGCCTCGCGCCCTGCGACGTCGAGCTGCCCGCCTGGCAGGCGGTGGCAAAGCACGCGCCGTCGATCGCCGAACACTTCGAGGCACGCGAGTACGGCAAGGCGCTGCGCGAGATCATGGCGCTCGCCGACGCCGCCAACCAGTACGTCGACAGCGTCAAGCCCTGGGAACTCGCCAAGCAGGAAGGCCGCGAGCTCGAACTGCACGCCGCCTGCAGCAACGCGCTCAACCTCTTCCGCCAGATCGCCATCCTGTTGAAGCCGGTGCTGCCCGCGCTGGCGAGCAAGGTCGAGGCCTTCTTCAACTGCGCCCCCTTCGCCTGGAACGACGTCGGCCAGCCGCTCGCCGCCGGCCACGAGATCAACCCCTACCAGCACCTGATGACACGCGCCGACAAGAAGCAGATCGACGCGCTCGTCGCCGCCAACCGCGAGTCGCTGGCACCTGCCGAGGCGCCGGCCGAGGTGGCGGCCGAAGCCATCGCGAGCGGAAAGGCCGCTGCCACCTCTTCCACCACCTCTTCCGCCAAGACCACCATGACAGAATCTGCCGCCACTCCCGCTGCCGCCGCTCCTTCAGTCTCGCCGACCATCGCCATCGACGACTTCATGAAGCTCGACCTGCGCATCGCGCGCATCGCCGACGCCGGACCGGTCGAGGGCGCCGAGAAGCTGATCCGCCTGTCGCTCGACCTCGGTCCGCTCGGCACGCGCCAGGTCTTCGCCGGGATCAAGTCGGCGTACGACCCGGCGAGCCTGATCGGCCGGATGACCGTGATGGTCGCCAACCTGGCACCGCGCAAGATGCGCTTCGGCCTCTCCGAAGGCATGGTGCTGGCCGCCTCCGACGGCGAGGGCGGCGCACCCGGCATCTACCTGCTCGCCCCCGACGCCGGCGCGCAGCCGGGGATGCGGGTCAAGTAAGCGCTTCGAGTAAGCCAGCGGTAAGCCCGATGCGGTCATTGCGAGGCGCGCAGCGCCGTGGCAATCCAGTTCGTTCTTCCGTCTCCATGCCCTTGCCAGCCATCCACGGGCGACCCGAGAGCAGCCTCAGGCACTGGATCGCCACGCCCTGCGGGCTCGCGATGACAGGCTGCAGTTCCTGCCAGCACTTCGCGGTTTCACGGTAACGAGGAACGACGATGTCGCCGCTGACGCTGATCCTGACCTGCCTCGCCGGCTGGCTGGCGGTCGGGCTGGCCGGCGTCTTCTTCGCGCGGCGCTTCTTCTTCGTCGCGCGCATCCTCTTTCCGGCTGGCGCCGCGCTCGCCATCGGCGTCGCGGCAGCGGCGCTGGCCAGCATCTTCTCGGATCCCGAGACGGCGATCCTGCCGCTCGGGCTGCCCGGACTGCCCTTCCACCTGCGCCTCGACGCGCTCTCCGCCTATTTCCTCTGCCTGCTCGGCGCGGTCGCCGCCGGCGTCTCGATCTACGCCGCCGGCTACCTGCGCCGCCGGGAAGGCAGCGCGACGCCCGGCCAGCAGTGCCTGCTCTACCACCTCTTCCTCGCCAGCATGTGCGTCGTCCTGCTCGCCGACGACGCCTACGTGTTCATGGTCGCCTGGGAATCGATGGCGCTGTCCTCGTACTTCCTCGTCACTTCCGACCACCGCATCGCTGAAATCCGCCGCGCCGGCTACCTCTACCTGATCGTCGCGCACATCGGCGCGATCGGCATCCTGCTCTCCTTCGGCGCGATGAGCGGCGGCGAGGCCGACGGCTACACCTTCGCGGCGATGCGCACGCACGAACTCGGCGGCTGGCTGCAGTCGGCGGCCTTCCTGCTCGCGCTCGCCGGCTTCGGCGCCAAGGCGGGCCTGCTGCCGCTGCACGTCTGGCTGCCCGAAGCGCACCCGGCGGCGCCCTCGCCGGTATCGGCGCTGATGAGCGCGGTGATGCTGAAGACCGCGATCTACGGCCTGCTGCGCGTCGCCTTCGACCTCCTGCCCGAACAGCAATGGTGGTGGGGCGCGCTGCTGCTTGGCCTCGGTCTCGCCACCGCGGTCTTCGGCGTCGTCTTCTCGACGGTGCAGAGCGACATGAAGCGCCTGCTAGCCTATTCGTCGATCGAAAACGTCGGCCTCATCTTCGCCGGGGTCGGGCTGTCGCTGGTCTTCGCCGCCAATGCGATGCCGCTGCTGGGCGCGCTGGCGCTGACCGCGGCGCTCTACCACTGCGTTAACCACGCGTTCTTCAAGAGCCTCCTCTTCCTCACCACCGGCTCGGTGCTGCACGCGACCGGCCAGCGCAACCTCGGCCGGCTCGGCGGGCTGATCCACCCGATGCCCTGGGTCGCGTGGCTGGCGCTGGTCGGCGTGATCGCCTCGGCGGGCCTGCCGCCCTTGAACGGCTTCGTCTCGGAATGGCTCCTGCTGCAGAGCTTCCTGTTCACGCCGCAACTGCCCCACGGCTACCTGAACATGCTGCTGCCGGTCGCCGCCGGTGCGGTGGCGCTGATCGCGGCGCTGGCCGGCTTCGCCATGGTCAAGTTCTTCGGCGTCGTCTTCCTCGGCCAGCCGCGGGAGGAGGCGCTCGCGCAGGCGCACGACGCCGGCACCCTCGAACGTATCGGCCTCGTCTGGCTCGCCGCCGGCTGCCTCGCGCTCGGCGTCCTGCCCAACTTCGTCATCGCCACGCTCGACCCGGTGACGCAGCTCCTGGTCGGCTCGGGCTTCGCCAACAGCGCCGGAAAGGGCAACTGGCTGCTGCTGGCGCCGATCAGCGAGGAGCGCGCCAGCTACAACGCGCTGATCTTCCTGGGCGGCATCGTCGCCTGCACCGGCGCCGTCTTCGTCGCCGTGCGCAGCCTGTTCCACGGCCGGCTGCGCCGCGTCGATACCTGGGACTGCGGCCATCCGGTCGCCGGCGGGCGCACGCAGGACACCGCCGAGGGCTTCGGCCAGCCGATCCGCCAGGTCTTCGCGCCCTTCTTCCGCATCACGCGCGAGCATCCTTCGCCGTTCGACCGCGAGCCGCATTACCGGATCGTCGTCGAGGACCCGCTCTGGCACCTCCTCTACCTGCCGCTGGCCCGCCTGGTCGAGTTCGGCACCCGCCTCGTCGGCCTCTTGCAGCGCGGTCGCATCGCGATCTACCTGATGTTCAGCTTCGTCACCCTGCTCGCGCTCCTGATGTTCACGACCCGCTGATGGATATCGACGCCCTCCTCCCCCAGTTCGCCGCGCAGCTCTTCGAGCTGTTCGCGGCACTCGCGCTGGCGCCGCTGCTCACGGGCTGGGTCAACCAGTGGCGCGCGCGCCTGCAGGGGCGCACGCCGCCGCCGCTGCTCTTGCCCTACCACACGCTGATGAAGCTGTTCGGCAAGGAGCCGCTGCTTGCGCACAACGCGTCCTCGCTGTTTCGCGTCGCACCCTACCTGATCTTCTCGTGCATGGCGCTGGCCGCGGCGATCGTCCCCACCCTGTCCTCCGAACTGCTGTTCGCGCCGGCCGCCGACGCGATCGCGCTGGTCGGCCTGTTCGCGCTGGCGCGCGTCTTCATCGCGCTGGCCGGGATGGACATCGGCACCGCCTTCGGCTCGCTCGGCGCACGGCGCGAGATGCTGATCGGCTTCCTCGCCGAACCGGCGCTGCTGATGGTCTTCTTCACCGCGTCGGTGATCTCGGGCTCGACCTCGCTGGCGACCATCGTCGATACGCTGGCGCACCGCGAATTCCACATCTACCCGAGCCTCGCCTTCGCCGGCGTCGCCTTCACCATGGTATCGATCGCCGAGAACGGCCGCGTCCCGGTCGATAACCCGGCCACCCACCTCGAGCTGACGATGATCCACGAGGCGATGATCCTGGAGTACTCGGGCCGCCACTTGGCGCTGATCGAATGGGCGGCGAGCCTGAAGCTGTTCGCCTACTCCTGCCTCGGCATCGCGCTGTTCTTCCCCTTCGGCATCGCGCAGACGCTCGGCCCCGGCGCGCTGGCGATCGCCGTCGCGTTGATGGTCGGCAAGCTCGCCCTCGGCGGCTTCCTGCTCGCGCTGATCGAGACCTTGTCGGCCAAGATGCGCGTCTTCCGCACGCCGGAATTTCTCGGCAGCGCCTTCCTGCTCGCGGTGCTGGCGGTGCTCGTGCATCTCCTCCTGGAGGGCAGCCGATGAACGCCTGGCTGTCCACGCTGCCGGGCCTGCCCTTTGCCGGCCAGCTGATCAACCTGTGCGCGGCGATCATGCTGCTGATCGCCTTCGCCATGCTGTCGCAGCGGCGCATCAGCAGCTTGATCCGGCTGTTCGCGCTGCAGGGCGCGGTGCTCTGCCTGTCGACGGCAGTGGTCGCGCAATCGACCGGGCAGGACCATCTATGGTGGTCGGCGCTGATCACCCTGCTGCTCAAGGTGCTGCTGCTGCCGTGGGTGCTGCGCCGCCTGGTGCAGCGGCTGTCTGTGAAGTGGGACGTGGAGACGCTGATCAACATCCCGACGACCATGCTGGTCGGCATCGGGCTCGTCATCGTCGCCTTCAACGTCGCGCAGCCGATCTCGGAACTGGCCGGGACGATCACGCGCTCGACCATCGGCATCGCGCTCGCCTGCGTGCTGCTCGCCTTCCTGATGATGATCACGCGCAGCAAGGCGGTGCCGCAGGTGGTCGGCTTCATGTCGATGGAGAACGGGCTCTTCTTCGCGGCGACCAGCGCCACCTACGGCATGCCGATGGTGATCGAGCTCGGCGTCGCGCTCGACGTGCTGGTCGGCATGGTCGTCTTCGGCGTCTTCTTCTTCCACATCCGCGAGAAGTTCGACAGCCTCGACATCCGCCACGTCGAAGAGAAAGCGAGGCACGACTGATGGGCGCGTCGATCGAAGTCCTGTTCGCCTGCGTGCTCGGCCCGTCGGTCATCGGCGCCGCAGTGCTCGGGCTGATCGGCGACCGCCGCCACGCGGCCGAGATCAACATCGCCGCCAGTCTCCTGACCCTGCTCGGCGCCGCGCTGCTCACCGCGCGCGTGATCGGCGCGGGCCCTGCCAGCTTCTTCGGCGAGCAGTTCTTCGTCGACCCGCTCAACGTCTTCCTGATCGCGCTGACCGCCTTCGTCGGCTTCACCACCGCGCTCTTTTCGCGCCCCTACCTGCGCACCGAGGTCGAGCGCGGCAAGCTCGACGGCGGTCGCATGCGCCTCTACCACAGCATGTTCCAGGCCTTCATGGCGGCGATGCTGACTGCGCTGGCGACCAACAACCTCGGCATCCTGTGGGTGTCGATGGAAGCGGCGACACTGGCGACCGTGCTGCTCGTCTCGCTCTACCGCACGCCGGAGAGCATCGAGGCCGCCTGGAAGTACTTCATCCTCTGCGGCGTCGGCATCGCGCAGGCGCTGTTCGGCGTGATCCTGCTCTACTTCGCCGCCGAGCGCGTGCTCGGCGCCGAGGGCAGCGGCGCGCTGCTGTGGACGCACCTCGACGCGATCAAGGACCAGCTGGAGCCGACCGTGCTCTCGATCGCCTTCGTCTTCCTGCTCGTCGGCTACGGCACCAAGGTCGGTTTCGCGCCGCTGCACAACTGGCTTCCCGACGCGCACGCCGAAGGGCCGACGCCGGTGTCGGCGGTGCTCTCGGGGCTCCTGCTCAACGTCGCGCTCTACGCCGTGCTGCGCTGCAAGACCTTGGTTGACGGCGCCCTGGAGACCGACTTCGCCGGCAACCTGATGATGGGCTTCGGCCTGTTCACGGTCCTCGTCGGCGCCTTCAGCCTGGCGCGGCAGAAGGACATCAAGCGCCTGTTCGGCTATTCGTCGATCGAGCACATGGGTCTGATCGGCTTCGCCTTCGGCATGGGCGGGCCCGCCGCAAGCTTCGCCGGCCTGCTGCACATGACCGTGCATTCGCTGGTGAAGTCGGGGATCTTCTTCGCCGTCGGCCACGCCGTGCAGAAGGTCGGCAGCGCGCAGATCGACGACATCCGCGGCCTGTTGCGCGCGTCGCCGCTGCTTGGCTGGAGCCTCATGCTCGGCGCGCTGGCGATCCTCGGCATGCCGCCCTTCGGCGTCTTCGCCAGCGAATTCCTGATCCTGACCACGGCGATGCGCGAGCACGCGTGGGCGGTGCCGATCCTGCTCGTCGCCCTCGGCGTCGCCTTCGCCGCAGGACTGGCCAAGGTGCAGGGGATGGCCCAGGGCGACGCCGTCCCCGTCCTGCCCGGCGTCAAGCCCGCCTCGCTGCCGGTCTTCGTGCATCTCGGGCTCGCGCTGCTGCTCGGCCTGTGGATCCCGCCCGAACTCGCCGCCTGGTACCACGCGGCCGCGCAGTTGCTCGGCTGAGCGCAAGGACAAAAAGCTGAAGGACCAGAGCATGAGCACGCGACGCTTCCTCGACCAGCCGATCGACTTTTCCACGCTGCCGGGACAGGCTTTCCCGGTATGGACGGCGCGCGTCGATGCCGGAGAACTGCTCGCCTTCTGCCGGGCGGCACGCGACGCCGGGCGCTGGCTGGTGACGCTGTGGACGAGCCTCGCGCGCGAAGGCGATAACAAAGCAGGCGAACTGCGCGGCGAACTGCACCTCGCGCTCGACCTCGCCGAAGGGCTCGTCTGCCTGACCCTGCCCGCCGGGCAGGGCGGATTTCAGGACCTGGCGCCGATCTTTCCGTCTGCGGGAAGGCTGCAGCGCGCCGCCTTCGACCTCACCGGGATCGGCCCCGAGAGCGGCGACCGGCGGCCCTGGCTGCGTCACGCCAACTGGCCGGCCGACTGGTTCCCGCTGCGTGACGATTCTCATGACGCGCCACGCTTACCGACCCGGCATGAGGACTACGCCTTCGTCCGCGTCGAAGGCGAAGGCGTGCACGAGATCCCGGTCGGCCCGATCCACGCGGGGACGATCGAGCCCGGGCACTTCCGCTTCTCGGTGGTCGGCGAACTGGTGATGCGCCTCGAAGAGCGGCTCGGCTGGAAGCACCGCGGCATCGCCCGGCGTTTCGCCAAACTCTCGCTCGCCGGCGACGGTGCATCGGGCGGCTCTGGAGTCAACGCCGCGGCACGCCTCGCCGGCCGCATCGCCGGCGACAGCACCGTCGCGTGGACCTGGGCGTTCTGTCAGGCCGCCGAAGCCGTCGCCGGCGTCGAACCACCGCCGCGAGCGCTGCTGCTGCGCGCGCTGCTGCTCGAACGCGAGCGCGTCGCCGCCCACCTCGCCGACCTCGGCGCGATCGGCAACGACACCGCCTTCGCTTTCGGCCTGATGGAATTCCTGCGCCTGCGCGAGGACTGGCTGCGCGGCAACGGCCGCGTCTTCGGCCACCGCCTGCTCTTCGACTGCGTCGTCCCCGGCGGCGTCGCGCTGGACTTGTCAGCTTCTGACGCCAAGGCGCTGCGCGACGAATGCGCGACGCTGGCGAAGGAAGTGGCGCAGCTGCACGCGATCTACGACGACCACGCCGGCATGCAGGATCGCCTGCTCACGACCGGCCGCGTGACGAAGGAACTCGCACTGCAACTGGGGCTGATCGGGATGCCCGGCCGCGCCAGCGACGTCGCGCGCGACCTGCGCTGCCGCGGCGACCACGAGCCCTGGGCGAAACTGTCGCCGCAGCTCGTCACCCACCCGAACGGCGACGTCGCCGCGCGCACCCTGCAGCGCTTCGCCGAGATCGACGAGTCGCTGCGGCTGATCGGAACCATCCTCGACCGGCTGCAGGGGACGCCCGCGGGCGGCTGCCGCGCCGCATGGCCGGCTACTGGCAGTGCTGCGGACGGCACGGGCGCCCGTCACGGCTTCGGCTGGGTTGAAGGCTGGCGCGGCGACGTCTTCGTCGCGCTCGAGGTAGACAAAGACGGGCGCATCCGCCGCTGCCACACGCACGACCCGTCCTGGCACAACTGGCCGGTGCTCGAACACGCGGTGATCGGCAACATCGTCGCCGACTTCCCGCTGATCAACAAGTCGTTCAACCTCTCCTATGCCGGAGCGGATTCATGAAGCTCCCCTTCCTGCCACCGATCTTCGGCCTGCTGCTGCGCCCGCGCCGCGCCGCCGATCCGGCGCCGGCCGCAGAAACCTCGTCGCCGGCAGCGGGTGCAGGCGACCTGCCGCCGCGCGCCGCCTACTCGCGCGCGCAGCTCGACAGCCTCGGCAAGGCTCTGGTCATCCGCCACGTCGATAGCGGATCGTGCAACGGCTGCGAGATGGAGATCGCCTCGCTCAACGGCCCGCATTACCGGCTGGAAGCGCTCGGCGTGCGCTTCGCGGCAAGCCCGCGCCACGCCGACGCGCTGCTCGTCACCGGCCCCGTCGCGTCGAACATGGAGGTGCCGCTGCGCCGCGCCTGGGACTCGGTCCCCGAACCGAAGCTGCTGATCGCCGTCGGCGACTGCGCCTGCAACGGCGGCCTCTTCGCCGAGAACTACGCCTGCCGCGGCGGCGTCGGCAAGGTGCTGCCGGTCGATGTCGCCATCCCCGGCTGCCCGCCGACTCCGGAACGCATGCTCGCCGGCATCCTCGCCGCGGTGGCACCGCGCACGGACGATGCTGCGCCAAGCACCGGCACGACGGAGGGGGAATGATGCCTGCGCCAACCCCGGTCACCCTGAGACTCGAAGTCCGCGGCATCGTGCAGGGCGTCGGTTTCCGTCAGTCGCTGGCGAACCGTGCCAACGCGCTCGGCCTCGCCGGCTGGGTCCGCAACCGCCGCGATGGCAGCGTCGAAGCCATGCTCTGCGGCGACCCCGCCAAGCTCGAACTGGTCAAGGAATGGGCGCACCACGGCCCGCCGCTGGCGCGCGTTATCGAGGTGAAGGCGAGCACGGCGGAATGGCCGGACTCGGATCCCGAGCCGTCGATCCCGGTTGCGATACTGCCGACGGCTTGAGCGACGAGCCTCTGGTGTGGGCCAGGGCGGAGCGTCATGAGAACCGTCCGCGCCGGAGCTGACAGCAGCCGCCAAAAATGCTGCCGCTGCGGGAGCAGAGCCTGCGATAGGCGTACATCTTCGCGTACAACGCCAACAGTTCAGCGCTGTCCGCCAGAGTAGCAAGGCTAATGAATGCCGTGGCCCATCGAACTGCTTGGCGCTGCACGCCCCTGCCGCGCCTTCCACGCCGCATACTCCGACAGCCGTAAACCGTAGCGCGCCAGCACGCCCTCGTGCAAGCGACGGAGCTCTTCGACGATCAGTGCCTGTACATCCGGCCGCGCTTCCGCAGGAACGCGCTCGGCCACTGCTCGTTGAATGCAGGAAAGCGGGTCAAGTTCCGGATGCGTGACGACCTCGCGCAGGGTCTGCTTGATGAAGTCGCGCCACGCCAGACGAAGCGGGTCGGGCTCCGCAAGGTCCTGTTTGATGGCGAGATATTCCTGCGTCGAGCGTTCGTAGGCCCAGACGTAGAGGTCGCGCAGCAGTTCCACTCGGGTCATTTCGTACACGCCGAGCGTGGCACGGCTGTAGGCCTGCTCCGGCACATCCAGAAAAGTCAGCGGACAGAGATTGGCGCGGAACAAGGGCAGATTCGCGGCCAGTCGAGAGCTGCGTTTGTTGATGTCGGCAAAGGGTTGCAGGTAGGGCAAATGCACCATCATGAAGAAGGACTGCTCGAACGGGTCACGAATCAGGCTCGCCTTGAGCATCAGCGCGTCCAGCGCCTCCTCGATTTGCTGTGGCGTGGAGAGCGGACGATAGACGCTTTTGCCGATATCGACAGCGTGCTGACGAATTCGCCCCTCGTCGGCCGGATTGGGCAGCAGGTTTTCCGCCAAGGCGCTGTGCAGGTTCATCAATGTGTAGCGATTGAACTCGGCACTGTCGATGTTCTCGACCAGCATTTCGATCGCGGTCTTATGGTTCAGAATCATCTGCGTTTCGATGGCGGCCTTGCCACGTGCGGCCTTGCCGTGCTCGATGAGTTCCAGCGTGTCGAGCCGGGAGTAGGTGTTGCCTTCCAGGTGACTCGACGCCCAGGACAAGTCGATCAGCAGCCGGTTGAGGATGGCGCGACTGTAGGTGCCGGCAGGCGCCTCGACATCGGTGGTCTTGCCCATCCTGTACAGCTGGCGGCGCAGCGACTCGGACAAATACCAGGTTTCATTCGGGCGATAGGCGTCGAGAAAATCACGCTGGTAGCCGACTGGCTTGCGCGCTTCCGGAGGCTGGTCGATGTAGGCGAGGATATCCTGGCTGTCGGCAGACAAGGGAATGAAGGGGGGGAAGCTGTCGACGCTGGCGAGCCGTGGAGCGGGGCCTGACTCGGCGCCAGCCGCGAAATAGCGCCTGGCCCTGCCCTCCCCCCGCGCGACAACGTGGCCGCTGTCGATCAGCGCTGCGATCTGGCGCTGCGCCGTCCGCCTGGGAATGCCCGGATATCTGGTCAGGAGTTCAGCCAGCGAGACTCCGTTCCCGGATGCACGGATGGTATTCAGTAAGTCAGTGACGGATGACATGGCAGTGTTGGCGCGGTTCGTGAGTCTGGTGGCGCGATTATGGCGCAGTTTTTTTCGAACTGCGCCATAATCGCGCCACAACGCAAGGATATGAGAACGGACAGCAAGCCCGATCTCACCACAGAAGGATATTTCCCGATCGGGAAACAAAACCTGTCCAGAGGCGGATCCCAGCCGATAATTTCCCGATCGGGAAACCGAGACGGCCATGGCATCCGTAGGATCCCCTCGACAGCTCGGTGAGTCTCGTCGCTCAGCTCGCAAGCAGCTCCGCCTGACGCAGCCTCAGTTGGCCCTGGCCGCAGGAGTTGGCGTGCGCTTCATCGTCGATCTTGAAGCCGGCAAGCCCACCGTGCGACTGGAAAATCTGCTGAGCGTCATCGATGTCCTGGGTAGCAAGGTCCGGTTGATCGGCCTGCCGGAAGTTGCGGGCAAGGATCTAAGCGAGGGCACCGACCATGGCGCATGACAGACGCCTTTGACGCCCTTTGCAGAGACGGCGTCCTGTCGCGGAACCGCCCGTCCCCTTGCGTGACGGGCGGTTTCTGCATTTTCACCGTGGGCCAGCTTCAGCCCTGGGGCGATGCATACAGGCCGTGCCGCACCCGATTCGCACCGGCGACAACGGGGATCGGGGCAGCACGGCGAGCAGCCGCAGCCTGGACCGCTACTTGCAGGCCGGCAGCGCGGGCGAGCCGCAGGCAGTGTTTACCAGACTCACGATGTTGTTGCTGGTGAACGAGGACGCCCCCTGCAGCTTCACTGCCGGGTCGGTGTATCCCCAACTGGTGACGCCGACGACCACGTTCGGGTTCGGGAAGGTGCCGGTAGTCGTGCCGCTCAGCACCGGCGGGACGCCGAGGTTGAGCAGTTCCGGTCCCCCGCTCGATCCGCCCGTCTGCTGCGAGCCCCACACCGTGTTGTTCGACAGGTTCGCCTGCACGGCGCCCTGCGAGTCGGTCCGCTGCTGCTTGTTGCCCGAATCGTGGGAAACCGGGTAGCCCAGCTGGTTGATCAGCGTCGTCCCGTTGTAGAAGCCCCACTGGTTGTAGGCATAGCCGAACCAGCCCGTCGCCGTCCCCGGATACGCACCAGACTTGTCCTGCAGCCTGATGACCGCGACGTCGTTGCTGCAGACGACGCCCTTGGCGGCGCAGGCATCGCTGCCGTCGTAATAGGAAGTCTTCACGCTGGCGCTGGCGGCGTTCCAGACACCGTAGGGAGCCAGGGTCCCGGACAGCGCGGGAACGAACACCCAGTTCGAGTAGAAACGTTTTTCTCCGAAGGCTGCGACGCAATGCGCCGCGGTGACGATGAGGCCGCGCTTGATCAGCGAGGCGGAACAGACGTAGGTCGAGGCGCCGTCCTTGAAGTACAGCTTGCCGGCGGCGCTATAAGGGTACCAGCCGGACGGATTGCTGCCGCTCAGGTCGACGCGCATGGTCGTGTAGGGGACATGCCCGCTGCCGAATGCGCGCTGTGCGCCGCCGGTTTCTGCAGAGGCTCCTCCATCCTGCTGCTGCGGCGAGAGCTCACGCGCTGCCGGAATCCTGACCGGAGACTTCTTGCCGTTCCCCGCATGGCCGGGTTCCACTCCAGGCGCTCCGACCGCCGGCGCGGGCGCCACCTCGCCTTCCCTCGGCGCAGCGGGCAGGGACTTGAGCCTCGGCAAGGGCATCGGCTTGGCGTTCTCGAAGTCCGGCAGCTCCCTGGCCTGGGTCGTCCTGGCCGGCACCGTGTAGGTGCTGTTGCCGTCCTTGTTGATGACGCCCTCCTGCTCGGCCAGTGTTGCACCCGAGAAGGACAGGGCCGCCGCCGTCGTCAGAACTGCAGCATTCGTGGTCTTTGCATTCATTCAGCAGTACTCCCATCTTCAAGAAGAGAATCGAACCGGAAAGTCGGCAAACGCGACCAGGGTCTTTGCCACGCACCGAAACTTCCCGATGTCATGACAGGAATTGATGCTATTGACAACTTACGGGGAATGCAAGAGGAAAGATTTCTGCCCGTACCTGTCGCGGGCAGCAAGCTTGCGGCCCGCGCATGGGGCCGGACAAGGCAGCAACGGAGGAAGTCGCCAAGCAGAATGACAAAGCGGGGAGGTGGAGCGCTCGCCCCACCTCCCCGCTCGTATCGGCAGCCGGAACTACGCGAGTTCGATCAGCAGATCCTTCGCCTCGATCTTGTCGCCGGAAGCGACATGGACGTGTGCCACCGTCGCGTCGCGGTCGGCGGTGATGACGGTTTCCATCTTCATCGCCTCGATCGACAGGAGCGGGCTGCCCTTGCTCACCGACTGGCCGCTCTTCACCATCACCGTGCCGACCATTCCCGGCATCGGCGCGGCGACGTGGTTGGCGTTGCCGGCTTCGGCCTTGCGCCGGGCGACGTGCGAGACGAGCGCGCCCTTCTTCGGTACGCGCACGGTGCGCGGCTGGCCGTTCAGTTCGAAGAAGAGCTTGACCATACCCTCCTCGTCCGGCTCGGTGCGGCCGATAAGGCGGATGATCAGCGACTTGCCGGGATCGATCTCGACGGTGATTTCCTCGCGTTCCTTCATCCCGTAGAAGAACAGCGGCGTCGGCAACAGCGAGACATCGCCGTTGTGGCGGTGGTGCTCGGCGAAGTCGGTGAACACCTTCGGGTACATCAGGTACGAGGCCAGATCGTTGTCGCTGACGTGGCGGTCGATCTTCTTTTCGAGCTGCGCGCGCGTTGCTTCGAGATCGACCGGCGGGATGTCGGCGCCGGCGCGGCCGGGCAGCGGCGTGCGTCCCTTGAGCACCTTCGCCTGCAGTTCCTTCGGGAAGCCGTCGGCGGGGTAGCCCATCTCGCCGCGGAAGAGCGAGATGACCGACTCGGGGAAGGCGATCTCCCTGGCCGGGTCGGCGACTTCGGCCGGGGTCAGTTCGTTGGCGACCATGTACAGCGCCATGTCGCCGACCACCTTCGAGCTCGGCGTCACCTTGACGATGTCGCCGAAGAGCTGGTTCACGTCGGCGTAGGCCTGCGAGACCTCGTCCCAGCGCTGTTCGAGCCCCATCGAGCGCGCCTGTTCGCGCAGGTTGGTGTATTGGCCGCCGGGCATTTCGTGGCGATAGACGTCCGATGTACCGGAGCGGATGTCGGCCTCGAAGGGCGCGTAGAAGCGGCGCACGCCTTCCCAGTAGCGCGCGAAGGGCTGGATCCGCTTCGCGTCGAAGCCGGGGCTGCGCGCGTCGCCTTCGAGCGCGGCGACGAGAGCGCCGAGACTCGGCTGCGCGGTGAGCCCGCTCATCGAATCCATCGCCAGATCGACCGCGTCGACGCCGGCCTCGACCATCGCCAGCACGGTCGCGATCGCCCCGCCCGAGGTGTCGTGCGTGTGGAAGTGCAGCGGCAGGCCGACTTCTTCCTTCAGTGCCTTGACCAGCGCGCGTCCGGCGCGCGGACGGCAGACGCCGGCCATGTCCTTGATGCCGAGGATGTGCGCGCCGGCCTTCTCCAGCTGCTTGGCCATGTCGACGTAGTACTTCAAGTTGTACTTCGGCCGGCTCGAATCGAAGATGTCGCCCGTGTAGCAGATCGTCCCCTCGCACAGCGCCCCGGATTCGATCACCGCGTCCATGCCGACGCGCATGTTCTCGACCCAGTTCAGCGAATCGAAGACGCGGAAGACGTCGATCCCCTCCTTCGCTGCGCGGTCGACGAACTGGCGGACGACGTTGTCGGCGTAGTTCGAGTAGCCGACCGCGTTCGAGGCGCGCAAGAGCATCTGGAAGAGGATGTTCGGCGCCGCCTGGCGCAGCTTGGCGAGGCGCTCCCACGGGTCTTCCTTGAGGAAGCGCATGGCCACGTCGAAGGTGGCGCCGCCCCAGCATTCGAGCGAGAAGAGTTCAGGCAAAGCGCGCGCGTAGTGCGGCGCGATCGCCAGCATGTCGGCGGTACGCATGCGCGTCGCGAACAGCGACTGGTGCGCGTCGCGCATGGTCGTGTCGGTGATCAGGATGCGTTCCTCTCCGCGCATCCACTCGGCGAAGCCCTTGGGCCCGAGTTCCTGCAGGCGGTCGCGGGTGCCGGGGGGCGGCGGCACGGCGAGGTCGGTGGTGGGCAAGAGCGGTGCCGCCAGCGGCAGCTTCGGCAGCGTGCGCCCCTTCATCTCGTCGTTGCCGTTAACGATCACGTCGCCGACGAAGCGCAGCAGGCGCGTCGCGCGGTCGCGCCGCTTCGGGAAGTGGAAGAGTTCGGGCGTCGTGTCGATGAAGCGCGTCGAACATTCGCCGCTGACGAACAGCGGGTGATTGATGACGTTTTCGAGGAAGTGCAGGTTGGTCGCGAGGCCGCGCACGCGGAACTCGCGCAGCGCGCGGTCCATCTTGTGGATCGCCTCGGTGCTGGTCGCGCCCCAGGCGGTGACCTTCACCAGCAGCGAGTCGTAGTAGGGCGTGATCACCGCGCCGGCGTAGGCGGTGCCGGCGTCGAGACGGATACCGAAGCCCGCAGCGCTGCGGTAGGTCATGATCTTGCCGTAGTCCGGCGTGAAGTTGTTCTCCGGGTCCTCGGTCGTCACCCGGCATTGCAGCGCGAAGCCGTTGAGCCGGATGCCTTCCTGCTGCGGCACGCCGCATTCGGGCGTGCCGATCTTCGCGCCCTCGGTGACGCGGATCTGCGCCTTGACGATGTCGATGCCGGTGACCTGCTCGGTGACCGTATGCTCGACCTGGATGCGCGGGTTGACCTCGATGAAGTAGAACTTGCCCGTGTCGCCGTCCATCAGGAACTCGACGGTCCCCGCGTGCGTGTAATTGACGGCGCGCGCCAGGCGCAGCGCCGCGTTGCACAGTTCTTCGCGACCGGCGTCGTCGAGGTAGGGCGCCGGCGCGCGTTCGACCACCTTCTGGTTGCGCCGCTGCACCGAGCAGTCGCGCTCGAAAAGGTGCACCGCCTGCTGGTACTTGTCGCCGAGGATCTGCACCTCGACGTGGCGCGCGTTGCGCACGAGTTTTTCGAGGTAGACCTCGTCGTTGCCGAACGCGGCGCCAGCTTCGCGCCGGGCGACGTCGAGCAGCGCCGCAAGGTCGGCCTCGGACTCGATCACGCGCATGCCGCGTCCGCCACCGCCCCAGCTCGCCTTCAGCATCAGCGGGTAGCCGATTTCGGCGGCGAGCTTCGCGGCCTCTTTGAAGTCTGCCGGCAGCGGGCCGGTCGCCGGCATCACCGGGACGCCGGCGGCGACCGCGGCGTTGCGCGCGGCGACCTTGTTGCCGAGCGTGCGCATCACTTCCGGCGTCGGGCCGATGAAGGCGATGCCGTTGTTCGCGCAGGCCTCGGCGAAGTCGGGGTTCTCGGAGAGCAGCCCGTAGCCGGGGTGGATCGCGTCGGCGCCGGTCTCGCGCGCAATGCGGATGATGTCGTCGATGTCGAGGTAGGCCTGGATCGGCTTCTTGCCGGCACCGACGAGGTAGCTCTCGTCGGCCTTGAAGCGGTGCAGCGCGAAGCGGTCCTCGTTCGAGTAGATAGCGACCGTACGGATGCCCAGTTCGGTCGCCGCGCGCATCACGCGGATGGCGATCTCGGAACGGTTGGCGATGAGAAGTTTGCGGATTTTCACGTTTGCAGCGTCCTGGAGATGGGTTCGACGGCCGACTTCGGGACGGCACGCTCCCGGATCGATTTCGGCGAGGTCAGCACTTGGAACAAAGTGCAACATAGTGCCACAAATCAGCGACTGGTAGCGAAAAGAGTATACGGACTTTTCCGGCAGCTTCGCTCAGTGCAACATCAGGTGCACGCGCACCCTGCGCCCGTCGCGCCAGGGATTGGAGGGCTTGCTGATCAGCTCGAAGGCCTTTTCGTCGCTGACGTCGAGCTCGGCGATGACCAGCACCACCTCGGGGCTGCCCGCGCGCAGGATGGTCACCTCCCCTACCGGACCGAGCGGTGCCAGCGCCTGTCGCGTGCTGTCCTCGGAGACGTCCGGTGCGACGCCGACGAACATGAACTTCTTCATTGCAGCCAGCCTTTTTTGTGCAAAGCAGCAATGATAGTCCCGATGGCGGCCCGTAGGTTGGGGTGGCGCGCAACGGCAATTGGCTTAAGCACAGCCGCTGCCAGGAGCCCTCGCATTCATGGGGTCAGGTCCCGAATTGTTGCATTTAGCCAATCAGCAGCACGTCATCGCGAGCCCGCAGGGCGTGGCGATCCAGTGCGTAGGTCTCGTTTCGGGTTACCCGTGGATAGCTGCCCTGTGCGCTGAGACAGAAAAACGAACTGGATTGCCACGGCGCTGCGCGCCTCGCAATGACGCATTGGCCGTCCTCGATTCGCAACATTCATGGGGTCAGGTCCCGAATTGTTGCATTTAGCCGATCGGCAGCACGTCATCGCGAGCCCGCAGGGCGTGGCGATCCAGTGCGTAGGGCTGTCATCCTGTCGCCCGAACTGGCGAGGCCGCGAAAGAACGAACTGGATTGCCACGGCGTTGCGCGCCTCGCCGCGTCGGCTGTCCCCGTTATTGCTGGCGCTTCCTTGGCGGCGGCAGGTCGGTACAGCTGCCGTGCGCCACTTCGGCGGCCATGCCGATGCTCTCGCCGAGGGTCGGGTGCGGATGGATGGTCTTGCCGATGTCCACCGCGTCGGCGCCCATCTCGATCGCGAGACAGATCTCGCCGATCATGTCGCCGGCGTTGGGGCCGACGATGGTGCCGCCGACGATGCGTCCGCCGCCCTCTTCCGAGGCGTCGAAGACGAGCTTGGTGAAGCCGTAGTCGGCGCCGTTGGCGATCGCGCGGCCGGAAGCCGCCCACGGGAACCTGGCGACGCTCAGCTTGCGCCCGCTCTTCTTCGCCTCGTCCTCGCCGAGCCCGACCCAGGCGATTTCCGGATGCGTGTAGGCGACGCCGGGGATCACGGCAGCGTCGAAGTGCGCCTTCTGCCCGGCCGCGGACTCGGCGGCGACGTGACCCTGATGCACGGCCTTGTGCGCCAGCATCGGCTGGCCGACGATGTCGCCGATCGCGAAGATGTGCGGGACATTGCTGCGCATCTGGCTGTCGACCGCGATGAAGCCCTTTTCATCGACGACCACGCCGGCCTTCTCGGCGCCGATCTTGCTGCCGTTCGGCACGCGTCCGGCTGCCTGCAGGATCAGGTCGTAGCGCTGCGGCTCCGCCGGCGCATGTTCACCGGCGAAGCTCACCCACAGGCCGTCGTCCTTGGCGTCGACGGCGATGGTCTTCGTCTGCAGCATGATCCGCGCGAAACGCGCGGCGTTCTGCTTCTCCCAGACCTTGACCGCGTCACGGTCCGGCCCCGGCATCAGCGCGTCGAGCATCTCGACGACCTCGACGCGGGCGCCGAGCGTCGAATAGACGGTCGCCATCTCGAGGCCGATGATGCCGCCGCCGATGACCAGCATGCGCTCGGGAACGCTGCCGAGCGCCAGCGCACCGGTCGAGTCGACGATGCGTGTATCCCTGGGCAGGAAAGGCAGGTGCACTGCCGCCGAGCCCGCGGCGATGATGCACTGCTCGAACCTGATCAGCTTCGTGGCGCCGCTCTTCTCCTGGCCCGCGCCTTCGGTGACTTCGACCTCGACATGGTGCGAGTCGATGAAGTGCCCGTAGCCGCGCACGACCTCGACCTTGCGCGCCTTCGCCATCGCGGCGAGACCGCCGGTCAGCTTGCCGACGACCTGCGCCTTGTGCGCGCGCAGCCGGTCGAGATCGACCTGCGGCGGCGCGAAGGCGACGCCGAAACCGGCGGCGTGGCGCGCCTCGTCGATCACCGCGGCGACGTGCAGCAGCGCCTTCGACGGGATGCAGCCGACGTTGAGGCAGACGCCGCCCAGGGTCGGGTAGCGCTCGACGATCACCGTCTTCAGGCCGAGGTCGGCGGCGCGGAAAGCCGCGGAGTAGCCGCCCGGTCCGCCACCGAGGACGAGCAGCGCGCATTCGGCGTCGGCCTGGGCAGCCCGGCTCGCCGCTTCCTGTTCCGCGACGGCGCCGCCGGCGGCAAGCGTGATTTCCTCAAGCATGTTCATGACCTCCCCCTCACAAGCTGACGCGGCGGAAGTCCGCCAGCAGATCCGCGAGAAAAACGTTGAAGCGCGTCGCCAGCGCGCCGTCGATGACGCGGTGGTCGGCGGAAAGCGACAGCGGCAGCATCAGACGCGGGACGAAGGACTTGCCGTCCCAGACCGGCTTGGTCGCCGCCTTGTTGACGCCGAGGATGGCGACCTCAGGCGCGTTGATGATCGGCGAAAAGCCCGTGCCACCGATGCCGCCGACGCTGGAGATGGTGAAGCAGGCGCCCTGCATGGCCGCCGGAGCGAGCTTGCCGTCGCGCGCCTGGCGCGCGAGTTCGGCCGCTTCCTGCGCCAGTTCGACGACCGACTTCCGGTCGGCATCACGGATCACCGGGACCATCAGGCCGTGCGGCGTGTCGGCGGCGAAGCCGATGTGGAAGTACTTCTTCAGCACCAGGCTCATCTCGCCATTCTCGTCGCTCGTCAGCGAGGCATTGAATTCCGGATGCTTCTGCAGCGCCTTGACGACGGCCTTGATCAGGAAGGCGAGCAGGGTCAGCTTCACGCCGCTGGCGGCGTTCTCCTGGTTGATGCGGACGCGGAAGGCCTCGAGCTCGCTGATGTCGGCGTCCTCGTGGTAGGTCACCGCGGGGATCATCACCGCGTTGCGCGCGAGGTTCTGCGCGGAAATCCGCCGGATGCGCGGCAGCGGCTTCACCTCGATCTCGCCGAACCTCGCGAAATCGACCTTCGGCCACGGCAGCAGTTCGAGCACGCCGCCACCGCTGACGCCACCGCCGGGGCAGGACAGCGCGCCGCTCATGACACCCTTGACGTAGCGGGTCAGATCCTCGCGCAGGATGCGCCCCTTCGGCCCGGACGGCGTGACCAGCGACAGGTCGGCGCCGAGTTCGCGCGCGTAGGCGCGGACCGAGGGGGAGGCGTGGATGCCGGCGCCGGCGGCGCGGTCTTGTACGGACGGCGCGGCAGCGGCAAGCGCGGCTTTCGCGACTGACGCCGCTCCCACAGGCGCGGGTGTCGCGGGAGGCGCGACAGCGGGCTGTCCGGCGGATGGCACAGACCTTCCGGCTTCGCTGCCCGGGATGTTCGCGGCTGACGCCGCTCCCGCCACCGGCTCGCTCGCCACCTTGATCAGCACCACGCCTTCGCCGACGCGCGAACCGACGCGGACCAGCACTTCGCTGACGACGCCGGTAACGCTGCTCGGCACGTCCACGGTCGCCTTGTCCGACTCGAGGGTGACGATCGGGTCGTCTATCTTGATCGCATCGCCGACCTTGACGAACAGGTCGATCACCGGCACATCGGCGAAGGCGCCGATGTCGGGGACCTTGACTTCGATGATCTCACTCATGGCTCGCTCCCCTTCAAACCGTCAGCGGATTGGGTTTGTCCGGGTCGAGCCGGTACTTGAGCAGCGCCGCGGCGACCTTGTCGCGGTCGATCTCGCCGTCGTCGGCCAGCGCTTTCAACGCGGCGAGCGTCACCCAGTGGCGGTCGACTTCGAAGAAGTGGCGCAGCTTCGCGCGCGTGTCGGAGCGGCCGAAACCGTCGGTACCGAGGGTCACGTAGCGCCCCCTGACGAAGGGCCTGATCTGCTCGGCGTAAAGCCTGACGTAGTCCGTGGCGGCAACCACTGGGCCACGGCGCTCCTTGAGCTTCGTCTCGACGTGCGATAGCCGCGGCGGCTCCAGCGGGTGCAGCAGGTTCCAGCGCGCGGCCTCGTTGCCCTCGCGCGCGAGTTCGGTGAAGCCGGGACAGCCCCACAGGTCGGCCTCGATCCCCCAGTCTTCCCTGAGCAGTTCGGCGGCGGCGATGACTTCGCGGAAAATCGTTCCCGAGCCGAGCAACTGCACGCGCAGCCTGCCCTCACCGCCCTGGCGGAAGAGGTACATCCCCTTGAGAATATCGGCCGCGGCGCCCGCTGGCATTTCCGGGTGCTCGTAGTTCTCGTTCATCGCCGTCAGGTAGTAGAAGACGTCCTCCTGCTCGGCAAACATGCGGCGCATCCCGTCGTGCACGATGACCGCGACTTCGTACTGGAAGCAGGGGTCGTAGGCGACACAGTTCGGGATAAGTCCGGCGAGGATCAGGCTGTGGCCGTCCTCGTGCTGCAGGCCCTCGCCGTTCAGCGTGGTGCGGCCGGCGGTGGCGCCGATAAGGAAGCCGCGCGAACGCTGGTCGCCGGCGGCCCAGCACAGGTCGAAGGTGCGCTGCAGGCTGAACATCGAGTAGGAGAGGTAGAAGGGGATCATCTGCACGCCATGCACCGAGTAGGCGGTGGCGGCGGCGATCCAGTCACTGATCGCGCCGGCTTCGTTGATCCCTTCCTGCAGCACCTGCCCGGTCTTCGATTCCTTGTAGAACATGAGCTGGTCGTGGTCTTCGGGAACGTAGCGCTGGCCCTCCTGGCTCCAGATGCCGACCTGGCGGAACATGCCCTCCATGCCGAAGGTGCGCGACTCGTCGGGGACGATCGGGACGACGCGCTCGCCGAGCGTCCTGTCCTTGAGCAGCAGGTTCATGATGCGTACGACCGCCATCGTCGTCGACAGCTCGCGCCCCTCGCCGGAGGCCTTGAGCAGCGAGGCGAAGGCCTCCAGCGGCGGCAACGGCAGCGGCGCCGCACGCTGCCGGCGCTGCGGCAGGTAGCCACCGAGCGCGGCCCGGCGCGCGTGCAGGTAACGGGACTCCTCGGAGTCCTCGGGGAATGAGAGGTAGGGCAGTTCGGCCAGCCGCTCGTCGGCGACCGGCAGCTTGAAGCGGTCGCGGAAGTAGCGGATCTGCTCCAGGTCCATCTTCTTCTGCTGGTGCGAGATGTTCATCGCCTCGCCGGCCTGGCCCATCCCGTAGCCCTTGATCGTCTTGGCGAGGATCACGGTCGGCTGGCCCGGGTGCTTCACTGCACTGTCGTAGGCGGCGAAGATCTTGAACAGGTCGTGACCGCCGCGGTTGAGCTGCCAGAGCTGCTCGTCGGTCCAGTCGGCGACGAGTTCCTTGAGTTCGGGGCTGTTGAAGAAGTATTCGCGGATGTAGGCGCCATTCTTCGAGCGCAGGGTCTGGTACTCGCCGTCGCACAGCTCCATCATCCGCTTCTTGAGCAGGCCCTTCTTGTCACGCTGGAACAGCGTGTCGAGCGTGGTCCCCCAGATCAGCTTGATGACGTTCCAGCCGGCGCCGCGAAACGAGGATTCGAGTTCCTGGATGATCTTGCCGTTGCCACGCACGGGACCGTCGAGGCGCTGCAGGTTGCAGTTGACGACGAAGATCAGGTTGTCGAGCTTCTCGCGGCCGGCCATGCCGATCGCGCCGAGCGACTCGACCTCGTCGGTCTCGCCGTCGCCGACGAAGGCCCAGACCTTGCGTGCCTGGGCGCCCTCGCCGGCGCTGATGATCCCGCGCGAGTCGAGGTACTTCATGAAGCGCGCCTGGTAGATCGCCTGCAGCGGCCCCAGCCCCATCGACACGGTCGGGAACTGCCAGAAGTCGGGCATCAGCCACGGGTGCGGGTAGGAGGAGAGTCCCTTGCCGCCGGTCTCCTGGCGGAAGTTGTCGAGCTGTTCGGCGGAGAGTCGTCCGAGCAGGAAGGCACGCGCATAGACGCCGGGGATCGAGTGGCCCTGGAAGAAGATCAGGTCGCCGCCGTGCTCGGGTCCCGCCACCCGCCAGAAGTGCGAGAAGCCGACGTCGTAGAGCGTCGCCGCCGAAGCGAAGGAGGCGATGTGGCCGCCGACGTTGGTCTCCTTGTTGGCACGCACGACCATCGCCATCGCGTTCCAGCGGATGTACGAGTGGATCTTCAGCTCGAGGTCGGGATTGCCGGGGTAGCTCGGCTGCTGGTCGGCAGGGATCGTGTTGATGTATTCGGTGGTGGCCGAGTAAGGGATGTCGATCCCCTCCTCGCGCGCCTGCCCGATCAGCTTCTCGATCAGGTAATGTGCCCGCTCGCTGCCTTCGCGGCTGATCACGCTGGCGATGGCGTCGAGCCATTCCTGGGTTTCCTCGGGATCGACATCGACCGGATTGACGTTCGCCTGCTTGGCCATGGGCTGCCTCCTCGTGATGGGTGCCGCGAAGATTTGGGATGCGCTCGTTTCGACAGGATCGGGATGGCGTGGTTCGCTCGACCCCACGCCATCGTCAGCGCACCGCCCCCCATGATAACATATGATTGCCCTGTGCGCCTTGCGGCGGCGCATCGCCTTAAGCTTCCATTAAGCATTGCGGCGCAGACTGTCGCTTCACCACGCGGAGGAAACAGCGTGCTTGTTAGCCCGAATGACCGATCGATGCGCAAGACGCCCGACGCCTATCGCTGCGTCCGTAGGGAGGTGTGAGCGCATGACCTCGCTGGCGCTGCTGCTGTGGATCGTCGGGGCGATCGTGCTGCAACTGACCGTCTTTCTCGGTATCGCCTTCTGGCGTCACTGGCAGGATTACCGCGCCTTGCGGGTTGGGGCCGGGCCGGCGGTGCCGACGCTTCTGCCCGCGGAGGGCGCCGCCTGGCAGGGATGGCGCAGCTTCCGCATCGAGCGCAAGGAGGTCGAAGACGTCGACGGCTGCGTCTGCTCGTTTTACCTCCAGCCCGTCGACGGCGAGCCGCTGCCGCCCTTCCGGCCGGGACAGTTCCTGACGCTGCATCTCGAACCGCCGGCCGGAGAGGCGCTGGTCCGCTGCTACTCCTTGTCGGATTCGCCTGCTGCCGATCACTACCGCATCAGCGTCAAGCGCGTGCCGGCCACTGACGTTACTGCAGCCACGCCGGCGGGGCGGGCTTCCAGTTTCCTCCACGACCGGATCGGGGTCGGCAGCCTGTTGCAGGTACGCGCGCCCGCCGGGCACTTCTGCCTCGACGGCAGCGACGATCCGCTGGTGCTGCTCGCCGGCGGCATCGGCATCACGCCGCTGCTCTCCATGCTCGCCTGGAGCCTGGAACGGCAGCCGGGTCGCGAAGTCTGGCTGTTCTACGGCGTGCGCAACGGGCGCGAAGTGGTGAGGCGAGCGCAGCTCGAAGCACTGGCTGAAAAACACCCGAACTTCCACCTCCACTTGTGCTTCAGCGCTCCGCTGCCGCAGGAAATGCCTGGCCGTGACTATCGTCACCGCGGGCGCATCGAGCTGCCGCTCTTGCGCCTGGAACTGCCGCTCGCGCCCGCGCACTTCTACCTGTGCGGACCGACCGCGATGCTGGAGAGCCTGGTCCCGGCGCTGGAGGACTGGGGCGTGCCGGATGAGCGCATCCACTTCGAGGCCTTCGGCCCGGCCTCGGTCAGGCGCAAGGCGCCGCAGCCGCCGGGAGAGAGCGCCGCCGGGCTCGTCGTCAGCTTCGTCCGCTCGGGCAAGGAAGTCCGCTGGCAGCCGGAGGCCGGCAGCCTGCTCGCCTTCGCCGAGGCCAACGGCGTCAGGATCGACTCCGGCTGTCGTGCCGGCGGCTGCGGCACCTGCCAGACGAAGATCGTCGCCGGCGAAGTGGCTTACCGGCAGGCGCCCGATTTCGACCCGCAGCCGGGCAGCTGCCTGCCCTGCGTCTGCACTCCCAAGACCCACCTCAGCCTGGAGGCGTGAATGGACAGATCGCTGTGGCGCCGCCATCTGCTGCCCTTCTTCTCGCTGCTCGGCCTGCTCGCCCTGGCGACGCTGGCCAGCGACCAGATCCTGCACCAGTTCGACCTCGTCTGGGTCGGCCGCTATCTGGGAATCCCCGGCACGCTGCTGATCCTGGGCTCGCTGATCTACTCGCTGCGCAAGCGCAAGCTGATCGCCTCGGGCAACCCGAAAACGCTGCTGCAAGCCCATGAAGTCAGCGCCTGGCTCGGCTCGCTGATGGTGCTGATCCACGCCGGCGTGCATTTCAACGCCATCCTGCCGTGGCTGGCGACGCTGGCGATGGGCATCAATGTCGTCAGCGGACTGGTCGGCAAGCTGCTGCTCGATCGTTCGCGCAGCCACCTGCAGGGGCAGCGCGAGCGCTTCCAGTTGCGCGGCATGTCGCAAACGGAGGTCGAACAGGCGCTGTTCTGGGACGCGGTGACGCTCGACGCGATGACCCAGTGGCGCAAGCTGCACATCCCGATCTCGGTCGCCTTCGCAAGCCTGGCGCTCGGCCACATCGTCAGCATCCTCCTGTTCTGGGGCTGGGCATGAACAGGATCGTCAAGCTCGTGCTGGCGATCAACCTGATCGCGCTCACCGTCCTCGTCTTCATCTACCCGCAGCTGATGGTCGGCCCCGGCAAGCTGATTCCCGGCCATGCGCAACTCGAAACCGACTGCTTCGTCTGCCACGCGCCGTTCACCGGCGCCAGCTCGCCGCGTTGCGTCGTCTGCCACAAACCCGAGCAGATCGGTCGCCTGACCAGTCTCGGGCTGCCGATCACCAAGCCGCTGACCGCGACCCCGTTCCACCAGAAGCTGATCAGTCAGGACTGCGTCGCCTGCCACAGCGACCACGCGGGCGTCAGACGCTACCGGCAGCATGGGCACTTCAACCACGCGCTGCTGCAGGACGCGACGCGCCGGCAGTGCCAGACCTGCCACCAGGCACCGGGCGACGCGCTGCACCGCGACATCGGTGCCAATTGCAGTCAGTGCCACCGCGAGGACAAGTGGTCGCCGGCTACTTTCGACCACGACAAGTATTTCGTGCTCGACCGCGACCACAACGCGCGCTGCGTCACCTGCCATGGCGGCAACGATTACCGCCGCTATACCTGCTACGGCTGCCACGAACATACGCCGGCCAACATCCGCCGCGAGCATCTCGAGGAAGGCATACGCAAGTTCGACGACTGCGTCGAGTGCCATCGCAGTGCCGACGAACACGACATCCGCGGCGGCCGCGAGGGCCGCGGGGGCAAGCGCCGGCATGACGATGACGACTGAGGGAAGATCTACAATGGAATAATCGGCGTTTTGCCGGAACCCGCCGCCGCTGACGATGCATCCGGCGTTCGCTGCACCGCCCGCCCAACCCCAGCGCAAAGGAGATTCCCGATGTCCGTTCTCGTAGGCAAGCCCGCCCCCGACTTCACCGCCAACGCGGTCACCGCCGACAACCAGATCCGCGAGTTCTGCTTCTCCGCAGAGACGCGCGGCAAGTACGTCGTGCTCTTCTTCTACCCGCTCGACTTCACCTTCGTCTGTCCGTCCGAACTGATCGCCTTCGACCATCGCCTGGCCGAATTCAAGGCGCGCGACGTCGAGGTCATCGGCGTGTCGATCGACTCCGAATTCACCCACCTGGCGTGGAAGAACACGCCCGTGGACAAGGGCGGTATCGGGCAGGTCGGCTATCCACTCATCGCCGACATCAAGCACGAGATCTGCCGCGCCTACGACGTCGAATTCGACGCCGCCGGCGTCGCCTTCCGCGGCTCCTTCCTGATCGACCGCAACGGCATCGTCCGCCATCAGGTGGTCAACGACCTACCGCTCGGGCGCGACGTCGACGAGATGCTGCGCATGGTCGACGCGCTGCAATTCACCGAGGAACACGGCGAGGTCTGTCCGGCGGGGTGGAAGAAGGGCAAGGCCGGAATGACGGCCACGAGCGAAGGCGTCGCCACCTATCTGGCGACGCACGCCGACGAACTGTAGGACTGCACGCCCGAGCGCACTCAGCGCTGCGCGCGTCCCAGGCGGAGCAGCAGGAGCGAGGCCAGGATGACCGCGCCGCCGAGCGAGAGCCGCACGAGGTCGGCGTCGCGGTTCCAGATCAGCACATTGACGAGCAGTCCGGCGGGGACGTGCAGTTCGTTCATCACTGCCAGCGTTCCGGCATCGACGCGGGTGCTGCCTTTCACCCACCAGAACATGCCGAGCGCGGTGGCGAAGAATCCCATCCACGCGAGCACACCCCACTGCACGGCGGCCTGTGGCAGTTTGCCGGGATCGCCGAAGAGCAGGAACGAAGGCAGCGCCAGCAGCAACGCGCCGAGGAAGAAGTGCCCGAACAGGTGCTGGAGCGGCACTGCGGTCGGGTAGCGCACGAGCAGGCGGCGGCACAGCACCTGCCCCGCCGCGAAGCTCGCGTTGGCCACCTGCAACAGGATGAAGCCGGTCAGGTACTCGCCGGCGAGCGGCTGGAAGCGGATCAGGACGCCACCGCCGACCGCGACCAGCGCGGCGGCGAGCGCCCAGCGGTTGAAGCGCCGCTCCAGGGCGTCGTCGAGCAGGGTCACGTAGATCGGCGTCAGCACCGTGAACAGCAGCACCTCCGGCACCGTCAGCACGCTGAAGCTGCGATAAAGGCACAGGTAGGTGACGCCGAACTGCAGGGCGCCAGCGAACCAGAACCCGCGCAGCAGGGGCGCCGGCAGCCCGCGCCAGCGCAGCAACGGGACGAAGACGAGCGCGGCGATGGCAACGCGGATGAGGACGGCAAAATCACTATCGACCTTGCCGGCCAGGTACTGGCCGATCAGGCTGAACGAGAAGGCCCAGAGGATGGTGACGATGATCAGGTAGGGCATGGGGTTCCGCCGGCTCGGCTGCGACCGAGCGAATTACCGGGCTGGCGCTTTCCTGAAGTAAAAGATGGCCTGGTCACCCCTGCCCTGCGCATTCAACTGCCGCGCCAGCTTGCGGTACTCTTTGTACCGGCTTCTCGTCAGATGGCTCGAATCGAGCGCATTCGAGTCTTTCAGCGAAATGTCCTTTGCGTACAACTCGCTGCCTTCGAACTGGAAATAGCTGGAATCGTAAGCCACATCAAAAAGCTCGAGCCCGGCATTCTTCGCCAGCAATTCCAGGCTCTTGGCGGTATGCAGGTAGTAATGCCTCGGCGCGTCGAGCTGCACCCAGTTAACGCATAGCGTTACACATAACTCATATCGCATGAAGCGCTCGCATATGCTCGACGCCCTGAACAAAATCCCTGATGCGCTGGTATCCCAGCCAGAGGGTTTTCACGCCAGGTTCGCCGTCGCCCTTCCTG
>NZ_NHRX01000069.1 GCF_016653115.1 Rhodocyclus purpureus
TTTTCCCATGACGCTCACCACAGTCGCTCTTTACGACCGCAGCTCAGGGTGGTTTGGCATCTCCGCCTGATCGGCGACACCGAGGGGCCCGCCCTCATCACTGGTACAGCATGACTTCGCGGACGTTTGCCGCTACGTCTTCTTGGCACACCGACAACTATCTTGACTCAGGGGGCTTCCTTATTTCTTGATCGCATAAGCTTAGCGAGCACGGACGCTTCCTGCTGCCGCGGGCGGAGGAACTGCTCGCCCAGGCGCAACAACTGGAGGACAGCTACGCCGCCGGCGTGCCCAGCCGTCTGCGCATCGCCGCCAGCCTGACCATCGGCAATTTCGTGCTGCCGGGGCTCCTCGGCGAGCTGATGCGCGCCAATCCCGACGACCGTTACGAGGTGCTGATCGGCAACTCGCGCCGGGTCGTCGAGCACCTGCTCGACGGACTCGCCGACATCGGCTTGATCGAGGCGCCGCTCACGCACCGGCAACTGGTCAGCGAACGCTGGCTGCGCGACGAACTGGTCGTCTTCGCGCGCGCCGACCATCCGCTGCTGGCGCGCCCGTTCAGCCTGTCCGAACTGGCGGCGACGCCGTGGGTGATGCGCGAGGCCGGCTCGGGCGTGCGCCAGATGCTCGAATCCCTGCTGCTGCCGCATCTCGGGTGGATGAACCTGCTGCTCGAACTCGGCAGCGGCGGGGCGGTGGGCGAGGCGGTCCGGCTCGGGCTCGGCATCTCCTGCGCCTCGCGTCGCTCGATCGAACGGGAACTCGCGCGCGGCGAGTTCGCCGTCATCCCGCTGCCGGAAATCCCGATGGAACGGCGCTTCTACATCGCCTGGCACGCCGAGAAGCGCCTCACCACCGGTGCCGAAAAACTGCGCGCCGCATGCCGGCGGCGGCTGGAGGAAGAGGGCGGCTGAGCCATCCCGCGCCGTTCAGTTCGCGCCGGGCCTGTCCTTCGCGCTCGCGGCGGCGCTGTCGCTGGCGGCGATCGTGGTCTTCCGGATGTCCGTGCCGGCGCTGCCACCGCCGCGCGGCTGAGCGCTGCGGCTCAGTCCGCGGCCCGGGTCCCCATCGCTTCGCCCATGCGCACGCCGCGCGTCGGCGCCCAGTCGGCGCGGAACTTCAGCGTGTCCTTCGGGAAGAGCAGGACCACGGTCGAGCCGAGCAGGAAGCGGCCCATTTCCTCGCCCTTCTGCAGCACGATCTGCCGGTCGTCGTACTTCCATTCGCGCAGCGTCCCCGGACGTTGCGGGTTCACGACGCCGTGCCACACCGTCGCCATGCTACCGACGATGGTGGCGCCGACGAGCGTCAGCACGAACGGGCCGCGCTCGCCCTCGAACACGCAGACGACGCGCTCGTTCCGCGCGAACAGGCCGGGGACGCCGCGCGCGGTGGTCGGGTTCACCGAGAACAGGTCGCCGGGGACGTGGATCATGCGCGTGAGCCTGCCGGCGCACGGCATGTGGATGCGGTGATAGTCCTTGGGCGAGAGGTAGATGGTCGCGAACTCGCCGTTCTCGAACTGCGCTGCGAGTTCGGCATCGCCGCCGACCAGCGCGCGCGTGCTGTAGCTGTGGCCCTTGGCCTGGATGATCTGGTCGCCGGCGATCGGTCCGAGCTGCGAGATGGCGCCGTCCACCGGGCAGACGTAGTCGGCGTCGGCGAGCGGGCGCACACCCGGGCGCAGGGCGCGCGTGAAGAAGTCGTTGAAGCAGGCGTAGGCAGCGAAATCCGGGTTGGCGGCCTCGCTCATGTCGATGCCGTAGCGCGCGGCGAACCAGGGGATGAAGGCGCGCGTCCAGGCTTGCGAGCGCCAGTTGGCGGTGCGCCCGGCGAGGCGGGTCAGCGCCAGTTTCGGTAACAGGTATTGCGGCAGCACGGCCAGACGGTCGGACATCGGGACTCCAGGAGGGCAGCGCCGGCGAGGCGGATCCGCATTTTCTCATTATTGCGCTGCAAAATGTGTGCTGCGCAGCCCTTCGCCAAGCACCGCGACTTTCCCGAAGCTGTGTAAGATATGCCGATCGACTCGCCAGGACGGGCTCGTGATCATGAACGCGATCGACCTCTACTGCGAACGCAGCGCCATCGGTTTCTGGGCAGAGCCGGTCAACGCGCTGAGCAACCTGTCCTTCCTCTGCGCGGGACTGGCGCTGCTCGTGCTGCTGCGCCGGCGTGGTGAAGGGGCCGGCGGTCCGCCCGTCAGCGTCGCGGCGATCCTCCTCACCGCGCTGGTCTTCGCCATCGGCGTCGCCAGCTTCCTCTTCCATACCTTCTCCACCCGGCTGACCATGCTCGCCGACGTGGGGTCGATCTTCGTCTACGAACTCGCCTTCGTCGCACTCTACGCGCGGCGGGTGGCGGGTTTCGGCAGCGCCACGGTGGGCTCGCTGCTGCTCGCCTTCCTGTTGCTCAGCTTCGCGTTCGTGGCATTGCCGCGCGAGTGGCTGAACGGATCGCTGGGCTACGTCCCCGCGCTGCTCTTCATCGCGGCCTTCGCCGTGCATCACCGCGCGCAGCGCCGGCGCGAGCCGCTGATCCTGCATCTCTCCGCCTTCGTCCTGCTGCTGGCGCTGCTCTTCCGCACGCTCGATGCGCCGCTGTGCCCGTACTGGCCGATCGGCACGCATTTCCTCTGGCACCTGCTCGACGGTCTCCTGCTCTACCTGACGACGCGTGCCTACGTGCTGAACGAAGCACCGGCACGCTCCAGCCCTCCAAATTAGCTACCAGCCCCGGGTACTGGATCGCCACGCCCTGCGGGCTCGCGATGAAGGTTACGGTCTCAGGCCCTCTCCATGCGCGCCTCGCACTGCCGTCATTGCGAGGCGCGCAGCGCCGTGGCAATCCAGTTCGTTCTTCCATCTCCTCGCCCTGCACGATGCGAGACCTACGCACTGGATCGCCACGCCCTGCGGGCTCGCGATGACGGTTACGCTCTCGGCCCCTCTCCATGCGCTCCTGGCTCCGCCGTCATTGCGAGGCGCGTAGCGCCGTGGCAATCCAGTTCGTTCTTCCATTCAGCCCTACTCACTGGATCGCCACGCCCTGCGGGCTCGCGATGACGGTTACGCTCTCGGCCCCTCTCCATGCGCTCCTGGCTCCGCCGTCATTGCGAGGCGCGCAGCGCCGTGGCAATCCAGTTCGTTCTTCCATTCAGCCCTACGCACTGGATCGCCACGCCCTGCGGGCTCGCGATGACGGTTACGTTCTCGGCCCCTCTCCATGCGCTCCTGGCTCCGCCGTCATTGCGAGGCGCGTAGCGCCGTGGCAATCCAGTTCGTTCTTCCGTCTCCTCGCCCTGCACGATGCGAGACCTACTCACTGGATCGCCACGCCCTGCGGGCTCGCGATGACGGTTACGCTCTCGGCCCCTCTCCATGCGCTCCTGGCTCCGCCGTCATTGCGAGGCGCGCAGCGCCGTGGCAATCCAGTTCGTTCTTCCGTCTCCTCGCCCTTGGCCGCCATCCACGCGCGACCCGATGCGAGAGCTATACACTGGATCACCACGCCCTGCGGGTTCGCGATGACGTGCTGAAGTTCCGGCCGGGACCTTGGCGCCGGCCCTTCGCGGTTTCACCTCAAGTCTTGGCCAGCGCCGCGCGCAGCATCTCGATGAAGGCAAGCGTGCGCGCGGGCAGCAGGCTTCTGCCCGGCGTGACGCACCAGATGGTGATCGCCGGCAGCCGCCACTCGGGCAGGACGCGCACCAGCAGTCCCTGTTCGAGCCATTTGCCGACGAAGCGGTCGGTCAGCGCGACGATTCCCATGCCGTGGGCGGCGAGCTCGCGCTGCAGGCCCGGCGAGTTGGCGGCCAGCGGCCCGTCGGGCATGCCTTCCCACTGCGCCGATCCGTTGGTAAGGCGCCAGGGCAGGGCTTCGCCGCCGGCGCTGATCAGGCGCAGCCCGACGTGCGCGAGCAGGTCCTCGGGGCGCTCGGGCTGCCCGTAGCGCGCGAGATAGGCCGGGCTCGCGTAGAGCCCGTTGTGCAGCTCCGCCAGCTTGCGCGCCACCAGCGTGCTGTCGTCGGGCAGGCGGCTGGCCATGCGCAGGGCGACGTCGAAGCGCTCGGCGACGAGGTCGACGCGCCTTGGCGAGAGATCGAGTTCCAGCCGCACCTCGGGGTAGCTGGCGGCGAATTCGATCAGGAAGGGCGCCAGGTCGAGCTCGATGAAGTCGGGCGGCAGCGATGCGCGCAGCACGCCGCGCGGGATTCCCTGCCGGTGCTGCGCCAGCGCCGACGCCGCCTCGGTTTCCTCCTGCAGCCGGCGCGCGTGTTCGAGGATGCGCTCGCCGAAGTCGGTGAGCGCCAGCCGGCGCGTGCTGCGCGTCAGCAGTCGCTCCCCCAGGCGCGCCTCGAGCGCGCTGATCCGCCGCGAGACGGTCGATTTGGGCAGCCCGCTGCGTTCGGCGGCGCGCGCGAAGCTGCCGGCGGCGATCACACGGGCGAAGAGGATCAGGTCGTTGGCGTCGAGTGACATGGCTTTACGTTCCATAATTGGAACAATGATACCCGTTATGGCGTCTTCTCGTTCATTGATGGCATCAATACAATGTGAATCACGGTCGTGACGGATCCCGGACTTGCCTCCACCTGCGACTTTCCACTTACATCTTGCTTCGAGGAGAAGACACCATGAACATCCTGCAACTCAACACCAGCGTCCGCGCCGCCGCCTCCAACTCGACGCGCGTCGCCAACGCCATCACCGCGCGCCTGCAGGCGAAGAACCCGGCTGCCGTCGTCACCGTTCGCGATCTGTCGAGCAACCCGGCACCGCTGCTCGACGAAGCGGCGGTCGGCGCGCTCTTCACCCCGGACGACCAGCGCACGCCAGAACAGGCCGCGCGTGTCGCGCTCGGCGAAGCGCTGATCGCGCAGGTGCAGGCGACCGACGTGATCGTCATCGGCGTGCCGATGTACAACTTCGGCATCCCGGCGCAGCTGAAGTCGTGGATCGACGGCATCGCCCGTGCCGGTGTCACCTTCCGCTACACCGAGAACGGTCCCGAAGGCCTGATCAAGGGCAAGAAGGTCTATGTCGCGCTGGCGCGCGGCGGCCTCTACCGCGACACGCCGGCCGACACGCAGGTGCCCTACCTGAAGACCGTCCTCGGCTTCCTCGGCATGACCGATGTCGAGTTCATCTACGCCGAAGGCCTGGCGATGGGCGCCGAGGCGGCCGAGAAGGCGTTTGCCGACGCCGATGTGCGCATTGCCGAACTGATCGGCTGATCGGTTGCAGCGGGCGGCATTGCCGCCCGCCACCTTCTCGCGTCCATCTTCATCCCCGCAGGAGTCCGCCATGAGCCTCTCGCCTTCCGCAGTGCAATCCAGAGCCGTCGAGCGCATCGTCCATGGTATCGCCACCTCCGATGGCGCCGGCGTCCGCCTGACGCGCGTCCTGACCCAGGACCTGCAGCGTAGGCTCGACCCCTTCCTGATGCTCGATGCGTTCCGCAACGAGCATGCCGACGACTACATCGGCGGTTTTCCCGACCATCCTCACCGCGGTTTCGAGACGGTGACCTACATGATCGCCGGGCGCATGCGGCACCACGACAGCGCCGGCAACGAGGGACTGCTCGGTCCGGGAGGTGCGCAGTGGATGAGCGCCGGCAGCGGGCTGATCCATTCCGAGCTGCCCGAGCAGGAAGAGGGGCTGATGGAAGGCTTCCAGCTCTGGATCAACCTGCCCGCTGCCGAGAAGATGAGCGCGCCCTGGTATCGCGACATCCCGCCGGCGGCGATTCCCGAGTTCTCCGCCGACGGCGGCGTGCGCGTGCGCGTCATCGCCGGCGAGAGCCATGGGGTGGCCGGCGCCGTCCAGCGCCCACACAGCGAGCCGCTCTACCTCGACGTGCATCTGCCCGCCGGTAGCCGTTTCGTGCAGCCGATCGCGGCCAGTCACAACGCCTTCACCTACACCTACCGCGGCAGTGTCACCATCGCCGGCCGGACGCTGTCCGACCGGCAGATGGCGATCCTCGCCAACGACGGTGCCGCAGGCGTCTGCATCGAGGCGCAGCAGGATGCGCGCGTGCTGATCGTCGCCGGACGGCCGCTGGGCGAGCCGATCGTCCAGTACGGCCCGTTCGTGATGAACACGAGCGAGCAGATCCATGCCGCCATCCGCGACTACGAGGCGGGCAAGTTCGCAGCCGCCACGGTGCAGTCGCGCTAGCTGCCCGGTGGCGGCATCCGTCATCTTTCCGCGATGAATGGTCTATCCTGAATGGAAGCGTCGGCGCCTCGCCGGTGCCGACGCCGCGTTGCGAGGAGGGCGGATCGCGACCTCGATCCGCCGTCCTTGGCGAGCAGACCGGATGAGCGCTTGCCGTACCAGGAGGGCGGACGATGAAGGAGAGGCTGAGCTATCGTGGCTGCACGGCCAGGGTGCAATTCGATCCCCATGACCATATCCTCGTCGGTCACGTGCTGCACATCGACGAGCCGATCACCTTCCACGCCGAATCGCTGGCCGAGTTCACCGCGGCCTTCCACGAGGCCATCGACGATTACCTCGCTGCGACGCGCGATGGCGGGGCAAGACCTGAGAACACCTCCCTGCGGCGCCCGGGCTACTGAGCCGGACGCGCTGCGCGCCGGGCGTTCGGCTGCACATGCCGGCCGCCGTTTGCGGCGCTTCGGGACGAGCGACCGCGGTCGTGTTTCCGCGGCAATTGTCGGTACAATGCAGCGCAGTTTTCTTCTCCCGAGCTGCCATGTACTATCGAATCGTTCCCGTCACCCCGTTTGAACAGAACTGCACCCTGCTCGTCTGCAAGGAGACCCTGCGCGCGGCAGTGGTCGACCCCGGCGGCGACATCGACCGCATCCTCGCCGCGGTGGCGCGTGAGGGGGCGACGCTGGAGAAGATCCTTGTCACGCATGGCCACATCGACCACGCCGGCGGCGTCGCCGCGCTCGCCGAGCAGTTGTCGCTACCGGTCGAGGGGCCGCAGCGCGAGGATCAGTTCTGGATCGACGGCATGCCGCAGCAGAGCCGCATGTACGGCTTCCCCGACGTGCGCAGCTTCACGCCCGACCGCTGGCTGGAGAACGGCGATGTCGTCAGCTTCGGCAAGGTCGTGCTCGAAGTGCTGCATTGCCCCGGGCACACGCCGGGGCACGTCGTCTACTTCCACCGGCCGTCGAAGCTGGCGCTGGTCGGCGACGTCATATTCGCCGGTTCGATCGGCCGCACCGATTTCCCGCGCGGCGATTTCGACACCTTGATCACGTCGATCCGCAGCCGCCTGTGGCCGCTCGGCGACGACGTCGAGTTCATCCCGGGACACGGTCCCATGTCGACCTTCGGCCGCGAGCGGCGCAGCAACCCCTTCTGCGGTGACTGAGGCGGCCGACTGCGCAGCGCCCGCGCCTTTCCGCACCTACCAGCTCATCTTCGACCTGCCGGTGGCCAGGCGCGTCAGCGTCGGCCGCTTCGGCTGCTTCGACTTTCCCGCCGGCCGCTACTGCTACACCGGCAGCGCGAAGCGCGCCTTCGAGGCGCGCATCCGCCGCCACCTGGCCAAGGAAAAACGCCTGCGCTGGCACATCGACTACCTGCTCGCGGCGCCGCGCGTACGCATGGTCGAGGTGCGGCGTCTGACCGAGCCCGAGTGCGAGGTCAATCGGCAGACTCCAGGCGAGATCGTCGTCGCCGGTTTCGGTGCCAGCGACTGCCACGCCGACTGCGGCAGTCATCTCAAGCGCATCGGCGACGCGGCGCCGCGCCGGCCGCGCCGACGCCAGGCCGACGCGGCGGGAGAAGCCGCGTGATTCCCGGCTGGTGGCGGCAGGCCTCGCAGGAACTGGCGGCGGCCGACCCGGTGCTGGCGATGCTGGTCGAGCGCTACGCCGACACGGCGCTCGCCTCGCGCGGCGACCCGTTCGCGACGCTGGCGCGCTCGATCGTCGGCCAGCAGATCTCGGTGCCGGCCGCCGACAGCGTCTGGCGGAAGCTGGCCTATGCGGTGCCGGAATTCGTTCCCGAAGCGCTGCTGGCGACCGACCCGGTGACGCTGCGCGGGGCCGGGCTGTCGGCGCGCAAGGTCGAGTACCTCGTCGATCTGGCCGGCCATTTCGTCAGCGGCGCGCTCGCGGTCGAGCGCTGGTCGGCGATGAGCGACGCCGAGGTGATCGCCGAACTGACCGCGGTGCGCGGCATCGGCGTGTGGACCGCCGAGATGTTCCTGATCTTCAATTTGCTGCGCCCGGACGTGCTGCCGCTCGACGACATCGGCCTGCAGCGCGCGGTGGCGCTGCATTACGCCGGCGGCGAGCGGCCGTCGCGCCGTGCGCTCGCCGCGCAGGGCGAGCGCTGGCGGCCGTGGCGCTCGGTGGCGACCTGGTACCTCTGGCGCAGCCTCGACCCGGTCCCGGTCGCTTACTGAGCGCGTCCGGCGCGGGCTCGGGGGCGATGTCCTGCCCCCTGCGCTGGTCTTGCTCCACGGCCGTCTTCCGAATATGATTTTTGCTTATGCCGTGGACGGCACCGCGCCGCTGTGACAACCCCGCCGGGTCGGTGCTGCAGTAAAATCATGCAAGTGCCGTTGGTCGCGGCGCATTTTTTTATCGAGAGGCTGCCCATGATCGGCCTGCAGGCCAAGGCCCGAGCGCAGGGCTGGAACTGTTCATGAAAAGCAGATCTGCGGACGGCGCCCACGAGAGCGGCGCGCAGCGGGGCGGCTTCGACGGGTATCTGGTGTGCATCGGTGCTTCGGCCGGCGGGCTCGACGCGCTGGAGCGCTTCTTCAAGGCGTGCCCGAGCAATACGGGCGCGGCCATCGTCGTCATCCAGCACCTGTCGCCCGACCACAAGAGCATCATGAACAACCTGCTCGCGCGGCATACCGAGATGCCCGTGATCATGGTCGAGGACGAGATGCCGATCGAGGCCAATCACGTCTATCTGATCCCGCCGGGGGCGATCATGCGTGTCAGCCAGGGCCACCTGCACCTGACGCCGAAGAACCCGCGCGGCCTGACCTTGCCGATCGACATCTTCTTCGCCTCGCTGGCCGAGGTCTATGGTCCGCGCGCGGTCGCCGTGATCCTCTCCGGCACCGGCACCGACGGCACGCGTGGCGCCGGGGCGGTCAATTCGAGCGGCGGCTTCGTCATGGTGCAGGATCCGGAGAGCGCCAAGTTCGACGGCATGCCGCGCAGTGCGATCGCCACCGGCATCTTCGACGCGATCCTCGCGCCCGAGGACATGCCGGCGCGGCTGGTCGCGCACATCCACAAGCTGCCGGTGGCAAAGCCGGTCAGTGAGGTGCGCATCGTTCCGCACGCGAAGATGAACTCTGCCGAGGTGCTGGCGGCGATCCAGCAGTTGCTCAACCACGCCAGCGGCATCGATTTCAGCGACTACAAGCCGGCCACCGTGTTGCGCCGCATCGAGCGGCGCATGCAGGTGCAGCACACGCCGGAAATGCACCAGTACCTCGATCTTCTGGAAAACGAGCGCAACGAGTTGCTCACCCTGCGCCGCGACATGCTGATTTCGGTGACCAGCTTCTTCCGCGACCCGGACACTTTCGAACTTCTGTTCGAGAAGGTCATCTCGCCGATGGTCGCCGAGGCACCCACCGGAACGACCCTGCGCGTCTGGAGTGCCGGCGTTGCCACCGGCGAGGAGGCGTATTCGCTGGCGATGCTGTTCATCGAGGCCTGCGAGCGCCACCGCCGCTGGCCCAACCTGAAGGTGTTTGCGACCGACGTCGACCAGGCCTGCATCGAGACCGCCGGCATCGGCCAGTATCCCGAATCGACCGCCGCCGAATTGTCGCCGGAGCGGCTGGAGCGCTTCTTCGTCAAGAAGGGCAACTACTTCGTCGTCAAGAACGAACTGCGGCAGTGCATCGTCTTCGCGCGCCACAACCTGCTCTCCGACCCGCCCTTCACCAAGATGGACCTGGTGGTTTGTCGCAATACGTTGATTTATTTCAAGTCCGGCGCGCAGGAACGTGCACTGCGCTCGCTGCAGTACGCGGTGCGCGAGGGCGGAGCGCTGCTGCTCGGCCCGAGCGAGTCGCTGGCCTCGGTCAGCGACGGCTTGCAGATCGTCAGCGCCAAGCACAAGCTGTTCCGCCGCACCGGTGCGAGTTCGCTGCCGCTGCTCGACCGGCGCGGGAGCACGACGCGCCCGCTGTCGGCACCGGTCGCGCTGGCCTGTGGCAGCGGCCGCCGCCTCGCTGCCGAGCGCAACAACATCGCCGACATCGGCATCGCCGCCTTGCTCGCGCGCTATGCGCCGGCGGCGGTGGTGGTCAACGCCGCGCACGAGGTGGTGCATCTGTACGGCGAGGTGAGCAGCTACTTCCAGCCGCGCGAGGGGGTCGCCAGCCTCGAACTGAACCGGCTCCTGCCCGACAACCTGGTGCCGGTGGCCTCGGCGCTGCTCTACAAGGTGGCGCGCGACGAGTGCGAGCTCGTCTCCGACACGATCGAGGTGAAACTCGCCAACGGCGAGCGCCGCCATGTCCGCCTGGCGGCGCAGCCGCTCAGGCACGACGGCGAACGCCTGAGCCTGCTCTGCTTCGAGGGCGCCCCAGGCAAGGGCGGGGCGACGCCGGAACCGGTCGATGTCGACGCCGAGACCGTCGCCCGCATCTCGGTGCTCGAACGCGAACTCGCGGCGACGCGCGAGAGCCTGCAGGCGACGATCGAGGAACTCGAAACCTCGAACGAGGAGTTGCAGGCGACCAACGAGGAGCTGATGGCGTCGAACGAGGAACTGCAGAGCTCGAACGAGGAACTGCAGTCGGTGAACGAGGAAATGAGCACGGTCAATGCCGAGTTCCAGGAGAAGATGCAGATCCTGAACCGCATCAACGCCGACATCGACAGCATGGCCAAGGCCTCCGGCGTCGCCACCGTGTTCGTCAACTCGGACATGCTGATCACCCGCTTCAGCCCCGACGCGATGCAGATCTTCAAGCTGCGCGAGTCGGACATCGGCCGGCGCCTCGACGACATCACCCACCTGCTCGATTACCCGGGGCTGGTCGGCGACCTCGAGCGGACCCTGCAGACCGAGCGCATGATCGAGCGCGAGGTGAAGACACTGAGCGGCAAGAACGTCTATATGGCGCGCATCCTGCCCTACGCGATCCCCTCGACCACGCTGCGTGGCGCGGTCGCCACCTTCATCGACATCTCGGCCTTCCACGACGCGCTGCGCCTGCAGACGATCATCGACGCGCTGCCCGAGCACATCGCCGTGCTCGACCCGGCCGGCAGGATCGTCCTCGTCAACCTCGCCTGGCGCCGCTTTGCGCAGGCCAACGGCGACCCTGACCTGCGCAAGTCGGGGATCGGCGTCAATTATCTCGACGCCTGCAGCAATGTCAGGGCCGGCACCGCCCCCGACTTCGCCAATGCGACCGCAGCGGCGCAAGGCGTGCGCGGCGTCCTCGACGGCACGCTGCCGAGCTTCTCCCTGCAGTATCCCTGCCATTCCCCGCTCGAGCAGCGCTGGTTCGTGATGAACGTGGCGCCGGTGCGCAGCAGCGAAGAGTTCGGCGCCGTAGTCAGCCACGTCAACATCTCCAGCTGGTTCCGCGGGATCGCCGATGAAGACGCCGCACGCCGTTAATATCGACGAGTTGCGCCAGCGCGCCGAACGCGCGGTGCGCGCGGCCAGGGACGAGGTGTCTGCGTTCGCCGGCGACGACGCGCAGCACCTGCTCGAGGAGTTGCGCGTCTACCAGGCCGAACTGGAGATCCAGAACCACGAGCTGGTCGCCAGCCAGGAGCAGCTGTCGCTGGCGCTCGACAAGTACCGTTCGCTGTTCGTCAACCTGCCGCTGCCGGCGCTGCTGGTCGATCATCAGGGCTTCATCGTCGAGGCCAACCGCGCCGCGCAGGACTTCCTCAAGCTGCGCGGCAGCAGTCTGCAGCAGCGCTACTCGATCGCCCAGTTCCTGCTCGGTGGCGAGCGTTTCCGCCTGATCGAAGCGCTGCGCGACCGGCTGCAGCGTGAGCCGATCGTCATCCAGCGCGCGCTGATCAAGGGCGCGACCGGCGCGCTGCCCTGCGACATCCAGATCATCCACCTGCAGCAGGAGGCGGCGCCATCGGCGCATTCGCTGCTGCTCCTGGTCGACAAGTCGCTCGAACTCGCCTTGAGCGAGCAGGCCGTCGAGCTCAAGCGGGCCACGCAGGCGGCCGAGACCGCCAACGCCGCCAAGGGCGCTTTCCTCGCCAACATGAGCCACGAGGTGCGCACGCCGATGAACGCGGTCGTCGGCCTCTCCAGCGTGTTGCTCGAGTCGGCGCTGAGTGCGCAGCAGAGGGACTTCGTCGGCAAGATCCACCGCGCCGGCGAGACGCTGCTCGAACTGCTCAACGACATCCTCGACTTCGCGAAGCTCGAGTCCGGTTACCTGCGCATCGAGGCGGTGCCCCTGCGCATCGCCGACCTGGTCGCCAAGTCGATGGCGCTGTTCGGCCTGCAGGCCGAGTTGAAGCAGCTCACGCTCTCCTGCGAACTGGCGCCGGGCTTGCCGCCGGTCGTGCTCGGCGACCCGCTGCGGCTGCTGCAGGTGCTCAACAACCTGCTCGGCAACGCGGTGAAATTCACCGAGCAGGGCAGTGTCTTCGTGCGCGTCGATCTTGCCGACGACGGCGGGTGCTGCGGCGGCGAAGAGGTCCGGCTCAGGTTTTCGGTGAGCGACACGGGCATCGGTCTGTCGCCCGAGCAGTGCGCGGGACTGTTCGCGCCTTTCCATCAGGGGGATGCGTCGATCACGCGCCGCTACGGCGGCACCGGGCTCGGTCTCAGCATCAGCAAGCGGCTGGTCGAGCTGATGGGCGGTGAGATCTCGGTCGACAGCACGCCGGGGCAGGGCAGCACCTTCTCCTTCACTGCCTGCGTGCACCGGCTCGACGGCGCCGACGAACGCGCGGCCGGCGGCCTTCCCGTCCTCGCGACACCCGCGCTCCCCCCCGACCCCGCTGCCGACCCAGGATACGGCGCGGATCCCACCGCCCCGGCCGATCGCGAGCTCGATTGCGCGGCGCTTGCCTCGGCCGTGAACCGGCTCGACTCCCTGCTCGCCGGCGGCCACATCCGCGCGCGGCAGTGCGGCGCCGAGGTCGACGCACTGCTCGCGGGCTCTTCCTGGCACCACGACTGGGCACCGATCCAGCGCGCGATCGCCCATTTCGACTTCGAGCAGGCGCGCGAGCAGTTGCGCGGGTTCGTGGCCACCCGTTTGCCGCCGTGCTGAGGGTCACCATGGGCGCTTCCCCGTCTCATCTGCTGATCGTCGACGATGCGCCGGCCAACATCGAGGTGCTGATCGCCATCCTCGAGGACGATTACGGGCTGTCGGCGGCGACTTCGGGCCGCCAGGCGCTGGCCTTGCTGCAGGGCGGCCTGCGTCCCGACCTGATCCTGCTCGACGCGATGATGCCCGACATGGACGGCTACGAGCTGTGCGCCGCGCTCGGGCGCGACGCCGAGACGAGTGGAATTCCGGTGATCTTCGTCACTGCCAAGACCGACGGCGACAGCGAGACACGCGCACTGGCCGGCGGCGCCGTCGATTTCATCCACAAGCCGGTCAATCCGGCGGTGGTGCGCGCGCGCGTCGCGCTGCAACTCGAGCTGGCGCGCTACCGCCACGATCTGGAGGCGCAGGTGCTGGCGCGCACGCGCGAGCTGGCGGCAGCGCGCGACCAGGCCGAAAGCGCCAATCGCGCGAAGTCCGCTTTCCTCGCCAGCGTCAGCCACGAGCTGCGCACGCCGATGAACCACATCATCGGCTACACGCACCTGCTGGCGCGCGAGGTCCATGACGCGCACGGCCGCGAACTGCTGGAGAAGACGGCCGAGGCGTCCACCAAGCTCCTGCGCCTGATCAACGACGTCATCGATTTCGCCGGCAGCGAGGGTGGCCGCATCGGGATCGAAAGCGTCGATTTCGACCTGATCACGCTGCTCGACCACGCCGAGGGTGAAATCCGCAACCTGGCGGCAGGCAAGGGCATCCAGATCCAGCGTTACCTGGACCCGGCGCTGCCGCGGGGCTGGCGCGGCGACCCGGTGCGGCTCGAGCAGATCCTGCGCCAGTTGCTCGACAACGCGGTCAAGTTCTCCGCTGGCGGGCGCATCGCGCTGCGCGTCCTGCAAGTCGCGCGGCAGCGCCGGCAGGCGACGCTGCGCTTCGAGGTCGAGGACCAGGGCTGCGGCATTGCTCCCGAACTGCAGGCGCGGCTGTTCGCGCGCTTCAGCCAGGGCGATTCCTCGACGCGGCGCGCCAACGACGGCATCGGCCTCGGTCTGGCGCTGGCCAAGCGCCTGCTCGACCTGATGGGCGGCGAGATCGGCCTCGACAGCACCCCGGGGCGTGGGCAGCACCTTCTGGTTCAGCGTGCCGCTGCCGCTTTCTCGGGCCGCCTCTGTCCCGCAGGCGGCGCAGAGGTCCAGCACCGCGGCAAGCACGGCCGCCAGGCGTGCGCTCGATTGGGCAGCGGTCGGCGCGGCGGTCAGCGAGCTGGCGCCGCTCCTGGCGGCGAACGATTTCGCGGTCGAGTCGCGCTGGCGCGAACAGCGCGGCCTGCTGGCGCCGCTCCTCGGCGAGCGCATGTCCGAGTTGCAGCAGGCGATCGAGGCCTTCGAGCACGAGCTGGCGCTCGACCTGCTGCTGCAGTCGGTCGTCGCCTGCCCGGAACTGGCGGCCTTCGCCCCAGCTTCCCCGATCGGCTGAGCGGCGGCCCGCCCGCAGCGGGAGAAAGGGTGGACCAGGATTCTGGGTTAAAATGTGCGCCCTCTTGCCGATCGGGCCGCGCCAGATGAAGACCACTTTCCTCGATTTCGAACAGTCCCTTGCCGAACTGGAAGGCAAGATCGAAGAGCTGCGCTCCGTCCAGGACGATGCCGAGCTCGACATCTCCGAAGAGATCGCGCGTCTGGAGAAGAAGAGCCAGTCGCTGACCCGGGACATCTACGCCAAGCTCACGCCCTGGCAGATCTCGCAGGTCGCGCGGCACCCGCAACGTCCGTATACGCTCGACTACATCGGCCGCCTGTTCACCGATTTCAACGAACTGCACGGCGACCGTGCCTTTGCCGACGACCACGCGATCGTCGGTGGGCTGGCGCGTTTCAACGGCCAGCCGGTGATGGTGATCGGCCACCAGAAGGGCCGCGACACCAAGGAAAAGATCCTGCGCAACTTCGGCATGCCGCGTCCCGAGGGCTACCGCAAGGCGCTGCGCCTGATGAAGCTCGCCGAGAAGTTCGCGATCCCCGTGTTCACCTTCATCGACACCCCGGGCGCCTATCCCGGCATCGATGCCGAGGAGCGCGGCCAGTCCGAGGCGATCGGTCGCAACCTCTATGAACTGGCCGAACTGAAGACGCCGGTGATCGTCACCATCATCGGCGAGGGCGGTTCCGGCGGTGCGCTGGCGATCGCCGTCGGCGACGTCGTGCAGATGCTGCAGTACTCGACCTATTCGGTGATCTCGCCCGAGGGCTGCGCGTCGATCCTGTGGAAGAGTGCGGCGCGCGCCTCCGACGCCGCCGAGGCGATGGGAATCACCGCGGCGCGGCTGAAGTCGCTCGGGCTCGTCGACCACGTCATCGCCGAGCCGCTCGGCGGTGCGCACCGTGACCACGGCACCGCCGCGCAGAACCTGAAGCAGGCGCTGCAGGACGCGCTGGCGCGTGTTTCCGGGCTGTCGACAGAGGCCCTGCTCGACACGCGCTACCAGCGGCTGATGGCCTATGGCCGGACGAAAGAGCAGTCGCCCGGCTGAGCCCGTGCCCTCCCCGGGCCCGAGTGGCCCGGGAGACGCGGACCCGGGGACGACGGCGTCCGCCACACTGTTCAAGCACCTCACGCAGTTCCTGGCCACGCGCCTGCGCCCGGGCGATCGGCTCGGCGTCGCCTTTTCCGGCGGACGCGATTCGCTGGTCCTGCTCGACGCCCTGCATTGCCTGGCGCGCGGCCAGACTGCTGCAGGCGAGCTGCCACGCTTCGTCCTTTCCGCCGTGCACGTCAACCACGGGCTGAGCGCCAACGCCGCTGACTGGGCGCGCTTCTGCGCGGCGTTCTGCGCCGAACGCGAGCTGCCGCTCGAGATCGTCGAACTCGGTCCGATCGACGCCGCCGGCGAAGGCCTGGAAGCGGCGGCGCGCCGCCTGCGTTACGCGGCCTTCGCGCGCTGCCGGACCGACTGGCTGGCGCTGGCGCATCATCGCGACGACCAGGCGGAGACGCTGCTCATGCGCCTGCTGCGCGGGAGCGGTGTCGCCGGTGCCGCCGGCATCCCGGTCGAGCGCGCGCTCGCCGCGCAGGCGCCCGGCGCGCCACGGCTGATCCGCCCCCTGCTCGACCTGCCGCGTGCGCTGCTCACCGACTACGCCGCGCAGCACGGGCTCGCCTGGGTCGAGGACGAGAGCAACGCCGACTGTCGTCATCGCCGCAATTTCCTGCGCCAGCGCATCCTGCCACAGCTGGCGACCGTTTTCCCCGGCGCCGACGCCGCGCTGGCACGCGCCGCCGGCCACTTCGCCGAAGCGCGCCAGCTGCTCGACGAGCTCGCGCTGATCGACCGCGAGCGACTGGCGCCGGCCGGCGGCGCGCTGCCGCTCGCCGCGTTCAACGCGCTGCCGGCGCCGCGCGCGCGCAACCTGCTGCGCCACGAACTGCAGGCCTGCGGCTTGCCGGCGCCGGATACGCGCTGGCTGGAAGAGGCGCGGCGGCAGCTGGCGTGCGCGTCTCCCGAAACCTGCGTCGAGCTGTCTGGCGCTGCGCTGCGCGTCTTTCGCGGTTTTCTGCACCTGCTGCCGGCGCGGCCCGAGCCGCCGCTGCGGCTGGCGTGGCCCGAAAGCCTCGGCACGGCGGCGACGCTCGACTGGGGCGGCGAGCCGCTCTCCATCCGCGCGGCGGTCGGCGCCGGCATCAGCCGCGCGCGCCTCCTCGCCGGCGAGGTCTGCTTCACGCGGCGGCAGGGCGGCGAGCGGCTGCAGCCCGACCCGCGCCGGCCACGGCGCAGCCTGAAGAAGCTCCTGCAGGAGCGCGGGCTGCCACCCTGGCAGCGCGAACACCTGCCGCTCCTGTGGAGCGGCGAGCAGCTCGCCTGGGTGGGCGGCGTCGGCGTCGATGCCGCCTTCGCCTGCGCCGACGGCGAGCCGGGCTTCGTGCTCGACTTCGTCCCGGCCTAGCGCGGGCCCTTCAGGTCCAATTCGGTCCTTCCGGCCTTCCCTCGGCAAGCCGCGGCGCTTGCGGGGGGAGCGTTTCCGGGGTGGCGGCGGCAGCCGCGAATCGTCGTTCAGTTTTCGTCAGCAGCGGCGAGCAGCTGCGCCAGCTCGACGGCGGTCTTGACGCCCATCTTCTCGAACAGCCGCGCGCGATGCACTTCGACCGTGCGCATGCTGATGTTCAGTTCGTCGGCGATCACCTTGTTGTACTTGCCGGCGAGGACGAGTTCCATGACCTGGCGTTCGCGCAGCGTCAGCCGCGCGAGCAGGGCCTGCTTTGACTCGCCCGACCCGGCAGCGGCGCGCCGTCGCGCGTCGACCTCGAGCGCGGCGATGATGCGGTCCACGAGTTCGTTGTCGTTGAACGGCTTTTCGACGAAGTCGAAGGCGCCCTGCTTGATCGCGGCGACGGCCATCGGCACGTCGCCATGGCCGGTGAGGAAGATCACCGGCAGGCGGTTGCCGCGCTGGCGCAGTTCCTGGAACAGTTCTGCACCGCTCATGCCGGCCATGCGGATGTCGAGCACGATGCAGCCGCCGATGTCGCTGCTCCATCTGGCGAGGAATTCTTCGGCGCTGGCACAGGCGGTGCAGGCGACGCCGCGCGAGGCGAGCAGCCAGGCGAGCGCATCGCGGATCGCTTCGTCGTCGTCGATCAGCCAGGCGCGTGCGCTCATGGCCTCTCCTCCCCGGTGATCGGCAGGGTGATGACGAAGACGCAGCCACCGGCGGGGTTCGCTTCGAGCCAGAGACGTCCGTGATGGAGTTCGACGATCGAACGGCAGATGTTGAGGCCCATGCCCATTCCTTCTGGTTTGGTCGAGAGCAGCGGCGTGAACAGCTGCTGGCGGATCTCGTCGGGAATTCCCGGTCCGCGATCGCTGACCGAAAGCTGCCATTGTCGGTCCTGGCGGACGAGCCTGACCAGCAGGACACGGCGCTCGGCCGGCATCCCGGCCATCGCCTCGATCGCGTTGCGCATCAGGTTGAGCAGCACCTGTCCGATCATCACGCTGTCGGCGATGGCGGGCGGGCCAGCGCGTTCGATCTCGCGCAGGATGACGATCCCGTGCTTCCGGGCCAGCGGCTCGATGAAGGCGATGCTCTCCTCGACGGCCGGCGCCAGGTCGCAGGGGGACAGCTGCGGCGTGCGCTTGCGCACGAAGTCATGGACCCGGCGGATGATCTGGCCGGCGCGTTGTGCCTGCACGCCGAGCTTGGCCAGCGCCTCGCGCAGCTCGGCGGCATCGAACTTGCCCGAATCGAGCTTGTTCAGGCAGCCGGCGTTGTAGCTGGCGATGGCGGCCAGCGGCTGGTTCAGCTCGTGCGCCAGCGTCGAGGCCATCTCGCCCATGGCGACCAGACGCGAGGTCAGCTGGAGCTTCTCCTCCTGCTGGCGCGCGGTCTCCTCGGCGCGCTTGCGCGCGGTGACGTCCAGGATCGACGACATCCAGCCCGTATGCCTGCCATCGGCGTCGATCAGCGGCGCTTCATAGACCAGCGCGTCCAAGGTCTCGCCGCTCTTGCGCCGGTAGCGCAGCTCGAAGCCCTCGCGCGGCGCGCGTCCGGCGAGGACGTCGCTGTGGATCGCTTCGGTCTTTTCCCGATGTTCCGCATCCCAGTAAGGCATCGGCGGCGCGCGGCCGACCAGTTCCTCGGCAGCGAAGCCGAACATGCGGCAGAAGGCCGGATTGACGTAGGTGATGCGGCCGTCGAGGTCGCGCGCGCGCATGCCGACCGTGAGCGAATCCTCCATCGCCTTGCGGAAGGCGTGCGCCGAGCGCAGCGCCTGCTCGGCCGCGAGCCGGCGCTGGATCAGCACGCGCACCAGCCACAGGCTCGCCAGCACGGCGGCGGCGAGGATCAGGATCAGCGTCGCCAGCCAGGTCTGCGCGACGCTGCCCGCAGCGCGGTGCGCATCGAGCTGGAAGTGGAGGCCGTCACCGGGCGGATCGAAGGCCAGCCGGTAGCTGAGCTGCGGGTCGTCGGCCAGGCGCGGCGCCGTGTCGCCGGCGGCAAGCTGCGACTTGCTGGCGAGCACCTTGCCGTTGCCGTCGACGACGCGCACCAGGTACTTCTCGGCGAGCCACCACGGGGTCTGCTGCTTGAGCAGTGCGTCGAGCGAGTAGATGGCGACGAGTTCGCCGCCCGCTTTCCGGGCGCCGGCGCCTTGCGCCACGCCGTTGCCGAGCGGCAGGTGCAGTTCGAAGCGGTATTCGCCGTCCTGCACGAAGACTTCCGAATAGACGGGCCGCGCCAGCTTGCCGGCGCGTTCGCTGGCCGCCGCGGAGGCGCTGCCCGCAGCGTCCCGAGGCAGCGCGTCGACGCTGCGGCCCTCCGCATCGATCCAGCGTATCTGCCTGAGTGCCGGCGCGATGCGCAGCAGGTGCCGGGAGCGGGTGCGGAAGAGCGGCTGCGGGTCGCCGTCGAGCGCGAGGTCGAGCGCCAGTTGCTGCAGCGCCTCGGCGTTGCCGTCGAGATGGAAGCGGACGTTCTGCTCCAGCCAGAGCGCGTCGGCGATCAGCGTCGAGCGCTGCTCCTCGACTTCGTTCTGGCGCCACAGCCAGAGCAGCGCGACCAAGAGCACCAGCAGCAGCGCCAGCGCGATCTTGGGCAGGGTCAGGTACCAACTCGACCAGGCTTGCGCGGGTCGGTCCGTGACGGGGGGGCTTGTCGGCATCCTGCCGATCTTACCGAAGTTCGCGCCGGGGCGGTCTTTTGGCCTGCGGCAACGTATTGCGGATTTCCACAATAGCGGCGACCGTCGCGGAAGTTCGATACTCCGCACCCTGGTCCGTCGATGGCGACGGACTGCCTTCGTCCTGCGAGTTTTGACCGAAAAAGGAGACCCCATGAAGATTTCCGCACTGTTGCTCGGCCTGGCCGCGTGCGTGCTGTCCGCCACCGCGTCTGCCGATGCCCCGATCGTGATCAAGTTCAGCCACGTCGTCGCGGTCGATACGCCGAAGGGCCTGGCTGCCGAGTTCTTCAAGAAGCGCAGCGAGGAACTGACCAAGGGCAAGGTCAAGGTCGAGGTGTATGCCAACTCGACCCTCTACAAGGACAAGGAAGAGATGGAGGCGCTGCAGCTCGGCGCCGTGCAGATGCTGGCCCCGTCGCTGGCCAAGTTCGGCCCGCTCGGCGTCAAGGAGTTCGAGGCCTTCGACCTGCCGTTCATCTTCGACGGCTACGACGACCTGCACAAGGTGACGCAGGGCCCGGTCGGCCAGGCGATGCTGAAGAAGCTCGAGCCGAAGGGGATCCGCGGGCTGGCCTTCTGGGACAACGGCTTCAAGTCGTTCTCGGCGAACACGCCGATCAGGACGCCGGCCGACCTCAAGGGCAAGAAGATGCGCATCCAGTCGTCGAAGGTGCTGGAAGAGGAGATGCGCACGCTCGGCGCGCTGCCGCAGGTGATGGCCTTCTCCGAGGTCTACCAGGCGCTGCAGACGGGCGTCGTCGATGGCACCGAGAACCCGATCTCGAACCTGTACACGCAGAAGATGCATGAGGTGCAGAAGCACCTGACCCTGACCGACCACGGCTATCTCGGTTACGCCGTGATCGTGAACAAGAAGTTCTGGGACGGTCTGCCGGCTGACGTGCGCGGCCAGCTCGAAAAGGCGATGAAGGAGTCCACCGACTACGCCAACCGGATCGCCAAGGAGCAGAACGACAAGGACCTCGAGTCGGTGAAGAAGAGCGGCAGGACCACCGTCTATGTGCCGACCGCGGCCGAACGCCTGGCCTTCAAGAAGGCGCTGGTGCCCGTGCATCAGAAGATGGAGTCGCGCATCGGCAAGGAACTGATCGAGGCGATCTACAAGGAAACCGAGTTCGACCCGAGCAAGCTGTAAGGAGGACGGCGGTAGCCCGGGCGGACCGAGGTCCGTCCGGGCTGCCGACACTGCTGGAGAACTGGAATGAAGTGGCTCGATCATCTCGAGGAATGGATCGTCACCTTCCTCATGGCGGCGGCGACGACGATCATCTTCGTCGCCGTCGTGCATCGCTATCTGGCCGGGGTGGATATTCCCGGCGTGCAGGACTGGCTGCTCAGCCTCAACTTCAGTTGGGCGCAGGAGTTGTGCATCATCATGTTCGTCTGGATGGCGAAGTTCGGTGCCGCCTACGGCGTGCGCACCGGCATTCACGTCGGCGTCGACGTGCTGATCAACCGCCTCGACGAGCGCAAGCGGCGCGTCTTCATCGTCTTCGGCCTCCTGGCAGGGGCGCTGTTCACCGGCATCATCGCCACGCTCGGTGCGAATTTCGTCTGGGAAAACGGCGCGCATTACGCCTTCCTCACCTGGTCCGGCGCCGACCCCGGCGACGTTCCGGAAGGACCGACGACCCCCGACCTCGAATGGCCGACCTGGATCGTCTATAGCGCGATCCCGCTCGGTTCGTCGCTGATGTGCTTCCGCTTCCTGCAGGTGAACTGGAACTTCCTGCGCACCGGCGACCTGCCGCATCACGACCACGGTCACGTCGAGGGTCTGGAAGAGGAACAGGAACTGGCGCAGATGGCGGAAAAGGATGGCGCTTCGCCGGTCGACTTCAACCACTTCGCAATGCAGGACGACCTGCATCCGCGTGACCTGAAACACCCGGCGCCGGGCGGCGCAGAGCCAGACAAGCAACAAGGAGGCGAGCGTAAATGAACGCTGCAATCATTTTCGGGGTGTTGCTCGCGCTGATGCTCACCGGCATGCCGATCTCGATCTCGCTCGGCCTGACCGTCCTCACCTTCCTGTTCACGATGACGCAGGTGCCGCTGGAGTCGGTGGCGCTCAAGCTGTTCACCGGCATCGAGAAGTTCGAGATCATGGCCATCCCGTTCTTCATCCTCGCCGGCAATTTCCTCACCCACGGCGGCGTCGCGCGGCGGATGATCAACTTCGCCACGGCGATGGTCGGGCACTGGCACGGCGGGCTCGGGCTCGCCGGGGTGGTGGCGTGTGCGCTGTTCGCGGCGGTGTCCGGGTCGAGCCCGGCGACGGTGGTGGCTATCGGCGCGATCCTGCTGCCGGCGATGGTCAAGGCCGGCTTCCCCAACCGCTTCGGCGCCGGCGTCATCACCACCTCGGGCGCGCTCGGCATCCTCATCCCGCCGTCGATCGTGATGGTCATGTACTCGGTGGCGACCAACACCTCGGTCGGCGCGCTGTTCATGGCCGGCGTCATCCCGGGGCTCGCGCTGGCGGCGGTGTTGGGCGGCGTCACCTGGTACCGCGCGAAGAAGTTCGACTACCCGCGGCAGCCGAAGGCGAGCCTGGCCGAGCGGATCAAGGCCTTCCGCGATTCGGTGTGGGGGCTCCTGCTGATCGTCGTCGTCATGGGCGGCATCTACTCGGGGATGTTCACGCCGACCGAAGCTGCGGCGATGAGCGCCGTTTATGCCTTCATCGTCGCCGTCTTCATCTACAAGGACATGTCGCTGAAGGACGTGCCGAAGGTGCTGCTCAACTCGGCGAACATGTCGGCGATGCTGCTCTACATCATCACCAACGCCGTCCTCTTCTCGTTCATCATGACCAACGAGGGCATCCCGCAGGCGCTCGCCGACTGGATGATCGGCAACGGCCTCGGCGTGATCACCTTCCTGCTCGCGGTCAACGTGATCCTGCTGCTCGCCGGCAACTTCATGGAGCCGTCGTCGATCGTGCTCATCTTCGCGCCGATCCTCTTCCCGGTGGCGGTGAAGCTCGGCATCGATCCGGTGCACTTCGGCATCCTGATGGTGGTGAACATGGAAGTCGGCATGTGTCACCCGCCGGTCGGGCTCAACCTCTACGTCGCCTCGGGGATCACCCGCATGGGCATCACCGAGCTGACGGTCGCGGTCTGGCCATGGCTGCTGTCGATGCTCGGCTTCCTGGTGCTGGTCACCTACTGGCCGCCGCTGTCGACCTGGCTGCCACGGACGCTGGGGATGATGTAGCGGGGAAAGGCGCGGCGCGCAGGCGAGTATTCGGCATTCGGCACCGACTCTTGGTAGAATGGCAAGTTGCGTGCCGATGTCTCGCCGCGTTGCCGGCCTCGTACCGGTGCCGGCTGCTGCCGCCTGGCCGGCAGCGACCGGCGTCGGCGCCCCCCGTATTTTCATCCCCTTGCCTCCTGTGGAGAACTGATTCATGGCTATCGAACGCACCCTTTCCATCATCAAGCCCGACGCCGTCGCCAAGAACGTCATCGGCCAGATCTACTCGCGCTTCGAAGGTGCCGGCCTCAAGGTCGTCGCGGCGCGCATGGCCTGGCTGTCGGAGCAACAAGCCGGTGCCTTCTACGCCGTGCACAAGGACCGTCCCTTCTTCAAGGATCTGGTCTCGTTCATGACCTCCGGCCCGGTGATGATCCAGGCGCTCGAAGGTGAAGACGCGATCGCCAAGAACCGCGAGCTGATGGGCGCCACCGATCCGAAGAAGGCCGCGCCGGGAACGATCCGCGCCGACTTCGCCGACTCGATCGACGCCAACGCCGTGCACGGTTCCGACGCCCCCGAAACCGCCGCGGTCGAAATCGCCTTCTTCTTCCCGACGCTCGACGTCTTCGCCGGCCGCTAAGCCGCCCAGCGCAGCGCCGCGTGGACTCCGGTCGGCGCGGCGCTGCGTTTGCATTTGAAGAGACGCAATGTCCGCCTTGCAGTCAGCCACTCCCCAGCCCGTCAATCTCCTCGATTTCGACGCCGCGGGGCTCACCGCCTTCTTTGCCGAACGCGGCGAGAAGCCTTTCCGCGCGCGGCAGGTGCTGCGCTGGATCCATCGCGGCTTCGTCGGCGACTTCGACGCGATGACCGACATTGCCAAGAGTCTGCGCGAGAAGCTGAAGCAGATCGCGACGATCACCCCGCCGGCGATCGTTGCCGACCGGCTCTCCGGCGACGGTTCTCGCAAGTTCCTGTTCGACGTGGGGGCCGGCAACGCCGTCGAGAGTGTCTTCATCCCCGAGGACGACCGCGGCACACTGTGCATCTCGACGCAGGCGGGTTGTGCGCTCGACTGCGCCTTCTGCTCGACCGGCAAGCAGGGCTTCAACCGCAATCTGACCACCGCCGAGATCATCGGCCAGTTGTGGCAGGCGAATTGTGTCCTGGGTGCGCGCGGCGCCGACCCGAAGGGCGAGCGCATCATCAGCAACGTCGTTCTGATGGGGATGGGCGAACCGCTGGCCAACCTCGACAATGCGATCACCGCGCTGCGCCTGATGCTCGACGACAACGCCTACGGCCTGTCGCGCCGCCGCGTGACGGTGTCGACCTCGGGCCTCGTGCCGGCGATGGACCGCTTGCGCGACGAATGCCCGGTGGCACTCGCGGTTTCGCTGCACGCGCCCGACGATGCGTTGCGCGACGTGCTGGTGCCGATCAACCGCAAGTATCCGCTGCGCGAACTGATGGCTGCCTGCCGGCGCTACCTCGAACGCGCGCCGCGCGACTTCGTCACTTTCGAATACGTCATGCTCGACGGCGTCAATGACTCCGACGCGCATGCGCGCGCGCTGCTGGCGCTCACGCGCAACACGCCGTGCAAGTTCAACCTGATTCCTTTCAACCCGTTCCCGGGCTCGCCCTACCGTCGTTCGCCGGCACCGCGCATTCGCCGCTTCGCCGAGATCCTGATCGAGGCGGGTGTCGTCGCAACGACGCGCAAGACGCGCGGCGACGACATTGCCGCCGCCTGCGGCCAGCTCGCCGGCCAGGTCGACGATCGTACGCGGCGCAGCGAGCGGCGCATCGTCGATGTGCGCAAGCTCGACTGAGGGCGCGCGCGGTGACGATGATGCGCAAGCGAGCCTCCAACCGATACTTTGGCGCCGTGCCTTGCCGGCGCTTCTCCCACGCAAGATGCTGTCGAAGGGCGAATACGAATGAGTGAAGCCACCCCCGCGCCGGTCAGCCCGGAGGTCAACAACACACAGTCGGGCAGCGCGCCGGCGCCGGCAGTTCAGCCGGGTATCGGCAGCCTGCTGCGCGCAGCACGCGAAGCCAAGGGACTGCCGATCGCTGCCGTCGCGCAGTCGCTGAAACTGAGCACGCGCCAGGTCGAGGCGCTCGAGGCGGACGACTGGTCGCACCTGCCCGGAGGGGTCTTCGTCCGCGGTTTCATTCGCAACTACGCACGCTTTCTCGCGATCGATCCCGATCCGCTGCTCGCCGCGCTCGATGCGGTGCAGCCCGCACCCGCGCCCCCCGAAGACCTGCAGCCGCACTGCGAGGGGGCGTCGATGCCGCTCGCCGGGGGCGAGCGGAGGCGTGACCGGATGGTGATGCTGTCGGGCCTCGCCCTGGTCCTTGGCGCGCTGGCCGTCTATTTCCTGGTCCCGGATGGTGCGCGCGATGAGGGCGCTGCGACGTCGGCCGAGCAGGCGAGCGAACCCGGCCAGACTGCGTCCGCTGCCGCCGCGGCCAGCGAAGCGACTCCGGCCGATACCCCGGTGCAGCCGCAGGAAGCGTCCGCTGGGCCGGCAGCGCAGCAGCCAGCGGCCATGCCAGGCCCGCAGGAGACCGTGACCCCGCTCGGCAACCTCCAGCCCAGGCCGCTGGCGAGTCCGGCAGCGGGCGCTGTGCCGACGCCGGCCGCGCAGCCGCAGGTGACGCCGCCGGCGCCGACCCCGTCGGCCACGGGCAAGGCTGCGGCGGGCGACACTGCGCTCGGCCTCACCTTCGTCAAGCATTCGTGGGTCGAGGTCCGCGATGCCAGCGGCAAGGTCGTCTTCTCGCAACTGAGCACGCCCGGCAGCGAATACAGCGTCAGTGGCAGCCCGCCGTTCACCGTTCGCGTCGGCAAGTCGAGCACGGTCAGCGTTCTCCACAAGGGCAAACAGCTTGAGCTCTCCGGTCGCAATGTCGGCGGGCAGGGTCTCTACGTGATTGATTGAACAGGATTTATCGATGAGTTCGAGTTTGCGCAAGGCGACGCGTGCAGTGCGCGTCGGCCCCGTGACCATCGGCGGCAAGTCGCCGGTGGTCGTCCAGTCGATGACCAACACCGACACCGCCGACTGGCTCGCCACCGCGATCCAGTGTGCCGAACTGGCGCGCGCCGGGTCGGAGCTGGTGCGCATCACCGTGAACACGCCGGAAGCCGCCGCCGCCGTACCGCGCATCCGCGAGCATCTGGCGAAGCTGAACCTCGAGGTGCCGCTGATCGGTGATTTCCACTACAACGGCCACCGCCTGCTCGCCGACTTCCCCGAGTGCGCCGAGGCGCTCGCCAAGTACCGGATCAACCCGGGCAACGTCGGTCACGGCAAGAAACGCGACGAGCAGTTCGCGCAGATGATCGAGTTCGCCTGCCGCTACGAGAAGGCGGTGCGCATCGGCGTGAACTGGGGCAGCCTCGACCAGGACCTGCTCGCGCGCATGCTCGACGAGAACTCGCGGCGCGCAGAGCCCATGGAACTCGCCGAGGTGATGCGCGAGGCGATGATCGGTTCGGCGCTCGAATCGGCGGCGAAGGCCGAGGAACTGGGACTGGCGCGCGAGCGCATCGTCCTCTCGTGCAAGGTCTCCGGCGTGCAGGAGCTGATCACGCTCTACCGCGAGCTCGCCGCGCGCGCCGACTACGCGCTGCATCTCGGCCTGACCGAAGCCGGCATGGGCTCCAAGGGGATCGTCGCCTCGACCGCCGCGCTCGCCGTGCTGCTGCAGGAGGGCATCGGCGATACCATCCGCGTCTCGCTGACGCCGGAACCGGGCGGCAGCCGCAGCCAGGAAGTGATCGTCGCGCAGGAGATCCTGCAGACCATGGGGCTCAGGGCGTTCACACCGATGGTCACCGCCTGCCCCGGCTGCGGGCGCACCACCAGCACCGTCTTCCAGGAACTTGCGCAGCACATCCAGAACCACGTGCGTAACCGCATGCCCGACTGGCGCAACGAGTACGACGGCGTCGAGAACATGACGCTGGCGGTGATGGGTTGCGTCGTGAACGGCCCCGGCGAGAGCAAGCACGCCAACATCGGCATCAGCCTGCCCGGGTCGGGCGAGGCGCCGGCAGCGCCGGTATTCGAGGACGGCGTCAAGACCGTCACCCTGCGCGGCGAGAACATCGCCGAGGAATTCACCGCCATCGTCGAGCGCTACGTGGCGCGCACCTATCAGAGAAAGAACCGCCTCCCGTCATGAGCCGAAACATCCAGTCCGTCCGCGGGATGAACGACATCCTGCCGGATGAAGCCGAACTCTGGGAACGCTTCGAGGAGATCGTCCGCAGCTGGCTGAAGAGCTACGGCTACCGGCCGATCCGCCTGCCGATCGTCGAGCCGACGCCCTTGTTCGCGCGCGCCATCGGCGCCGTCACCGACATCGTCGAGAAGGAGATGTACTCCTTCGTCGACAGCCTCAACGGCGAGCCGCTGACGCTGCGTCCCGAGGGCACCGCCGGCTGCGTGCGCGCGGCGATCCAGCACAACCTCGCCGCCGAACGACCGCAGCGCCTCTACTACTCGGGGCCGATGTTCCGCCACGAGCGCCCGCAGAAGGGGCGCTACCGCCAGTTCCACCAGATCGGCATCGAGGCGCTCGGCTTCACCGGCCCCGACATCGACGCCGAACACATCCTGATGGGCGCGCGCCTGTGGGACGACCTCGGCCTCGACGGCATCCGCCTCGAACTCAACTCGCTCGGCCAGCCCGAGGAGCGCGCCCGCCATCGCGCCGAGCTGATCGAGTATTTCGAGGAGCACGAGGAACTGCTCGACGAGGACGCGCGCCGCCGCCTGCACAGCAATCCCCTGCGCATCCTCGACAGCAAGAACCCGGCGATGCAGGAATTGATCGCCGGCGCGCCGAAGCTCGCCGACCACCTGGGACCCGAGTCGCTCGCGCATTTCGAGGGCGTGCAGCGCGTGCTGCGTGATGTCGGCATTCCGTACACGATCAACCCGCGGCTGGTGCGCGGGCTCGACTACTACAACCTGACCGTCTTCGAGTGGGTCACCGACCGCCTCGGCGCGCAGGGCACCGTCTGCGCCGGCGGGCGTTTCGACGGGCTGGTCGCGCAACTCGGCGGCAAGCCGACCCCGGCCTGCGGCTTCGCGATGGGCGTCGAGCGCCTGATCGCGCTGCTGTCCGAGGGCGGCGGCGCACCGACGGCGCTGCCGGTCGACGCCTACATCGTGCATCAGGGCGAAGCGGCCTCGCGGCTGGCGCCGCGCGTTGCCGAAGGCCTGCGCGACCAGGGCCTCGACGTGTTGCTCAATTGCGGCGGCGGCAGCTTCAAGTCGCAGATGAAGAAGGCCGACGCCAGCGGCGCACCGTTTGCCGTTATCATCGGTGACGACGAGGCCAACGCCGGCGAAGTCAGCCTGAAGCCCCTGCGCGAGTTTGGCAAAGGCGACGGCGAATTTGGCAGCGCGCAAACCCGCATCGCCATCGACGCGCTCGCCGAGGCGATCATCCAATCTTTGCTCGATGAGGACGAATCCTGATGGCCGCGTATGACCTCGAAGAACAGGAACAGCTTGCCGAAATCAAGAGCTGGTGGAAGCAGCATGGCAACAAGGTGGTCGGCGCTCTCCTCGCCGCTTCGCTGACGGTCGCTGGCTGGCAGGGCTGGAACTGGTATCAGCGCGAGCAGGCGGCGCAGGCTTCGGCCATCTTCTCGGTGCTGAAGGAGGCTGCCGAGCGCGGCGATTCGCAGCGGGTCAAGGCGGCCAGCGGTGAACTGCTCGAAAAGTTCGGCAGCACGCCGGTCGCCGCGCTCGGCGCGCTGACCGCATCCAGGGCCGCCTTCGACGCCGGTGACGTCAAGACCGCGCGTGCCCAGCTCGGCTGGGTGGTGGAGAACGGCAAGGACGAAGCGCGCGAGCTGGCGCGGCTGCGCCTGGCAACGCTCCTGATCGACGAGAAGGCTTGGGACGAGGCGCTGCGCCTGCTCGACGGCCCGGTCGCCGAGGGCTTCGCCGCGCGTTTCGCCGACGTGCGCGGCGACGTGCTCGCCGCTGCCGGCAGGAAGGCGGAAGCCGCGGCGGCGTGGAAGCAGGCCCTGGCCGCGCTCGCGACGGGTGCGGCGCAGGCGCGCGAGGCCAATTCGTCGTATCGCGAGTTGCTGCGGCTGAAGCTCGAAGCCAGCGGTGAAAGTGTGCCCGATGCACTCGCCGGCGCGGCAGGGCAAGTCAAGTGAAGGCCGCGACCATGAACGGTGGAAGGATCGACACGCGCGTGCTCGCGCGCGCCGCCGCTGTCGCGCTGCTGCCGCTGCTCGGTGCCTGCTCGACGCTCGATGCGATCAACCCGTTTGCCGCCAAGGGCGGGCCGAAGGTCGCCGAACTGCAGCCCTTCGTTGCCAGCGCGGAAACCCGCGTCGTCTGGAGCGACAGCGTCGGCAAGGCCGGCAGCTACGTCTTCTCGCCGGCAGTGGTCGGCGACAGCGTCTATGCGGTCGACCGCGACGGCGTGCTCAAGCGCTTCGAGGCTGGCAAGCAGGTCTGGCGGGTCAAGGTCGGCCAGGCCATTTCTGCCGGCGTCGGCGCCAGCGAGCGCGTCGTCGTCGTCGGTACGCCCAAGGGCGAACTGCTCGCCTTCTCCACTGCCGACGGATCGCGCCTGTGGTCGGCGCGGGCGACCAGCGAACTGCTGGCGCCGCCGGTCGTCGCCGACGATCTCGTGATCGTCCGTAGTGGCGACAACCGCCTGGCGGCGTACGCCGTCGAGGACGGCAAGCGGCGCTGGCTCTACCAGCGGCCGCTGCCGCCGCTGTCGGTGCGCGTCGCCGCGGCGCCGCTGATCGCCGATCGCTACGTGTTCGCCGGCTTCCCGGGCGGCAAGCTGGTCGCGGTCGATCTCGCCAACGGCGCGCTGACTTGGGAGGGTACCGTCGCCATTCCGAAGGGGGTCACCGAGCTCGACCGCGTCGCCGACATCACCAGCACGCCGGTGATCGACGGTCGGCAGATCTGCGCCGCCGCCTTCCAGGGGCGCGTCGCCTGTTTCGATCTCGGCAACGGTTCGCAGATGTGGGCACGCGACATTTCGAGCGCGGCCGGTCTGGCCATCGACAAGCGCTACGTCTATGTCAGCGACGACAAGGGCGCGGTGCATGCGCTCGACCGTGACAGCGGCGCGAGCATCTGGAAGCAGGACCGCCTCTTCCTGCGCCAGCTGACGGCGCCGCTGTCGCGCCGCGGTCTGGTCGCTGTCGCCGACCTGCAGGGTGTCGTGCACTTCCTCAACCGCGATGACGGCGCCTTTGCCGCACGCGTGAAAACCGACGGCAGTCCGGTCGTCGCTCCGCTCCAGGTCGGCCCCGACGGCATCGTCGTGCAGACCAGCGACGGCGGAATTTACTCGATCGAGATGCAATGAAACCGACCATAGTCCTGGTGGGGCGGCCGAACGTCGGCAAGTCCACCCTCTTCAACCGCCTGACCAAGACGCGCGATGCGCTGGTCGCCGACATTCCCGGTCTCACGCGTGACCGTCACTATGGCCATGGCCGCGTCGGCGAGCGTCCCTTCCTCGTCGTCGATACCGGTGGCTTCGAGCCGCAGGCCAAGGACGGCATCATGCACGAGATGGCGCGCCAGACCGAGCAGGCGATCGCCGAGGCCGACGTCGTCGTCTTCGTCGTCGACGGCCGCGCCGGGCTCGCTGCGCAGGACAAGGAAATCGCCGTCAAACTGCGCCGCGCCGGACGTCCGGCGCTCGTTGCCGTGAACAAGGCCGAGGGCCTCAACCGAGGCGTCGTCTCTGCCGAGTTCCACGAACTCGGGCTTGGCGACCCGCATCCGATCTCGGCCACGCACGGCGAGGGGGTGCGCGCGCTGGTCGAGGATGCGCTCGACGCGCTCGGCCAGGCGCCGGCGGGCGAGGACGAGTCGGCGGCCGCGGTCGCCGACGCCGAGGACGACGGCGTGCTCAAGGTCGCCATCGTCGGTCGTCCCAACGTCGGCAAGAGCACCATGATCAACGCGCTGCTCGGCGAGGAGCGCGTCATCGCCTTCGACCAGCCGGGTACGACGCGTGACGCGATCGACGTCGATTTCGAGCGCGGCGGCCGCAAGTACCGGCTCACCGATACCGCCGGCCTGCGTCGTCGCGGCAAGGTCTTCGAGACGATCGAGAAGTTCTCGGTGATCAAGACCCTGCAGTCGATCGAGGAGGCCAACGCGGTCGTCCTCGTGCTCGACGCGCGCGCCGAAGTGTCCGACCAGGACGCGCACATCGCCGGCTTCATCGTCGAATCGGGACGTGCGCTGACCGTCGCCGTGAACAAGTGGGACGGGCTCGATCCCTACGTGCGCGAGCGGGTGAAGGCCGACCTGGAGCGCAAGCTCAAGTTCCTGGATTTCGCCAAGTTCCACTACGTCTCGGCGCTGCAGGGGACCGGGCTCGAACAGGTCTTCCGCTCGGTCGATGCCGCGTACAAGGCGGCCACCGCGACGCTGCCGACGCCGCAACTGACGCGCGCGCTGATCGACGCGGTGTCGCGCCAGCAGCCGCCGCGTGCCGGCATCTTCCGGCCGAAGATGCGCTACGCGCACCAGGGCGGGCGCAATCCGCCGCTGATCGTGATCCACGGCAATGCGCTGGAGAAGGTGCCGGAGAGCTATCGCCGCTATCTGGAAGGCTATTTCCGCGAGACCTTCCGCCTGCAGGGGACGCCCCTGCGCATCCAGTTCAACGTCTCGCACAATCCCTTCGCCGAGCGCAAGAAACCTGCCGGAAAGCCCTCGGATGCGTTCGAGCGGCGCAAGCAGGCGATGGCCAGAGCCAAGAAAATCAATTAAGCTGCACTGCAGGTCAGCATCCTGGCATGCTTGGGGCGCGCCCGGCGCCCACCCGAAAACTTACAAGATGGAGCTTCACCCATGAGCAACAAAGGGCAACTTCTACAAGACCCGTTCCTCAACACGCTGCGCCGCGAGCATGTTCCGGTTTCGATCTACCTGGTCAATGGCATCAAGCTGCAGGGCCACATCGAATCCTTCGACCAGTACGTCGTGCTGCTCAAGAACACGGTGACGCAGATGGTCTACAAGCACGCCATCTCGACCGTGGTGCCGGCACGTCCGGTGCACATCCAGTCCGACCAGCCCGCCGAAGCCTGAGGGGCAGCCCTCCCGCCCACGCATGGGTAAGCCGCCTGGCGCCGAGCGCGCGCTGATCGTCCAACTCGATTTCGGTGTCGACGACGTCGTCGAGCAGCTCGAAGAGGTGCGCCTGCTGACGCTGTCCGCGGGCGCCGAGATCGCCGGCGAAGTGTGCGCGCGGCGCGCCAGCCCCGACCCGGCGACCTTCGCCGGCAAGGGCAAGGTCCAGGAAATCGCGGCGCTGGTCGCCGCTGCCGACGCGCAACTGGTGATCTTCAACCACGAGCTGTCGCCGGCGCAGGAACGCAACCTCGAACGCGCGCTCGGCTGCCGGGTGCTCGACCGCACCCGCCTCATCCTCGACATCTTCGCGCTGCGTGCGCAGAGCGCAGCCGGCAAGCTGCAGGTCGAACTCGCGCAACTCGACCACCTGGCGACACGCCTGGTGCGTGGCTGGACCCACCTGGAGCGGCAGAAGGGCGGCATCGGCCTGCGCGGTCCGGGGGAAAAGCAGCTCGAAACCGACCGCCGCCTGCTCGGCGTGCGCGTCAAGCTGTTGCGCGAGCGCCTTGCCCGTCTGGAAAAGCAGCGCGTGGTGCAGCGCCGCGCGCGGCAGAAGAGCGCTGTGTTGAGCGTGTCGCTGGTCGGCTACACCAACGCCGGCAAGTCGACCCTGTTCAACGCACTCACCCACGCCGGCGCCTATGCCGCCGACCAGTTGTTCGCGACCCTCGACACCTCGTCGCGCCGGCTGTGGCTGCCGGAGGCCGGCAACATCGTCATCTCGGATACGGTCGGTTTCATCCGTGACCTGCCGCACGAACTGGTCGCCGCCTTCCACGCCACGCTCGAAGCCACCGCCCAGGCCGACCTGCTCCTGCATGTCGTCGATTCGGCAAGTCCGGCACGCGAGCACCAGATCGCCGAGGTCGACAAGACGCTGCGCGAGATCGGCGCCGCCGATGTGCCGCAGATCCAGGTGCTGAACAAGGCCGATCTCACCGGCCTGCCGCCGGCGGTCGAGCGGGACGACTATGGTAGAATCCGGCTCATCCGCGTAAGCGCGATGACCGGCGAGGGTTTGCCCCTGCTGCGCGACGCGCTCGCCGAGGCGGCACTCGCGAAAGCCCGCGATCTGCGCCTCACCGATTCGCGTCTCCCCTCAACCGAGACGGGCTCGCCGGCATTGTCCGGCTCGGCCGAAACTGCAAAGGATCGACTCCCCTCCCTATGATTGCAAGCATCGGAGTACTCATGTCGCTGAACGACCCGCAATGGGGAGGTCGTGGCAATGGTGGCGGCAGGCGTCCGAACCAAGGGCCGCCCGACCTCGAAGAACTGTGGCGCGATTTCAACCGCCGCCTGTCCGGAATGATCGGCAAGAAGGGCGGTGGTAGCGGTGGCGGCGGCCAGTTGCCGCCGGCGAACCTCAGTCCGCGCATGCTCGGCGGTGGTGCCGGGGTCCTGCTCGTCCTCGCCTTCATCGTCTGGCTGGCGAGCGGCTTCTACATCGTCGATGCCTCGCAGCGCGGCGTCGTCCTGCGCTTCGGCAAGTTCAAGGAAACGACCGAGTCGGGCCTGCGCTGGCGACTGCCTTACCCGATCGAGGCGCACGAACTGGTGAACATCTCCGGCGTGCGCACGGTCGAGGTCGGCTACCGCGGCAGCGAGCGCAACAAGGTGCTCAAGGAAGCACTGATGCTGACCGACGACGAGAACATCATCAACATCCAGTTCGCGGTGCAGTACATCCTCAAGGACCCGGTCGCCTACGTCTTCAACAACCGCCATCCCGACGATTCGGTGATGCAGGTCGCCGAGACCGCGATCCGCCAGATCGTCGGCAAGAACCGCATGGACTTCGTGCTCTACGAGGGACGCGAGCAGATCGCCGTCGACGCCGCCCAGCTGATGCAGGAAACGCTCGACCTCTACGATACGGGCATCCTGATCTCGAAGGTGACGATGCAGAACGCGCAGCCGCCTGAACAGGTGCAGGCCGCCTTCGACGACGCGGTCAAGGCGGGGCAGGACCGCGAGCGGCAGAAGAACGAAGGCCAGGCCTACGCCAACGACGTCATTCCGAAGGCGCAGGGTACCGCGGCGCGCCTGCTGCAGGAGGCCGAGGGTTATCGCCAGCGCATCATCGCCACCGCCGAGGGCGACGCCAGCCGCTTCAAGCAGATCAACGTCGAATACGCGAAGGCGCCCGAAGTGACGCGTACGCGCATGTATCTCGAAACGATGCAGCAGGTCTATACGAATACCAGCAAGGTGATGATCGACGCCAAGGGGCAGGGCAACCTGCTCTATCTGCCGCTCGACAAGCTGATGCAGGCGACGGCCGCCGGCGCCCTGGCCACCGACTCGGCGGCAGCGGGACGCCCGGCCCAGTCGGCGGCGTCCGGTGCGGCCGCGGTACAGCCCGAAGCAGCGCCGCCACAGCTCGATCGCGACACGCGCTCGCGCGAATCGCTGCGCTCGCGTGAGCGGGAGGTCCGCTGATGAAACCCAATCTCAATGCGCTCAGCATCGGCGTGGCCGCGCTCGTGGGCCTGCTCAGTGCGTCGATCTTCACCGTCGATCAGCGCCAGTCGGCGATCGTCTTCCAACTCGGTGAAGTCCGCGACGTCATCACCGAGCCGGGGCTCTACTTCAAGGTGCCGCTGATCCAGAACGTGCGCTACTTCGAGAAGCGCATCCTGACCCTCGACAGCGCCGAACCCGAGCGTTTCATCACCTCGGAAAAGAAGAACGTCCTCGTCGATTCCTTCGTCAAGTGGCGGATCATCGATCCGAAGCTCTACTACATCTCGGTCGGCGGCGACGAGTCGCGCGCCAAGACCCGCCTGTCGCAGACGGTCAACGCCGGCCTGCGCGAGGAGTTCGGCAAGCGCACGGTGCACGACGTGGTCTCCGGCGAACGCGACCAGATCATGGAGCAGATGCGCGAGAAGGCCGACCAGGACGCGCGCAAGATCGGCGTTCAGATCGTCGACGTGCGCGTCAAGCGGGTGGACCTGCCGCTCGAGGTCAGCGAATCGGTGTACCGGCGCATGGAGGCCGAGCGCAAGCGCGTCGCCAACGAGCTGCGTTCGCAGGGTTCGGCCGAGGCCGAGAAGATCCGTGCCGACGCCGACCGCCAGCGTGAGGTGATCGTCGCCGAGGCCTACCGCGACGCCCAGAAGATCAAGGGCGAGGGTGACGCCAAGGCGGCGGCGATCTACGCGCAGGCCTTCTCGGCGAACCCCGAGTTCTATTCCTTCTACCGCAGCCTCGAAGCCTATTCGGCGTCGTTCAAGAACAAGAACGACGTGCTCGTGGTCGAGCCGAACTCCGATTTCTTCAAGTACATGAAGAGCGTCGGGCGCGGCGGCGACAAGGCCCGCAAGTAGTCGGGGAGTGGGTCGCGGCAGCCGCCGCGACGCTCGCCGAGAATCCGCCCCGAGAGTGGGAAAATGGGACAAACGCTGTTGCTCGCCTTCGCACTGATGCTGGTGCTCGAAGGCGTCGTTCCCTTCGCCGCGCCGAGCGCGTGGCGCGAGGGTTTCCGTCGGCTGACCGAGCTTTCCGACGGACAGATCCGATTCATCGGCCTGACCGTGATGCTGGTCGGGCTGGCTTTGCTGATGGTGTTGAATTGAACTGGCTGCTCCCCGATTACCTGGCCGACGCGCTGCCGCACGAGGCGGCGCAACTCGAACGCCTGCGCCGCCGCGCGCTCGACCTCTTCTCCCGGCACGGCTACGAGCTGGTGATGCCACCCCTGGTCGAGCACCTCGAATCGCTGCTCACCGGCTCGGGGCAGGATCTCAGGCTGCGCACCTTCAAGCTCGTCGACCAGTTGTCGGGACGCACCCTCGGCGTGCGCCCCGACATGACGCCGCAGGTCGCGCGCATCGACGCGCATCTCTTGAACCGCGACGGCGTCGTGCGTCTCTGCTACTGCGGCAGCGTGCTCAACACGCTGCCGGCGGCGCAGTCGGGCAACCGCGAACCGATCCAGCTCGGCGCCGAGCTCTACGGTCATGCCGGGGTCGAGGCCGACTTCGAGGCGCTGCGCCTGCTGGCGACCACGCTCGCCGCGCTCGGCGCGCCGGCCGAGCGCATCGACGTTGGTCACGTCGGCGTCTTCGCTGCGCTGGCCGAAGCTGCCGGGCTCGACGATGACGCCGAGGCGGCGCTCCTGCAACTCATGCAGCAGAAGGACCTGCCGAGCCTGCGCGTGGCCTGTGCCGGGATCGCCGAACCGTGGCGGGGTGCGCTCCTGCGCCTGCCCGAGCTCTACGGCGACGCGAGCACGCTCGAGCGCGCCGGAGCCGAACTGCCGGCGCTGCCGGCGATCGCCGCCGCCATCGAAGCGCTGCGCCGGCTGGCGGCGGCAGTGCCGGAACTGCCGCTCTCCTTCGACTTCGCCGACCTGCACGGCTACCACTATCACAACGGCGTCGTCTTTGCCGCCTACCGGCAAGGTTTTGCCGGCGCCATCGCGCGCGGCGGCCGCTACGACGGCGCCGGCGCGGCCTTCGGTCGCGCGCGACCGGCGACCGGTTTCTCGCTCGACCTGCGCGAACTCGCGCGCCTGGCGCCTGGCGAGGCGTCGCCGCGCGCGATCGCGGCACCGTTCGCCGAGGCCGCCGGCAGCCCGCTGGCGCAGGCGATCGCCGGGCTGCGTGCCGCCGGCGAAGCCGTCATCGAGCAATTTCCGGGAACAGAAGAAGACAGCCGCTGCGACCGCCGTCTGGTCGAGCGCGCTGGACAATGGACCATCGAAGCAATCAACAGGGACTGAGCAAACATCATGGCGAAGAACGTAGTCGTCGTCGGCACGCAGTGGGGCGACGAAGGTAAGGGCAAGATCGTCGATTGGCTGACCGATCATGCGCAGGGGGTCGTCCGCTTCCAGGGCGGGCACAATGCCGGGCACACGCTGGTGGTCGGCGAGACGGTGTACAAGCTCAACCTGGTGCCGTCGGGAATCGTGCGCGAGGGCGTCAATTGCTACATCGGCAACGGCGTCGTCCTCGACGTGCACCACCTGCTTTCCGAAATCCGCAGCCTCGAAGCCGGCGGCCTCGAAGTGCGCTCGCGCCTGAAGGTCAGCCCCGGCTGCCCGCTGATCCTGCCCTACCACTCGGCGCTCGACCGCGCGCGCGAGTCCAAGCGCTGCGCCGACACGCGCATCGGCACCACCGGCAAGGGTATCGGCCCGACCTACGAGGACAAGGTTGCGCGCCGTGCGCTGCGCGTCTATGACCTCTTCCATCCCGAGCGCTTTGCCGAGAAGCTGCGCGAGAACCTCGCCTATCACAACTTCGTGCTCACCCAGTACCTGGGCTGCGAGGCGATCGACTACGAGTCGACGCTGGCGCAGGCGCTGGCCGACGCCGAGGAACTGAAGCCGATGGTGGTCGACGTCTCGGCCGAACTGCACGCGGTCAACCGCGCCGGCGGCAACCTGCTCTTCGAAGGCGCGCAGGGCGCGCTGCTCGATATCGACCACGGTACCTACCCCTTCGTCACCTCGTCGAACTGCGTCGCCGGTCAGGCGGCTGCCGGCTCGGGCGTCGGCCCGGGCAAGCTCAACTACATCCTCGGCATCACCAAGGCCTACTGCACGCGCGTCGGCGGCGGCCCCTTCCCGAGCGAACTCGACATCGAGGGCGAAGGCCTGCCCGGCACGCAGATGTCGGTGGTCGGCCGCGAATTCGGCACGGTCACCGGACGCAAGCGTCGCTGCGGCTGGCTCGACCTCGCCGCGCTGAAGCGTTCGATCCAGATCAACGGCGTCACCGGCCTGTGCATCACCAAGCTCGACGTCCTCGACGGCCTGCCCGAACTGAAGATCTGCACCGGCTACAAGCTCGACGGCCGCGTCGTCGACCTCCTGCCGCTGTCGGCCGAAGAGATCGCCGGCTGCGAGCCGATCCTGGAAACGATGCCCGGCTGGAGCGAATCCACCTTCGGCGCGCGCAGCCTCGCCGACCTGCCGGAGACGGCGCGCGCCTACCTTGCGCGCATCGAGGAAATCGTCGAGACACCGATCGACATCATCTCGACCGGCCCCGAGCGCGACGAGACGATCCTGCGCCGGCACCCGTTCCTCTGAGGACCATGGCGACTCCCGCCCAGGCTGGCGTTGAATCGACGCGGCGACGCCTGCCGTCGCGGGAGCGCCGGCGGGCGCGAAGCGGCGGTCGCCGCCATGCACCGCGTCCATTCGCGGCGCCCAGCTTCCGTCATCGCGAGGCCGCAGGCCGTGGCGATCCAGTTCGTACCTCTGTATTTGTGTCGTCAGCCGATAGCCGCGGAAGAATCGGCAACAGCCCTACAGACTGGATCGCCACGCCCTTCGGGCTCGCGATGACGGTATGCCGACCGCGCGAATCGTGCTGGGAGAGACGATGAACCTGCTCGCGCTGGAAACCTCGACCGACGCCGGATCGATCGCGCTCTGGCGTGACGGCGGGATCGTCGAGCGTGCCTGTCCTTCCGGCGAGCCTACCGGAACGACGCATTCGCAGACGCTGCTGCCGTGCATCCTCGGCCTCCTCGCCGAAGCCGACCTCGGCTGCGCCGACCTCGACGGCATCGCCTTTGCCGCCGGTCCCGGTGCCTTCACCAGCCTGCGCGTCGGCTGCGCGATCGCGCAGGGTCTCGCCTTCGCGCACGATCTGCCACTGTTCCCGGTCGGGACGCTGGAGGCGATGGCGCTGGCCAGCGGCGGCGAACGCGTTCTCGTTGCACTCGACGCGCGCATGGGGGAAATCTACTTCGGCGCCTACGTCGGCGGCGTCGCGCAGGCGCCGCTCGTCGTCCTGCCGCCCGAGGCGATCACGCTGCCGGAAGGCGACGACTGGCTAGCCTGCGGCAACGCGCTCGCCGCCTATCCGCAACTCGCGGACCGGCTGCAGGGCAGGGTGACGCGCTGCCTGCCGGACCTCTTGCCTGCCGCGGCCGCCGTCGCCCGGCTGGCGGCACCGCGGCTCGCGCGCGGCGAGCGCATCGCCGCCGCCGACGCCGTTCCGGTCTATGTCCGCGACAAGGTCGCGCTCACCGTCGCCGAACGCCTGGCGCAGGGCGGGCGGGCATGAGCCTGGCGCTGCCGGCCGCCGGGGACGAGGCAGGGGCAGCAGCCGGGGGCGAACCGCGCTGCCTGATCGCGCCGATGTGCGAGAGCGACCTCGACGAAGTCCTGCGCATCGAATACGACGTCTACTCGCACCCCTGGAGTCGCGGCAATTTCACCGATTCGCTGGCGGCCGGCTACCATGGCCGGGTGCTGCGCGTCGGCGGCGAACTGCTCGGCTACGCGGTGATCATGCCGGTGGTCGACGAGGCGCACCTGCTCAACATCAGCGTCGCCGCGCGCGCGCAGGGCAAGGGTTATGGCGCGCAACTGCTCGCCGACGCGCTGGCGGTCGCGCGTACGCTCGGGGCGACGACCTTGCTGCTCGAAGTGCGGCCGTCGAACCTGCGTGCGCTGGCGCTCTACCAGGGCTTCGGCTTTCGGCAGATCGGTGTCCGCCGCGGCTACTATCCGGCCGCGAGCGGGCGCGAGGACGCGCTGGTGCTCACGCGCAGCGTCGAGGAGCTGCCGGCGTGAAGCTCTCGCGCGACGAGATGCTGCTCGAAATGGGCCTCGGTCCGCTGTGGAAACTGCGCCGTCCGCCACTGTCTCCCGAGGCCGTTCCCGCGGATGTTCGCCCTGGGGCCGCGAGCGCAAGCGTGGAGGAGGGGGGGCCCACGGCCGCGCCCGCCGCCATCGAGCAGGCGCCCTGCGCGCCAGCGCCGCTCGTGGAGGCGAACGAGGCTGAATCCTGGGACGCGCTGCGCCGCGAGGTGGCCGGCTGCCGTGCCTGCGGCCTGTGCGAACAGCGCCAGCAGGCGGTGCTCGGTGTCGGCGATGTGCATGCCGACTGGCTGTTCATCGGCGAGGGACCGGGTGCCGAGGAGGACAGGCGCGGCGAGCCTTTCGTCGGTCCGGCCGGCAAGCTGCTCGACGCGATGCTGGCAGCGATCGACCTGAAGCGCGGCGAAGACGTCTACATCGCCAACGCGGTGAAATGCCGCCCGCCCAACAACCGCACGCCGACCGCTGCCGAGATCGCCACCTGCCGGCCGTACCTGGAGCGGCAGGTGGCGCTGCTGCAACCGCGTCTGGTGTTCGTCCTCGGCAAACCCGCGGTGCAGGCGACGCTCGGCCTCGACGCGCCGCTCGGCAGCCTGCGCGGGCGCACCCACTTCTGGGAAGTTGCCGGCCGCAGGATTCCCGTTGTCATCAGCTACCATCCGGCGTATCTTCTGCGTACGCCGCTCGACAAGGCGCGTGCCTGGGAAGACCTGTGCCGGGCGCGCGCCCTGATGCGCGAGGCCAAGGGCGCTTGAGATCCGGCCGCCCGCCGCCATCTGGGCGGGCAGGTGCATGGCCTCGGCCGCAGAGCAGCGTGGCCGGCACGGTATGCGGAATCATCGGGAGAACAGCATGCGCAACAGACTCCTCATCGTCCTTGCCTTCGTCGTCAGCCTGTTGTCGGGCTGCGGCTACAACCAGTTCCAGAGCGGCGACGAAGCGGCCAAGGCGGCGTGGTCGGAAGTGATCAACCAGTACCAGCGCCGCGCCGACCTCGTTCCCAACCTGGTCAGCACCGTCCAGGGCTACGCCAGCCACGAGCGGGAAGTGCTGACCGCGGTGACGCAGGCGCGCGCGACGGTCGGCAGCCTCCAGGCGACGCCGGAGTTGATCAACGACCCGGCGGCTTTTGCCCGCTTCCAGCAGGCGCAGGCCGGCCTCACCAGCGCGCTGTCGCGGCTCCTGGTGGTCTCCGAGAACTATCCGCAGCTGAAGGCCGACGCTGCCTTCCGCGACCTGCAGGCGCAGCTCGAAGGCACCGAGAACCGCATCACCGTCGCGCGCAACCGCTACATCAAGGCGGTCGAGGCCTACAACGTCTCGGTGCGCACTTTCCCCAACAACCTGACGGCGATGGCCTTCGGCTATCACGTGAAGCCCAACTTCACGGTCGAGGACGAAGCCTCCGTGGCGAAGGCGCCGAAGGTCGATTTCGGCCGCCCGGCTGCGGCGCAGCGCTGAACGGAGCCGGCTGATGTTCGGGCTGCGGCGCGGGACGCCCGGCGCGCTCTTCTTTGCTGCCGTCTGCGCCCTCGTCGGCGCCGCCTTTTCCACTTTCGCCGGGCTCGCCGCGGCGCAGACGCTGCAGCCGGTGCCGAGCCTGACGGCACGCGTCACCGACCGCGTCGCCGCGCTGACGGCGCAGCAGCGAACGACGCTCGAGCAGAAGCTCGCCGCCTACGAGCGCGAGCGCGGCACGCAGATCGCCGTGCTCGTCACCGACACGGTACAGCCGGAGACGATCGAGCAGTACGGAATCCGCGTCGTCGAGGCCTGGAAGCTCGGGCGCAAGGGAATCGACGACGGCGCCCTGCTGCTGCTCGCGCTCAAGGACCGCGAGTTGCGCATCGAGGTCGGCTACGGGCTGGAAGGCGTGCTCAACGACGCCGTCTGCAAGCGCATCATCGCCGAGGTGATCGTGCCGAAGCTCAAGGCGGGCGAGGTCTACGGCGCCATCGACGCCGGCGTGACGGCGATGATGGCGGTCGCTGCCGGCGAGTCGCTGCCGCCGCCCGCGCAGCGTGATCCCATCGCCGGCGATAATCCGCTCGATACCCTGTTCTTCGTCGGCTTCATCCTCGTCTTCTTCGTCGGCGGCATCCTGCGCAGCCTGCTCGGGCGCCTGCCCGCCGCGCTGCTGATCGGGCTGGCCGCGGCCGCGTTCGCCTGGTTCCTGGTCGGCGCGCTGCTGGTCGCCCTCGGCGCCGGATTGCTCGCCTTCGTGGTCTCCCTGTTCGCCGGACTGGCCGCGACCCGCTCCGGCTTTCCCCCGGGGGGAGGCTTCGGTGGCGGCGGCGGATTCTCCGGAGGCGGTGGATTTTCCGGCGGTGGCGGCGGCTTCGGCGGCGGCGGTGCCTCGGGGAGGTGGTGATGCAGTGGTCGAGATTTCTGCGCCACAGCGCGCTGCCGCACTGGTGGTCGCAGCGCCAGTTCCCGCCGGCGGCGCAGCAGGCGATCACGGCGGCGATCGCCGCCTCCGAGACCAGGCATCGCGGTGAACTCCGTTTCGTCGTCGAGGGCGGTCTACCGATCGCCGACCTCTGGCACGGGCGGAGCCCGCGCCAGCGCGCGCTCGAGCTGTTTGCTCAGCTCGGCGTCTGGGATACGCAGGACAATAGTGGCGTGCTCATCTACGTCCAGCTCGTCGACCGCCGCGTCGAGATCGTCGCGGACCGCGGCATCGACGCGCGACTCGGCGAAAGCTTCTGGCAGTCCGTCTGCCGCGACATGGAAACCGCTTTCGCCCATGGTGATTTCCTTCGCGGCGCGCTCGCGGCGATCGAGACGATCGGCGGCGAACTCGCCCGTCACTACCCGCCCCTCGGCGACAACCCCAACGAGCTGCCCGACGAGCCGCTGCTGCTCTGAGCGCGCTGGAGCAGTGGCAAGGTCCGTCGCGTCCCTGGCCGTGCGCCTGTGACAGGTCACATGCAGGCACTGCGGCGCTTACCCGGGCCGTCGCTCAATAGGTGATCGACGGCAGGAACATGCCCTGCGGCTCGTTGTAGAGGCCCAGGCTCATCAGCGTCAACGGCTGAACGATGCGCAGCCCGTGTTCGAGGCACCAGCGGAAAAGTTCGCTGTTGCGCGTCGGCAGGTTGAAGCCTTGTCCGGTGAATTCCCCTGCGGCGCCGATCAGCGCCTTGAGGGCTTCGTTGCTCTCGCCGAGCGCGTGGCCGCCGAAGCCGAGTTCGCTGGCGTAGCCGGTGATTCTCCCGTCGTGCTCGACGATGCGCGCGCTGCCGGTGGCGATCGCGTCGCGCAGTTCGCCGCTGCGCTCGTGGCCATGGATGCGCCGGCACAGAGCGTCGGCGGCGGCGAGGTCGGATTCGGTGGCGATGCGCACGCGGTAGCCGGGGATCGCCAGCGCCAGCGCCGGTCCCTGGAGCGTGACGAGCGGCTCGCGGACGACGAAGCCGGCGCGCGCGCAGAGGCCCATGGTGCAGCCGTTGAACGCAGCCTGGACGAGGCGCACGCCGGGGACTTCGCGTCGGCGCGAGCGGTTCAAGGCCGCGTTGAGCAGCTTGAGTCCGACCGACCGGCTTTGCAGCGTCGGTTCGACGGCGATCGGGCCAAGGCCGCTGATCGTCGAGCGTTCGTCGATGGCCATGCAGCCGACGATGGCTCCGGCTTCGTCGGTGGCGACGATGACGTGGTAACCGGGGTGGGCGATCCAGCGCATGAAATCGGCGATCGCCCATTCAAGCTCGGGCATATCCGACGGGAAGCCGTGACGGCCGCCGATATCGGCGAAGGCGGCGTGACAGATTTGACCGCAGCGTTCGGCGTCAGCGGCGGTTGCCGCTCGCAGTTCGATGTCCATGCCCGCCTCCTGTTCTCCCGCGTTTGCCGCGAGGTGCTGACAATCAGTGCGTTCCGCCGTCGTCGAGGTGGATCACGTCGTCGCGCTCGCGCTGGTTGGCTTCGTGCCGGCGCTTGACCAGGAACATCGCGCTGCTGACGAACAGGCCGAACAGGGTCAGCACCCAGTATACCGACAGGTCGGCCTTGACCATCGCGTAGTAGAGCCCGGTCATCACCAGGATCGACAGGTTCTCGTTGAAGTTCTGCACGGCGATCGAGTGGCCGGCGCCCATCAGGATGTGGCCGCGGTGCTGCAGCAGCGCGTTCATCGGCACGACGAAGAAGCCGGACAGGCCGCCGATGATGACCAGCAGCGGGATGGCGATCCAGATGCTGTTCACGAAGTTCATGACCAGCACGATCAGCCCCATGGCGATGCCGAGCGGGATGACGCGGACCGACTTGCGCAGCGTGATCATCTTTGCCGCCACCGCGGCGCCGAGCGCGACGCCGACGGCGCAGACGCCCTGGAGCATGCTCGAATGCGCGAGGTCGAGCCCCAGCGCGGCTTCCGCCCACTTGATGACGATGAACTGCAGGGTGGCGCCGGCGCCCCAGAACAGCGTCGTCACCGCCAGCGAGACCTGCCCGAGCCGGTCGCGCCAGAGCAGCATCAGGCAATGATTGAACTCGTGGATCAGGTAGAAGGGATTGCGCTTGAGCGGCTTGTGGTCGACGCCGGTGTCCGGGATGTACAGGTTGAACAGTGCGGCCAGGATGTAGAGCACGCCGACGACGCAGATCGCCATTTCGCCGGGGGTGTCGATGCCTGTGTCGATCAGCGGGAAGTCGAAGGCGAGAAGCGCCGCGGAGATGTCGGGCTTGATCAGCGCGCCGCCGATGACGACGCCGAGGATGATCGCGCCGACGGTCAGTCCTTCGATCCAGCCGTTGGCGACGACCAGCAGGCGGTGCGGCAGGTACTCGGTGAGGATGCCGTACTTGGCCGGCGAGTAGGCCGCCGCGCCGAGGCCGACGACGGCGTAGGCGACGAGCGGATGCACGCTGTAGAACATCAGTGCGCAGCCGCCGATCTTGATCGTGTTGCTGATGAACATCACCCGCCACTTCGGCATCGAGTCGGCAAAGGCGCCGACGAAGGCGGCGAGGACGACGTAGGAAACCGTGAAGAAGGTCTTCAGCAATGGCTCGTACTCGCTCGGCGCGTGCATGTCGCGCAGGGCGGCGATCGAAGCGATGAGCAAGGCATTGTCGGCCAGCGCGGAAAAGAACTGCGCGGCCATGATGATGTAGAAGCCGAAAGGCATCCGGAAGCAACTTCCCAAAGGATTTCGGCCGTTTATACCATGAACGCCCTGAACTTGTTAGCTCCCGAATGGTCTGCCGGGTCGGCGGCCAAAGTGCCCGGAGCAGGTCAGTTGCCGGCGTTTTCCTGCATTTTCTTCGCCACGGAAGATCGTCGGCTCCCGCCTTTGGCTCTGTCGGGATCCGGCTTTTTGTGCTTGAATGGCACCCCTTCCTGCCTCATCCAGCTTGCCGATGCCTCGCTACTGTCGGGCGCAACTCCCGTCAGCGCGCAGCCATGCTCAGCGCAGCGCTCAGTCCTCGAACCCGCCATCCCCCGTCGCGCCTCCCTTCCGTGTCCCTTCCGTGTCCCATTCCAAGCCCTCGCTGATCTCGCGCCCGATCCGGGCGCGTATCGACCTCGCCGCCTTGCGCCACAATTACCTCGTCGCGCGCCGACATGCCGGCGCTGCGCGCGCCTTCGCCGTGGTCAAGGCCGATGCCTACGGCCACGGATTGCTGCGCACGGTGCGCGCGCTCCGCGACCTCGCCGACGGTTTCGCGCTGCTCGACCTCGCCGATGCGGTCGCGCTGCGCGATGCCGGCATCACCCAGCCGATCGTCCTGCTCGAAGGAATCTTCGCAACTGGCGACGTCGCCGTCTGCGCCGAATACGGCCTGCGCCCGGCGATCCACTGCGCCGAGCAGATTGCGATGCTGCGCGCGGCGCCGCCCGGGGTCCGGCTTGCGGTCGGCCTCAAGGTCAATAGCGGCATGAACCGGCTCGGCTTCCGCCCCGCAGTGGTGCCGGCGGTGCTCGCCGAACTGCGCACGCTGCCGGCGGTCGAGTCGGTGCTGCTGATGAGCCACTTCGCCGACGCCGACGGCCCGCGCGGTGTAGACGAACAGTACCGTCGCCTGGCGCCCCTGATCGCGGACTTCGCGGGTGAAGTGTCGCTCGCCAACTCGGCGGCGCTCCTGCGTCACGCGCACACCGTGCACGACTGGGTCCGCCCCGGCCTCGTGCTCTACGGTGGCAGCCCCTTCGCCGACGAAAGCGCGGAGAGCCTCGGCCTGCTGCCGGTGATGACGCTCGGCAGCCGCATCATCGCCGTACAGGAAGTCGCTGCCGGCGAGCGGGTAGGCTACGGCGGACTGTTCACCGCGACGCAGCCGACGCGGGTCGGCGTCGTCGCCTGCGGCTACGGCGACGGCTACCCGCGCCATGCGCCGGGCGGGACGCCGATCCTGGTCGACGGCCGGCGCACGCAGACGATCGGCCGCGTGTCGATGGACATGCTCGCCTGCGACCTGAGCGAACTTCCCGGTGCGGGAGTCGGCAGCCCGGTCACCCTGTTCGGCGAGGGCCTGTCGGCCGACGAGGTCGCGGCGGCAGCAGGAACGCTCAGCTACGAGATGTTCTGCGCGCTGACGAAGCGGGTGCCGGTGATCGAGACAGGCGGGGACTGAGCGTGTCGCGCGAGAAGAACGTCTATGTCTGCGCCGAGTGCGGTGGCACGGCGCCGAAGTGGCAGGGGCAGTGCCCGGCCTGCGGCGCCTGGAATACGCTCATCGAGACGCGCGCGGCGCCGGCTGCCTCGCCGCGCTTTGCCGCGCTCGCCGGGACGACCGCGCTGCCGCGCGTCCTTGCCGAGATCGAGGCGCGCGAGGCCGAGCGCTTTCCCACCGGAATCGGCGAGTTCGACCGCGCGCTCGGCGGCGGCTTGGTCGCCGGCGGCGTCACCCTGATCGGCGGCGACCCCGGCATCGGCAAGAGCACGCTGCTGCTGCAGGCGCTGGCCAGCCTCGCGGCGACGCAACGCGTGCTCTACGTCTCCGGCGAGGAGTCGGGCGAGCAGGTGGCGATGCGCGCACGGCGCCTGTCGCTCGACACCGGCGCGCTGCGCCTCTTCGCCGAGATCAAGCTCGAACAGATCCTCGACGTTCTCCGGCGCGACCAGCCCGCTGTCGCCGTGATCGATTCGATCCAGACCTTGTGGTCGGACGCGCTGTCGTCGGCGCCGGGATCGGTCGCGCAGGTGCGCGAGTGCGCGGCGCAACTCACAAGGCTCGCCAAGCAGAGCGGCACCAGCATCCTGCTCGTCGGCCACGTCACCAAGGAGGGCGCGATCGCCGGCCCGCGCGTGCTCGAACACATCGTCGATACGGTGCTCTACTTCGAGGGCGACACGCACTCGGCCTTCCGCCTGATCCGCGCGGTGAAGAACCGCTTCGGCGCGGTGAACGAGATCGGCGTCTTCGCCATGACCGAACGCGGGCTGAAGGGGGTCAGCAACCCGTCGGCGCTGTTCCTGCCCTCGCGCGTGCAGGCGGCGCCCGGCGCCTGCGTGATGGTGACGCAGGAGGGGACGCGGCCGCTCCTGGTCGAAATCCAGGCGCTGGTCGACGCCGCCCACGGCAATCCGCGGAGGCTGACCGTCGGCCTCGACGCGCAGCGCCTGGCGATGCTGCTCGCGGTGCTGCACCGGCATGCGGGCATCGTCTGCTTCGACCAGGACGTGTTCGTCAACGCCGTCGGCGGCGTGCGCATCATCGAGCCGGCCGCCGACCTCGCGGTGACGCTGGCGATCGTCTCCTCGCTCACCAACCGCGCGCTGCCCGAGAAGCTGATCGTCTTCGGCGAGATCGGCCTGACCGGCGAAATCAGGCCGGCGCCGCGTGGCCAGGAGCGCCTGCGCGAAGCCGCCAAGCTCGGCTTCACGCGCGCCTTGATCCCGGTGGCCAATGCGCCCAAGCAGCCGATCGAGGGCATCGAGACGATCGCGGTGGCGCGCGTCGAGGAAGCGGTGTCGCGCCTGCGCGAGCTGGAGTAAGGTTTACCAAGGGACCTCAGGGGGTGCTCTATGATTCGGGCCTCACGGCCCTCCCACGACTGTAGCAGCGGTTTTTGTGCGGCGGCCGCCGCCAATGCTGCCGGCCCGGCTCGGGGAACCGTAAGCCGACAATCCCGACTAACGTTCATGGCGAGTCGTGCCACCACTGCGCATGAAACGCAGATTTGCTGCCGTCATTGCGAGGCGCGTAGCGCCGTGGCAATCCAGTTCGTTCTTCCAATTTCGCGGCCCCGCCGACTGACGGGCTGCTGGTCGCGATGGCTTCCGAAGATCGCGTCGGCCGATGTTTCACGAAATTGTTCCACGTTTCACCTTAACTATCGAAGCGCAGACACAACCAAGGAGAGACCGGCTTGAACATCTGGCGACTGGCCTGGCGCATGCTCAAACGCGACGCGCGCGGCGGTGAACTGCGCCTGCTCGCCGCGGCGCTGGCGATCGCCGTCGCCGCACTGAGCGCGGTGGGCTTCTCAGCCGACCGCGTCCGCCTCGCGCTCGACACCGAGGCGCGCCAGCTGCTCGCCGCCGATCTGGTGCTCGTCTCCGATCATCCGCCGTCGGCGCAGGTCGATGCGCTCGCCGCGCGTCCGGGCCTGCGCACGGCGCGCACCCAGTCCTTCCCGAGCATGGTGAGCAAGCTCGCCGACTCGTCCGCAGCGGCGGGGCAGGGCGCGCGTTCGAACCTGGCCGACGTGAAGGCGGTGAGTGAAGGCTATCCCCTGCGTGGCAGGCTGCGCATCGCGCCGGCGCTGAACGCGCCCGACGCCGCCGCCGTCGGCGTGCCGTCGCCCGGTGTCGTCTGGATCGACGAGCGGCTCGCACTCGCGCTCGCCGCGGCGCCCGGCGACCGCATCGCGGTCGGCAAGGCGACGCTCGCGGTCGGCGCCATCCTGACGCAGGAGCCCGATCGCGGCGTCAGCTTCTTCTCGGTCGCGCCGCGCCTGATGATGAACCTCGCCGACCTCGACGCCAGCGGCCTCGTCCAGCCGGGCGCGCGCATCGCTCACCGGCTGCTGCTCGCCGGCGACGAGGCTAGCTTGTCCGATTTCCGCAGCGCGGTGACGCCGCTGCTCGTGCGCGGGCAGCGCCTCGAGGACACCCAGGGCGCGCGTCCCGAGATCCGCTCGGCGCTCGACCGCGCCGGCAGCTTCCTCGGTCTGGCGGCGCTGTTGACGGCGATCCTCGCCGCGGTCGCAGTCGCCTTGGCGACGCGCCGCTACACGCAGCGCCACCTCGACGCCTGCGCGGTGATGCGCTGCCTCGGTGCCACGCAGGGGCAACTGCTCGCGCTGTTCGGCTGCCAGTTCGTCCTGCTCGGGCTGCTTGCAGCGGCGGCGGGCTGTGCGCTCGGCTACGCCGCGCATTTCGTCCTGCACGCGGTGATCGCCGAACTGCTTGCCAGTCCCTTGCCCGCGCCCGGCTGGCGGCCGGCGGCGCAGGGTCTGGTGCTCGGCCTGACCCTGCTGTTCGCCTTCGCCGCACCGCCGCTGCTGCAATTGCGGCGCGTGTCGACCTTGCGCGTGCTGCGCCGCGACCTCGGCGCGCCGGGCGCCGGAGTGCTCGGCGGTGTTGCCGTCGGCATCGCTGCGCTGGCTGGACTGATGCTCTGGATCGCCGGCGACCTGAAGCTCGGTGCCTGGGTGTTCGGCGGCTTCGCTGCGGCGCTGCTCGCCTTCGCGCTCATCGGGCGCACAACCGTCTGGCTGGTTGCGCTCTCCGCACGGCGCTGGCCGCTCGTGGCCGGCGAGCGCGGGCGCGGCTGGCGGCAGGGCCTGCTCGGCATCGAGCGGCGCGCGGGCGCCAGCGTGATCCAGATCAGCGCGCTGGCGATCGGGCTGATGGCGCTGCTCCTGCTTACCGCGATCCGTGGCGACCTGATCGCTGCCTGGCGCGCTTCGGCACCGCCCGATGCGCCGAACCGCTTCGTCATCAACATCCAGCCCGACCAGCTCGACGCGGTGCGCGGCTTCTTTGCCGACGCCGGCTATCGGCCCGAGTTCGCACCGATGGTGCGCGGCCGGCTGACGCAGATCAACGACGCGGCGGTCAGCGCCGACGGCTTCACCGACACGCGCGCGCAACGGCTGATCGAGCGCGAGTTCAACCTGTCCTGGCGCGACGCGCCGCCCGAGGGGAACAAGCTCGTCGCCGGTCGCTGGTTCGCCGACGCCGACCGCGGTCGCGGCGTCGTCTCGGTCGAGGCGGGGCTCGCCCGGACGCTCGGACTGCAGGTCGGTGACCGGCTGCTCTTCGACGTCGCCGGCGAGGCGCTCGCCGTCGAGGTGGTCGCCTTGCGCAAGCTCGACTGGGACTCGATGCGCGTCAATTTCTTCATCATCACCCCGTCGGGGGTGCTCGAAGCGTATCCGGCAAGCTGGATCACTTCCTTCCACCTGCCAGCTGCCGACGCCGCCTTCGTCAACCGCCTGGTCGGCGAGTTTCCCAACCTGACGGTGATCGACGTCGGCGCGATCCTCGCGCAGTTGCAGGCCATCCTCGACCTCGTCTCGCACGCGATCGAGTTCATCTTCCTGTTCACGCTCGCCGCCGGGCTGGTCGTGCTCTGGGCGGCGCTGGTCTCGGCCGCCGACGAACGCCGCTACGAACTCGCTCTGCTGCGCGCGCTCGGTGCCCGCCGCGCGCAACTGGCGCGCGCGCTGCTCGGCGAATACGCGGCGATCGGCGCGCTCTCCGGCCTGATCGCCGCGATCGGCGCGATGGCGGTCGGGCAGTTGCTCGCCGGGCGCATCTTCAACGTCACCCTGCCGCTCGACCCGTGGCTACCGCTGCTCGCCACCAGCAGCGGCGCAGTACTCGTCGCCGGCGCCGGCTGGATCGCCGCCTCGCGCCTGCTGGCGACGCCGCCGATGCACGCGCTGCGGGCGGGGGGATAGGGGCTATTCGAGCATTTCCAGCAGCACGCCTTGCCAAACCGAGGCGGGAATTTCCCCGAGCTTGCCTGCGAGCCGTGCCTTGTCTACGCAGCGAATCTGGTCGAGCAGGATGCGGGCGGGTTTGCCGTTGAACGTCAGTTCGGGACGACATCCCAGAGGCTGACCACGGCTGGTGATGGGGGCGACGATCACGCGTGGCAAGGCGGCGTTCATGTCGTCCGGCGACACCACCAGTGCCGGACGAGTTTTCTTGATCTCGCTGCCGATGGTGGGGTCAAGATTGACCCAGTAGACGTCGCCACGGCGAACTCGGGTTTCTGCCCTCACCATTCCCATTCTCCGCTGTCGGCATCGGCGGGAAGTCCTTCCCACGCGTCTGCATCGGCTTCGGCTCGATAACCGTCAAACCAGCCTTCTCGGGCGGGCTTTACTGGTTCGATCACGATTCGCGTGCCATCGAGTCGGAGTTCGACTTCGTTGGTGATGCCACATTCGGTGAGCAGCGCCGCCGGAATGAGCACGCCACGAGAGTTTCCGATCTTCCTGACAGCGGTACGCATGGCGGTTCTCCGAGAGAGTAATAACAACGTTATTACATCAGCTTGGGTTGCACTGTGCAAGAGGTCTGGGGAATTGAAGGGCGCCTACTTCTTCGCGAACGGCGTCGGGCGCGGCGTGTTGTCGGCCGAAGGTGGCAGGATCGGCAGCTTGAAGTTCGGCTGATCGCCGGTCAGCGTCTTCAGGAAGGCGACGATTTTGGCGTTCTCGTCGACCGTGAGCGAGCGGCCGAGCTGGATGCGTGCCATGGTGTTGACGGCTTCGGGCAGGGTGTTGGCGGCACCGTCGTGGAAGTAAGGGTAGGTCAGTTCGACGTTGCGCAGGGTCGGGACCTTGAACTTGAAGCGGTCGGCGTCCTTGCCGGTGACTTCGATGCGGCCTTGCTCCGGGTTGCTCGTCACGTAGGGCTCGACGACGCCCAGCTTCTGGAACGAATTGCCGCCGACTGCAGTGCCGTTGTGGCAGGCGATGCAGCCGACCTCCTTGAACAACTGGTAACCTGCCAGTTCCTGCTGGCTGAGCGCCTTCTTGTCGCCCTTCAGCCACTTGTCGAAACGCGAGTTCGGGGTGACCAGGGTTTCCTCGAAGGCGGCGATGGCCTTGGTGATCTTGTCGATGTCGATCTTGTCGGAGCCGAGCGCCCTCTTGAACTCGCTCACGTAACCGGGGATCGACTGCAATATTTCGACCGCGAGCTCGTGGCTGAAAGCCATTTCCCCGGGGTTGGCGATCGGCCCGCCCGCCTGTGCCTGCAGGTTGGCGGCGCGACCGTCCCAGAACTGGGCGATGTTGAACTTCGCATTGAGCACCGTCGGCGAGTTGATCGGGCCTTCGTTCCAGTTGTGGCCGATCGAGGTCTTCAGGTTATCGGTGCCGCCCAGCGACAGGTTGTGGCAGGAGTTGCACGAAATGAAGCCCGACCTGGAGAGGCGCGGGTCGAAGAAGAGCTTCTTGCCGAGTTCGACCAGCGCCGGATTGGTGATCCTGGCTGGCGCGATCGGCTGGATCGGTTCCTTGCCCGCGGCTTGCGCCGGGTCGACAGCGACCGCTCCTGCGAAGCTGGCAATCAGGGCGACCGACAGGACACTGCTCTTCATCATTCGTGTTCTCCCGCAATGAGTTGCGCGGCCACTGTCGCTCGGATGCTGTGCGGCAAGGACGCGAGGCAAGTTAAATGACCTGCAAGAAGCATGGTTAATCCTAGCCGAGCTTGCCGCATGATGCAATTTGCATTTTTCGTTGAGGGCCTGCCTGTTTCGTGAGAATCAAGCATGCCCTCAACGGAACTCGCGTCGCCGCCCGGCTGGCTCCGGCAGCCTGTACAATCGCGCGCAAATGACCGCCATCGTCCTCCCCCCCTCGCCGTTCTCGCCGCCGAAAGGCCTCTTCTCCTGGCGCCCGTACTGGGCCAGGCGCTTCGGGATCGCCCCTTTCCTGCCGATGTCGCGCGCCGAGATGGACAATCTCGGCTGGGACTCCTGCGACGTGATCCTCGTCACCGGCGACGCCTACATCGACCACCCGAGCTTCGGCATGGCGCTGATCGGCCGCCTGCTCGAAGCGCAGGGCTTCCGCGTCGGCATCATCAGCCAGCCCGACTGGCGTTCGGCCGACCCCTTCCGCGTGCTCGGCCGGCCGAACCTGTACTTCGGCGTCACTGCCGGCAACATGGATTCGATGGTCAATCGCTACACGGCCGACCGCAAGATCCGCAGCGACGACGCCTACACGCCCGACGCGGAGCCCGGCCGGCGGCCCGACCACGCTGCGGTCGTCTATGCGCAGCGCTGCCGCGAGGCCTACGCGGGAGTTCCCGTGGTGATGGGCTCGATCGAGGCCAGCCTGCGGCGCATCGCGCATTACGACTACTGGTCGGACAAGGTGCGCCGCTCGGCGCTGGCCGACGCCAAGGCCGACCTCCTCATCTACGGCAACGCCGAACGCGCGCTGGTCGAACTCACGCACCGGCTCGCGCTCGGCGAGTCGATCGAATCGATCCGCGACCTGCGCGGCACCGCCTATCTGACTCAGCGCGGCGCCCTCGCCGAGCGCGGCTGGATCGAGGTCGACTCGACCAGCTTCGACATCCCGCGCATCGTGGACCCGCACCAGAGTCCGTACGAGGACCTGCAGCCGGTGCGCATCGACCCCGAGGCACGCGTGACGCGGCTGGCGCGGATGGAGTACCGGCGCGCGGCACGTGCGCACAGCGTCGTCCGCCTGCCTTCCTACGAAGCGGTGCGCGACGACCGCGTGCTCTACGCGCACGCCTCGCGCACGCTGCACCTCGAATCGAACCCCGGCAACGCGCGCGCGCTGGTACAGGCGCACGGCGAGCGCGACGTCTGGCTCAACCCGCCGCCGATCCCGCTGACGACTGCCGAGATGGACGCGGTCTATGCCCTGCCTTTCCAGCGGCGGCCGCACCCGTCCTACGGCAAGGCGCGCATTCCCGCCTACGAGATGATCCGCTTCTCGGTGAGCATCATGCGCGGCTGCTTCGGTGGCTGCACCTTCTGCTCGATCACCGAGCACGAGGGGCGCATCATCCAGAGCCGTTCGGAGGAGTCGGTCCTGCGCGAGATCGAGGAAATCCGCGACCGCACGCCGGGCTTCACCGGCGTCATTTCCGACCTGGGCGGGCCGAGCGCCAACATGTACCGCCTCGGTTGCCGCGACCGCGCGATCGAGCAGAGCTGCCGGCGGCTGTCCTGCGTCTATCCGGGCATCTGCGAGAACCTCGATACCGACCATTCGCCGCTGGTCCAGCTCTACCGCAAGGCGCGCGCGCTGCCCGGCATCAAGAAGGTGCTGATCGGTTCCGGCGTGCGCTACGACCTCGCCGTGCGCTCGCCCGAGTACGTGCGCGAACTGGCCGCGCACCATGTCGGCGGCTACCTGAAGATCGCCCCCGAGCACACCGAGGAAGGGCCGCTGTCGGCGATGATGAAGCCGGGGATCGGCGACTACGAGAAGTTCAAGGAGCTGTTCGACCGCTTCTCGCAGTCGGCGGGCAAGGAGCAGTACCTGATCCCGTACTTCATCGCCGCGCATCCGGGGACCAGCCTGCAGGACATGGTCAATCTGGCGCTGTGGCTGAAGCGCAACAACTTCCGCCTCGACCAGGTGCAGACCTTCCTGCCGACGCCGATGGCGCTGGCGACGACCATGTACCACTCGCGGCGCAACCCGCTACGGCCGTTGAAGCGTGATTCGGCGCCACTCGAGACCGAGCGCAGCGGTCGCGGTCGCCGCCTGCAGAAGGCTTTCCTGCGCTACCACGACCCGGCCAACTGGCCCATGCTGCGCGACGCGCTGAAGAGCATCGGTCGTGCCGACCTGATCGGTCCGGGCAAGAAGCACCTGATTCCGGCGCATCAGCCGGCTGGTTTCGTCGACGCGCATGCTGCAGGCGCCGGCACGGGCAGGGCCGGGGTGCGGCACACGCTGCAGCGCGGCGAGACGAGTCCGGGGGCTCTGCCCGGTCGCGGCGATCAGCGGCCGGCGCTGCGGCGCAATGAGCCGCAGCGCAACGGAACGGTCGCGCGCGCAACGACGCCGCGAGCGGGGAAGGGGGCTGCAAACGGGGAAGCCAGGCGGGCGCCGCGTGCTGCGAAGGCACCCGCAGTGAAGTTGGACAAGCGCCGCCGCTGACCAGATCGGGCGCCCGGGGCTGCGCTCCTTACCCTGAAACTTTCCGGGCGGGAAGGCCTCGATTCGGGCCTTCCGGCCCTCCCACGGCAGGCGAATGCCGCGGGAGCGCTTTTCGTGGGAGTGGCGTAAGCCACGAATCTGCGCGCGACCTGGCGTGAGGCAGCGCCCCGCGCGATCCCTCTATATGCCGAAGTAGAAGAACTCGACGACGAGTGCGACGACGGTGCCGAGGAAGGTGCCGTAGACAAGGAAGCTGCCGAAGCTTTGCCAGCGCGCGCCCTTGGGCAGGAATTTCGTCCCGCCGAGCAGGACGACGCCCGAGAAGATGAGGGCGGGCAGTTTCCAGTAGATCCACATCCAGCCGACCACCGGTGCGACCAGGGCCATGACGATGAGGCCGAGCAGCGCCGAGTTGGTCTTTTGTGCGACGGAAGAAGAGGTGCCGGTTTCCATGGGCTTGCGTGCTCCGTGAGGGGTGTGACGGTAGGGATCCTTGTCCCGATGCTTCTGCAAGGCGCCCGCAACGGTATTCCTCGCTCCGTTCCGGTACGCGTCGGCCGCATTTTAACGTGAAACTTCAGCGGGGCAGGTCCTGCATTCGGGCCTGCCGGCCCTCCCACCCCAGGCTGAGGCTGCGTGCGCTGCTCGTGGGAGCGGCGGCAGCCGCGAATGGGCGTGTGACAGGCAGCAAGGTGCCAGGCGGCGTCGCGGCTGCCGCCCCTCCCATGAAGGGCGGCGCGTCGGATGCGCGGGCCTTGCCGGCTGCAGGCTGGTATGATGTGCCATCGCTACAGCGCGCGTCGGCGCAGCAGGGAAGGCTGAAAACAAAAAAGCCGACTCGAAAGTCGGCTTTTTCTGAATCTTGGTGCCCAGGAGAGGACTCGAACCTCCACAGTGTTGCCACCACCAGGACCTGAACCTGGCGCGTCTACCAATTTCGCCACCTGGGCTTGCTTCGCTGTAGTGCGCTGCGAAGAAGTTGCTATTTTACTGAGAGAATGAACGATGTCAACAAGAAAATTGTCGAAGGTCCGAAAAAATGATCCGTACCTCGAACGCGAGCTGCAGCGCTACGAAAATCCGCTGCCTTCGCGCGAGTACATCCTGGCGCTGCTCGAGGCCGAGGGCAAGCCGGCGGCCTTCGAGCGCCTCGTCAAACTGCTCGACATTGCCGACGACGAACTGATCGCCTTCCAGCGCCGCCTCGGCGCGATGGAGCGCGAGGCGCAGCTGATGCGCAACCGCAAGGGGGCCTACATCGTCCCCGAGCGCGCCAGCCTGATCGCCGGTCGCATCGAGGGGCACAAGGACGGCTACGGCTTCCTCGTTCCCGACGACGGCGGCGCCGACATCTTCCTCGACGCACGGCAGATGACGCGCGTGCTGCACGGCGACCGCGCGCTGGTGCGCGTCGTCGGCGTCGACCGCCGCGGCCGCAACGAGGGTGCCATCGTCGAGGTGCTCGAACGCGCCAACACGCGCGTCGTCGGCCGCGTGCTGATCGAACACGGCATCACCGTCGTCGTCCCCGAGAACAAGCGCATCAGCCAGGACATCCTGGTACCGCCGCCGGAGAAGAAGACCCGGGTCAAGCCGCAGGCCGGGCAGGTGGTGATCGTCGAGATCATCGAACAGCCGAGCCGCCACGCGCAGCCGATCGGCCGCATCGTCGAGGTGCTCGGCAACTACGCCGACCCCGGAATGGAAATCGAGATCGCGCTGCGCAAGCACGACCTGCCGTTCGAGTTCTCGCCGGAGGTGGTTGCCGAGACGAAGAAGCTGCCGCTGAAGGTGCGCAAGATGGACCAGGCCGGCCGCATCGACCTGCGCCACCTGCAGCTGGTGACCATCGACGGCGAGACGGCGAAGGACTTCGACGACGCCGTCTATGCCGAGCAGAGCGGCGACGGCTGGCGCCTGGTGGTGGCGATCGCCGACGTCTCGCACTACGTGCTTCCCGGTTCGGCGCTCGACCGCGAGGCGGAGGAGCGCGGCAACTCGGTCTATTTCCCGCGCCGCGTCATCCCCATGCTGCCCGAGAAGCTGTCGAACGGGCTCTGTTCTCTCAACCCCGAGGTCGATCGCCTGGCGATGGTCTGCGACATGCAGGTCAGCGAGAGCGGCGTGATCGAGGGCTACAAGTTCTACCCGGCGGTGTTCCGCTCGGCCGCGCGGCTGACCTACAACCAGGTATGGGGCTGGCTGTCGGGCGAGGCCTACCCCGAGGACCACACGCAGGCGGCGCTGCTGCCGAAGCTGCGCACCCTGTACGAGCTCTACCAGGCGCTGGCGCAGGCGCGCAGCGAGCGCGGCGCGATCGACTTCGAGACGATCGAGACGATGATGCTGTTCGACGAGCAGGGCAAGATCGCCAACATCGTCCCGGTGCAGCGCAACGAGGCGCACCGGCTGATCGAGGAGTGCATGCTCGCCGCCAACGTCTGCGCCTCGGCCTTCCTCGAAAGCCATCGTCAGCCGACGCTCTACCGCGTGCATGAAGGACCGACCCCGGAGAAGCTCGAAGGCCTGCGCAGCTTCCTGAAGGAGTTCGGACTGGGGCTCACCGGTGGCGACAAGCCCTCGGCCAGCGACTACGCGAAGCTGCTCGAACAGGTGCAGTCGCGTCCCGACGCGCAACTGCTGCAGACGGTGATGCTGCGTTCGTTGCGCCAGGCCATGTACAGCCCCGACAACGTCGGCCACTTCGGCTTGGCCTACGAGCGCTACACGCACTTCACCTCGCCGATCCGCCGCTACCCCGATCTCCTCGTGCACCGCGCGATCAAGGCGACGCTCAAGGGCGAGAAGCTGCCGGCCGCCGGCTGGGACGAGATCGGCCTGCACTGCTCGGCGACCGAGCGCCGCGCCGACGAGGCGACGCGCGACGTTGCCAACTGGCTCAAGTGCTACTACATGAAGGAGCGGATCGGCGAGGAGTTCGACGGCACCGTCGCCAGCGCGACCCCGTTCGGCATCTTCGTCGCGCTCGACCGGATCTACGTCGAAGGCCTGGTGCATGTCTCCGAACTCGGCGAGGACTACTTCCAGTTCGACGCCGTGCGCCACCAGATGCTCGGCGAGCGCACCGGCAAGCGCTACCGCCTCGGCGACCGCCTGCGCGTGAAGCTGGTGCGCGCCGACCTCGAGACCGGCCGCATCGACTTCGTGCTCGGCACTACGCCGCTGGAAGTTCCCGAGGTGAAACCGGCAACGAAGCCCGCGGTCAAGCCTGCAGCGAAGCGTGTGGTGAAGAAGGCCACGGCTGAACCGGCCAGCGCGCCTGAAACCCCTGCCGAACCGGCGGGCAGCAAAGCGGACGGTGTCGCAGTATCGCTATTGCAGTCCGCTGCCGCCATCCTCGAAAAGGCCAGGACCGCGCCGAAGACGAAGAAGCCGGCTGCCGGCGCCGACAAGCCCGCGAAGAAGAAGGCCGCCGAGAAGACGGCCAAGCCGAAGGCGAAGAAGGCTTCAGCGAGCGCCGAAACGCCGAAGAAGCCGGAGAAGGCCGAGAAGCCGAAGAAGGCCAAGCGTACGCCCGCTTGAGCGCAGGGATCACCAAGGTCCTGAACCGGGCGCTGCCGGCTCGCGCCGACAGCCGCCCCATGCCATGAAACGAGCTCGTTCGCGGCTTCCGCCACTCCCACGAAAAACGCTCCCGGTCCATCGGCCTGTCGTGGGAGGGCCGGAAGGCCCGAATCGAGGACAGCCCACGCTGCTGTTTCACGGTAAACTCGCCGCCTTACAGCAAGAAGGATTCTTTCATGTCGCAGTTCCGCCCGATCCACGGGTTTCACGCCGTCCTCGCCAAACTCCGCCACGCGCCGGATTCGATCCGCGAAATCTACCTCGACGCCGGCCGTAGCGATGCGCGCGCGCGCGACCTCATCCGCCGCGCCGAAGTCGCCAAGGTCCGCCTGCTGCCGGTCGACGCCGGCCGCCTCGCGGCGATGGCCCCCGGCGCAACGCACCAGGGCGTCGTCGCCTTCGTCACTGCGGCCCAGCCTTACGTCACGCTTGACGACGTGCTCGACACGCTCGAAGAGCCGCCCTTCCTGCTCGTGCTCGACGGCATCCAGGACCCGCACAACCTCGGCGCCTGCCTGCGCGTCGCCGACGCGGTCGGCGCGCACGCGGTGATCGCGCCGAAGGATCGTGCCGTCGGCCTCACGCAGACGGCGATCAAGGTCGCCAGCGGCGCCGCCGAAACGGTCCCCTACATCGCCGTCACCAACCTCGCGCGCACCCTGCGCGAACTGAAGGAACGCGACATCTACGTCATCGGCACCGACGCCGACGACGAAGCGTCGCAGGACATCTACGCCGCGCAGTGGCCGAAAGCGACCGCCTGGGTGCTCGGCGCCGAAGGCGACGGCATGCGCCGCCTGACCCGCGAAACCTGCGACCTGCTGGTGTCGATCCCGCTGCTCGGATCGGTGTCCAGCCTCAACGTCTCGGTCGCCGCCGGCGTCTGCCTCTACGAAGCCCGCCGCCGCCGCGGGGTCTGAAACCGCAAGTCTCCCTCAGGCGCAGGCCCGCCTGCCTGAGGGAGCAGAGCCAGCAGCGAACCCGGTGTTCAGCCCTGTGGGAGGGGCGGAAGCCGCGAACTCGGTGTTTGACTCTGTGGGAGCGGCGGAAGCCGCGAATGTACGCGTCACGGTGACTCTCATCGGAAGAGAATAGGCCCGACAGTTCATCGCGGAAAGTAATGCGAGGCCGCGTACCGACGCACCTATGCGCTGTCCCCGGCGCAACGCGTGCGTGGCGCGCAATCGTCGATTGCCGTACCGCTGCGCGTCTTTCGCGGCAAGTTTCTCGACGCGCTTGATCACGCGCATCGCAGTGCTCGGATTCCCGACGATCCGGAGGGCGCCGCCTGCCTGGAATGCACGGCGCCGCGCACTGCTCAAGCACGACTGGGTGGTCTACGCCAACCCGCCGCCCGGCGGCCCGGCGCAGGTGCTCGACTATCTGGCTCGCTACACCCACCGCGTGGCGATCTCGAACGAGCGCATCATCGGCAGCGATCACGAGCACGTCCGCCTGCGGGCGCGGGACAATCGGACCGGCGCCAAGCGCACCGTCACCCTGCCGAACGGCGAATTCATCGCGCGCTTTCTGCGCCATATGCTGCCTCAATGCTTCAAGCGCATCCGCCACTACGGGCTGCTCGCACCCACCCACAAGCGCGAACGGATCGCAGCCGCGCGTGCCGCCCTCCAGACACCTGAACCACAGCCGGCAGCCATTGAAGCCGCGGAACCTTTCCTCGCCCGTGTCAGCGGACACGATCCGCCACTCTGTCCGCACTGCCAGCACGGCCGCTGGCGCACCGTCGCCACCCTGCCGCCACTGAAGCACGAGGCCGACGCACCGGCACCGCGCTGCCGGGATGGGCCGCAGCCATGACGCCAATTCCTGCCCTGACTCACCGCTCAAGCCTGGATGGCCCCCGCGATCCATCACGCATCGTGCGGGCCGCGCTCGGCGAGGACCTGCGAAATCTCAGCGGACATCGCCATCCGGACGACTCCGCTGCCACCAAGTGCGGTAGCCGATGCACGGATCCGTTCTTCATAGCCCGTTTGGCTACGGAAATCGCTCTCGCCCCTATCCAGAAGACATCACCGGCGCTTACAATCCCCAGTATTGCCGCCTGAGCGTCGGTTCAGTTCAACACGGTTTATCCCTCGCGACGAGCCTCCTCGGACAGAACAGCGCTTGCGGCGCGAGGGATAAACCCTATTCGTTATGCATCGGAAGTGCAGTAGCAACTCTGTGGCGAATGAAACGATGAAGACTGTTCTTACGCTTGTAGCCCCATTGCTCATCATGCCTGCACTTGCTCTTGCTCAGGCAGCACCGCCAGCATCTCCCACTTGGCTGAGTGAAGCTGACGCGTATGTCAAAGTCTTTGGTGCTGTATTAACGGGTCTTGGCACGATGTTTGGCCTACCGATTGTATTGCTGTCTTTCAAAAAGACTCGGGCGGAAATTCGTAAACTTGAGCTTGAGGCTGCTGCACTTCAAGGAAAGGCAAACGCTGAGGGAGCGGTACAGGCAGGTACGACGATTGAAATATCTCACTCCCACGATTTGAATATTCAAGTTTTGGCCGATCCCCGTTTCCTCGGCCCACTTCTCTTGCTGTTAGACTTTATACTTGCGTGGGTTATTCTAACGTTAGCAGGGACTTTCTTAAATATCATTGACCTTGGCGTCATTAGTTCGGTGTTGCTTGCAGTTCTTGCCATGGCTCTTCTTGTGCCAATTGCCAAAGAAGCGCGCCGCGTGAAGCGAGCACTAAAGCTGGCAACCGAAATAGCCGAACAAAGTAATGGCCCGCCAAAATCCGACGCATAATTTTGCATTCGAGAGAGACTGGCTATGCCGTCCCCCTCAATTTAACGCCATAGATGTTGTAATACTCTTTGAAAGACCAGATAAGAAAGCAAAAGAGAGGATATATGAATTCTTCAAAAAAACCAAACCTAGTTGTCTGTAGTGCCATGGTCGCACCAGCACGCGCATTTTTCTTTTACAAGTTGAGAACGTGGCTTGACCAAGTGGTAAAAATTGTTGTTCACACCTTTGCTGTAGAAGAATCAAAACTCCCCCTTAATCCTGAAGCTCCTAATGGTTACTGGTATTGTGCGGGAGATTTCTGTGGGATCGATGAGGCTGGAGTTTACCAACATCTTTCTAGTGCAGATTTGGATTTTGCAAAATGCTTAGTCTCACCTGATATTAAAGACGATCACCCGGAGCGAGAGAAATTAGTCATTAGTGGACAATACGGTATTCATTATGTTTGCCACAACATCACAAACCGAGTTTTATACGCCACGGAAAATAGTGAGACCTTAATTGACTTGGACATAAAAACAACCGGGTATGAAGTTGTAGTTAAAAGTGCACTGGGTGTTTATGGTCAAAATAAGGTCGAATGGGAGCGTCGAAAACAAGAGTGTGCCGGAAGCAACGAATCATGCAATTCTAGTGGGAGAAATATTGATTTATACAACAGACCTAATCGAACCAGAGACGAAGAAATCTATAGAATTCACCTTCGAGCTGCTGGCGGTGATGCCAAAACTGCCGCAAACATAACCTACGCGCTGTCCGAGACTGATAGATACTTTTGTTATACTACTGAACGGTTGCTTGCTGAATATGAAGTCGGATCGATCGACATAAATAGTTACAACATCGAAATGCTAAATGCTTGCTCGTTACTATTTTCTGAAACAACAAGAATTGTCGGGCGGTCCATGGCAAGCAAGATATATCCCGAATGCGATATCGATTTGAGGTCCACCAGCATTGAAGCCACCGTTGAAAATAAGCTGATGGTCATATAGTGAAAGACATAACGATGCTTTACACCGGACGAGCCGGTGAACACGGCGTTGGGCTTTGAGTTAATGGAGTATCTTGGATGAGTGTGCCATCTGTAGACATTAAGATTCTCTGGGCAAGAGCAGCAGGACGTTGCTCAATGCCTGATTGTCGGAGAGTGCTCACGCCGGAAAGCGATACCGTTGCAGCCGGAGGGATTATCATCGGCGAAAACTGTCACATCGTAGCGGAGAAAGTAGATGGCCCAAGGGGTTACCACCCAGTACCAGAAGCAGATCGAAATCGATACCCAAATCTAATTCTTTTGTGCAACATTCATCACAAGATTGTGGATACCAATGTAACTCTATGGTCTGTTGAAAGGCTGCTTCAGATAAAGAGTGATCACGAAAACTGGATAAAAACAATTTTTGAGCAATCTCCCAATCCGGCCCCGCTTGTTTACAAGAGATTAGTTGAAATTGCGTCAGAAAAGCTAATGCTTAAGGCATGGGATGTTATTTCAGATCACGCCGTCAGGCATCTTGCCTACATCAAGTGGATTGACGGCATTTACGAGTTCAATGCCTCCGTGCAGCATGCTATTTTGCCAGGTACGCAAGTGGCACTCGAAGATTCGATTCACGAATTATCAAGCCGAGCTTGCGAATATGCGGATCACTATATGACTGTTGCCTGGTTGCCGCGTGCAGATGCGGGATTCTATCAAGAGGATAAAACTTGGAAGAAGGATTGGCGTGACGAGTACGCACAATACGCGAACCACTCTGAAGCATGGCAGAGCAAAAATCTCGTGCTTCTAATGAATCTGACTCACGCGATCAACGAGTTCTCTGACTGTGTTCGAGCTTCCATTGATCCGTTTTTCTTTTTAGAGAGAGGGCGATTCAGCATCCGTGACTCCATGGGGGTAACAGATATGATGAATCCCTGCTGGATACTACCAAGTGGGTATCGGGGGTGAGCGTATGAAGCCCAACGATTAAGGTTAGGGAAGCGCTGATTTAATCGAAACCGCCCGAGGCCTGCCGTCGGCAGCCGCTCTTTGAGATAATGACGCCCTGCCTCCCGCTCGTGACCGACCATGCAAGCCACCTTCTCCGAACTTGAGTACAGCGCCAAGAAGAAGCAGACGCGGCGAGACCGATTTCTGGGCGAGATCGAGGCATTGACGCCGTGGCCGGATCTGCTGCAAGCGTTGGCGCCGTGCTATCCGAAGGGGGAACGCGGTCGGCCGCCGATTGGCCTGGAGCGGATGCTGCGCCTGTACGTCGCGCAGCAGTGCTTCGGTCTTTCCGACGAAGGGGCTGAAGACGCATAGCGTTACACACAACTCGTTCAGCATGAACCGTGCGTGATGCCAGTCGCAAATCCTGCCCCCAGATTGAATCTTCCGGGCCACTTCTTGCATACTGATCGCCGACTTTGCGAAAGGATGGCGAT